>NZ_JAKEDT010000002.1 GCF_021462525.1 Thermus caliditerrae | reverse complement strand
GGCTATTTCCTGTTCCCCCTCATCCCCAGGAGGCAAGGGATGTCCGAACTTAGAGGGAGAGCTCAGTAAAGGCCAAGGGCTTGACAGGCCATGTGTGAGCCTTTTATGATACCGGCGGATGCAAGGTAAAAGCCGGCCCTAAAGGGCAGAGCGTTCGCCTTGCATCCCAGGAGGGCCGGGTGGGAGAGGAAACGCGGAAACTCGCCCGCACCCGCCCTTCCGGGAAAACCCTGAAGGGGGTGTAAGGAAGTATGAAGAAAAGGCTAGTGACGCTACTGGCGGGGCTTTTGACCGTGCTCTCTATGGGCTTCGGTCTAGCCCAGTTCTCCGACGTGCCCGCCGGGCACTGGGCCAAGGAGGCCGTGGAAGGCTTGGCGGCCAAGGGCATCCTCGTAGGCTTCCCTGACGGCACCTTCCGGGGGAACGAGACCCTCACCCGCTACCAGGCGGCCCTCATCATCTACCGCCTCCTGCAGCAGATTGAGGAGGAGCTGAAGGCCAAGGGCGAGTCCCCCACCATGGAAGCCATGTCCTCCGAGGACATCGAGGCCCTGAAGAACGCCGTCCAGGAGCTGGCTGCGGAGCTGGCCGCTTTGGGCGTGCGGGTCTCCGCCCTCGAGGACAGCGCCGCCACCAAGGAGGACATCGCCCGCCTCGAGGCCATGATCGAGGAGCTGAAGGCCCAGCCCATGCCCGAGCCCGGCATGGACCAGGCCGCCCTGCAGGACCTGGCCGACCGGGTGGAGGCTGCCTCCATCGCCGCCGACACCGCCTTGGCCCAGGCCCAGCAGCTGGCCGAGCAGCTGGAGGCCCTGGCCCAGGACGTGGAGGGGGTGAAGGGCGACCTGGCCGCCTTGCAGACCCAGGTGGAGGCCAACGCCCAGGCCATCCAGGCCCTCAACGAGCTGGCCGTTCTCCTGAACCAGGACGTGCTGGCCCTGCAGGACCGGGTGACCGCCCTGGAGAAGATGGTTTCTGGCGGCGCGGAGATGCCCAACTTGGATGAGTTCGCCTCCAAGGAGGACGTGGCCGCGGTGCAGGAGTTCGCCGCCGCCCTGCGCTCCGACCTGGTGGGCCTCTCCGAGAAGGTCTCCAAGCTCGAGGGCACCGTGGGCGACCTCTCTGGCAAGGTGTCCAAGCTAGAGCGGAACGCGCTTTCCATTAGCGGCAGCCTGCGCCTGCGCTACCAGTCCTCCGATGGCAGCTTCTCCGGCTACGACTACGACCGCATCATCCCTGGGAGCATCCTGAGCTCTGGCGATGCGGATGGGGATGGTCAAAGCGTGGACGATGCCGATGCGGGCATTGCGAATGCTTCCGGCAAGACCTCCGCGCTCCTGAACCTGACCCTGAAGACGGGCGCTTTGGATGCCAAGTCCTCTCCCAGCGGGGCCAACACCTACCCTGGCCTCTTCCAGTTCAGCATCCGGCTGGGTACGCCTGGGACTGGCATCGGCCAGAACAACCCCGGCTCCTACGACGGCACCGGCGCTACCCTTTACAACCTGGGCTTGGCGGTGGACTCCATCAAGACCACCCTGGGCATCGCCGAGGGGCAGACCCTGTCCTTCACCTTCGGTCAGTCGGTGAACACCCACTTCACCGAGTACGTGATGGACAACGAGGATAGCAGCCTGGGCCACGGCTTCGTAGCTACCCTGAAGGGCCTGCCCTTGGGTGCTACCCTCACCGCGGCGTACGGGGAGAAGGACCCCAGCACCCCTAACTACGACTACTTCAAGGCGGTCAGGTTGGCGGTGGCTCCCTCTGAGGCCTTCTCCTTCGGCCTCTCCTACGCCCAGCACGACAACACCTTCGCCGAGGTGGCGGGCGTGGACGGCAGCCTGGCCCTGGGTCCGGTGAAGCTCTCCGGTGAGTACTTCCGCTTCGGCGCCAACGTAATGTCCTCCTATCAGGAGGGGGGCTACGTGAAGGCCGAGCTGGGGCCCGTCAAGGCCAACTACCGCGGCCTGGCCCCCGGCGCTGCCCCGGATCCCGCCGGCCTCAGCCTGGACGACGACAACCCCTTCCGCTGGGGCCAGCGCGGCTTCACCGTGGAAACCGGGCTTCCCCTCTTGGGCCTGAACGTGGGCCTGCTCTACAACGTGCAGATGGACGGCGCCTTCGGCACGCCTGACGCTAGCGCCTTCAAGGCCACCTTCGGCCTGGGCCTCCCTGCGGGCTTCAGCCTGAGCGCTGGCGCTACCCTGGCCAGCAACACCTCTGGCGAGTTCTTCCCCGCCACCTTCAACTTCACCGGTGTTCCTGGTCCGGCCACCGCCACCGACTACGCCACGGCCCTCACCGCTACCCTCAAGCACAACGGCGCCGCCGAGAACGCCCTCATCAAGGGCTTGAACCTCACTTTCGCCTACACCAACAGGACCCTCCTGGGTGGGCCAAGCGACAGCCTTGCCGCCTACGGCGACTTCGGTGGCCTGGCCCTCGGGCCCATCAGCGTGGATAAGGTGGTGTTCCGTTACAACGACGCTAACCTCCAGAACCCCGCCGCTGGCCAGACCCTCAAGGGCGGCATCAAGGGCGGCCTCAACCTGGCGGGCCTGCCCCTGAACCCCAGCCTCACCGGTGAGGTGGCCTACCGCGACACCCAGGCGGTGGGCACCGAGCTGAAGTACGGCTTCGGGGTGAAGTTCGGCCAGTTCCTCTTTGACAAGAGCGTCCTCGAGGTCAAGGCGGCCCAGTACACCACCACGGGCTCCCTGGGGGTTCAGCCCTCTGGTGACGATGCCGATAAGGCCTTTGATCCCAGCGTGAACTACCTGTACGCCAACCCTGGCACCGGCAGCGCAGGCACCCTCTCCGGCATCTACGCCACCTGGAACTACTGGGACCTCGCCTTCACCTACGGCTTCTTCAGCGATCAGTCCCTGGGCACGGTGTTCTCGGACATTGTCAACCGCACGACCACCGGCACCTACGGTCGCGTCTTCCGCATCCAGTACACCGTGACCTTCTAGACCCTAGAAGGTTAGGCCCCCGCCCCCTAGGGCGGGGGTTTCTTTCGTGCACCCGGCTTGGGGGCTAAACTGGTAAGGATGACCTTCCGCTACCTTGGCCCCAAGCCCAAGGGGGACCAGCCCAAGGCCATAGGGGAGCTGGTGGAAGCCCTAAGGGAGGGGGAGCGCTACCTCACCCTCCTGGGGGCCACGGGCACGGGGAAGACGGTGACCATGGCCAAGGTGGTCGAGGCCCTGGGGCGGCCCGCCCTGGTCCTGGCCCCCAACAAGATCTTGGCGGCGCAGCTGGCCGCGGAGTTCCGGGAGCTCTTCCCGGAAAACGCCGTGGAGTACTTCATCAGCTACTACGACTACTACCAGCCCGAGGCCTACGTGCCGGGGAAGGACCTCTACATCGAGAAGGACGCCAGCATCAACCCGGAGATCGAGCGCCTCCGCCACTCCACCACCCGTAGCCTCCTCACCCGGCGGGACGTGATCGTGGTGGCCTCGGTTTCCGCCATCTACGGCCTGGGGGACCCCCGGGAGTACCGGCAGAGGAACCTGGTGGTGGAAAAGGGACAGGTTTACCCCCGGGAGGCCCTCCTGGAGCGCCTTTTGGAGCTGGGCTACGAGCGGAACGAGATTGACCTGGCCCCAGGCCGCTTCCGGGCCAAGGGGGAGGTGCTGGAGATCTTCCCCGCCTACGACACCGAGCCCATCCGGGTGGAGCTATGGGGGGACGAGGTGGAGCGCATCCTGCAGGTGCACCCCATCACGGGGGAGAGGCTTAGGGAGCTTCCCGGCTTCGTCCTCTTTCCCGCCACCCACTACCTTTCCCCGGAGGGGCTGGAGGAGATCCTGAAGGAGATCGAGAAAGAGCTATGGGAACGGGTCCGCTACTTTGAGGAAAGGGGGGAGGTGCTCTACGCCCAGCGCCTCAAGGAGCGCACCCTCTACGACCTGGAGATGCTCCGGGTTATGGGCACCTGCCCGGGGGTGGAGAACTACGCCCGTTACTTCACGGGCAAGGCCCCGGGGGAGCCCCCTTATACCCTTCTCGACTACTTCCCCGAGGACTTCCTGGTCTTCCTGGACGAGTCCCACGTGACCGTGCCCCAGCTCCAGGGCATGTACCGGGGGGACTACGTGCGCAAGAAGACCCTGGTGGATTATGGCTTCCGCCTGCCCAGCGCTTTGGACAACCGCCCCTTGCGCTTCGAGGAGTTTTTGGAGCGGGTTTTCCAGGTGGTCTTCGTTTCCGCCACCCCGGGGCCCTTTGAGCTTGCGCATTCGGGCCGCATCGTGGAGCAGATCATCCGCCCCACGGGGCTTCTGGACCCTTTGGTGGTGGTGAAGCCCACGGAGAACCAGATATTGGACCTCATGGAGGGCATCCGGGAAAGGGCGAAGCGGGGGGAGCGCACCCTGGTCACGGTGCTCACGGTGCGCATGGCGGAGGAGCTCACCGCCTTCTTGGTGGAGCACGGCATTCGCGCCCGCTACCTGCACCACGAGCTGGACGCTTTTGAGCGCCAGGCCCTGATCCGCGACCTGCGCCTGGGGCACTTCGACGCCCTGGTGGGCATCAACCTTCTCCGGGAGGGGCTGGACCTCCCCGAGGTCTCCCTGGTGGCCATCCTGGATGCGGACAAGACGGGCTTCTTAAGGAGCGAAAGGAGCCTCATCCAGACCATCGGCCGGGCGGCGAGGAACGCTAGGGGGGAGGTCTGGCTTTACGCGGATGGGGTTTCCGAGGCCATGGAGCGGGCCATTCGGGAGACGAACCGGAGAAGGGCGCTTCAGGAGGCCTACAACCGTGAGCACGGCATCGTCCCGGAGACGGTGCGAAAGGAGGTGCGGGCCATCATCCGCCCCGAGGGGTACGAGGAAGCTCCCCTGCCCGAGCCCGCCAGCGAGGACCTCAAGGAGCGGATCGCCGAGCTGGAGCTAGCCATGTGGCAGGCGGCGGAAGAGCTGGACTTTGAACGGGCGGCGAGGCTAAGGGATGAGCTCAGGGCCCTCGAGGCCCGCCTGNGGCGCCCCCCCCCCGGGGGGGGGGCCCCAAAGAGGCGATAAGCAAGCCGCTTTGGCTGTGGCCGATGGGGCAACCTTTTTGCGCGGGTGCTTAGGCCAAAAGGAGCACCGGGTTTTCCAGGTACAGGGCCACCCGCTCCAGGAGCTTTTTGGCCACGGGGCCTTCCAGCCCGGAGGCGGCGAGCACCCCCTCGGGGGAGAGGAAAAGGCTGGGGCGGCCGGTGTGGAGCTCTTCCTCCCCGAAGAAGCAGAGAAGCCCTCCCTCCTCGGGCAGGCCCTCCTGGAGGCCAGGGTGGAAGAGGGCCAGGAAGCCCCCTTGGGGCCGAAGGCCCCGCACGCCCTCCCCCTCGGCCTGTCCCAGGAGGGGCCGGAAGGGGAGCTCCAGGTCCGCCAGGGCCCTTTCTGCCGCCCGCACCAGGAAGGGCAGGGGGGTTTTGGGCACCCCGTGAAGGCGGTGGAAGGTCTCCACGGCTTCTTCCAGGGGCGCAGGGTTCAGCCGCCGCCGGAAGGCGCGGAGCACCGGGGGAAGGGGGCTGGCGGTAGGGGTGAGGCCAGGGGCGGGGGCGGGCGTTGGCACCGGGACAGGGGGAGGGGTTGCCACCGCAGCAGCGGGGGTTTCGGGAACAGCCGGAAGGGGCTCTTCCAGGGTTCCCAGGAGGTCTTCTTCCTCCAAGAGGGCCTCCTCCAGGAAGGAGGGTTCTTCCGCCGCCTCTTCCAGACCGGCTTCCTCCGCCAGGAGGGCTTCCAGCTCCTCTTGGAGGGCCGGGGAAGGGGCCTCCTCGGGGGGGCTTGCCTCCCAATCCTCCGCCAGGGCCAGGGCCTCTTCCTCGGGTAAGGGCGCGGGCGGCTCCTCGGCCAGGAGGAGCTCCTCTTCTTCCAGGTCCAGCTCGAGGTCCTCGAGGAGGGCGGGCTCCAAATCCAGCTCCTCTTCGGGCACCTCCTCCACCTGGAGGGTGGGGGCTTTGGGGGCCTCGGGGATGAGCTCGGAGAGGTCCACCCCTTCCCGGCCCAGGGCCTCTTGGGCCCGCTTCAGGTCCTCCTCCGGAAGGACGGGCGGGGGCTCTTCCGGCATGGGGGGCAACTCCACCTCCCCAGCCATCACCTTGGCCAAAAAGGCCAGGATGTCCCGCTCCACGATGGTGCCGTCCGGGCCCGTACCCTTCAGCCGGCGCCAGTCGATGCCGTTTTCCTCGGCAAGCCGCCGGGCCAGGGGCGTGATCCTGGGTTCTTCCATCTTGGTCCTATGATAACAGGGTGGAAGCGCGCTTGGCTGAGCTCTTGGCCGACTACTGCCTGGAGGCGGGGGAAGGAGAGGTGGTCGTGGTGGAGGCGGAAACCCCGGCCCTTCCCCTTTTGCCCCACCTGAAGCGGGCCCTCCTCGCCCGGGGGGCCTACCCCTTTTTCCGCCTCGGCTACCCGGGGGAGATACGGGACTTCCTGCGCTTCGGCGGGCGGTGGCTGGAGGAAGTTCCCGAGGTGGAGCGGGCGGTTTACGAGAAGGCGGACAAGTTCTTGCGGGTGCTTTCCGCCGAGAACCCCCTGGAGGCCGCTTCCTTGGACCCGGAGCTTTCCCTGAAGCACCAGCAGGCTTGGCGGCCCCTCGCCGAGCTTCGCCTCAAGAAGCGCTGGGCCCTCACCCTCTACCCTACGGTGGGCTACGCGGTGGGGGCGGGTATGGGGACGGAGGAGTTCCGGGAGTACCTTAAGGGGGCGTTATTCCTGGACCGGGAGGACCCGGTGGGCGCTTGGCGGGCCCTTTCCCGCTTCCAGGAGGCCTTGATCGGGAGGCTTTCCCAGGGGCGGGAGCTCCGCCTCCTGGCCCCGGGCACGGACCTGAGGCTTTCCGTGGCGGGGAGACGGTGGATCAACTCCGATGGCCGGCGCAACATGCCCTCGGGGGAGGTCTTCACCGGGCCCTTGGAGGAAAGCGCCGAAGGGGAGGTGCGCTTCAACCTCCCCGCCTTCGTGGGGAGTAGGCGGGTGGAGGGGGTCTACCTCCGTTTCCAAGGAGGAGAGGTGGTGGAGGCAAAGGCGGAGGTGGGGGAGGCCTACCTCCGCGCCGCCCTGGCCACGGATGAGGGAGCCCGGCGGCTCGGCGAGATAGGGATCGGCACCAACTTCGGCCTCACCCGGCCCACCGGCCTCATCCTCCTGGACGAGAAGATGGGGGGCACGGTGCACCTGGCCCTGGGCCGGAGCTACCCGGAGACCGGGGGCAAAAACGAGAGCGCCCTCCACTGGGATCTGGTCCTCTCCTTGGCGGAAGGGGCCCTCCTCCTGGACGGAAAGCCCTTGGTGGAGGAAGGGCGGTTCGTGGGGCTTCCCGAGCCCTACCCCTTGGCCTAGAGGTCCTTGCGCTCGAAGACCAAAGCCGCCAGGAAGGCAAAGCCCAGGGTGTAGATGAGGAGGAGGGAGAGCCCGAGCCCTGCCGCCTGGGGCCTCAGGTGGAGGTCCAAATAGGTGGTGAGAAGGAAGGGGCTTAGGGCGGGGAAGGCCACCAGGAGGCGCATGAGGAGGAGGGTGGCCACCGCCGCCAGGGCGCTGGCCGTGGTGGAGAGGAAGACCGTGGCGTAGAGGAGGGCTAAGGCGGCGAGGGGCAGCAGGACGATCCCCGCCAGGAGGTGGGCGGAAAGGAGCTGGCCAAGGGCCTCTTGGGCGCTCAGAAAGCCTACCCCGGCGAACCCTCCTGCCCCAAGCCCCGTGCCCCCGTAGAACCCTCCTAGCCCGTGGGGCAGGCCCGCCAGAAGGCTTCCCAGGAAGCTTACCCCCAGGAGGACGAAGGGATATAGGAGGGCAGAGAGGAGCTTGGCCAGGATCAGCCGGGTCCGGGGGAGGGGGTGGAGGAGGAGGCTTTTCAAGGTGCCTTGGCTCACCTCACTGCCCAGGGATTCGCTGGCCGCCATCACCACCAGGAAGGGAAAGAGGAACTCCATCCCCGCCAGGAGGCTTAGGGACACCACCTGCCAGCCCGAGGCCAGCACCAGGCCGTAGACCTCCTTGAGCCCGGGGGCCAGGGCCCAGAGGAAGGGGAGGAGGAAGGCGGCCAGAAGGCCAAGGCCCACGGAACGGAGGCGGAAGAGCTTGTAGAGCTCAAAGACGAAGAGCCTAAGCATGCTTCACCCTCTCCTGGTAGTAGGCCATGAGGTCAAAGCGCTGGGGTCCCAGGGCCTGCACCCGGTAGCCCTCCTTGAGGAGGGCTTGCAGGACCACTTCGGGGCTCCCCTCAAAGAGGATGGCCCCGCCCTGCATCCGGGCCGAGGCCACCTGGGGAAGGGTCTTGAGGAGGGCCAAGGCGCCTTCCAGGGGGTGGGCCTCGAGGCGGAAGACCTCCCGTCCCTCCAGGACCACCTCGTCCAGAAGCCTGCCCCCTCCCAGGATGCCCACCTTGTGGGCGTAGGCGCTCACCTCCTGCAGGTGGTGGGTGGAAAGGAGGACCGCCACCCCCTCCCGGGCCAGCTCCTGCAGGAGGCCGTGGACCAGCTCCACCCCTTCGGGGTCGAGGCCGCTGGTGGGCTCGTCCAGGACCAGGACCCTGGGCCGGTGCAGGATGGCCGCCGCCAGGCCCAGGCGCTGGCGCTGGCCCAGGGAATAGCTTCCCACCTTCTGGTCGGCCACGGCGAGGAGCCTTAAGCGAGCCAGTACCTCCGTGATTCGGCCTTCCTCCTTCACCCCGGCCAGATAGGCCCGCATCCTGAGGTTCTCCCGGCCCGTGAGGTAGGGATAGAAGGCGGCCGGAGCCTCCACCACCGCCCCCAGGTGGCGCCGGGCTTGGGGGCTTTTGTGCACGTCTTCCCCCAAGAGGAGGGCCCTGCCCTGGGTGGGAAAGGCCAGGCCCGTGACCAGGCGGATGAGGGTGGTCTTGCCCGAGCCGTTGGGCCCGGCCAGGGCGTAGACCTCCCCCGGTCTCACCGCCAGGCTCACCCCTTCCAGCACGGGCTTGCGGCCGTAGCGCTTGCCGAGGCCCTCTAGCCTCAGGGCTTCCATGGGTGCTATACTACCCGAGCCCCCGGTCCAGCGCGGCGGTCCGGGCGCGAACCGGGTCAGGTCCGGAAGGAAGCAGCCCTAAGCGCCACGGGTCGGGTGCCGCTGGGTAGCCGGGGGCCTTTTCCACAGGGTTATCCACAGGCCCTTTCCGGGCTTCCCAAGCTCCCTTTGAATGCCAGCGCCGACCAGGAGGGCGCTTTTTCCTATCCCCCTTCCCGCTTCGCGGCCCGGGCCACCCCCTTTTCCACAAGGGCCCTTACCTCCTCCGGGGTGAACCCCGCCTCCAGGAGCACCGCCTCCGTGTGCTCCCCCAAAAGGGGTGGGGGAAGGGAGGGGCCTGCGGGCGTTCGGGACAGGAAGCGCAAGGGGTTGGCCAGGGTGGGAAGGGCACCCAGGAGGGGGTGGCTGAGGGTCCAGACCGCTTCCCGGGCCTGGGCCTGGGGGTCCTGGAAGGCCTCGGCCAGGTTGTTCACGGGGGCGGCGGGAATGCCCGCCTCCTTGAACCTTTCCAGCCAGTACCCGCGGGGGCGGGTCTTGAGGGCGGCGGAAACCGCCTCCACCACCTCCTTGCGGTGTTCCACCCTTTGGGGGTTTTGGGGAAAGCGCTCCCAAAGCCCGGGCAGCTCCAGCACCTGGCAGAGCCGCCGGAACTGCTCGTCGTTGCCCACCGCCAGCACCAGCCAGCCGTCCGCCGCGGGGAAGGCCCCGTAGGGCACGATCTGGGCGTGGGCGTTGCCCAGCCGCCCTGGGGGCCTACCCGTGAGGAGGTAGCTCTCCCCCAGGTTGGCCAGGGCAAAGAGGCCCACGTCGAAGAGGGAGAGGTCGATGTGCTGCCCCAAGCCGCTTCGCTCCCGCTCGTACAGGGCCGCCAGGACCGCCACCGCCCCCATCATCCCCGTCATCACGTCGATCCAGGCCACCCCCACCTTCATGGGGGGGCCTTCCGGCTCCCCGGTCACGGACATGATGCCGGTGTAGCCCTGCAAGGCGGCGTCGTACCCCGGCTCCTGGGCCCTCGGGCCGGTGTGGCCGAAGCCGGTGATGGAGAGGTAGACCAGGCGGGGGTTAAGCTCCCGCAGGCTTTCGTAGTCCAGGCGGTACCGCTTGAGGTCCCCGGTTTTGAAGTTCTCCACCAGGACGTCGGCCCTTTGGGCCAGCCTCTGCGCCACCTCCTGGCCCTCGAGGGCCTTGAGGTCCAGGGCCAGGCTCTTTTTGCCGCGGTTGACGGAGAGGAAGTAGGCGCTTTCCCCCTTGGCAAAGGGGGGGCCCCAGCCCCGGGTTTCGTCCCCCCAGGGGGGTTCCACCTTGATCACCTCCGCCCCCAGGTCGGCCAGGATCATGGTGCAAAGAGGCCCTGCCAGGACCCGGGAGAGGTCCAGGACCTTGATGCCGGAAAGGGGCCTCATGGGGGCATCTTACGGCGTATAGTGGGGGTCGTGGTCCGGCTTCTCAAGCACCTCGCGGTCCTTGGCGTCCTCCTCTTTGTGGCCCTTCCTTTCCTCTGGATGGCCTACGCCGCCTTCATGCCCAAGGAAGCGGTGTACTCGGGCGAGCTCTTCTCCCAGGTGGGCTTCAGCCTGGAGAACGTCCAGGGCCTGGGCAAGGAGGGGTTCTGGGACCGCCTGCTTTTCTCCCTGGGACTTTCCTCCTTGGTGGTGGCGTTGGAGCTCTTCACCGCCCTTATGGCTGCCTACGCCCTGCGGGCGGGGCTGGGGCTTCTCCCCTTCTACCTGGTGCTCATGGCCATCCCGGCAGAGCTCCTCTTGGTGCCCCTTTACGGCATCCTGAAGGGGCTTTCCCTTTTGGACACCGTCTGGGCCTTGGTCCTGCCCTTTGCCGCCAGTCCCTTTGTCATCTACCTGGTCTACCAGGCCATGCGCGCCGTGCCCGAGGAGCTTCTGGAAGCGGCCCGGCTGGACGGAGCAGGGCACCGGGTGCTTCTTTTCCAGATCCTTCTCCCCTTGGTGCGGCCCACCCTGGTGGCGGCAGGCGTCCTGGCCTTCGCTGCCCACTGGAACCTGGTGCTTTACCCCCGGGTGGTGGTCTCGGACCCGAGGTTTTGGACCCTGCAGACCTGGCTCACGGACCTGCAGCGCAAGTACCCCACGGACTGGGGCCTGCTCTCGGCGGCGGCTCTCTTTTCGGTGCTCCCCATTATCCTCCTCTACCTGGCCTTTGAGCGGCGGGTGGTGGCCACCTTTGAGGAGGGGCTCAAGGGCTAGGGTGCTATCATAGGGCCAAGGGGGTGACAACGTGAGGGCGTGCTTGCTGGCCCTGGCCCTTTTCCTTTCCGGGTGCCTGCCGGTGGCGGTGTTGCGTAGCCCGGAACCGGTTTCCGGGCGGAGCCTAGCCTTTGGCCTTAGTGCCGTGGGTGCGGAAGGGGGTGCGTTCTTGATCCCCTATGCCACTTACGCCCAGGGAGATGGGCAGACCGAGTACAACTTCTCCGTGCAGCTTGGGCTACGGGTTGGGGTAAAGCAGGCCCTGACCCCTGGGCTTTCCTTGGACCTCGGCCTCACTTTGCCACCCTTCCTGGGCGGAGACGGGGTTCCCCTAGCGTTGGATGCGGGCCTCCTTGTGGGACTGGGGGGCTTTTACCTTTCCCCTCGGGTGCACTGGCTGGGGTTCACCTCCCAGGAGCTGAACGTGTCCGGCTTCCTCTACCAGGGCACCTTGGGCTATGTCGGTGAGGGGTTCCTGGGCGAGGTGGGGGTGCTTTTCAACCCGCAGGCGGGCGGGGCTGCCCTCTTCAGCCTTTCCGCGGCGGTCCGGCTTTAGGGGGGAACCATGAGGTGGGCCTTGCTCGCGGGCTTGGTTCTCTTCTCGGCCTGCGTGCCCATGGCCGTGCTCCAGCCCCCGGAACCGGTGCGGGGGGAGCGGTTTACCCTGGGGGGGAGCCTCTTTCCCGCCCCTATGAGTAGCCCCTACCCGGTCTGGGGCCTGCCCTATCTGGGCTACGCCGTGGGGGATGGGCAGAAAGAGTTTAGTCTCAGCTTTCAGGCTCCCCTCCGCCTGGGGGCAAAGGTACAGCTGGCCGAAGGGCTGAGCCTGGACGGGGGCGTCTCCCTCTTTGTCGACTTGAACCAGGGAGCGGTTACCGGGTTTTCCGCTGATGCCGGCCTCCTCCTGCGGATGGGCCGGGACTTTTACTTCTCTCCCCGCCTGCACCGCCTGCCCTGGGGGCCTTTAGCCCCCCAGCTCACCCTGGGCTACTGGGGGGAGGGGATGGCCGTGGAGGGAGGGTATGGCCCTGGGGGGCCGTATTTGGCCCTGGGCCTCAGCTTCCAAAGCGCGCCCTGAGGGCCTTGAGCCTTTCCCGCACCCGCTCTTCCCAGCCTTCCCCGGTGGCCTCATAGAGGCGGAGAGCCTCGAGGCCCTCCGGCAGGTAGGCCTGGGCGAAGCTCCCCTCCTTGTCCTCGTGGTAGTAGGCGTAGCCCCGGCCGTGGCCCAAGGCCTTGGCCAGGCTGGTGGGGGCGTTTCTAAGGTGGAGGGGCACGGGGGCCTCAGGGTGGGCTTGGGCCGCCGCTTCCGCCCTTTGCCAGGCGGCGTAGACGCTGTTGGACTTGGGGGCCAGGGCCAGGTAGATGGCGGCCTCCACCAGGGCGAGCTCCCCTTCCGGGCTTCCTAAGGCCTCGTAGGCCTCCTTGGCGGCCACGGCGAGCCTTAAGGCCAGGGGGTCGGCCAGGCCCACGTCCTCCGCCGCCACTCGGATAAGGCGGCGGGCCAGGTAGCGGGGGTCGGCTCCGGCCTTAAGGAGCCTGGCCAGGTAGTAAAGGCTTGCGTCCACGTGGCTTCCCCGGAGGCTTTTATGGAGGGCGGAGACCAGGTCGTAGAAGCGGTCCCCGCCCCGGTCCATGGCGAAGCGCTCCGAACCCAGGGCCTCCCGCACGCTCTCCTCGTCCACCCTTCCGAAGCTGGCGGCGAGCTCCAGGGTGTTGAGGGCGAAGCGGGCGTCGCCCCCAGCGGCCTGGGCCAGCAGCTTCAAGGCCCCCTCCTCGTAGGGGGTGCCGGGAAGGCCCCGGGGGTCCTCGAGGGCCCGCTTCAGGAGGCGGAAGAGGTCTTCCTGGGAAAGGGGCTTGAGGGGGAAGAAGCGGAGCCGGGAGCGCAGGGCGGGGGTGAGCTCAAAGGCGGGGTTTTCCGCGGTGGCGCCCACGAGGGTGAGGAGGCCCGATTCCAGGTGGGGCAGGAGGGCGTCCTGCTGCGCTTTGTTGAAGCGGTGGACTTCGTCCAGGAAAAGGACCAGTCCGCCCTCCCGCCGGGCCCTTTCCACCGCCTGCCGCACCTCCTTGAGCCCAGCCTCCACCGCGGAGATGTGCAAGAAGGGCTTGCCTACCCCCTCGGCCAGGAGGCGGGCCAGGGTGGTCTTGCCCGTCCCCGGGGGGCCGAAGAGGACCATGGAGGAAAGCCTTTTCGCCTCCAGCATCCGCCGCAGGAGTCCCCTTGGCCCCGTGAGGTGGGGCTGGCCCAGGACCTCATCCAGGGAGCGGGGCCTTAGGCGCTCGGCCAAGGGCTCCATCCTCCCCATCCTAAGTGTTGGCGCATGGGGCTTGCCTCAGCAGGTAAGGGAAAGGGCCATGCCCAAGGCCTTTCTGGGGCCCCCTCGTGAGGGGGGTACTTAAGCCCAGGGCAGGGGGGACGTGGTAGGCTGGGGGCGAGCATGCGCTGGCTGTTCCTCTTGCCCTGGGCCCTCTTCCTTTTGGGCCTATCGCCCCTGGCCCTTTTGGAGCCTTCGGGCCAGGCCGAACGGGGCCTTTGGCTTCTTCTCCTGGCTTTGGCGCTGGCGGCGGTAGCCAGCCTCTACTCCCGCTTCCCCGTGGCCTACGGGGTGCAGGTGTTTTTGGTGGCCGGTCTGGGGCTTCTGGCCTTTCAGGCGGCTTTGGAGAGTGCCCTCCTGCTCACCGGGGCGGAGGCTTCGGGGTTTGCGGCCTTGGGCGGTTTCCTGGGGGTTTTGGCCCTGGGGGCGGCCTTTTTCTTGGGCACGGGAAAGGAGGCCCCCCTTTTGCCCGCTTTGGAGGGGGTAGGGGGGCGGGAGGACCTTCTGCGCCTGGCGGGGGCCCTGGAGGGCCTGGCCCTAAGGCGGCCCTTGGTCTTGGTGTACCTCTCCACCTCTGCGCCACCGGAGCGGCTCCAGGGCGAACTGAGGCGGGGGGACCTGGCCTTCCGGCTCAATGGGGGGTACCTCTTGGTGCTTCAGGGAAGCCGCCCCGAGGACGCCGCCGGGCTTCTGCGGCGCCTTAAGGAGCGCTTTCCCCTCTCGGCCTACGCGGTGGAGCGCTGGCGGGGGGGGAGCTTGGAGCGGGTTCTGGCCCGCCTCGAGGCCGAGGCCCTGCTGCAGTCCTAGGCGCCCGCGCGAGGAGGTCGCCCCACCGGCCAAGGCTGCATTGGCTTGCCCCTGCCCTTTCCGGGGCCCCGTCGTGGCGTAACCCACGGCGGGGTGCTTAAAGCCTGGGTGTAGCTTTTGCCAGCTACACCGCCTCCAGGGTGTACGGGTTTTCCCTTTACCTCGCTTTGATGGCGCCCGTTCCTTCTTACCCTTAGCCTTAAGGAGGTTCACCATGGAACAGGCCAAGGAGATCAGCCAGGCGTGGCAGGAGGCCCTGGAAACCTACGGGGAGCGGGAAGAGGAGTAGGGCCTTAGCAAGCGGAAGGGCCGGGCCCAGGGGCCCGGCCTCTTGCTACACCAGGCGGCTTCGCAGCCAGCTGGAGGCGAAGTCGATGAGGTTCACCACCAGGACGATGGCGATGATGCCGATCACCATCTGGTCGTAGTGGCCCGCGTCCATGGCCCCTTTGATGAAGAAGCCGATGCCCCCGGCTCCCACCAGGCCCAAGACGATGGAAACCCGGAAGTTGATCTCAAAGCGGTAGAGGGTGTAGGAAACGAAGAGGGGAAGCACCTGGGGCAAGATGGCCCAGCGCAGGACGTTGCTCCCGCTGGCCCCCACGCTCTCCAGGGCTTCGATGGGGCCCTTATCCACGTTCTCGATGGCCTCAGAGTAGAGCTTGCCCAGGTCGGCGATGGAGTGGATGGCCATGGCCAGCACCCCGGCGAAGGGCCCTAGGCCCACCGCCGCCACCAGGATCAGGGCCAGGATCAGGGTGTCCACTCCCCGGTCCACGTTGTAAAACCCCCGCATGAGGTAGAAGAGGAGGCGGAGCACGGGGTTCTTTGAGGTGAGGTTGCGGGCGGCCAGAAAGCTGGTGGGCAGGGCGAAGAGAGCGGCCAGAAGGGTGCCCACCAGGGCGATCTCCACCGTGAGGAGCATCTCGCTGGCCACGCTTTGGAGCGGATAAATGCCGCTGGCCGGCTGGGCCAGGTTGGGGGGCCAGGCCCGGTCCAGGAAGTTCACCAGGAAAGGCCAGCCCTTGACCAGCTTGCCCAGGTCAAACTCCGTGGCGTCAAAGGCGGGAAAGACGCTGAGGGCCACCCCTGCCAGGACTAGGCCCGAGCGCAGGTCCCCCGCTTCCAGTAGCCCCGGGTTCCGCAACAGCCAAAGCCCTGCACCTGCCATCACCCCCAAGAAGAGGAGCAGGGCCACCGCTCCGTAGCCCAGGGCCTGGGGTTGCAGGAGGCGGTAGCCCGCCTGGGCCACCTCCTGGGGAAGCCGCCCCTCTCCCAGGCCGGAAAGGTCTTGGATGGGCTTCAGCGGTGGGAGGCCGATCTCCTGCCGCACCCGGTTCAGGTCCTCGAGGCCCTGGTTGTAGGCCGCTACCAGGACTTCCTCGGCTCCGGGTTCCGCGGGGAGCACCAGCTGGTAGTACCCCTCCATGCGGGGAAAGTAGGTGTGGCCCTGGGGGGAGTTGAGCCAGAGGAAGCTGCCCAGGGCTAGGGCTAGCCCCAGGGGGAGCCAGAGCCAAGTCCGTTTCCTTTGGGAAAAGGCGAGGACCAGGAAGGGCAGGAGGGCCAGGAGCCCCACGGCCCCTTCCATGAGCCCGGGGACAGGCTTCAAACGCACCAGGTGGGCGGGGCCTTGCAGGAAGGTGAGGAGGGCGAGAAAGCCTAGCCCCCCACCCAAAAGCCCCCCCAGGCCCGCAGGCCGTCCGCCGAAGTGGGCCAAGGCCAGGGCGAGAAGCCCCCCCAGGGGCACCAGGGCCAGCTGGGGGGCGAAGGGCAGAAGGGCGAGGAGGGTGGGCCCCAGGGTTTCCCGGGAGAGGTAGCCCACCGCCCCCACCAGGGGAAAGGCCGGGGTGACCACCAACACCCCCAGGGCCCCGGCCACCAGGTAGCGGCGCACCGAGCCCCGGCCCAGGCCCAGGAGGCCTGCCAGGAACGCGCCGAGGAGAAAGAGGACCAGGCTCATAGGGCCTCCAGATTCCCCGCGTAGACCCTGCGCTCCACCTCCGGGGTCAGGTCCTCCACGGGTCCGTCAAAGACGAGCTGTCCCCTGTTGAAGGCCAAAACGCGCCGCGCATAGCGCCGGGCCAGCTCCAGGACGTGGATGTTTACCAAGACGGTCACCCCTTTTTCCTGGTTGTACTCCTTGAGGATGCCCAGGATGACGTCGGAGAGCCGGGGGTCCAGGCTGGCCATGGGCTCGTCCGCCAGGATCAGCTCCGGCTCCTGGGCCAGGGCCCGGGCGATGGCCACCCGCTGCTGCTGTCCGCCGGAGAGCTGGTCGGCCCGGGCCCGTTCCTTGCCTTGGAGGCCCACCCGGCGGATCTGCTCCAAGGCGAGGGCGGTGTCCTCCTCCCGGTAGAGGCCCAAAAGCCCCTTCCAGGTGGGGAGATAGCCCAGGCGTCCGTGCAGGACGTTCTCCAGCACCGTCAGGCGCTGGACCAGGTTGAACTGCTGGAAGATGAAGCCCACCCGGCGGCGGAAGGCTTGGAGCTCCCGGCGGGAGAGGCGGGTGACCTCCACCCCGCCCACCCGGATCTCCCCGGAGGTGGGCTCCACCAGGCGGTTCAGGGTGCGCAAAAAGGTGCTCTTGCCCGCCCCCGAGAGGCCGATAATGGCCACGAAGTCTCCCTGGGGGATGGACACCGAAACTCCTGAAAGGGCCTGGGTGCCGTCCGGGAAGACTTTGCTCAGGTTCTTGACCTCGATCATTGTTCCCCGAAAAAAAGCCCCCAGGGGTGCCTGGGGGCCGAAAGGGCTAGGTCCTCACTTGTCCTGGCCGGAGATGCGGCGGGCTTCCCGCACCACGTCGTAGTCGGCGTCCTTGGCCGGGATCATGTAGTCGATGCGGTAAAGGTTCTGCAGGAGGTTGCACTTGGGCGCTTTGCAGCGTTGGATGGCGGCGGCGATGCCCTTGGCCAGGTTGGGGTACTTGGTGAGGAAGTCCTTGGAAACCGAGAAGGTGTCGCCGGGGATGGGTTTGGAGTAGAAGATGGCGGTGATCTGCCGGGCCTCTTCGGGCTTCAGGAACTGGGTCCAGGCCCCCGACTTGTTCTTGTCGTCGTTGGCGAAGGTGGCGGCGGCGTCCACCGACTTGTTGAGCACGGCCAGCACCGCGGCGTCGTGCTTGCCGGCAAAGACCTGCTTGGCGAAGAAGGTGTCGGGGTTGATGCTCCGGCTCACCAGGGCCGCCCGCGGGAAGATGTAGCCGGCGGCGGAGAGGGGGTCCACCCAGGCGATGGTCTTGCCCTCGAGGTCCTCAATCCGCTTCAGGCCTGAGTCCTTGCGCACGATGATGGCCGACCAGTAGAAGGGGTTGCCGTTGCGCACCGACTTGAGGAGCACCTCGGCCCCCGCCTCCCGGTGGGCCAGCACGTAGCCGTCGGGGGGGAAGAAGGCGAACTCCAGCTTGCCCGCCTTCATGGCCTCAATGAGGCCGCGGTACTCGGTGGGGACGAAGATTTCCACCTCCACCGTGCCCTTGAACTCCTTCTCGATGTAGTCGGCGATGGCTTGGGCGGCCGCCTTCAGCTGGTCGGAGTTCTGGGTGGGGTTGAAGCCGATGCGCACCTTCACCGGGGCCTGGGCCAGGCCCAGGCCGAGGCCCATGAGGGCCAGGAGGAGAAAAACCCAACGCTTCACGGGCCGATTCTACACCCTGGCGGTCCTTGGGCAAGGGGCTACTTGCCCACCAGGCGCCTGCGCTGGCTGGGATCCAGCACCTTCTTGCGCAGGCGCAGGCTCTTGGGGGTCACCTCCAGGAGCTCGTCCTCCGCCAAAAACGCCAGGGCCTCCTCCAGGGAGAGCCGTCTCGGGGGGGTGAGGCGGATGTTCTCGTCGGAGCCGGCGGCACGCACGTTGGTGAGCTTCTTGGCAAGGGTGACGTTCACGTCCAGGTCGTTTTCCCGCACGTGCTCCCCCACGATCATGCCCACGTAGACCTCGGTGCCCGGCTCAATGAAAAACTGCACCCGCTCCTGCAGGCGGTTCAGGCTGTAGGCGGTGGCCACCCCCGCCTCCATGGCCACGGCGCTTCCCGTGGTGCGGGTGGGAATGGGGCCAGCCTCGGGGCCGTAGCCGTGGAAGGTGTGGCTCATGAGGCCTTCTCCCCCGGTAAGGGAGAGGAAGAGGCTACGGAAGCCGAAAAGGGCCCGGGCTGGGATGACGAACTCCGCCCGCACCCTTTCGCCCACCTCCATGTAGACCATCTCCGCCCGCCGGGCCCCTAAGGCCTCCATCACGCTGCCAAAGCGGTCCTGGGGCACCTCCACCACCAGGAGCTCGTAGGGCTCGAGGCCGTCTTTGGTGAGCACCCGGGGCTGGCCCACGCTGAACTCGTACCCCTCCCGGCGCATGGTTTCCAGGAGGATGGCCAGGTGGAGCTCCCCCCGGCCCTTAAGCTCGAAGACCTCCGGGTTCACTTCCTCCACCTGCAGGGCCACGTTGGTGCGGAGCTCCTTCAGGAGGCGCTCTTTCAGCTTCTGCCCCGTCACGTACCGGCCCTCCCGGCCAGCGAAGGGGGAGGTGTTGGCGGTGAGGGTGAGGGCCACGGTGGGCTCGTCCACCTGCAGGCGGGGGAGGGCTTCGGGGGCCTCCTGGGCCGCCAGGGTGTCCCCGATCTCCGCCCCCTCCACCCCGGCCAGGGCCACGATGTCCCCGGGGAGGCTCTCCTCCACCTCCACCCGCTCCAGGCCCTGGTGGGTGTAGACCGCGGCCACCTTGGCCAAGAGGCTGGCCCCTTCCTTGAGGATGGCCACGGTTTCCCCCTTGCGCACCCTCCCCCGGGCCACCTTGCCGATGGCCACCCGGCCCAGATAGGGGGAGTGGTCCAGGTTGGCCACCAGGAGCTGGAAGGGGCCCTCCGTCCAGCGGGGTGGGGGGACGTGCTCCACGATGACCTGGAAGAGCTCATGGAGGTCGTTTCGGGGCTCCTCCCGCCAGGCCCGGCCCTCCCGGCCGATGGCGTAGAGGTAGGGGAAGTCCAGCTGGTCGTCCGAGGCCCCCAGCTCCACCATGAGGTCAAAGGTGAGGCTTAAGACCTCGTCGGGGCGGGCCTCCTTCTTGTCCACCTTGTTGAGGACCACGATGGGCTTTAGCCCCGCCCCTAGGGCCTTCCTCAGGACGAAGCGGGTCTGGGGCATGGGGCCCTCGGCGGCGTCCACCAGGAGGAGCACCCCGTCCACCAGGGAGAGGGCCCGCTCCACCTCCCCGCCGAAGTCCGCGTGGCCTGGGGTGTCCACGATGTTCACCTTCACCCCGCCCCAGACCACCGCGGTGTTCTTGGCCAGGATGGTGATGCCGCGCTCCTTCTCCAGGTCACCGGAGTCCAGGATGCGCTCCCCCTCCTCTTTGGAAAGGGCCTTGGCTTGGCGGAGCATGGCGTCCACCAGCGTGGTCTTGCCGTGGTCCACGTGGGCAATGATGGCAATGTTTCGGATCTCCATGGGTGCACCCAATCCCCCCACTTTACCACGGGCGGGCGCGTAGGATAAGGGCATGGTGGTGGCCACCTTCTCCCTGGTGGCCCGGGACCCGGAAACGGGGGACCTGGGCGTGGCCGTGGCCAGCAAGTTTCTGGCGGTGGGGGCGGTGGTGCCCTTCGCCCGGGCAGGGGTAGGGGCCATCGCCACCCAGTCCTACGCCAACCCCCGCTTCGGCCCCCAGGGCCTTGCCCTTCTAGAGCAGGGGGCAAGCCCGGAGGGGGTTTTGGAAGCCTTCCGCCGCACCGATTCCGGGCTGGAGCGGCGCCAGTTTGGCCTGGTGAGCGCCAAGGGTGAGGCCCTCACCTTTACCGGGGCGGAGTGCCACCCCTGGGCCGGGGGGCTTTCCGGAGAGGGGTATGCCGCTCAAGGAAACCTCCTCTCGGGCCCCGAGGTGGTGGAGGCCCTGGTGGAAACCTTCCTGCGGGAGGAAAAGGCCCCCTTTCCCGAGAGGCTTCTCCTGGCACTTAAGGCGGGGGAGGAGGCTGGGGGGGACAAGCGGGGCAAGCAGTCCGCGGCGCTTTTGGTGGTGGGGGAAGGGAAGGGGTACGGGGGGCTTTGGGACCGCTACATCGACCTCCGGGCCGACGACCACCCCGAGCCCGTGGACGAGCTCTTCCGCCTGCTCTCCCTTCACCGCCTCCTCTTTGAAAGGCCCCGGGAAAAGCGCCCCCTCACCGAGGAGGAGGTGCGCTGGCTGCAGAGGGTCCTCCGGGCCCAGGGGCTTTATGCGGGGGAGGCCCACGGGGTCTTTGACCGGGCCACGGAGGAGGCCCTTTTGGCCCTCGTGGGCATGGAGAACCTGGAGGAACGCTACGGGGGAGGCCTGGAGGTGGACGAGGCCACCTTGGCCTACCTGAAAGGGAGGTACCCATGGAGCTAGGGGCGGGGGGCGTGGTCTTCAACGGGAGGAAAGAGGTGCTCCTCCTGCGCGACCGCATGGGCTTCTGGGTCTTCCCCAAGGGGCACCCCGAGCCGGGGGAGGGTCTGGAGGAGGCGGCGGTGCGGGAGGTGCGGGAGGAAACCGGCGTGGAAGCGGAGGTCCTCCTGCCCCTCTTCCCCACCCGCTACGTGAACCCCAAAGGGGTGGAGCGGGAGGTGCACTGGTTCCTCATGCGGGGGGAGGGGGAGCCCAGGCTGGAGCCGGGGATGACCGGGGCGGGCTGGTTCAGCCCCGAGGAGGCCCGGGCCCTCCTCGCCTTCCCCGAGGACCGCAGGCTTTTGGAGGTGGCCCTTGAGCGTCTACCGCTTTGAGGACAAGACCCCCAAGGTCCACCCCACGGCCTTCATCGCCCCCGGGGCCCATGTGGTGGGGGCGGTGGAGGTGGAGGAGGGGGCCTCCATCTGGTTCGCCGCCGTAGTGCGGGGGGATCTGGAGCGGGTGGCCATCGGCCCGGGCAGCAACGTGCAGGACGGGGCCGTCCTCCACGCCGACCCAGGCTTTCCCTGCCTTTTGGGGGCCCGCGTGACCGTGGGCCACCGGGCGGTGGTCCACGGGGCGGTGGTGGAGGAAGGGGCCCTGATCGGCATGGGGGCGGTGGTGCTCAATGGGGCCCGCATCGGCAAGGACGCCGTGGTGGGGGCGGGGGCGGTGGTGCCCCCGGGGATGGAGGTGCCCGCAGGGATGCTGGCCTTGGGGGTTCCGGCCCGGGTGGTGCGCCCGGCAGAGCCTCCGGGGAACGCCCCCCGCTACCGGGCCCTGGCGGAGCGCTACCGGGTGGGCCTCTTCCCCGTGGACCCGCCCCGGCGCTTCCGCCTCACCCTGCGGGGCCAGGACGCCCTGAACCCCTTTAGCGAGCTGCACCTGCGCCTCAAGCGGAGCCGAAAGGAGGCCCTCGAGGCCCTGCAGCGGGTGGCCCAGGGCTTCCCCCTGGCTCCGGAGGCGGCTTCGCCCCTCCTGGAGGAGGGCTTCATCGTTCCGGAGTGAGCCCGGGGCCACACAGGAAAAGCGGTAAGGAGGGCACCATGGAAGGCAGAATGGTGGAGTTAGAGGAGACCGGTCTCACCTTTGAAACGGAGCTGGACCTGGAGCGGCTTCAGCGCCTTGCGGCTGAGTGGCTGGAGGTCATTGGGGAAGACCCTGCTCGGGAGGGGCTCTTGAAGACCCCCGAGCGAGTGGCCAAGGCTTGGGCCTTCCTCACCCGGGGCTACCGCCAGAGCCTCCAAGAGATCGTGAACGGGGCGGTCTTCCAGGCCGAAGGCAGCGAGATGGTGGTGGTGAAGGGCATTGAGTTCTACTCCATGTGTGAACACCACATGTTGCCCTTTTTCGGCCAGGTGCACATCGGCTACATCCCAGACGGGAAAATCCTGGGGCTTTCCAAGTTCGCCCGCATCGTGGACATGTTCGCCAGGAGGCTCCAGGTGCAGGAGCGGCTGGCGGTGCAGATCGCCGAGGCCATCCAGGAGATCCTCCAGCCCCAAGGGGTGGGGGTGGTGGTGGAGGGGGTCCACCTGTGCATGATGATGCGGGGCGTGGAGAAGCAGCACTCCCGCACCGTCACCAGCGCCATGCTGGGGGTTTTCCGGGAAAGCCAGAAAACCCGGGAGGAGTTTCTAAGCCACCTCAAGTGACCTCCTCCCGTCCTGAGCCCTCTTCCGCTGGGGATGGGCCGGGGTACGTGAGGGTAACGGAAAACCCCCTGCAGGCGCAGGGGGTTTGGGGCCGTTACTCGGGGGGTTGCGGCGGTGCGGGCACCTCGCATCCCGGCACAGCCATCTGTGGGGCCAAGGTCTGCACGTTTACCGGGATTTCCGCGTCCCCCACACCTTCCACGTGGAGGCGCAGGATGCCGCTTTGCGCTCCTTGGGGAACACGGAACATGAGGGTGGCCGGGTTCTCTGCCTGGGTGATCTCAGGGGACTCGGCGGGGAGGCCGGGTTCGGGGGGAAAGAGGGCGTGGTTGGCGCCGCTGTCCCACTCCGCCTGGGTACCGAAGGTGTTGCCCTTAAGGGCCATCCAATCCCCGGCCCGCACGATGCACCCGGAGACCACATCGGGCTGAACGCTTTGGATGCGCAGGCTCCCCGTGGTCTTGATGCCTTGGGGAGCAGTGCAGGCCGCGAGGGCCAGAAAGACAAGCCAAAAAGCCTTTTTCATGTTGGCCTCCTAAAACCCCGGGCGGCCTCTGCCGCCCGGGACAAAGGGCTTACTCGCTACAGTGGCCGGGGCCGATCAGGCCGTTGTTGTAGCTGTCCAGGGTGGCGGCGTAGCTCTTAGCCTGGTTGGCCAGGGTCTTGCTCAGGGAGTCGCTGGGCTTATAGGTGCCGAAGAAGCTTTCCGCCCAGGCCATGGCGGCGTCCACCGCTGGGGTGGTGGCGGCCCCCTTCAGGAGGTTCAGCTTGGCGGCGATGAACTGGTGGGCCAGGATGTAGTAGGCGTTGCCCCCGGAGGGAGAGGTCCAGAGGACCTGGTAGTAGCTTTGGCCGGAGAGGTAGAAGATTGTGTCCTCGCCGAGCTTGGCCCAGGTGCTGTCGTAGGGGGCGGGGCCGTACTTGGAGTGGGTCTTCCAGTAACCCTGGGTGAGGGTGCAACCCCCGGCGCAGGGCACGTTCACCTGCACCGTGGCCGAGGCCGAGCCTTGGGTGCCGGTGGTGTTCGTGGTGAAGGTGGCGGTGTTTTTCACCTCGTACTGGCCGCAGGAGTCAAAGCGCACAGGGCGCTCGAAGAAGTAGGTCTGGGAGATGATCCCTTCGGGAGTGATGCCGCTGATGGCGCTCACCAAGGTGGCGGAGGGGTCTTGCACCGTCACGCTCCCGTCCACCACCTCGGTGGGGGCGGTGAAGGCGAAGCTGGCCTGGGCGGAGGCCGTGCCGCTTTCCCCGCCGCTATTCCAGCTCACCGTGGCGGTGTTGGTCCGGCTTTGCCCGTTGGGCAGGCTTTGGCTGTAGGTGCAGCTCAGGCTTTGCCCTGCGGGCAGGGTGTAGGGGAGGCTTACACCACAGTTGAGGGCTACGGTTTCGCCTGTGGAAAGGGTATCGCTAAGGGCCTGCAGAAGGACGTCCACGCTGCCCGTATTCTTGATGGTAACCGTGCCCTTTACCTTGAAGTCCGAGTCGGTGGGGGTGCCCACCAGGGAAACCGCGTACTTCACCAGGTAGCTCTGCCCCGGGGCCAGGGTAAGGGTCCCGCCCGCAGGGTCCGTGACCTTCTTCTCCATGGTCCAGCGGTAGGTGCGCTTGAACTCGGGCACCGCCGTTTTTTCCACCGTCACCGAGGCCCCCACCGCCACCTGGGGCTTGACGCCTTGGGGGGCCTGGGAGCAGGCTCCAAGGAGCCCTGCCGCTAAAAGCACTGCCTGCCAATACCGCATATCCATCCTCTCCTTTCCTGGATCCTCTTGCTCAATGGTTCGCGCTCTCCGAGGGGATGGCCAGGTCCAGTTCTCCCAGTCCTTCCCCATCGGCCAGCACCAGAAGGGTATGGTGACCGGGGCCTAAGGGCACTTCCCCGGTCCAGGTATAGCCGTCCTCGCTCTTTAGAGTGAAGCTTTGGCCCTTGGCCGTAAGGGCCACCTGGGTGGCCCGGAAGCGCAGGGTAACCTTGACCTTGGGCCCTTCCAGGGAGCTTGGGCTGTAGAGGGAGCCGGATACCACCTGCAGGAAAAGGGGGGCCTCGGCCTCTTCCTGGCCTTTGGCCCTTACGGTCAGGGCATGAAACCCTGGGGCCAGGGGCAGACGCACCCGGGCGGTGTAGTAGTTTCCCTCCTGCCGGACTAGGGTTACTGGGTCCGAGGGGAGATCCAGCCAGACCCGCTCCGCTTCTCCTTGGACCAGGGCCTTGACCTCCACCTCGGCTCCGGCGATGGGGGTGGAAGGGTCGGCGGTGGCCACCAGGCTCAGACGGCCTGCGGTATAGGTCACCTCCACCTCCCGCTTGGGGGGGGCGGCCACCACCTGGACCTCCGCCACAGGACCGCTCGGCTCCACCCGCACCTGGGCTGCCTTTTCCTCCCGGTAGCCCTCGGGTAGGTAGCGGGGGTCGGGGTAGACCCGGTACTCCCCGCGGAAAAGCCCGCCGATGAGGGCTCGGCCATTGGCGTCCGCCCGGGTGCACCGCTTCACCACCCCCTCGGCGCAGACGCCGGCGAAGGCCAGGCCCTGCTCGTTTCCGCCGTCCAACACCTGGACCGCCAGGGTGGTGGCGGGAGCAAAGGGCAGGTTCTTCTCCAGGCTGGCGTTCAAGGTGACCTGTACCCGTTCCTCCCCCAAGAGGGCCAGGGTGGCGGGAAGGTTACCGAAAAAGAGGACGCCCTCGCCAGCAGCGGTGAAAAGGCGGTAGCGGCCCTGGGCGTCGGTGGTTTCGCAGGTCTTTCCCAGGCAGACCCTCAGGCCCGCTAGAGGTGCCTCGCCTGGATCCAGGCGCCCGTTCAGGTTCTCGTCGCGGAAGGCCTGGCCCGCCACCTCGCCTCCCTTGCGGCCGCCGAAGAGGTCCACCACCTCTTTGGGGGTGGTGAAGGTGAAGGTTTGCGTGTAGGCCAGGCTCAGGCCAAAGTCATGGCGGATCCCGGCTTCTTCCAGGATGAGGGTGTAGGAGGCTCCTAGGGAAAGACTGGGTTCCAGGAAGTTGCGCTGGAATAGGGAAAGGCCAAAGCGCTGGCTCGCGCTTTCTTCCAGGCGGTACTCGTAAGAGAGGCGGGTTTGCAGACTTCCCGGCCAGAGCTGGTTCCAGGCAGCCCCGTAGAGGGTGAGGTCCTTTTCCGTGCCCCGCTTTGCCAGGTACTGCCCCTCGAGGCTCCCCCCGCTTAGGGCTAGGCGCAGGAGCAGATTGCCCTCCAAAACGGGGTTTTCCTGGACCAAGTAGCGCAGGTAGCCGGAGAGGCTGAGGTCGGGGGTGCCCAGGGTGAGGCTGGCCTGGTAGCTCTGGTTTTCTGGGGCTTCCCCGGAAAGCTTGCGGTTCACGCCGTAGCTCAGGCTCAGGCTACCTGCGTACACCCCGGGTTCGCCGAAGGCGGTGCTGAGGCTTGGGGCCAGGCCGAAACCCCGGCTTTCCCCCTGTTGGCGGTAGCTGCCCGTGAGGCTCACGAAAGCCCCCGCCACCGGCTGGGCGTACAGGGTGAGCTGGCTCTGCCACAGGCCCTGGCTGGGCCCGAACTGCAGGCTGCTGCTTCCCCGCAGGCCCAAGGGATAAAGGCTCCGGCTTCCCCCCGCCAGGCCCAGGGTGTGCAAGCCCGCAAGGGGTATGCCGCTGTAGCTTTGCACCAGCTCCAGGTTCTGGATCTGCCAAGTGAGGCTCTGGCTTAGGCCGAAGGCGAGGCGGTAGCCCTCCCCGGCCTGCCCGCTGAGGTCGGTGCCCAGGCCCAGGCTGAGGCCGCTTTCCAGGGGTAGGCGGTAGCGCAAGCTGAGGCTGTCCTGCCGGCCCGTGGGGGCGGTCTGGGTGGTAAGGGCGCCCTGCAGGTCCAGGTTTTTGTCCAGGCTCACTGCGCTGGCCCTAAGGCCCAGGGCCTCTGGGCGGTAGGTGCCCTCGAGGCTAAGCCGTGCCGGGTCCAGGCGGAAGGTGCCCGCCAGGCCAAAGCTCCCCTGCCCCCCTTGGGCCCGGGCCTCCCAGCCCTCCCCCTTCAGGCTCAGGGTGAGGGTCTGGGGCAGGCGCAAGGGCTCGGCCAAGCTGCCCGTGAGGGGGCTTGGGGTGGCGGTGGCGGCCACGTAGTCCGAGAGGGCGCCGCTCAGGCTGGGGGCGAGGAGGTAGCCCACCTGGCCTCGGAGCTGGCCCCGCTCCAGACTGGCCCCTAGGCCCAGGGCCAGGCCCAGGCCCAGGGTGAGCTCGGGGTCCTTGCCCCGGCCCTGCCCCACCAGGGGGTCGTTGAAGAGGACGATGACCCCGGCCTCCCTGCGGGCTGCGGGCGCGCCCTTGGGGGTGGCGCGAAGCTTCATGTAGAAGCGGTAGCCGGCGGAGATCTGCCCCTCGGGGCTCACCATGACCCGCACCGCCCCCGTTTCCCCGGGGGCTAGGCTGAGGCCTGCCGGGTTCAAGAAGACTTGGGCCATGGCGGCCTCGGCCTCCAAGAGAACCTCCACCTGCTGGTTGGAGCGGTTGGTGACGTAGACGGGAAACTCAAAGGGCCCGCCCAGCTGGGCCTCGAGGGCGGCAGGGGCGGAGAGGGCCACCTGGATGAGGGGAAGCACGGAGAGCTCCACCTCGGTGCGGGCCACCTCCTTTTCCTCCACGTAGGCCACCACCAAGGCTTTTCCCTTCGTGCCCGCAGGCAGGGGCGGCACCCTGAGGGTGAAGCTTAAGGACTCCTCCTTCCCCTCCAGCACCGCCTGCCTTTCCTGGGAAAGGGCCTGCCAGCCTTCGGGGGGAAAGAGGCGGAAGCGCACCGGGCCCTGGCCCTCCACCCTGAGGCCCAAGGTCAGGTAATCCCCGGGGGTGCCCGCCAGGCTGGGGCCCGGCAGGAAGCGCACCTGGGCCAAGGCAAGCCCCAGGAGGAGAAGAAGGGCCAGAAAGCGCTTCATCTCACGGCTGCCTCAAGGCGGTGACCAGGGCTTGCACCACGTAGCTTCCGGCGCGTTCGTTGCCCGTGAGCTCCAAGGCGAACTCCAGGCGGATCTCCAACCAGTCCCCCGTGGGGCCCGCTTGGGTGTAGATGATCTGGGGGGTGCCGTCGGCCCTAAGCCAGAGCCCCCCGTTCACCCGGTAGAGGATCTGTTTGGCGGGGAGGAGCAGGGCTCCGTTTTGGTCCTGGAGATCGGGGATCTGCAGGAGGAGGCTCCACACCCCTGGAGCGTTGGCGAAGACCTGGACCGGGAGCACCCCTCCTTCCAGGTTGCTGGCGGGGTAGGTGGCGGGAAAGCTCTTGGGGGGGTAATCCTTGAGGTCAAAGGCGATCTGGGTGGTGGGGGTGCGGAGGGCGATGGTTTCGGGAACCAGGGTCTGCACGATCCAGGTGGCCTGGGCCAGGGCGGGGGCCAAAAGCAGGATGAGACCCGTTAGCCAACTTCTCGTTCTCATGGGCTACCTCCTTTTTCCCCCTCGGAGGGGGGCTGGGGGGGCGCGGCCAGGGGCGTGCGCAGGGTGAAGGGCAGGTCGGCGGCCACGTCCTTGCTGGGGTCGCCGTAGTTCAAGATGGCCAAGGCGGTATACCCCCCTGCGGGCAAGGGCCCCACCAGGCTGACGGGAAGAACGCGCACCTGGCCGGGCAGGACCACCACCTCCTCCACCTCCACCTCCGCGGCCTTGCGTCCGGAGGCGTCCCGCACCTCAAAACGGCCGGAAAGCTTCTGGGCGGTGTTCCCCGTGTTCTGGTACTGAATGGCAAAGCGGTAGGGCTCTTGGGCCTCTTTAGGGGGGCTAGGCACGATGCCGGTGATGCGCCCAGAGGTGGTCAAGGGGGGCAGGTTCACATAGAAGACGTGGGCCATGCGCACCCGGAAGGTGGCCAGGGGCACCCCGGGGGGTGGGTTGGGGTCCTCGGACTCCAAGAAGAGGATGCCCCAGTGGGTGCCAGGGGTTGCGCCCTTGGGAATGGAGAGGGTGTAGGTGAGGGGGCGGCTTTGCTTGGGCTCCAACAAAAACTCCGCCGGGGAGAAGGTGGCCCAGGGGCTGGCGCTCTCCTTGAGCGAGCCGGTGGGCAGGAACTGGATCTTTCCCATGGGGTCGTAGGTCCAGTCCCCCAGGCTGACCCGCACCCGTACGGGACGGGTGCCCACGTTGTAGACGGTGAGGGTTTGCGTGAGAACCTCCCCCGGCTTGGCTTCCTTGAGGAGGACGGGTGGTTCCACGCCCAGGGTGCTTTGGGCCAGGGCGCTGAGGGCCAGGGTGAGGAGGAGGGGAAAGAGTCGCTTCATGGTTCACCAAAGGGTGAAGGCCTGGCCTAAAGGCCAGGCCTTCCAGCTCGCTTACCAAGCGGTCGTGGCCAGGGTGTAGGTGAGGTTCGCGGTGCTCTTGCCCCAGAGGTCGCTGTTGACCTTGACGGCCACCACCACCAGGTCATCCAGCCAGCTCTTGTAGCCACACCGCTCGGGGTTGTTGCCGGAACGGGTCCCCGTGGGGCCGGCCTGCAGGTTGCGGGGAACCAGCTCCAAGGTGGCCCCGTTGGGGAGCTCGTAGAGGCCCGTGGCCGCGCCGAAGGTGTCGCAGGGGTTGTCCTGGATGTAGAGGTGCTGGATGCCCTGGGCGCTTTCGGGGTCGTTGCGGTTCACGGTCAGGTGCCACTGCTTGCCGTTGGAGAACTTCTGCAGGATGAAGGTGCGGTAGCAGACGAAGTAGTTCTTGCTTCCGGGCACCAGTTCCCCGTTCTTGTCCAGCTTGATGGGCGGGTAGGCGGTCACCGCTCCGCCGCCGTTGATGGAGATGTTGGGCCAGGTGGCGGTGTTGTAGCTGGTGCCCAGGGGCAGGGTCTGC
Organism: Thermus caliditerrae; assembly: GCF_021462525.1. Taxonomy (GTDB): domain Bacteria; phylum Deinococcota; class Deinococci; order Deinococcales; family Thermaceae; genus Thermus; species Thermus caliditerrae. Next base: position 147,547 of record NZ_JAKEDT010000002.1, on the reverse strand, counting down.
ACCTGGTTGTAGAAGTTGTTCCCCAGCTGGGTCTTCACGTCCTGCTCCGTGAGGCCGTAGACGCAGACCATCTTCCCTTCAAAGTCCGGGGTGGAGTTGGGCCAGCTGGCCCCGTCCAGCCCCGTGAGGTCGAAGGTCAGGGTGGTGACGTCCAGGTGCAACGCCGTGGCCTTGGGGAGGATGAGCTCGATGGTCTGGTTCACCGCCGCCGAGTCGGCGCCCTTGGCGTAGGCGTCCGGGCCGTTGCCCCTGGTGGGGGCCACCGTGGGGGCCTGGGCCAGGGCCAGGGGAGCTAAAACCAGTACTGCTGCCAGAATGCCTTTGCGCATAATTCCCTCCAAATCCGTCCCTCGAGGTGGTGGCCTCTCAGGACGTCCTCACCCTAAGGGGCGGGGCGTTACCCGGGCGTTACGGGCAAAAGCTCCGTGGCGCTGGGTGGTCAGCGGGCGTGTGGTACCATGGGGGCAAGGCGGGTAACGGATTGAAACGCGCGCTTAACGCTCCGGTTTACGCACTGCCCCTCTTCGGCCGGGCCCGGGTGCTCCATAAGGGCAAGGAGGTCCGGGTGCCGCGGAAGGGGCTAGGGCTTCTTTACTACCTGGCCCTCGAGGGGCCCACCACCCGGGAGCGGCTGGCCCAGTTGCTGTACGGCCACGCCGCGGGCTTGCAGAACCTCAGGGTGGAGCTTCACCGCCTGGCCGAGGCCCTAGGGAGGCCGGTCTTCCCCCGGGGGCAGGACCCCTTGGTCCTGCCCGAATGGGTGCGGCTGGAGACCCTGGGCCACGGGGAAGCCCTGGAGGGCCTGGAGGACGTGGGGGTTCTTTGGGACTGGGTCCTGGAGGTGCGGGCCCGCCACGAGGCCTCCTCCGGGGTCCCCTGTCGGCAGGACCTCCTGCGGGAGCTTTCCGCCTTGCGCCCTCCCTTCCTCCTGGTGCTTAGGGGGCGGCTGGGAGCGGGCCAGCGGCTTTTGGCCCAGGGGCTAGCCCGGGTTTTGGGCCTGGCCTTCCACCAGGTCCTGCGCCCCGAGGGCCTGGTCTACCTCGAGCCCCCCTACCCCCAGGTGCCCCTCAAGGACCTGTTGCACTCCAAGGCCCTTTTGGTCCTGGGCCTGGACCCCGGGGAGGAGCCCCGGTTCTTCCTGGAGCTCCGGGCCAGCTACCCGGTGGAGCGCATGCGGGTGGTGGAGCTGGCGCCTTTGGGCTGGCTGGAGGCCAAGGAGGGCTTCCTGGCGGGGGTGGCCTTTCCCGAGGCGGCCAGGGCCTACTTCATGGCCGGGGGACAGCCGGAGTGGATCCCCGAGTGGCTGGCCTGCCCCGGCCCGCCCCAGCGCCCCCTGGCCCAGCTCCGCCTCCGGGCGCGCTGGCTGAGCGAGCCCGCCCGGGTGGCCTTGGAACGCCTCTCCGTGGCCTCGGGCACCATCTCCGAGGGGGTCTTGGACGCCCTTGGCGCCCTGCCCTACCTGGAGGAGCTGGAGCGGAAGGGATGGATCGTGTACCGGGAAGGGTACCGCTTCGCCAAGGAGGCGGAGCGGCGCCTCCTCTACGAGGCCCTGACCCCAGGGCGGCGGCGGGAGCTGCACGAGCGGGCGGCCACGGCCCTGACCCTTGCCGGGCCCAGCCTCGAGGAGGTGCAACACCGCCTGGCCCTGGGGGAGGGGGTGGGGGAGTTTCTGCCCCCGGGGTTGCGGGAGGTCCTTTCTGGGGAGGCGTTGCCGGTGGGCTGGGTGGGCCAGGGCCCGGAGCGGGCCCTTTTGCCGCGGGAAGGCCCCGGGGTGGTGCCCAGCCCCAGCGGGTTTGCCGCCGTGCTTTTGGAGCCGGGCGAGGAGGCTTTTTTGGAGCTGGCCTCCTTGGAGGAGGTGTTGCTCCTCGAGGTTTCCGGCGAGGCCTATGCCCCTCCAGAGGGCCTCGGGTTCCTGCTTGGCCTAAGGACGGGGGGAAAGGAGGTCTACGTGCGGCTTTCCGGGGCCTTCCTCCACCGCTTTCTGGTGGGGCCCGGTTCCCTGCACCTCCGCTTTAGGGGGCCTGGGGTGGCGGAGCTGGCCTTGCGGGCCTTCCAGGCCAGAGCCGGCCACCACAAGGCGGTCGTGCTAACGGCGTAGGGCCGAAAGCAGGTTAAAAAGAAGGCTCAGGAGGAGGGAGAGCGCCAAGGCTGAGGTGATGGGGATGTACACCCTGAGGTTCTCCCGCTCGATGCGGATGTCCCCCGGCAGATGGCCGAACCAGGCGAAGAGCTTGGGGAAGTAGAGGAGCAAAAGGCCAAGGAGGGCCAGGAGGATGCCCAGGGCCAAGAGGGTCTTACCGACTTCCATGCTCCACCTCCAGGTAGGCGGTGAGGGCCGCCCCCAAAAGCCCTGCGTCTTCGCCCAGGAGGGCCCGGCGCAGGGGGGGCGCTTCCCAGCCCCTCAAGTAGTGTCGGTAGGCCCCTTCCAAGGCTTCCCAGTACGGCGCGGGGGCGTTCAAGGCCAGGCCCCCGCCCACCACCACGGCTCCGGGGTCAAAGGCCTTCACCAGGCTGGCCAGGCCCATGCCCACGTAGCGGGCGGCCTGGAGGAGGATGCGCTCCGCCTTGGCCTCGCCTTCTTGGAAAAGCTGGAAGAGCTCCTTGGTATCCACCTTGCGGTGGTAGGCGTAGGAGGCTTCCCGCTCCAGGGCCCGGCCCGCCGCCAGGGCCTCGAGGCACCCCTCGAGCCCGCAGCCGCACACCGGACCCCCGGGGAGGAGGGTGATGTGGCCGAGCTCTCCCCCCTGCCCCCTTTCGCCTCGGAGGACCTTGCCCCCCAGGACCACGCCTCCGCCGATCCCCGTGGACACGGTGAGGAAGAGGGAGCTTGTCTCCCCCTTGGCCGCCCCCAGGTGGTGCTCGGCTAGGGCGGCGGCGTTGGCGTCGTTTTCCAGGTGGACGGGCCTGCCCGTGGCCTCCTCCAGGAGGCGGCGAATGGGGAAGTCCACGAGCCCGGGGATGTTGGGGGTGAAGCGGATGATCCCTTCCTGGAGGTCCAAAGGCCCAGGGGTGCCCAGGCCGATGGCCTCGGCCCGGGTCCCCGCCCTTGCCTCCGCCTGGGCCACCGCTTCCCTTAGGGCCTCCACCACCCTCTTCCCCCCTTCCTTGGGGGTGGGGAGGACCACCTTGGAAAGGAGCTTCTCCCCGTCAAAGACCCCGGCGGCGATCTTGGTGCCCCCCAGGTCCAGGCCCACCACGGTCATGGGATCTCCTCCTCCAAGAGGGCCTCCGCCTCCCCCAGAAGGGCTTCCGGCACCCAGAGGTTCACGTCCCCCATGTAGGTGCCCAAAGCGGCCTCGGGCAGATCGGAAAAGGGGGTTTCCAGGACCACGGGGATGCCTTTGGCCTCGAGCCTGGCCTTCAGCCCCTCGGCCACAGGCCGTGGGGCGGTGAGGAGCTTGGCGTAGGGGGTTCCGGCTAGGGTGCGGCGTTCCATAGGGCCTCCACCAGGCGCGCGTAGTCTTGGGCCGCGGCCTCCACCTGCGAAAGGGGAATGCGCTCTTGGGAGGTGTGGGCCAGGGCGGGGTCGCCGGGGCCAAAGCCCAGGACCGGGGCCTTGGCGCCCAGGTAGGGGGCGTCGGTGGTGAAGGGCCAAAGGCCCGCCCTTTCCTGGCCCAAGGCCTTCAGGGCGGCCAGGAGCAGGGGGTGGTCCTCCGGCAGGCGGTAGGGGGGCCAGAGGGCGGGGATGACGAGGCGCACCTCCCCCGAGGCCCGCTCCTCCTCGGGGATGTAGACCGAGGCATCCCCCAGGGCCCTAAGCCTCTCCAAAAGGCCCTCCAGGTCGGCCTCGGGTTCGTAGCGCACGTCCAGGTAGAGGCGCACCACTCCCGGGGTCTGGTTCCGGGCCCCGGGGTAGGTGTCCACCCGGGTGGGGGTGAGCTTGAGGCCAGCGGGGGAGGCAAGCCCCCTCAGGGCCAGGAGGTACTCGGCCAGGTGGAAGAGGGCGTTTTCCGGCCCGGCGAGGGCGGCGTGGGCCTCCTCCCCCTCAAAGTCCGCCCAGACCTCCGCCCGGCCCCGGTGGCCCCGCATGAGCTTTCTCCCCGAGGGCTCTCCCAGGATGAAGGCTAGAGGGGAAAGCCTTTCTGCGGCGTAGCGGCTCCCCAGGCCCCCCACCTCCTCCTGCACCGCGGCCAGGAAGCGCACCCGTCCCTTGAGGGGTTTTTGCGAAAGGGCCTCGAGGGCCAGGAGCATGGCCACCAAAGGGCCTTTCATGTCCACCGCCCCCCGTCCCCAGACTGCTCCCTCGGCCACCGCCCCCTGGGGGTGGGGCCAGCGCATGGGGTCCCCCACGGGCACCACGTCCAGGTGCCCGGCCAGGACCACCTCGGGCTCCTTCTCCCCCAGAAGGGCCTCCACGTTTCCCGCCTCGTCCAAGCGGGCGGGAAGGCCCAGGCCCTTCAGGGCCTCCAGCAGGAGGGCCGCCGCCTCCCCCTCCTGCCCGGGGAGGCTTTCCGCCTGGAGGAGGCGGGAAAGAAGCCTTACCCAGTCCACAGGCCTATCCTACACCCCGGCCCAAGGAGGCGGCGTAGAGGGCTATCCCTAAGGCCACGGAGGCGTTCAGGGACTCGGCCTCTTCCCGGATGGGAATGCGGAAGAGCTCGTCGCAGGCCTCCCGCACCAGCCGGCGCATCCCTTCCCCCTCCGAGCCCACCACCAGGGCCAAGGGCCTCCCGAAGTCCAGCTCCCTTGGGGTCTTTTTCCCCCGCACGTCCAGGCCGTAGACCCAGAGGCCCCGCCCCTTTACCTCCTCCAGGGCCCGGGGAAGGTTTTTCACCCGCACCACGGGAAGCTTCAGGGCGGCTCCGGCGCTGGCCTTCAGGGCCAGGGGGGAGAGGGGAGCGCTTCTGCGCTCCTCCGAAACCACCCCGTGGGCCCCCAGGGCCAGGGCGCTCCGGATCATGGCCCCGTAGTTCCTGGGGTCGGTGATCCCGTCCAGGAAGACCAAGAGGGGCATCTCCTTCCGCGCCTCGGCCAGCCGGAAGGCCTCCTCCAAGGAGGCGTAGCGGGGCTCCTCCACCTCCGCCGCCAGGCCCTGGTGGTGGGTGGTGCGGAGGAGGGTGTCCAGCTCAATCCGGGGCACCAGGGTGTACTCCGCGCCCAGCGTATCCAGCTCCCTTAGGAGCCAGCCCTCCACGCCCCGCGCCACCAGCACGCGCCGCGCCCGGCCTTCTTTGAGGGCCTCGAGGACCGGGTTTCGCCCGTAGATCCACATTGCCCCAGTCTACGCCCCGCGGCCCACGCTATGATGGGGTTGAAGGAGGCGTTATGTACAAGACCATCCTTATGCCCACGGACGGGAGCCCTTGCAGCTTCCAGGCCATTGAGCACGGCCTTTCCCTGGCCAAGGCCCTTTCCGCCAAGGTGCATTTCCTCTATGTGCTGGAAAACCCCGCCCAGGCCATCTGGATCGCCCCGGAGAGCGTGCCTTATGGTCTGGAGCTTTTGGAGGATCTGAAGAAGGCCGGGGAGGAGGCCATCGCCAAGGCCCTCAACCTGGCCCAGGAGAAGGGGGTAGAGGCCACGGGGGAGGTGAAGGAGGGGGTGCCCGTGCCCACCATCGTGGAGGCGGCCAAGGGATTCGACCTCCTGGTCATGGGCACCCACGGGCGCACCGGGCTGGACAAGCTCCTCCTGGGCTCGGTGACCGAGGGGGTGCTTCACCGGGTGAGCATTCCCGTGCTGGTGGTGCGCTGTCATTAGGGCGTGGGAATGCACTTCCTTTCCGTCTTCGTTTCCTCGCGCGTTTCCCCGGAAAGCCCCCTTTATCCCCGGCTCGTCCGCTACGGGGAGGTGCTGGCCGAGGAGGGGTTTGGCCTGGCCTGCGGCGGCTACCAGGGGGGCATGGAGGCCTTGGCCAAGGGAGTGAAGGCCAGGGGAGGGGTGGTGGTGGGGGTGACGGCTCCTGCCCTCTTCCCTGAGCGGAAGGGCCCGAGCCCCTACGTGGACGTGGAGCTCCCTGCCGCCAGCCTCCCTGAGCGCATCGGCCGCCTTTTGGACCTGGGGGCGGGGTACCTGGCCCTGCCGGGTGGGGTGGGCACCTTGGCCGAGCTCACCCTGGCCTGGAACCTCCTCTATCTGCGGCGGGGCCTGGGGCGGCCCTTGGCGGTGGACCCTTACTGGCTTTCCCTCCTCAAGGCCCACGGGGAGATCGCCCCTGAGGACCTTGCCCTTTTGCAGGTGGTGGCGGACGAGGAAGACCTGCGGCGCTTTTTGCGAAGCCTATGAGCGAGAGCGTGGTGGTCTACGTGCCGGACCTGGGCCAGGGGGTGAGCTTCTACCAGGCTTTGGGCCTGACCCTCGAGGAGCTGACCCCCGAAAGGGAGGCGCTCTTGGCTCCCCTGGAGGGGCCCTTGCTCCTTCTGAGACCGGGAAATGGAGGGGTGGAGCGGGGGCCCCAGCGGCCTAGGCCCGAGGGGCGGGGCTTTGCCCGCTTGCGGTTGGAGGAGGGGCGTTTGGTGTTTGCCGTGGAGAGCCTGGAGCACGAGAGGCTCCGCCTGGCCAAGTACGGCCTGGCCTTCCGGGATGCGGGGGACCACCTCCTCCTCTTTGACCCGGGGGAGAACCCGGTGCTGGTGCAGGAGGGGTTGTGAGGCTCTGGCTTTTGGACCTGGACGACACCCTTCTGGTGGACCACGCCGTGAGCCAGGCGGTTCTTTCCCGCCTAGGGGAGGAGGTGGGGGTGGAGGGCTTCTTCCCGGCGGTGAAGCGGTGGGCCGAGGCGTTCTTCCGGGAGGCCCCCTTCTACCCTTGGGCGGAGCAGATTGGCCACTCGGCCTTGGAGGCCCTTTGGGCCCGCTACTCCACCCCGGGGCTGGAAACCCTGGCGGAGTGGGCCTGGCCCTTCCGGGAGCGGGTTTTCCGGGAGGCCCTCAAGGATCTAAGCGGTCCCCAGGAGCGGGCCCGGGAGCTGGCGGAAGCCTTCTTCGCCGAAAGGCGGCGGTACCCTCTCTTTCCCGAGGTGCCGGAATTTCTGGAGACCCTTCGGGTCAAGGGGGGTATCCCGGTCCTCCTCACCAACGGCGTGCCCGACCTGCAGCGGGAAAAGCTCTTTGGGGCCGGCCTGGGAGGGGCTTTCCCCCTCACCCTCATCTCCGGGGAGGTGGGCCTGGGCAAGCCGGACCCCCGGCTCTTCCGCATGGCCCTCTGCGCCTTCGGCGTGGAGCCGGAGGAGGCGGTGATGGTGGGGGATAACCCCGAGCGGGACATCAAGGGAGCCCTTTTGGCGGGTCTTAGGGCGGTCTGGGTGGATCGGGGCCATCGCCCGAAGGATCTGCGGTATCCCGCCCACCTAGAGGTCCGGGATCTGCGGGAGGCCTTGGTCCTCTGGGAGGCCTAGGTGAAGCGGATGGCACTGGGCCTTGCCAGCGCGGCTTCCACCTTCTGGGGCTTTCTGTGGTTCCTCGGGGCCTTTGCTGAGGGGGAGGGGCGCTGGCTGGGGGTAGGGGTGCTCCTCATGGCCCTGGCCACCCTCTACGCCTGGCGCCGGCCCCGGCCTGGGGGGTGGGTGCTCCTCGGGGAGGGGTGGTTTTTGGCCGCTTCCTTGGCGGGGCGCCGCCCCCTTCTGGTCTTCGCCTTGACCGCCCTGCCCTACCTCCTCGCCGGAGGGTACTTGGTGATTTCCCTCCGAAAGGAGGAGGAGCCTTAGGGTAGGCTTGCCCTATGCATGAGGCCTTGCTCCTTCTCCATAACCTGGTGCGCTGGCTGGTTCTGGCCTTTGGCCTTTGGGTGGTGTTCCGTCCTGGGGCCAGGTCCGGGGCCTTCTTCGCCCACACCCTCACCCTGCAGGTGGTTTTAGGCGTGGTCTTGGCCTTCGTGAGCCCCCTTTTCCAGGGGGCCTTGGCCAACCTGGAGGGGGTTATGCAAACCCCCGGGGAGGCCCGCTACTTTGTAGCCGAGCACTGGGTGGGGGGCCTCATCGCTTTGGGCCTGGCCCACGCAGGGCTCGGCCAGGTGCGAAGGGGAAAGCCCAGAGCCCGGCTCTTTTTCGCCTTGGCCCTGGGGCTTCTTCTCCTTTCCATCCCCTGGTTCCGGCCCCTTCTTAGGTTTTAGCCGAGGAGCTCAGCCACCGGAAGAAAAAAGGAGGGGAAGGCCGCGGGAGCCAGGTGGTTTCCTGGGGACAGGGTTTGGACTTCCCGGTAACCCTCGGGGGAGGGGGAGCGAAAGGCGTGGAGCCGCTTGCCCTCCAGGTCCAGCACCCAGAGCTCAAGGACCCCATGGCGCGCGTATAGGGGTGCCTTAACCGCAAGGTCGTAGGCCAAGGAGGCCTCCGCCACCTCCACCAGGAGGAGGATATCCTGGGGGCCGGGGTGCTCCTCCTGGTAAAGGTCAGGCTGGGGGCGCAAAAGGGCCAGGTCCGGCTGGGGCTCGCTGAAAGGGCTAAGGCGCACGGGGTCCTGTACGGCGATAAGGCAGGCCCCTTCCATCTCCAAGGGGGTGAACAGGCGGCGAAGGCGCCGCACGGCGGCGGCATGGCGGCTACCGATGGGGCTCAGCTCCCAAACCTCTCCCTCCAGAAGCTCCACCCGGTTGTCCTCTCCCAGGAGGCCCGCCTGGGCCATCCTGTGGAACTCCTCCACGGTAAACCGCTTGCGCACCGGGGTCATGGTCTCATCTTAAAGCGGGTGGGTCTTCCTCCAGGAGATAGGCCACCGCGGCGTACCCCACCACCCGGCTTGCCTCATGGGAGGCCTCGGCGCTGGTGGCGTAGGCGAGGAGCCGAGGCCGCCACCCTAGCCCTTGGGCCAGGGCGGTGAGGGTGGCCCAGGGAAGGCGGCCGCAGGCCTCGGCCTCGGCCACCCCCTCCGCGTCCAGGGCCAGGGCCTTTTCCAGGGTGGAGGCGTCCCGCTTCCGGGCCACGGGGTCAGGGTGGTAGTGGGAGAGGTCGCTGGAGGCCACCACCAGGTCCTCCTCCCCCAGTTCCGGCAAGAGGGCCTCGGCCACCTCTTGGGGGTCCACCTCCCCAAAGAGGAGGGGCAGGATGGGCGTGCCCGGCAGGGCCAGCTGCAGGAAGGGGAGGAGGACCTCGAGGCTGTGCTCCTCCCGGAAAGGCTCCTCATAGGTCAGAAAGGGAGGGCCCTTTTCCCCAAGCCTCCTCCCCCCTTCCAGGTCCACCGCCACCTCCCCCAAGGGGGTGGCCCAGGCCCGGTAGGGGTAAAAGGCTACGCCCAGGAAGGGCACAAAGTGGCTGGGCCCTAGAAGGAAAATCCGCTTCGCCTTTCCCCTCCAAGCGGAAAGGGCCCGAAAGCCCTCCGCCATCACCTTGCCGCAGTAGAAGTAGCCCGCGTGGGGGGCAAGAAGGCCCCGCACCCCTGGGTCAGGGGCGGCCTGGGCTTCTTGCAGGAGGCGTTCCACCTCCTGCCGGAGCCTTGCGGGTTCCGACGGGTAAAAGTAGCCGGCCACCGCCGGGGGCCTCACCAGGTCCATACCCCAGGGATCCTCCTCCCGCACCCTGGGCAGACGCCTGGGGTGTCCCAGAGGGTTTCCACCCGGTAGCCCCGCCTCTGGACGAGGAGCCTGCCGCAGTCTGGGCAGCGGGTGGAACTTCGCTCCGGGTCCAGGACGTTGCCCACGTAGACAAACTTCAGGCCCTCCTCCTTGGCGATCTCGTAGGCCCGCACCAGGGTGGTGTGCCGGGTGGGCCTAAGGTCCAGCATGCGGTAGTCGGGGTGGGCGGCGGTGAGGTGCCAGGGCACTTCCGGGGAAAGCCCCTTGAGGAAGCGGGCCATGGCCCGCACCTCCTCCGGGGCATCGTTGTAGCCTTCCAGGAGGAGGGTGGTCACCTCCACCCACACGCCCTTCGCCACCAGGTGCTCCAGGCTTTGCAGCACGGGTTTTAGCCGGGCCCCGCAGACCTCCCGGTAGAACTTCTCGGTGAAGCCCTTGAGGTCCACGTTGGCCGCATCCAGGTAGGGCGTTATGTACTCCCAGGCCTCCTCCGTTTCAAAGCCGCTGGTGACGAAGACGTTTTTCATGCCCCGTTCCTTGGCCAGCTTGGCCGTGTCGTGGGCGTACTCGATCCAGACGGCAGGCTCATTATAGGTGTAGGCCAGAAGCCGCACCCCCAGGGCTTCGGCCTCCGCCACGATGGCCTCCGGGGGCCAGTCCTCCCCGATGGGCCGGTCCAAGAGGCCTTCCGGCGTGACCTTGAACTCGCGGAACTGGGAGATCTGCCAGTTTTGACAGAAGGCGCAGAAGAGGTTGCACCCCACGGTGCCCACCGAGAGGATGCCCTCCCCAGGGTGGAAATGGTAGAGGGGCTTCTTCTCCACGGGGTCCAGGTGGACCGCGGCGGCCTTGCCGTAGGTGACCAGGTAGAGCCTCCCCCCGAGGTTGCGCCGCACCCCGCACTTGCCCGCACCGCCTTCGGGCACAGCGCAATAGTGGGCGCAGGCCCGGCACTGCACGTACCCCTTGGGCAAGGGCCGGGCCAGGTCAGCTTCCCTTAGGGTAGCGGTGAGGGTCATTTCATAGGGCCTACCCTCAGGATAGCACCGGCGGAGGGGCCCTTGCGTAGACTTTAGGCGTGGCCGCCTTCCCCCCCGAAAGGGAGGAGGACTTCGCCCCCTATGTGCCGGAAGAGGTCCTCCGCCGGGGCCTGGCCTACTTCAAGGAGGGCCGGGTGCGCAGCCTTTTCCGGGTGGGGGAGAGGCTTCTGGGGGAGGTGCAGGGCTCCGAGCCCACCCCCTACCGGGTGGAGGTGGGGCCGGGGCTTGTGGGGCGGTGTACCTGCCCCTACCCCTCCTTTCCCTGCAAGCACGCGGTGGCCCTTCTCTACGCTCACCTGGAGCGGAAGGCCCAGGACCTGGGGGCCCTTTTGGCGGTCCTGCCCCCGGAGGAGGCCAAGGGCCTCCTCCTGCGCCTGGCCCACCTCCCCGAGGTGGCCCTCCTCCTGGCCGAGGCCCTGGTGCCGGAGGAGGCCTTCTTGGAGGGGGTGCGGGCCCTGCGCCAGGCCTTCCGCCTGGGGGAAGGGGAGGAGGAGGCCAGGAGGCTTCTTTTACGCCTGGACCGGGCGGGAAGGAAGGAGGTGGAGGCCTTTTTGGAGGCCCTGCCCCTGGCGCCCTTCGACCCCGAGCCCTACCTGCGGGCGGCTTTGGTGCGCTATTTGCAACTTTCCCCTAGGCTTTCCTTCCTCCTCGCCCTTTACCTGCGCCACCCCTCGGAGGGGGTGCGGAAGGCCTTCTTGGGGGCGGCTTTGGAGGAGCCGGAGCAGGCTCTGGGCCTCCTCCAGGGGGCGGATCCCTCGGGGCTCAAGCGGGAGCTTCGGGCGGAGCTCCTCTTCCGCCTGGGGCGGGTGGAGGAGGCCTTGGGCGCGTTGCGGGAGGGCCTCGAGGGGGTGGAGGACTACCTCCTCCTGGTGGAGCGGCTTCTCGCCCTGGGCCGGACGGAGGAGGCCCTCAAGTACGCGGAGGAGGCCCGGGAATGGTTCGGCAAGGACCCCAGGCTCCTTCCCCTTTTGGACCTCTTGGTGGCCCACCGGGGAAGCCCCGAGGACCACCGGGCCCGCTTCGCCCTAAAGCCCAACCTGGAGGACTACCTGGCCCTCAAGGCCAAGCTGGGCCGGGCCTTTCCCGAGGAGCGCAAGGCCCTCCTGCGCCAAGTCAAAGACCCCGCCCTCCTCGCCCGCATCTACCTTCTGGAGGAGGACTGGAAGGCCCTGGACCGCCTCCTCAAGGGCGCCCCGCCCGAGGCCTACCCCCGCTTGGCGGAGGCCCTGGAGGCGAGGCTTCCCGAGGAAGCCAAAAAGCTCTACCTGGAAGGGGCAAGGCGGGAAGCGGAGAAAGGCACCCGTAAGGCCTACCGGGAGGCGGCAGGGCTCCTCCTGCGCCTGGCCCGTTTGGAGCCCAAGGGGGCGCGGGAGGCGGCTTGGGCTTTGGCCCGGGCCTTTCCCCGGAGGAAGGCCCTCTGGGAGGAGCTAGGGCCCCTGCTCTCGGAGAACCCTCATGAGCCTGCCCCAAAATAGTCCTGTGGAGCGCTTTCCCTGGGTGGAGGTCTTCCGGGGTTTAGCCATCCTCGAGGTGGTCCTCCACCACGTGACGAGCCGCTTCCTCCGGGAGCTTGCCCCGGAAAGCCTGGCCTGGCTCCTTCTGGCGGCGGTCAACCGCACCCTGCACTTCGCGGTGCCCGCCTTCCTCTTCATGACCGCCCTGGTCCTAGGAGCAGGGCTTCTGAGGGAGTTTCGCTTGGGCCGCTACCTCAAAAACCGCGCCCTGCGCCTCCTCTGGCCCTACCTCCTCTGGAGCGGCGTCTACCTGGCCTTCCGCTACTGGGACCACGGGGTTTTCCATCCCGAGCGCCTTGTCCATCAGCTCCTTTGGGGCAAGGCCTACTTCCACCTCTACTTTCTGGCGGTGGCCCTGCAGCTTACCCTGCTCCTCCCTATCGTCCTCCCCTTTCTCCGGAGGTGGCCTCACGGGGCCTGGTTTCTCCTCCTGGGGGTGGGGCTTACCCTCTTGGTCTACTTCCTGAACCGCCACTACCGTTTCCTGCCCTACCCGGGGAGCTTTGTCCTTTGGTACACCCCGGCCATCGTGCTGGGCCTTTACCTGGCGAGCCGCCTGGAACACCTCCCCCGCCTCCTGCGCCTTTGGCCTTTGGCCCTGCTCCTGGCTGTCCTGGGCCTCTGGGGATACCTGCCCCTGGCCCTAGACGTCCTGCGGCGCCTTCCGGTGAACACCTTCCACTACCAGGCCTTCCACTGGCTCTTCACTACCGCCATGGCCTTCCTCCTCCTGGCCTTGGCCTTCGCCCTGGCCCGCACCCCCTTGCGGGGCCCCTTGGCCTTCCTGGGCCGCTACTCCCTGCAGATCTACCTGCTCCACCCCATGGTGCTCCGCCTTTTGGAGAAGTACCCCGGCTTCCCGGAGCCCTTGGGGCTTAAGCCTGCCTTCGCCATCTACCTGGGCCTGGCCCTCCTCCTGCCCCTCCTCCTGGCCCGGCTTTTGGCCCGGGCCCGGGTCTCGGTGGCGGTCTTCGGCCGCTGATATCCCACCTGGACCCCATCCGCGTGGTGGCCCCGGCCAACGGTTGAGGCAGGGCCTTGGGTTCCGGGAGAGGAGGGCAGGCTTCTGGGGAAAGGGGTATGAGGGCATGGGTTGGTCTTTTCCTGGCCTTGCTCTTCCTCCTAGGGGGAGGATCCCCTAGCTGGGAGCGGGTTCCAGGGGGCATCCTCTACCAAAGGGAAGGGGTTAGGCTCTTCGCCGAGCTGTGCCTGCCCCAAGGGCGGGCAAGCCGGGCCCTGGTCCTGGTGCCGGGGGGCTTCGGCCCTCCCACGGAGGCCATGGGAGAGCGGTGCCGCCGGTGGGCGGCAAGGGGTTTCCTGGCCGTGGTTCCCCACCTCCGCGGGCGGGGGAGGAGTGGGGGGCGCATCACCGGCTGCCTCGAGGAGGCGGAGGACCTGGCCCTCCTGGGCCGGATCCTGCCCCAACTTGGGGTGAGGGCCCACGCCTACGCCGGCTACTCCCTGGGGGCCTGCGTGGCCCTGAAGGCCGCCGCCCTGGAGGGGAAGGCCCGAGGAGTGGCCTTCGTCATCGGGCCCGTGGACTTTGCCGAACAGGTGAAGGTCCTCAGGCGCACCCGGCCTGAGGCCCTCGCCCGCTGGCGGGAGATCTTCGGAGGGCTCCCGGAGGAGTGCCCGGAGTGCTACCAGAGGCAAAGCCCCTTGCCTTTGGCCGCCCGGCTCCAGGCCTCCCTCCTGGTGGTCCAGGCGGGCAACGACCCCTTGATTCCACCCGCCCAGGCTTGCCGCTTGCGGGATGTGCGGGAGGAGGCGGGGCGGCGGGTGCACCAGGTGGCCCTCACCCGGGAAGGAGAGGCCTGGACCCTCCCCCTCACCAAAGGGCGGGCTTGCCTCAGGCCCACGGGGTTTGGCTCCCTGGCGGAGGACCACCTGGTCCTCTTCCCCGATCTGCACCACGCCGTGACCCTGGCCATGGAGGCCCTGGTGGAGCGGTTTGTCCTGGCCTGGCTCCGCTAAGGGGCCAAAAGGGGTATGGCCTGGGCCAGCATCCGCCTAAGAAGGGGCTCTAAGGCCTTGGCTTCCTCCTCCGTGTAAGCGTGAAGCTCCACTGGAAGGCCCCCAAAGGCCTTTCGTGCCAGGCGGTGGAGGTCTTGGCGGGAAGGGCCTTCGTAGATGAGGAGCACGTCCACGTCGCTTCCCGGTAGCGCCCGACCCGCGGCCCAGGAACCGAAGAGGTAGGCCCGCCGCAGGGGAACTTCTTCCTGGAGCACCGCTAGCCCCTCCCGCAGGCGCTTTAGGATTTCCTCCTTAGTCCATGGGGGGAAGAAGACCCTTACAGAAGGCATAGACCTCCTCGGCATAGCGTAAGAGCCTTTCGGCCTCCGGACGCCGGTACCGCTCAAAGGGAGCCCCTTCGGGGAGGGCGTCGGGGTAGCGGGTGGGGATGTAGGCCTTGTCCAACTCGCTGGCCCCGTCCAGAAGGGCTTCGCTCACGGGGTATTGTCGGGCCAGCTCCTCCAAGAGGCCTTGCACCGAATGTCCCCAGGCCACGGCCCCCAGATGCTGAAAGACGGCTTTGACCGCTTTTTCCGCTGCCTGCTGAGCGGAAAAGGCAGCCCATTCGTAAAACCCGTTCTCCAAAGCGAAGCGCGCGTGCTCCAGGTCCCTTTTCGCCGGAAGGAAAAAATCCCGGCTTCGCTCCACAAAGGCAGTATAGACCATCCTGATTGACAAGCGGAGGCGCTTGGCGCATAGTAAACCTTGCGGCCATACCTTGGAGGGTTGGCCGAGCGGTTGAAGGCGGCGGTCTTGAAAACCGCTGTGGGCCTAGGGCCCACCGGGGGTTCGAATCCCTCACCCTCCGCCAAAAGGCTTGGAGAGGTGGCCGAGTGGTCGAAGGCGGCACCCTGCTAAGGTGTTGTACCGGGATAACCGGTACCGCGGGTTCGAATCCCGCCCTCTCCGCCAAGGAGCCCGGCCCAAAAGCCGGGCTTACGCTTTGCCCATGCCTCCTTTCCCCTTGCCCCCCTTGAAACCCTGCCGCTTCCTCCGCCGGAGGAACCGCTTCCTGGTGGAGGCGGACGTGGGACCCTTGCACCTGGCCAACTCCGGCCGCATGGGAGAGCTCCTCCTTCCCGGTGCCCCCTGCTTCTACCATCCCCACCCCGCGCCCAAGACCCTGGGGCGGGTGCTCCTGGTGGAAAGCCAGGGGGTACTGGTGGGGGTGGACGCCACGCTGGCCAATCGCCTCCTGGAGATCCTTTTGCGGGAGGGGCGCTTTGGGCCCCTCGAGGCCCTGGAGAAGGAGGTCCGCCTTGGCGGGGAGAGGCTGGACTTCCGGGCCCGGCTGGGAGGTAACGAGGCGCTCCTGGAGGCAAAGAACTGCAATCGGGTGGAGGCAAGGCCGAGGGCCGAGGTGGGGAAGCCGTCCGACCGCACGGGGCGCAAGGGGGCTACACAGGGCCTTTGGGGAACCTCCGCTTCGGCGCAAGCCGCGACGGGGTACTTGGCCCTCTTCCCCGACGCCCCCACTGCCCGAGGAGCCCGGCACCTCCGGCTCCTGGCGGGCTTTGCCCGGGGAGGGGGGCTCGCCTATGCGGTCTGGTTCGTCCAGCACCCCCTGGCCCAGGCCTTCGCCCTGGATCCGGAAGACCGCGCCCTCTTCCAGGCCGCGAAGGAAGCGGAGGCCGCTGGGGTTAGGCTCCTGGCCTACCGGGTGCGGCCGGCCCTCGAGGCCCTCCACCTGGAAGGGGAGCTTCCCTGGGTCTGGCTACCCGCCCAGGAGAATCTGGAAGGCCACCATCAGGGCCACGGATAGGGTGAGGACCGTGGCTACCCCGCCCGCTTCGGCCTCCTTGAAGGCCTCGGGGAGGATTTCCGCTACCGCCATCCAGATCATGGCCCCGGCGGCGAAGCCCAGCCCCACGGGCAGGGCGGGCTTGAAGGCTTCCACGAACAAAAAGGCGGGCACGGCCATAAGGGGCTGGGGCAGGCTGGAGAAGACGCTCCAAAGGGCGGCCCCTAGGACGCTCACCCCGCGGGGGATCAGGACCAGGCTGATGGCCAGGCCCTCGGGGATGTTGTGCACGGCGATGGCCAGGGTGATGAAGACCCCTAAGGCCTCCCCGCCCCCAAAGGCCACGCCCACCCCCACGCCCTCGGCGAAGGAGTGGAGGGTCATGATCCCCACGATCATGAGGGCCTTGCGGGCATCCAGGCCGTTCAGGCTCCCGAAGCTTACTTCCCGTCCATGGAGGAAGCGGTGGGAGAGCTGGATGAAGAAGAGTCCCAGGACCACGCCCAGGAGGGTGCGGGCCAGGCTGTAGTTGACGCCCTCGTAGATGAGGCCGAAGCTGGCCGAGAGCATCAGGCCAGCGGCCGCGGCGTTGGCGAGGCCCAGGTGGCGGGCCACGATGTTGCGGGTAAAAAGGAAGGGCAGAGCGCCAAACCCGGTGGCGACGGCGGTGAAGAGGGCGTAGAGGAAGACGGTCCAAGGGGTAAGGGGAAACCCGTCCATGGCTTCCATTCTATTGCAAGTGATTACTATTAGCAAGAAGCTGGTCCCGTGCCGCCTGGGCTACCTGTTCCCGGTCCAGGAGGAGGTCGTGGCCGCTCTTCGGGAAGACCAGGTACTCCTTGCGGGGGCTTCCTAAGCGTCTGTACGCAAAGGTTGCCCCATCGGCCAAAGCCAAGGTGGTGCGCTCATGGTTTTTTTGGGGCCCCCATCGTGGCGCAAGCCACGACGGGGTACTTAGGATGGCGAAATGGCCCCGGACCCCGGCAGGGGCCACCACCCGGTCCCGCCCCGCCTCCACCACCAAGGCAGGGGCCTGCACGCGGGGAAGAACCTCTGGTGTGCGCCGCATGAGGGCCAGGAGGGCGCCCATGGAAAGCCCTACTACCCCTTTGGGTTCGGGGAGCTTTGGGTAGGCGTCCTGGGCCGCTTTCAGCCAGTCCTGCCAGCGCACCTTGGGGAGGTCTTCCGGGTGGGTGCCGTGCCCAGGGAGGGCGGGCTGGATCACCCCAAATCCAGCCATCCTCAGCACCTCGGGCAGGGGGCCCAGGGCGAGGAGGGAATGGGAGGTAAAGCCGTGCAGGAGAAGCAGGTTCATGCCTAAGAATACCCTGCCTGGACGCTTGGAAGGCGGCGTGGTAAAACGGGGGGGAATGCTGGGGCAGCCGTCGGGACACCTTGAGGGCAACCTTGCGGAGTTCCCTTTCCCGGCCTTGGTGGGCGCCCTCATGGGGGCTGGCCGCACCGGGCGGCTCCGCATCCGTTCCCCCCACCTGGAAGGGGAGGTTTACCTGCGGGGCGGCCAGGTGGCCCACGCCCGGGTGCAGTCGGGGGAGCGCTCCTTGGAAGGGGAGGAGGCTTTGGACCTCCTGGCGGGGCTCAAGCGGGCCCCCTTCGCCTTTGAGGCCGAGGTCCTCCCCCCGCACACGACCCTGCTGGGGGGGCTTGCCGTACCCGCCCGCCTGGCGGAGGCTCAGGCCGCGTGGCAGGCCCTTTCCCTGCCTTCGGACTGGGGTTATGTGCTGCGCTTGCCTACCGGGGGGAAGGAGGTGGAGCTTGGCCCGGAGGCCCTCCGGGTGCTGGCCCAGGTGGAGGGGAAGCGCATCGCCGAGGTGCTTCTGGCCCCCGGGGTCTTGCGCCTGGCGCGGATCCTGCACACCCTTTTGCAAATGGGCGTCCTCGAGGCCGTGCCCTTGGTGGAGGTGCCGCCCGTTTCCCTCCTGGTCCTCCCCATCTACGGGCCGGGCTCCGGGGTGGCCTACGTGGACGAGGCCCTCTATGCGGAATGGGCTCGGGCCATCCGCCACGGCTTCCGGCTGCGCCTGAAGCCCCCTGGGGTGGTGATGGAAGTGCGCCCCCGGCCCAACATCCCGGGGCGGCTTGGGCTTTTGGAGGAGGACCTCAAGCGCCTGCGCCTCAGGCGGGGGGATAAGGTGGAGGTGGTGCCGGAGGTGTAGCCATGGACATCCTTGCCCTAAACGACGCTTTGAACCGGATCGTATACGGCTTTCCCATGAAGCTGGTCTTCCTCCTGGTGGGGGCCTATCTGGTGATTTTCCAGATCCGCTGGTTCAGCGCCCCCTTGCGGATGATGCGGGTTTCCTTCAGCGAAACCCTGGGGGCCATCCGCGAGCGGGCCTTTGGCTTCGGCGGGCAGATCACTCCCTTCCAGGCCACCATGGTGGCCCTCTCCGCCACCGTGGGCACCGGCCACCTCCTGGGCATGCTGGCGGCGGTGCTGGTGGGGGGCCCAGGGGCGGTTTTCTGGATGTGGCTCGGCTACTTCTTCGGCACCGGCACCAAGTTCGCCGAGGCTACCTTGGCGGTGCACCTCCGCCGCCGCTTTGCCGACGGCTCGGTTTCCGGCGGGCCCATGTACTACCTCTACCGAGGTCTCCCCAGGCTCCGTTTTCTGGCCTACTTCTTCGCCTTCTCCGCGGCCGTGGCCGCCTTCGGCATCGGCAACCTCTCCCAGGCGGGGGCGGTGGGTGGGGCCTTGGCGCCCTTGGGAGCCCCCCCGGCCCTGGTGGGCCTTTTCCTGGCCCTCCTGGTGGGGGTGGTGCTGGGCGGGGGCATTGTGCGGGTGGCCCGCTTCGCCCAGGTGGTGGTGCCCCTGAAGCTCCTCCTCTTCCTGGTGGCGGTGGTTCCCCTGCTGGTGCGCTACGGGGGGAAGATCCCCGAGGCCTTAGCCTTGGTCTTCCAGGCGGCCTTCAGCCCCGAGGCGGCCTTGGGCGGGGCGGCGGGTTTTAGCCTCTTTGCCGCCATCAACGCCGGGCTTGGCCGGGGCATCTTCGCCAACGAGGCGGGCTTGGGTTCGGCCCCCATCGCCCATGCCCAGGCCCAGGTGGACCACCCCGTGCGCCAGGGCTTCTGGGGCGTTACAGAGATGTTCGTGAGCTTCCTGGTCACGAGCCTCACCGCCCTCACCTTCATCGCCTCGGGGCTTTGGCGGCAGGGGGGGAGCGCGGCCGAGGCCGCGCAGGCCCTCTTCCAGGCCCACCCCTTGGGCGGGCTGGTCCTGGCCCTTACCGTGGCGGTCTTTGCCCTGGGGACCATGGTTTCCTGGGGCTTTTATGGGGAGGAGGCCGCGGCCTTCCTCTTTGGGGAGGGGATCCGCTGGCCCTACCGCCTTACCTTTGCCGTCTTGGCCCTGGTGGGGCCTTTAGGGGGCCTCGAGGCCTTCTTGGCCATCTCCGACACCCTAAACGGCCTCATGGCCATCCCCAACCTCCTGGGGCTGGTCCTCCTGGGGCCGGTGGTGGCCCGCCTGGTCTACGGCTTCTTCCGGGGGGAGCCCTGGATACCGCCCCGCTGAGCCCAAGGGCCTACCCCTGGGCGCCCGGTGGGGCCTTCAGCGGAAGAGTTCCCGTATGGTTTTTTCCAGCTCTTCCCCGGCCTTGCGGTCCAAGGTGAGCTTCACCTTGAGGGCCACCCTCAGGGCTTCCTCCTCGAGGCTCTCCCGGCTTTCGCACCCCTCCAGGCGTCGCACGAAGGGCTCCGCCTTGGGGCCCAAACGTTGCTTCAGGAGATCGGTGAGCTTACGGCAGAGCTCCTTAGGCCCTTCCACCGGCAGGATAAGGCCCCGCTTGAGGAGGGTGGCCAGGACCAGGTAGGCCTCCTCCCCCAGGCCGCTTTCCCGCACCACCTCCTCCTCGGTGCGCCGCCCGTCGCAGAGGGTGTAGACCCGCCACTCCTCGGGGGAGGGCTTCCAGTCGGCCTCGGGGGGGTTGGGGTTGCGGCGGAAGACCATGGCTACAAGGAGGCCACGATGGCGTCCACCAGGCGGAGCACCATGTAGACGAAGACCGCTCCCAGCAGGAGGATGAGGGAGAGGAGCAGGAGGAGGAGGCTAGAGGGCTCGCTCCAGGTGAGGAGGAGCACCACCAGGTAGGCCAGGGCGAAGAAGGCAATGAGCCCCAGCATCTGCCCGCCCCTCTCCCCCATGACCCCGCCGGGGATGGCCCGCTTCAGCCGGAGGCCGTAGAAGACGTTGTAGACCATGACCAAGAGGCCCAGAAGCAGAAGAACCTTTTCCATGGCTTTATTCTAGCCGCTCCACTCCCGAATAGGGATAAGCTCTCCCCCCTCAAGGCTTTTGCGCACCGGGCGGTAGCGGCGGTCAAACCAGATTTCCAGCACCGCCCGGTCCAGGCTCTTCGGGGCCACGATCTCCTTGCGCACGTAGTAGCCCTCCTCGGTGGGGCTGATCTCCAGGCTCTTGGAGAGCCTTAACTCCACCACCTCGCCGCTTTTGGTGCGCACCCGCACCCGGAAGGCCAGAGGGCCTTCAGGCTTCACATGGGGGTCTTTGCGGAAGGGCCACACCCTAAGCCTCCTTTAGGTCTGCCACATGGGCATGGGTGAGGGCCAGGAGCTCCTTCGGGGTCAGGGCAAAAAGGGCCTTGGGGGTTCCCCCTGCCCCCCACACCTGCCGGTAGGCCAAGAGGTCCTGGTCCAGGAAAGCGGGGAGGGCAACCTTGTGGCCCACCGGCGGCACCCCGCCGATGGCGAACCCCGTGAGGGCCCGCACCTCCTCCGGGGTGGCCTGGCGCAGGGGTTCACCCACCAGGGCCTCGGCCTTCCTCAGGTCCAGGCGGTTCTTCCCGCTCACTAGGAAAAGGTAAGCCCCCCTTTCCCCCACGAAGACCAGGCTCTTCACGATCTGCCCCACCTCGGCCCCCACGGCCTCCGCGGCCTCCTGGGCAGTGCGGGTGGGGGTGGGAAGCTCCTCTACCCTGAGGTGCCCAAAGCCCCGCGCTTCCAACGCCTTCTGCACCTTGGCCGCGGAAGGGGAAAGGCTCATAGGGCGTAGAGGAGCTCGGCCAAGAGGGCCGCGCGGCGCGGGATCTCCGAAACCACCACGTACTCCGTGCGCTGGTGGGCGTCCCCACCGTAAAGCCCCAGGCCGTCCAGGGTGGGCACGCCCAAGGCGGCGGTGAAGTTGCCGTCCGACCCCCCGCCCACCCGCCCCGGGCGCAAGGAGAGGCCCAAGGTCTCCCCGATGGCCCGGGCCTTTTCAAAAAGGGCCAGGCTTTCTGGGGTGGGCTCCATGGGGGGGCGGTTGAGCCTCCCGGAAAGCTCCAGCCGGGCCCCAGGGAGGACAGGGCTCAGGGATTTGAGCCCCTCCTCCACCCGCCGGGCCTCCTCTAGGGTCCAAGCCCGCAGGTCGATCTCCACCCAGGCCTCCTCCGCCACCACGTTGCTCACCGTGCCCCCCCGCAGGACGTTGGGGCCGAGGGTGGTGCCCCTGGCGGGGTCTTGCAACCCCACCACGCGGACGATCTGGTGGGCGAGCTCCAGGATGGCGTTCACCCCCTTTTCCGGCTCCACCCCCTGGTGGGCGGCTTTGCCCATGGCCTTCAGCCGGTAAAGCCCCACCCCCTTGCGCGCCACCTTCAGGTCCCCTTCCGCGGTGGGGGGCTCGAGGACCAAGGCAGCTCGGGCCTTCTTGGCCGCGGCCTCGATGAGGGGGCGGCTCTCCTTGGAGCCCACCTCCTCGTCGGGGGTGAAGAGCACCTCCAGGGCGGGAAGCTCCCTTCCCGTGGCTTCGGCGTGGCGCAGGGCGTAGAGGAGGGCAAGGATGCCCCCCTTCATGTCGTAGACCCCGGGGCCCACGGCGCGGTCCCGCTCCAGACGGAAGGCTTCCGGAAAGCTTCCCTTGGGGTGGACGGTGTCGTAGTGGCAGAGGACCAGAACCGGCTCCCCGCGGCCTTCCCGCTTGAGGAGGAGGACGGGGCCCAGGGGGGTGTTCTTGCGGGAGAGCCTCCCCTTAAGGGGCCCGAAGGCCTCCTCCAAGAAGGCGGCGGCCTCCTCCAGGGCCCTCTGGTCCCCCGAGGGGGATTCCCGGCGCACGAAGGCCTCGAGGTCCTTCAAAAACTCCGGCAGCTTCCCCTTCATCCATTCCAGGGTTTCCATGGGACCATTATCACCCGCCGGGCCGGGCCCGGTGCCTCTTGGCAAGCCATGCCCCCCGTGGTATAAAGGAAGGGTATGCCCTTCGGGGCCGGTTCACACGGAAGTGGGGAGTGAGCGTTCTCCCCCTCCTTTTCGTGTGGACGCGCGCGAGATGCGCCCGCCTTCTTCAAAGAAGGCGCGTAAGGAGGAAAGAGGCGGCATGGAAGAAAAGGCGACCCAGACCCCAGAAAAGACCTTCAGCATGGAGGAGGCCCTCCAGGAGACCGAGGCCCGCCTGGAAAAGCGGGTGCGCCCTGGCCAGGTCCTCACGGGCAAAGTGGTCTTGGTGGGTTCCGAAGGTGTGGCGGTAGACATCGGCGCGAAGACGGAAGGCATCATCCCCTTCAACCAGCTCACGGAGAAGCCTCTTCCCGAGGAGGAGCTTAAGGGCCTCCTGAAGCCCGGGGACGAGGTGCGGGTGCAGGTGCTCCGGGTGGACCCGGAAACGGGCCAGATCCTCCTTTCCCGCCGGAAGGTGGAGGCCACGGAGCATTGGGACCGCATCCAGGAGCTTTATGAAAAGGGCGAGCCGGTGACCGTCACCGTGAAGGAGAAGGTCAAAGGCGGCGTGGTCGCCGAGCTGGATGGGGTGCAGGCCTTCATCCCCGCCTCCCAGCTGGACCTCCGGCGCATCCCCAACCTGGACGAGTACGTGGGCCAGCAGATCCTGGCCAAGATCATCGAGTTCCACCGCAAGAAGGGGCGGGTCCTTCTCTCCCGCCGGGCGGTCTTGGAGGAGGAGCAGAAGCGGGCCAAGGAAGCCTTCTTCCAGAGCCTTACCCCGGGCCAGGTGGTGGAGGGAACCGTGGTGGACGTCACCGATTTCGGGGCCTTCGTCAATTTGGGCCCTGTGGACGGCCTGGTCCACCGCTCGGAGATCACCTGGGGCCGCTTCAACCACCCCAAGGAGGTGATCCACAAGGGGCAGAAGGTGCGGGCCCAGGTCATCTCCGTAGACCCCGCCAAGGAGCGGGTGAACCTCTCCATCAAGGCCCTCATCCCCGACCCCTGGACGCAGGTGGCGGAGAAGTACCCGGTGGGCACCCGGGTCCGGGGCAAGGTGGTGGGCCTCACCCAGTTCGGGGCCTTCGTGGAGGTGGAGCCTGGCCTCGAGGGCCTCATCCACATCTCCGAGCTCTCCTGGACCAAGCGGCCCAAGCACCCCTCCGAGGTGGTCAAGGAGGGCGACGAGGTGGAGGCCGTGGTCCTTAGACTGGACCCCGCCGAGCGCCGCCTTTCCCTGGGCCTCAAGCAGACCCAGCCCGACCCCTGGCAGCTCCTCACCGAGAAGTACCCTCCCGGCACCGTGGTCAAGGGCCGGGTTACCGGCATCACCGACTTCGGGGTCTTCGTGGAGCTGGAGCCGGGCATGGAAGGCCTGGTCCACGTCTCGGAGCTGGACCACCAGCGGGTGGAAAACCCCGCCGCCCTCTTCAAGAAGGGGGACGAGATGGAGGTGGTGGTCCTCAACATCGACCCGGTGGAGCAGCGCATCTCCCTCTCCCGCAAGCGCCTCCTCCCTCCTCCGCCCCCCAAGGCCGAAGAGGAGCGCCCCCGTCGGCCCAAGGGCAAGGAGGCCCGCGCCAAGCGCAAGCCCTCCGGCCGCCGCGAGGAGCGCCGGGAGTACGAGTACGGGGCCGTGGCCGAGTACAACCTCTACGACGCCTCCGCCGTGCCCACCACCAGCACCAGCGTGAAGCTGGGCGACCTCTACGGCGACCTCCTGGCCAGCCTTGGCCTCGAGGAGGAAAAGTCCTCCTAACCCTGATTCTGGAATGGCACCCCCGCTAAAAGGCGGGGGTGTTTTCCTTNGAAAGCCACGACGGGGTACTTAGCTCAGAGGGCCGCTTCTTCTTGTTCCCCCTTCTTCCCGTAGAAGATGCGGAGCAAGGTGTAGGAAACCAGGTAGGTGAGGAGAGGCCCCCCCAGGACCAGAGTCCAGAGCACGGCGTTGTTGCCCAGGATGGAGCCCTGCTGCTGGAAGTCGATCTTGTACCCGGCCAAGGAGGTCATGAGGAAGAACATCAAGAGGGCCAGGATGACGCTGGTGCGCACCGGGCGCTCCGACGGGAGCTCCATGTAGCGCATCTTGTCCTTGCGGGTATCTACGAAGGGAAGGAGAAGGCCCACCAAGGCCAAGATTCCCGGCACCACCGCTCCGCCGATGAACTCCGGCCCGATGGTGGCCCCGAAGAGGTGGAACTCCCAGGTGGAGGGAATGAGCTGGAGAATGCCGTAGATCCAGAGGAAGTACCAGTCGGGTTTGACCGCCGGGGTGTTGGGGGTGGGCGGGCCGAAGGCCTCGATGGGGTGGGCCAGGAAGGCCCCGGCGATGAAGGTCATCACCCCCACGTAGAGGGCGAAGAGGATCCCCATCATCACCATCTGCTGGGGGTACATGGGCACGCCCAGGATCTTGCCCGGAGCCACCCGCTCCGCGTAGCGGGGCTGGGTGTGCTTCTGCTTCATCATGATGGCCAGGTGGCCCCCGATGAGGGCCATGAGCAGCAGGGGGAGCCAGAGGACGTGCAGGCTGAAGAGCCGGGGGATGGACTTGGCCGAGCCGGGGAACTCCCCGCCGAACATCACCTGGGCAAGGGTGCTTCCGATCCAGGGGATGGAGCCCGCGATACCGTAGCCGATGCGGGTGGCGGTTACCGCGTAGTTGTCGTAGGGGAGGGCGTAGCCGGTGAAGGCGGTGACCACGGCCAGGCCCAAGAGGGCCAGACCCACCAGGTAGTTGAGCTCCCGTGGCTTCTTGTAGGCTCCCGAGAGGAGGATGCGGAGCATGTGCAAGAAGGCGGCGGCGATCATCACGTGGGCCGACCAGTGGTGGAGGCTCCGGATCACCGCCCCGAAGGGGAGGCTGTCGATGTAAAGGACGCTGGCGTAGGCTGCGGGCACCGTGCGCCCGTCGGGGAGCTTCACCTCGCGGATGGAGGGCTCAAAGTTCAGGGTGAGGAAGACGCCGGTGAGGACCAGGACGATGAAGGCGAAGAGGGTGATCTCCCCCAGGAAGAAGGAATGGTGCACGGGGAAGGCCTTGCGCAGGACCTTCTGGTAAAGGCCGGTGAGGTCTAGGCGTTCGTCAAGCCACTTGTACATGTGCTCCTCCTAGACGTGCTCATGGTGGCAGTGACCGCCCTCAGCCTTGACGCCCACCTCGCCCAGGAACTCCCCGGCGGCTACCAGCACACCCCCCTCTACCTTCAGGGGAAGCTGGGGCACGGGCCGGGGCGGAGGGCCTGCGATGACCCGGGCCCCCTGGGCGAACTCAAAAGTCCCCCCGTGGCAGGGGCAAAGGCCTGCCTTCTTGTCCGCCACCCACTGGCTCACGATGCAGCCCAGGTGGGTGCAGACCGCGGAGTAGGCCACGACCCCTTCCACCGCGTGCTGGGCCACCTCCGGGGAAAGCTCCTCTGGAGCGTAGCGGGCCACCAGAACGGTGTTCTTGGCCTCGCCGCTCTTCACCACCTTGGTCTTGGGGTCCATGGGGTAGGCCAGGACGAAGGGGTCTCCGGGTTTCAGCTCCTCGAGGCGGATGGGCTTGGGCTCGCCTCCCCCTTGGGCGTAGACCAGGATATCACCTGGCTTCAAGGGTTCTTTTTCCGGAGTAACCTCAGCTTTGGGGCGGAGGCTCGCTCCCACGTAGAAGGCGGAGACCAGGGAGAGGCCGATACCCGTGCCGATGGCGGTCTTTAAGAAGAGCCGCCTGCGGGAGGTGCGTAAGCGAAGCTCGCGTTCGTCCATGCTTCACCTCTTACCAGGGGAAGTGGCTCTTCTCCTCCTCGGTGATGGCTTCATCGCGGCCGAAGAACTTTTTGTAGATGCCGAGAAGGGCCGCCACCACCAGGCTGATGGCCCCGAAGACCGCGCCTTGGAGCCAGGTGGGGTTGTGGCCGGTCTGGGCCGAGTAACCGATGAGCCGGACGAAGAACCCAGAAAGGGCCGTGAGGAGGAGGACCAAAAGGACGCCCACCACCACAGGTGTGGTGGAGGGGGTGGGGAAGTGGCGGCCAGGACGGAGCTCCAGCCCTTCCAGCCAGTAGGAAACAAGGCCGATGAGGCCATAAAGGAGTAGGACAGCGCCGAAGGCCATGAGGCCGATCTGGCCTACGGAGAGCTCCTCGGGCGTGTGGCCCAGGAGGCGGGCAATGTGGATCCCGTCCAGGTAGGCCATGTAGAAGAGTCCAGCGGCGAAGATGAGGGCGAAGGTGGGAACGATGGGGTCGTTACGGTACATGCTACCCCCTATTCCACCGGGCCGAAGCTGTTGCCGAAGCTGTTGCGGATGTAGGTGGCCACGGCCTTCAGGTCCTCGTCCGAGAAGGCCGCGCCCACCGCAGGCATAGCGCCGCGCCCGTTTTTGACCACGTTCAGGATCATCTGGGCGTCTTTCAGGTTGGCGTTGCCCGCCAGGGCGGGGAAGGCCGGAGGCATGCCCTGGCCGCCAGCTTGGTGGCAAGCGGCGCAGTTGGCCTCGTAGAGGGACTTACCCTTTTCCATCAAGGCCTGGTCCACGTTGCCTGCAGGGGTCGCCTGGCCGCCGTGGGCCTGGGTTTCCTGGGCAGGAGGGGCCACTTGGGCCACGATCTTCTCTGTGGCTGGGCTCAGGGCGAAGTAGCCCCAGATGCCGCCCAGGACCACCACCGAGGCCACCACGTACCAAATGGGGTTGAAGCGCACCGGCTCCACGGGCAGCTCGGGCTCGCCCACGCTCAGGCGAAGCTCCACGTTGCCGGAAACCTCGCTCCCCTCATCCACACCCAACACGAGAACATCGGGGTAGTTGTTCACCGTGAAGGGGATCTCGCGTAGCTCTTGGCCTCCCCCGCGGAAGTGGGTGACGATCCTCAGGGTGTGTTCCCCATCGGGGAGCTTCCGCGTGTCCAGGTTCAGACGGTAGGGGGGTTCCTTCAGCACCGCCAGGGGCTCCGTTGCCCCGTCCAAGTACACCTCAATCCGGTCTACAACCATTCTGCCTCCCTTTGTGAAGAGGGGTACAAACCCCCACCCCACTACTATAAAGGCCCCCCGGCAAGGACAGATGTCCCTCAGGGGTGCTGGCTCAGCGGACAGGAAAGGCCTTCAGGCGGGCGAGGCTCTGCCGCACCCCCTGGCTGCCTCCGCCCACTTCCAGGGCCGCTGTCCCGGTGAAGCCTGCAAGCCGGGGGGCAAACTTCTCCCAGGGAACGGCCCCGCTACCCACGGGGAGGTGGTCATCCCGCTTGCCGTGGTTGTCGTGCAGGTGAAGGTGGAGAAGCCTGTCCCCCAGGGCCTCCCAGTAGAGGAGGGGCCCTCGAGGGCCGAGTTCCACCAGCGCATGGCCCACGTCCAGGCAGAAGCCGTACTGGGGGAAGCGTTCCAGAAGGGCCTTGAGCTCCTCGGGACCTCGGAGGAGGTCTTCCTCGGCTAGGGCCAGGTTTTCCAGGGCGACGGGGAAAGGGAGGGGGAGGAGAGCGGAGAGGGTTTTTTCCAAGGCTTCCCGGGCCAGGTCCAGGGCCAGGGGGTGACGCACCGGCACCTGGCCGGTGTGGAGCACCCCTACCTTGGCCCCCAGGGCCTCGCCGAACTCTAAGGATCGCTTGAGGCGTTCCTCGGAAAGGGCCCGCACGCTGGGGATGAGGCTGGCCGGGTTCATCTCCACGAAGGGGAGGTGCAGGGTGAACCCCACCCCCAAGGCTTCCCCCGTGGCCCGCAAGGCCTTGGCATCGGGAAGGGCCAGGGCCTCGTGCAAGTCGTAGGGTACCTCCAGGTCCAACCCCAGCTCCGCCGCCAGGCGGAAGGCCTCCTCGTAGCCCATCCCAGCGTTGAAGGGGCTAAAGCTCAGACGCATCCCTGCCATTCTAGGGCCTCAGCGCGTGGCCTCAGCTTTACGCTGGGCCTCCTCCAGGGCTTTCTGCGGCGGCACGCCCCCTTTGAGGCTCTTTTCCAAAGCTTCCGCTAAGATACCAGCCCAGGCGCTGAACTGGGGCACGCGGGGGCGCTCCTGGGCCTGGGCGATCTGCTCGAAGGCCACCTTGCGGAAGGGGTTTTCCCGGTAGAAGCCCTCCAGGAGGGGGATGGCCGATTTGCGCACGGGCACGTAGTAGCTGGCCTGCACCCAGCGGGCCCCGTTTTGGGGCTCCATGAGGTAGCGCCAGAACTCCAAGGCCCCCCGCACCTGGGCTTCCGAGGCCCCTTTCAGGACCACCAGCTGGGCCCCGCCCATGGGCACCTTGCCTCCGGGTTCCCGGGGCACAGGGGCCACCCCCAGGGTGAAGGCGAAGGAGAAATTTTCCGCGGCGGGCCAGTTGGCAATGGAGGCCATGACCATCATCCCCTTGGTGCGCACGAAGTCCAGCTGAGCGAAGGTGGACTCGGCCATGCTGCGCACGGAGAGGGCTCCGGCCCGGTTCAGGCGCTGGAGGGTTTCCAGGGCCTCGAGGGCCTCCTTGGAGGTGAAGTTGGGCTTGCCCTCCCGCACCAGGTTCCCGCCGCGGCTGGTAACCATGGCCTCAAAGAGCCAGGCCTGGGGATCGGTCACGAAGATGAAGCCCTTGGCCTGACGGGAGGTGAGGGCTTTGGCCACCTCCTCAAACTCCTTCCAGTTCCTTGGCGCCTTGAGCCCCTTGGCCCGGAAGGCGTCCAGGTTGTAGAAGAGGACAGGGGTGGAGGTGTTCAGGGGAAGGCCGTAGCGCCTGCTTTCCATCACCCCGTAGTTCCAGGCGGGCTCAAAGAGGTCCTCCACGAAGGCCTTTTCCAGGTTCAAGTAGGGGTCCAGGGGCAGGGCGCGGCCTTCCCCCACCAGCCGGGGGAAGAAGGAGATTTCTGCCTGGAAGAGGACGGGCTGAGCCCCGGTGCGCAGGGCGGCCACCAGCTTGGTTTCCGCATCCCGATAGTCCCCTACGTACTGGGGCGACACCCGGTACTGGGCTTGTCTGGCGTTGAACTCCTGGGCAAAGGCGGAAAGGAGCCGCCCCGCAGGGCCGTCCATGGAGTGCCAGAAGGAAACGTCCGTCTGGGCCAGGGCGGTGACCAGAAAGAAGGCGAGGGGCCAAAGCTTTCTCATGGGGCGGATTTTACCACCTGCCCGGTCAGGGACCCTTCAAGGACCTACCGCCGCTCTACCGCCATGGCCTTTTTTTGAGCCTCCTCCAGAGCCAACTGGGGCCTCACCCCTTGCTTCAGACTCCTTTCCAGGGCTTCCTCCAGGAAGCCATACCAGACCACCATCTCTGGGTCTTGGCTCCAGGGGCGGCCCAGCTCCGCTTGGGTGAAGACCACCTGCCGCTCGGGGTCTTTCAGGAAGTCCCCAAGCTCCCGCTCCGCCTCCCTCCGGAGGGGCAGGTACCAGGTGGTGCGCACCCACTCCGCCTGGCGCTTGGGCTCGAGGAAGTGGAGCCAAAAGGCCACCGCCCCCCGGGTCTGCTCCGGGCTTGCCCCCCGTAAGACCGCCAGGGCCGCCCCCGAGAGGGGCACCGCGCCCCCTTCCCGCCGGGGCACGGGGGCCATGCCCACCTGGAAAGGCAGGGAGGTCTGGGCGAGCACCACGGGGAGGGCGGTGGTGGGGCCCAGGCCCATGAAGGCCTTAGTGCGCAGGAAATCGGCCACGGCGAACTGGGCTTCCGCCAGATTCCGGGCCTGGGCGTGCCCCTTCTGCACCATGCGGTGGAGCATCTCCAAGGCTTCCACCACCTCCTTGGAGGTGAAGGCGGGCAAGCCGTCCCTCACCAGGCTCCCGCCCAGGCTCATGACGATGGCGTTGAAGCTCCAGATGTCGGTGGCCACCACCAGGCCCTTGGCGGTGCGGCTGGTGAGTTTCCCCGCGGCCTCCTCCACCTCGGCCCAGGTCCTGGGCGGCTTCAAGCCCTTGGCCCGGAAGGCGTCTTTGTTGTAGTAGAGGGCGGGCACGGAAAGCCCCAGGGGAAGGCCAAAGGTCTTCCCTTTGACCTGGGTGGCGCGGAGCATCTCCGGGTAGAGGTCCTTGGGCAGGCCGTTGAGGTAAGGGTCCAGGGGGATGGCGGCGCCCTCTTGGGCCAGGCGGGGCAGGAAGGAAAGCTCCCCGTGGAAGAGCACCGGAGCCCCGCCGGAGCGCAGGGCGGCGAGGAGCTTTACCCCCGCTTCCCGGTAGTCGCCCACATAGCGGGCCTCAATGCGGTAGGTCCGCTGGTTCTGGTTGAAGCTCCGGATGGCCTCCTCCAAGACCGCATCCCCTGGGGGGCCTGCGGTGTGCCAGAAGGGGATGGCCACCTGGGCCTGGGCCAGGGTGCCGAAGATCAGGGCGGCCAGAAGGGGTCGCCTCATGCCCCCAAGCTTACCCGGCCTTGGGTGAGAGGGCTGAAAGGGGAAGGGCAAGCTCCTTTAAGAAGGGCTCGGCCCGTTGGTACAAGGCCTCGCGGAGCCGCTGGAATTCCCGGCGGGCGGCCAGCCCCGCGTAGCCGGGGGGCAGGAGTTCTGGGGGCAGTAGGGGATCCAGGAAGAGCACCTTGCGCATGGCGTGCACCAAGCGGGTGAGGGCTTGGAAGGCCGAAAGGGGGCCTTGCGGCACCTCTTGGGGGAAGAGCGCTTGGTATTGGGCCTCGGCTTGTTCCAGGGGGAAGGCCCGGAGGACCTCCTCCTTAGCCCCCAGGTGGGCTCCCTGGAACAGGGTGGCTGAAAGGCCGTAGAAGGAGAGGAGCTCCCGGGTGGCCTCGAGGTCCACCCCCGCTCCCAGGTAGACCCCGCTTTGCAGGTTCCCGTAGCCCAAGAGGGCCATCTCCCGCCGGAAGCGCTCCCGTTCTCCCCGCTCCCTCGGCCCTTCCAGCAGGACCAAGAGGAAGCGGCCATCCCAAGGAGGCGGGGCCTCGTACAGGCGCCTCCGCACCTGGCGCACCTGCCAATAGACCCGGTCGGAGAGGGCGTAGTAGGTGGTGCGCCCCACGCGCTCCGGGACTACCCAGCCCCTCTTGGCGCTCCGGGAGAGGGCGGCCCGCACCGCGGCCTCGGAGAAACCCAGCGCCTCCATCATGGCCACGAGGTCCCGCACCCGGGCCTGCCTCTCCGGGTAGGCGTACTCCAGGAAAAGGGTGAAGAGGGTGGAGCGGGCCCGCATCAGAAGAGGGGTTCCAGGAGGCGTTCCCGGTACTCCTTGAGGGCGGCCTCGAGGAAGCTGGCCAGGGGCATGGCCCCCAGGTTCCCCCGGTGCCGGCGCCGGACGCTCACGCTGCCTTCGGCCTTTTCCTTTTCCCCCACCACCAGGACGTAGGGCACCTTCTGCACCTCCGCGTCCCGGATCCGGGCCTGCATGCGCTCGGGGCGGAGGTCGGCCTCGGCGCGCAGGCCCGCCTCCTTGAGCCGCTGCGTTACCTCCTGGGCGTAGTCTTCCTGCTTCTCCGAAACCGGCACCACCACCACCTGCACCGGGGCGAGCCACAGGGGGAAGTCCCCGGCGAAGTGCTCGATGAGGATGCCGATGAAGCGCTCCAAGGAGCCGAAGGGGGCGCGGTGGATCATGACGGGGCGGTGTTCGGCCCCATCTGGCCCCACATAGGTGAGGCCGAAGCGCTCGGGGAGGTTGTAGTCCACCTGGATGGTGCCGAGCTGCCATTCCCGCCCCAGGGCGTCCTTGACCACGAAGTCCAGCTTGGGGCCGTAGAAGGCGGCGTCCCCCTCCTCCACCGTGTAGTGCAGGCCAGCTTCCAGGGCCGCCTCCTCAATCTGCCTTTCCGCCAAGGCCCACTTGGCTTCGTCCCCCACGTACTTGTCGCTTTTGGGATCCCGGGTGCCGATGCGGGCGCGGAAGTCCTTGAGGCCCAAGGTGGCGAAGACCTTCAGCACCAGGTCCAAGACCCCCAAGAACTCCGCCTTCACCTGCTCTGGGGTGCAGAAGAGGTGGGCGTCGTCCTGGGTGAAGCCCCGCACCCGGGTGAGGCCCAGAAGCTCCCCCGCCTTCTCGTAGCGGTAGACGGTGCCGAACTCGGCGATCCTCAGGGGAAGCTCGCGGTAGGAGCGGCGCTTGAAGGCGTAGATGCGGATGTGGTGGGGGCAGTTCATGGGCTTGAGAAGGTATTCTTCCTCCTCCCCCCGCTCCTTAAAGCTTATGGGGGGGAACTGGCTTTCCGCGTAGTAGGGGTAGTGGCCGCTGGTCCGGTAAAGCTCCAGGCTGCCGATGTGGGGGGTGGTGACCAGCTGGTAGCCCCGCCTGATCTGCTCCTCCCGCATGAAGGCGATGAGCTCCTCGCGGATCACGTTCCCCTTGGGGAGCCAGAGCACCAGACCCTTGCCCACCATGGGGTCTATCAGGAAAAGCTCCAGCTCCCGCCCCAGGCGGCGGTGGTCGCGCCTTTTGGCCTCCTCCAGCTGCCAGAGGTATTCCTTAAGCTCCTCGGCGGTGCGGAAGGCCACCCCGTAGACCCGCTGGAGCATGGGCCGTTTCTCGTCCCCCCGCCAGTAGGCCCCGGCCACGTGGGTGAGCTTGAAGTGGGGGGGGATGCGGCCCGTGGAGGGCACGTGGGGTCCGCGGCAGAGGTCGGTGAAGCCGTAGGCCTCGTCCCCCTGCTGGTAGAAGCTGATCTCCTCGTCCTCGGGCAGGTCCAGGATGAGCTCGGTCTTGTAGGGGTCCTTGCCCTGGTAGCGGGCCAGGGCTGCCTCCCGGGGCACCACGTAGCGGCGTAAGGGGAGGTCTTTGGCGATGATGGCCCGCATCTTTTCCTCTATGGCGGGGAGGTCCTCGTCGGAGATGGGCTCGGGGGCGTCGATGTCGTAGTAGAAGCCCTTCTCGATCACCGGACCCACCCCTAGCCTCACGCTTTCCGGGTCGTGGCCCTTTTCGGCGAAGAACTCCTTCACCGCCTGGGCCAAGACGTGGGCCAGGGTGTGGCGGAAAAGGAGCTGGTACTCGGGGTCCTTTTCGGTGAGGATGCGCACCTGGGCCCCCGCGGGCAGGGCTTTGAGGAGGTCGTAGAGTTCGCCGTCCACCAAAGCCCCCACCGCCGCCTTAGCCAGGCCCGGGCCGATGGCTTGGGCCACGTCCCAAGCAGTGGCGCCCTCGGGGACCTCGAGGGCTTTCCCGTCCGGCAGGTAAACCGTCATGCTCCTCACTATACCCCCTCTAGCCTCCCTGGGGCAGCTTCCGCCCCGCGTAGAGGGCCAGGGCATAAAGGGCCGCTGCCAGCCCAAAAAGGGCGCGGTAGCCCAGCCCGTCCGCCACCCAGCCCCCCAGCACCGTGGCGAAGGCGAAGACTCCAGCCACGGTGTTGGCCAGGCCGATGAAGGCGCCCCGTTCCTCCGCCGGGGCCAGGTTCAGGAGGTAGGTGGTGGTGGCGAGACCCACGGCGGCCAGGTAGGCTCCCTGGAGGAGGAAGACCAGGCCGAACAGGGAAGGGGGTAGGAAGAGGGCTAAAAGGGGAGCGAGGAGGGCCAGGAGGGCCCCTGCCTGGAGCACCCTCTTGGAACCCCGCTCCGCCAACCTGGCCCAAAGCAGGTTGGAGAGGGTGAAGGACAGGGCGTAAAGGGAGAGGTAAAGTCCCAGTTCTTCCCGTTGCCCCAGGGCCCGCACGGCGTAGACGGCGTAGAAGGGCTCGGCCATCCCCGCCAGCCCCAGGAGGACCCGCACCCGCAGGTAGCGGCGGAAGCCTGGGCTCCTTAGGGGCAGGCGGAGGTCCAGCCGCTCCTCCTTCGGGGGTTCCTCCGGCTCTTGTGTGAGGCCGAAAAGGTACCAGCCCGTACCGAAAGCCAGAGCCCCCAGAGCGAAGAGGAGGGCGTAGGGAAGGGGGAAGGGAAGAGGCAGGGCCAGGACCTCCCGCACCAGGAAGCCCGTCAGAAAGGCCAGGAGCCCCCCCACCAGATTGCGGGCGGAGAAGAGGGCAGCCCGCCGCTCTTGGGGGATGGTCTTGGCCACCACCTCCCAGAAGGGAAGGCTGGAAACCCCGGTGAAGAGGGCGTTGAGGAGAAGGCCCAGGAGGAAGCCCGGGAAGAGGAGGTGGGGCCAAGGCCCCAGCACAAAGGCGGAAAGGGCCATGAGCACCACCCCGGAAAGCCTGAGGGCGGCCACCCGGCGGTAGAGCACGATCTTGCGGGGAAAGCGGGCCACATAGGGGGCCAAGAAGGCCTGGGGGATCATGCCCCCGGCCTGAAGGAGGGCGGGCAGGAGGCCAATCAGGGCCCCTGGGGCTCCCAGCTTGGCGGCGAAGCCGGCGAGGACGATGTTGGGGTTCAAAAACGTGTCCCCCAGCCACACCAGCCAGCCGTTCACCACCGCCAGGCGGTAGTTCCGCTCCCTGAGGTCTAAGATGGTGAGGATGTTGCTTCTACCTTCCCTCGGGCCCTTCCACATCCTGCATCCACGCTACAACGCCGCCACGGTCCTGGCCCTCTTGGAGGAAGCCGAGCCCCCCGTCCTCTACCTGGCCTCCCACTCGGAGGAGGCCTTGCGAGAAGGGCTTTGGCGGGAGGAGGATCCCCTCCTCTTCCACCTCCTGCCCTGGGCGGAGGCCAAGGGCATCCCCGTGGTGCCCCTGGACGAAGAGGCCCATCTGAAGGGGGAAGCTGAGGCTTTCCGCGAGGTCCTGGCCCAGCACCCCCTGGGGGCTTCCCATCTGGAGGGGATGCGGGCCTTTGACGAGGCCCTTCTGGACTTCCTCAAGACCCCCCTCACCCCCGAGGCCCTGGGCTCGGAAACCTTCTTGGGCCGTTTGCGGGAGGTCTATGAGGGCTTTGCCCAGGCCTTTGGAGAGGGGCCGGCCACCGGCTTCCGCGCCCGGCGCATGGCCAAGGTGGCGGAGGCCCTGCCCCAGGAGGGGGCGGTGGTGGCTGACCTCCTGGACTACCTCTTTTTGGCCGAGCGCTTCCCCGAGGCCCGGCCCAAGGCCCACGAGCCCACGGAGGAGGAGCGCCAAAGGGCCCTTTTGGATCGGGCCTGGCAGCTCAGGGAGGAGGACGATTGGGCTGGCCTTCTGGAGGGGCTTTTCGGGGTGGGAAGCCCCGAGGCCCTCTACCTGGCGGCCCAGGTCTACCTGGCCGCCGGGGAGTGGCAGGAGGCCCTGAAGCTCATGGAGGAGGTCTTCCGCATGGACTTCCAGCACCCCGGCTACCTTCCGGGGTACGTGCTGGCCCGCTTGGGGCAGCTCTTGGACATGGACGGACAACGGGAGCGGGCCCTCAGGGCCTACCGGGGGGTATTGGCCCTCTCCTGGGCCCCGGAGGAGGCGCGGGCCATCGCCCTGGCGGGCCTGCGGTCCCCCTTTCAGATCGCCTCCTGAGGGAGCGTTTGGGGCATTTGTCCCGGCGCCTCCTCCCTAGGATGGGGCTATGGAAGTGGAGGTCCGCCGGGCTCGCCATGCGCTTTACCTGCGCCTGGCTGCGGCCCATGCGGGTCCTTTGGGACCAGCGCTTCTGGGGCATCCGGAGTTGGCCCCGCTTTACCCCACAGCCTACGCCGCCTGCGGGGGGGCGGAAGGGCTTCCCTGCGCCGGGGTGGGGGGGGAGCCCCGGGTGTGCGTGGTGCGGCGGCTGGAGCACCTGGCAAGAAGCGCTCTCCGCGGCGGCAAGAGGCGGCGGGCGCAAGAGAAGGCCATGGTGGAAGGCCTTCTGGTCTGTATGGCCCACCTGCAACATGAGTTTCCCCAGGAGTTCCTGCCGGTCCTCGAGGCCACCCGACGCCACCTGGAGAAAGACCTGCGCTACCTCCAGGGGGAACTNGGGGGGGGGGGGGGGGCCCCAAGGAGGCCATGAGCACGCTGCTTTGGCCTTGGCCGATGGGGCAACCTTTGCGTGCGGGTACTTAGGCCTAGAGCAGGTGGTACATGCGGCCCAAGATGAGCATCAGGGCCACGGTGGAGGCGGAGAGGATGATCAGGGCCAGCATGAAGAGGATGAAGCGCAGGTCAAAGGTTTCCCCTTCGGTGGTAAGGACGCGGGGGTTCAGGATCAGGTAGAAGAGCAAGGTTACCAGGGCCGCTCCCAAGGCAAACAGCGCGATGTAGACCATATTCTCCCTCCCTTTACCAGAGGCGCAGGATAGCCTCCAGGCTTGCCCTCAAGTCTACCAGCCCCACCCCGTAGGTGGGAATACCCAAGCTCCGCCCCACCGAGCCCCAGTAGGGGCCTTCCCCTACAGGTAGGTCCACTGCAAGGGGAGGCGTTTCCCAAGGTTCGTACCACCGTACCTCCCCGTAGCGCAGGCCCGTGGGGGCTTCCACCTGGAGGCGCAAGGGCTCGCCGGAAGCTTCCAGGGGTTGCCAGCCTTCCTGGGTCTCCTTGCCCCCGGGGTAGAAAAGCCCAAGCCCCTTTCCCGGGAAGGCCAGGAGAAGGCGGTCTGGGCGGACCCGTTTCAGGAGGTGGAGCAGGGGGGCCTGCGCCGGCCCCGAGAGGGGCATGCCCTCCAGGGTGGGGGAGAGGTAGGAGGTGTCCAGGGCCAGGAGGATGCGCCCCCGGAAGGCCAGGCCGTTCAGGGCCTGGAGCACGGGGAGGGCCTCCCCGTAGGGGGCGTGGAGGAGGAGGGTGCCCCCACCCCTTTGCCCCTCCAGGTAGCCGTAGAGGGTGCCGAACTCGTCCAGGCCTGCCCGGAGGTGCTGGGAGAGGACCTCGAGGTCCTGGGAAAGCTGCTCCAACAGGTCCGCGGTCATGTTCTCATGGTATCCTAAGCCCCGTGCGCTACCTGGTCCTCTCGGACATCCACGGGAACTGGCCCGCCCTGGAGGCCGTTCTCCAGGCCACACCCCCTTTTGACCGGGTGCTTTTCCTGGGGGACGCGGTGGGCTACTACCCCGACGGGGACCGGGTGCTGGACTGGCTCATGGAGGTGGGGGCGGAGGGCGTCTTGGGCAACCACGACGCCTGGCTTTTGGCTCTGGAGGCCTTGCCCAAGGAGGGGGCGGTGCTGGAGATCCTGGCCTGGCAGCGGGCGCGCCTTTCCCGGGCGCACCTAGAGTACCTGGCCTCCTGGCCCTGGCGGAGGGAGGTGGAGGGGACCCTTCTGGTTCACGGATCCCCCTGCGACCCCATGGAGTACCTGGACGACCTGGAGCCCGCCCGTCAGGGCTTCGCCTGTACCGAGGCCCGGCTCGCCTTCCATGGGCACACCCATCTGGCGGGGGCCTTTTTGGAGCTTTCCGGCCCCCGGCCTTGGGTGCGCTACCAGCGCTTTGCCGAGGGGGGGGAGCTCATCCTGCCCCCGGCGGTGAGGGCCCTGGTCAACCCCGGCTCCGTGGGCCAGCCCCGGGATGGGGTGCCGGGGGCGGCCTTCGCCCTTTGGGAGGAGGAGCGGATCGCCTTTTTTCGCGTGGGCTATGACTTGGAGAAGGTGGCCCGCCGCCTGCGGGAGGAGGGGTTCCCCGAGTGGCTCTACACCCGGCTGACCCTTGGGGAATAATCGGCCACGAGGCGGTTTTGGAGCTCCTGCCCCGCCTTTCAGCCGCCACCTTGCTCTTCTCTGGGCCCGAGGGGGTGGGTAGGCGGACCGTGGCCCGCTGGTACGCCTTGGGGCTCAACCGGGGTTTCCCTCCCCCCCCGTTGGCGGAGCACCCGGACGTACTGGAGATCGGCCCCCAGGGCAAGGGCCTCCGGGGGGAGAAGGAGGTGCGTTTGGAAGAAGTGGAGCCGCTTTTCGCCTTCTTCGCCACCCATCCCCGGGAGCGGGTGAAGGTGGCCATCCTGGACTCCGCCCATCTCCTGACCGAGACCGCGGCCAACGCCCTGCTGAAGCTCCTGGAGGAGCCCCCTTCCTACGGGCGCATCGTCCTGGTGGCCCCGAGCCGGGACACCCTCCTGCCCACCTTGGCCAGCCGGGCCCTGGAGGTCTCCTTCGGGCCGGTGCCCGAGGAAAAGCTCCGCCTCCTCACCCAGGACGAGGCGCTTTTGGCCTACGCCGCCGGGGCTCCGGGGCGGCTCAAGCGGGCCCTGGCGGACCCCACCCTCTTCCGGGTCCGCATGGAGAAGGCCCGCTCGCTCCTCCAGGCCCCTCCCCTGGAGCGCTTGGTCCTCCTAAGGGAACTCCTCGCCGAGGAGGAGGGGTTTTTCGCCCTCTACGCTCTTCTCCGCCATGCTCCGGGGGCGCTTTTGGCCCTCGAGGCCGCCCGGGAGGCCCTGGAGCGGTATGTGAGCCCGGACCTGGTCCTGGCCCGCCTGGTCTTAGACTTAGAAGCATGACCGTGGGCGTCCGCTTCCGCACCCCCCTGCTCCGCTACTTCCGCTTCCAGGGGGAGCCCCCGCCCCTGGAGGCCTACGTGGTGGTGCGCACGGGAAGGGGTCTGGAGCTGGGCAAGGTGCGCACTCCCCCCACCAAGGCCAAGGAGGCCGGGGAGGTGGTGCGCCTGGCCACCAAAGAAGACCTGGACCTGGCGGTGCGGCTTCGGACCCGGGCGGAGGAGGCCCTCTTCTACCTGCGGGCCCGTCTGCGGGAGGAGGGGGTGGAGGCCAAGGTCTTGGGGTGCGACCTCACCCTGGATGGCCGCCACCTCCTGGTGCACTACGCCGCCCAGGAACGGGTGGACCTGAAGCGCTTCAGCCGGGAGCTGGCGGGGCGCTTTGACGTGCGGGTGGAGTTTTTGGCTGAAGGCCCCCGGGAGGAGGCCGCCTATTTGGGGACCCTGGGAGCCTGTGGGATGGAGTCCTGCTGCTCCACCTGGCTTCAAGGCTTCGCCCAGGTTTCCATCAAGCTGGCCCGGGACCAGCAACTGCCTTTGAACCCGGAAAAGATCTCCGGCCCCTGCGGCAGGCTGCTGTGCTGCCTGGCCTACGAGCACCCCGTGTACCAGGAACTCCTGGCCGAGCTCCCCCGCAAGAACGCCCGGGTGTGCACCAAGGAGGGGGTCTGCGGCAAGGTGCAGAAGCTGAACCCCCTGAAGGGCACGGTGGAGCTCTACCTGGAGGAGGGCAAGACCCTGGAGGTGCGTAAGGAGGAGCTCCAATGAGATCCTATCCCGTCCAAGGCCCCCTGCCCGCCTTTTACCACTACTACCCCGGGGTCCCCGCGGTGGTGGGGGTGCGCCTTGGGGAGCGGGTGAACTTCTGCCCCGCGGTGTGGAACACCGGCCTTTCCGCCAACCCGCCCCTCTTCGGGGTGGCCTTGAGCCCGAAACGCTTCACCCACGGGCTTCTTCTGGAGGCCCGCCGCTTTGCCGTAAGCTTCCACCCCCACGCCCAGGCGGCTTTGGTGCAGTGGCTGGGGAGCGTCTCGGGCCGGGAGGTGGACAAGGGGCGGGTGCCCCACTTCCTGGGGCGCACCGGGGTGCCCGTCCTCGAGGGGGCTTACGCCGCTTACGAGCTGGAGCTCCTCGAGGTGCGCACCTTCGGCGACCACGACCTCTTCGTGGGCAAGGTGGTGGCGGTGTGGGAGGAGGAGGCTTTCTTGGACGAGAAGGGCAGGCCCAAGCCCGGCCTTTCCCTCCTCTACTACGGAAAGGGCCTTTACGGCCGCCCCTCGGAGGAGACCTTCACCCCGTGAACCAAGCCCAGGCCTTCGCCAAGAGGGTGCAGCGGGTGGCGCTGAACCGCCAGGGCACGGAGGCCCAGGTCTTCCTCGAGGCAGGCTTCCTCTACCTGCGCCAAGACGCCTTCGCCCGCTTCGCCCAGGGGGAGGGGGCGGAGGCGCTTGCGGGCTTTGTTTTGGAAAGGGGTGGGGTGCGCCTCCGTTTCCGGGACGGAAGCACCCTGACCCTCGCCTACCGCCTGGGCCGGCTCCGGGTAGTCCTGGAATGAAGGCTACTTCTCGTAGGGCTTGCCCACCGCCGCCGGGGGCCGGCTCCTGCCGATGAGGCCCGCCAGGACCAGCACCGTGACCACGTAGGGGAAGGCCTGCACCAGAACGGCGGGCAGGATCTCCGTGCCCTGGAGCTGGATGGCCAGGGCGCTGGCGAACCCAAAGAGCAGGGTGGAGAAGAGAATGCCCAAGGGGTGCCACTTGCCGAAGATCATGGCGGCCAGGGCGATGAAGCCCAGCCCCGCGGACATCCCCCGCACAAACTGGTTGAGGAAGCCGATGGCCAGGTAGGCCCCGGCCAAACCCGCCAGGATCCCGGAGAGAACCACCCCCACGTAGCGCATGCGGTAGACGTTCACCCCCAGGGTGTCGGCGGCCTCGGGGTGCTCGCCCACCGCCCGGAGGCGCAGGCCGAAGGGGGTCTTGAAGAGGACCCACCAAGACAGGGGCACCAGGAGGAAGGCCAGGTAGACCAAGGGGGAAAGGGCGAACCCCTCGGGCCCCCAAAGCGGGAGGCGGTTCACCACCTCCTTGGAGCTGGTGGCGTTGCCGTAGAAGTAGGTGAGGACCAGGCTGGGAGCCCCCAGGGCCAGGAGGTTGATGGCGGTGGCGCTGATGATCTGGTCGGCCCGGTACCGGATGGAGACCACCGCATGCACCAGGGCCACCAGCCCTCCCACCGTCATGGCGCTCAGGACCCCCATCCAGGGGAGCCAGGGGTGGGGCCCAGGGCCTAACGCCGCCTCAAACCGCTCCACCACCACCGCCGCCGTGAGGGCCCCGAAGAGGATGATGCCCTCCAAGGCGATGTTCACCACCCCGCTCCGCTCGGAGAACATGCCCCCCAAGGCGGTGAAGAGGAGGGGCGTGGTCTGCCGCAGGGTGGAGAGAAGAAGGGCCGCAAGAAAAGCCGTGTCCAGGTTCATCTCGCCTCCTTCGCTTCCTCGGCTTCCCGCTTGCGGGCTTCCTCCTTGAGCTCCACCTCCGCCGCCCGCAGGGGGTCGGTGAAGTAGCGGGGCAAAAAGCCCCCGGCGGCGATGAAGAGGACCACCAGGGCCTGCAAAACCGCCACCAGCTCCCGGCTGATGCCAAGCTGCAGGTTCACCTGCAATCCTCCCGTAAGGAGGATGCCGAAAAGCCAGGCGGCGAGGCCCACCCCCAAGGGGGTGTTCTGGCCCATGAGGGCCACGGCGATGCCGTCAAAGCCCACGGAGTAGGGCAGGGACTGCTTCAGGCGGTACTCGTCAATTCCCCCGCCCAGCACGTAGTGGGTGGCGGCCAGGCCCGCCAGGGCCCCCGCCAGGAACATGATGAGGACCATCTTTCTCCCCGCCAGCACCCCCCCGTACTCCGCCGCCTTGGGAGCCAGGCCCATGGCCCTTAGCTCGTACCCCCCTACGGTGCGGAAGACGTAGAAGTGGAAGAAGAGGAGGGCGAAGAGGGCCAGGAGGAAGGCCCCGTTGAGCCTTACCGAGGTGAGGTCGGGGCCGAAGGCCACCGCGGGCCCAGGCAGGAGGCCGCCCAGCACGTAGCCCGCCACCACCCCCAGGAGGCCAAAGAGCACCCGATGGCCCAGGCTCCTCCGGACCAGGAAGTAGCCCAAAAGCCCCAGGAGGAGGGCCAGGGGCAGGGCGAAGGAAAGCTCCCCCCCGGGGGCCACCAGGTCGGTCCAGTGGGGGATGCGGGCTTCCGGGCGGATCTCGTGGCTCCGGGCCTCGTAGCCGGGGTACTTGAAGGGCAGGAAGAGGGTATTCCCGAAAAACTTGTACTCGTTGGCGGAAATCAGGAAGAGGAAGAGGCTGGCAGCGATGTAGTTCAGCATGATGGTGTTGATGACCTCATGGGCTCCGAAGCGGGCCTTGAGCCAACCGGGCAGGGCACCCCATAGCCCGCCGGCCAAAGCGGCGGCCAGGATGGCGAGGGGCAGTACCAGCCACCTGGGCCCTGGCAGGTACACCCCCACCAGCATGGCGGCGATGGCCCCCAGGATGAGCTGCCCCGGGGCTCCAATGTTGAAAAGCCCCCCACGGAAGCCCAGGGCCACCGAGAGGCCGGTGAAGATCAGGGGCGTGGCCAGGAGGAGGCTTTGCAGGAAGCCCGAAGGGTTCACCAGGGGGCTGTAGAGGAGCTGGTAGGTGTAGGTGATGAGGTCCAGCTTGAGCATGGCGGCTTCCCGCCAGGAGGCGGCCTCCCCGGGATTTTCCTTCAGCACCGCCACCATGACCCCGCCCAGAAGGGAGGCCAGCAGGAGGGAGAAGACCGGCACCACCAGGCCCCGCCTGCGCACCAGGAAGGCCAGCCCCCCAGGGGAGAAGACCCGGGCCAGGAGGAGGAGGTAGAGGCCAAAGGCCAAGGTGGCGTAGCTTCCCAGCCCCAGGCTGTACCGTCTGAGGAGGGGCCTTTCCGCTCCGGCGTTCACCTGGGCTACGCTGGCTTGGAAGAGGAGGTAGGTGAGGAGGAAGAGGAGGAGGCCCGCAAAGCCTGCCCAGTAGAGCCCCCGGGTAGGGGCCTTGGTCCAAGGGGCAAGGAGGGCCAGGAGGAGCCAGGCCAAGGAAGCGTAGAAGAGCAGCCGAAGCCAGCCGTCGGAATAGCCTGGGGGCAGGCCCCCCTGGGGGAGGTGGTGGCCGAAGGGGTTGAGGAGGACGCCCTCGCCCCCAAAAAGGCGGTGGGGTACAGCCCAAGGGGCCAGGTACCAGAGGAGGAGGAGCACCCCGCCCCCCAAAAGAACCAGAACCCCTAGGCGCCTATGGTCCTTCAACACGCCCACGATTGTACCCTAGTCCCGTGGGCCAAACGCCCCCTAAGGTGCTAGACTGCCCCCGTGGCGCTTTCGCCCGAGGAAAAGGCCAAGCAGGTGCGGCGGATGTTTTCGGAGATCGCTCCCCGGTACGACCTCCTAAACCGCTTCCTCTCCTTCGGGACCGACCTAAGGTGGCGGCGCCGGGCGGTGCGGCTGGCCTTGGAGAAGCGCCCCGGGCGCGTTTTGGACCTGGCCACGGGCACCGGGGACCTGGCCCTTCTCCTGAAGCAAACAGCTCCGGGGGCGGAGGTGGTGGGGGCGGACTTCGCCCCCCCCATGCTGGAGCTTGCCCGCAAGAAGGCCCGGGAGAGGGGGCTTGCGGTGCGCTTCCTCGAGGCCGACGCCCTGGCCCTGCCCTTTCCCGAGGGCGCCTTTGACGCCATCACCATCGCTTTCGGCTTCCGCAACTTTGCTGATTACCGGAGGGCTCTGGGGGAGCTCCACCGGGTTCTGGCCCCGGGGGGCAGGCTGGTGATCCTGGAGTTCCCCCCGCCCCCCAAGGGGGCCTTCGGCCTGGTCTACCGGGTTTACTTCCAAAGGTTCCTGCCTCTTTTGGGAGGTCTCATCTCGGGAAATTTCGGCGCCTACCGCTACCTGCCCGAGAGCGTGGAGGCCTTTCCTCCCCCTGAGGCCCTGAAGGCCCTCATGGAGGAAGCGGGCTTTTCTGTGCGCTACGAGCTCCTCACCTTTGGGGTAGCGGCCATCCACGTGGGGGACAAGGCCTAAGTACCCCGTCGTGGCGTAAGCCACGACGGGGGCCCCAAAGAGGCCATGAGCACGCCACTT
Organism: Thermus caliditerrae; assembly: GCF_021462525.1. Classification (GTDB taxonomy): domain Bacteria; phylum Deinococcota; class Deinococci; order Deinococcales; family Thermaceae; genus Thermus; species Thermus caliditerrae. The sequence goes on along the minus strand of NZ_JAKEDT010000002.1, from coordinate 104,379 downwards.
TGGCCTTGACCAGGGGGGCAACCTTTGCGTGCGGGTACTTAAGTACCCCCCGAGGATTAGGGGCACGACGAGCGGACCCTTGCCTATGGGGTAACTTTGGCGCAAGGGCGCTTCGTGCCGCCTTATACCACCCCACGCGGACTTTGTCCGCATGGCGGCCCCGGCGAAAGGGTACCCAGGGCCTCCGCCAGGCGAAGGGAGCGAGCCCCAGGGGGTGCTCAGGCGCCCCAAGCGGCCTGGGCCAGGGCCTCGTCGGAGGGTACCTGGCCTTCCTTTAGGTTTCGCACCAGGAAGAGGCTCATCCGCCCCAGGGCGTCCCGCACCCGGCGCCATTCCTCCAGGGGTTTCCCCGTGGGGTCGGGGAAGGAGACGTGGCGTTTTAGGGTACGTGCGGGGTAAGCGGGGCAGGCCTCCTTGGCTTGGTCGCAGACGGTGAGCACCAGGTGGAAGTTCCAGGGGTCGGGGACCTCCAGGAGGGTTTTGGAGCGGTGCCCTTCCAGGGGGAGACCCACTTCGGCCATCGCCCGCTGGGCCTCCTCTTTCACGTAGGTCTTTTCCGTGCCCGCGGAGTGGACCTCGAGGTCCACCCCCAGCTCCTGGGCGAAGTGTTTAAGCCAGGCCTCGGCCATCTGGCTGCGGGCCGAGTTGTGGGTGCAGAGGACGAGGAGGCGCATGACTCCCAAGGTAGCTTCCCCAGGTCAGGAAAGCGTCAAGAGCACCCCGTTGTGGCCACGGCGGGGTATTTAGGCCAGGCGCCTCTCCAGCTCCTCCACCTTCTCCGCCAGCACCCTCATCCCTTTGCGCCAGAAGTCCACGCTCTCCAGGTCAAAGCCGAAGCGGGCGGCGAGCTCCTTGGCGGGGTGCATGCCGCTAGCCGCCAGGAGCTCCTCGTAGCGTTGGGCGAAGGCAGGGTCTTCCTTGGCCTCCTGGTAGACCGCTAGGCCGAAGAGGAGGCCGAAGGTGTAGGGGTAGTTGTAGAAGTCAGCGCCGTAGTAATGCCCCTTCACCGCCCACATGTAGGGGTGATGGGTGGCAAGGACCTCCCCGTAGGCCTCCTTCTGGGCCTTCAGCATGAGTTCCTTGAACTCCCTAGGAGAAAGCTCCCGGGCCTTCCTCCTTTCAAAGACCCAAGACTCAAAGAGGTAACGGCTGTAGATGTCCACCACCACCTGGGCCGCCCCCTGGAGGTAGGCGTCCAGGATCAGAACTCCCTCTTCCGGGGAGGCTTCCTTAAGGGCTGCCTCCACCACCAGGGTCTCGTTCATGATGCTGGCGGTCTCTGCCAGGGTCATGGGCACCTCCCGGAGGCTGGCGGGCACCCGGGCCAGGGCGAAGTTGTGGTAGGCGTGGCCCAGCTCGTGGGCCAGGGTGGAAACCGACTCAAAGCTTTCCTCGTAGTTGGCCAGGATGAGGCTTTTGCCCCCGCCCCTTCCCATGCAGTAAGCCCCGCCGATCTTGCCCTTGCGGGGCAGGAGATCCATCCAGCGCTCCTGGAAGGCTGCCTCCGCCACGTGGGCGGCGTTTTCGCTGAAGGCGGCGAGCTTTTCCACGATGAAGCGCCGGGCCTCCTCCAGGGTCCACTTCCGGCCCTGGCCGATGGGGGCGAAGAGGTCCCACCAGTCCAGCCTCTCCTTGCCCAGGGCCTTGGCCTTCAGGAGGAAGTAGCGGTGGAAGAGGGGAAGGTTTTCCCGCACCGCTTCCAAGAGAGCCATGAGGGCTTTCCGGGTGATGCGGTTTCGGTGCAGGCTGGGCTCGAGGTCGTCCCGGTAGCCCCGCCTGCGGTTCAAGATGCCCGCTTCCCCCTTCACCCCGTTCAGGGCGTAGGCCAGGGGCACCTCGTGGCGCTCCCAGGCCAAAAGCTCTGCCTCGTAGGCCTTCTTGCGCACCTCCTCCTCGGGGCGGAAGTAGAGGTTCCGCACCTGGGTGATGGGCAACTCCTCCCCGTCCACCACCGCGGTGATCTGGCTGGTGAGGTTCTCGTGGAGCTTGGACCAGGCCTGGCGTCCGGAAAGGGATAGCTCCGCCGCCAGGACTTCTTCCCCCTCGGGCATCATGTGCAGGGCTTCCTCCCGGGCCTCCTCCACCAGGATGCGGTAAGGCCCTGCCTCCTCCGGGTCCTGCAGGGCCAGGTAGCGGGTGAGGCGGGGCCTGAGGCGCTGGAAGTCCAAAAAGAGCACCTCCAGCTCGGAGAGCTTGGCCAAAGCGGCCTCGTCGGCGGTGTCGGCGGTGAAGCGGGCGTAGAGGTAGGCCCAAAGGGGAGTGGATTCCTCCAAAAGGTTGTCCAGGGAGGCCAGGACCTCCTTTAGAGGGGCTTGTTGGTCCACCTGCTCCTTGAGTTGGCCAATCCGTTTCCTCACGCCTTCCCAGGCTGCCTGGAACTCGGGGCTTTCCAGGCCGGGGAAAAGGGGGGTTAGGTCCCACGTGGTTTCCATGGCCCCACTATACCTGACCCGCGGGTCAGCCCTGGTATACTCTGGCTTCGTGGAGGGTTTTCCCGTATCCGTACCCATACAGGTACGCTTCCGCGACCTGGATGCCCTGGGGCATGTGAACAACGCGGTCTACCTCACCTACTTTGAGGTGGCCCGCGCCGCCTACTTCCAGAGATTGGAAAGGGACTGGGTGGAGAAGGGGCATTTCATCCTGGCCCGGGCGGAGGTGGATTTCCTGAAGCCCATTCTCCTCGAGGATCCCGTGGAGGTGGGGGTGCGGGTGGTGCGCATCGGGCGGAGCAGCTTTGACATGGAGTACCTCCTCCTGGCCAGGGGGGAGGAGGCCGCCCGGGGCAAGACGGTTCAGGTTTGGCTGGAAGGAGGCAGGCCTGCGCCTTTGCCCCCGGTCATCCGAGGGCGCATAGAGGCCCTGGAAGGCCGCTCCTTCTAAGTGCCCCGTCGTGGCTTGCACCACGACGGGGGCCCCAAAGAGGTCATGGGCAAGCCGCTTTGGCTTTGGCCGATGGAGCGGCCTTTGTCCGTGGGTGCTTAGCTCTTCAGCACCACCACCGTGACCCCGTGCCCGCCCTCGTGGGGAGGGGCGTCAGCGAAGGTTTCCACCCGTTTGTCCCGCCTTAGGGCCTCGCGGATGGCCTGCCTGAGGGCCCCCGTGCCCTTGCCGTGGAGGAGGCGCAGGGTGGGAAGCCCCAAGGCCTTGGCCTCTTCCAGGGCGCTGTCCACCTCGAGGAGGGCCTCTTCCACGGTGAGCCCCCTGAGGTCCACCTCCTTCACCTCCCGCCTGGGCCTGGTGGAAAGGGCTTTGGGGGCTTCGGGGGCCTTGAGGGGCTTGAGCTCCTTGGCCTTCAGGGTCATCCGCACCGGGCCCACCTGGACCAGGGCCTCCTCACCCCGAAGCTCCAAGAGCCGCCCCTGGCGGCCCAGGGAGACCACCTCCACCAGCTGGCCCTCGGCCAGCTCCGCGGGGGGCGGGGGTGGGGGAGCCTTTTTGGCGTAGCGCTCCCTTAGGGCCATAAGCTCCCTAAGGGCGTCTTTCTTGGCTCCCACCCGAGCTTTTTCCTTCAGGGCCTTGAGCTCGGCCTCCACCTGGAGAAGCTGCCTGCGCACCTCCTCTTCCAGGGCCCGCATCCTTTCCGCCCGCTCCTCCTCGTAGCGGGCCTCGCGGGCCTCGAGGCGCCGCCTCAGCTCCTCCGCCCGGGCGAGCTCTTCCCGGAGTCTGCGCTGTTCCTCTTCGAGGGCGAGCCTTTCCGCCTCCAGCTTTTCCAGGAGGGTCTCCAGCCTACCCCCCTCGGGCAGAAGGGCCTCGGCCCGCTTCAGCACCCCTTCGGGCAGGGCGAGCCTCCGGGCGATGGCCAGGGCGTAGCTCCGCCCCGGCACCCCCAGGACCAGCTCGTAGGTGGGGCGAAGCCCTTCCAGGTCAAAGCGCATGGAGGCGTTCTGGATGCCCTCCTTCCCCTGGGCGAAGGCCTTCAGGGGGGAGAGGTGGGTGGTGACCATGCCCTTCACCCCCCGCTCCAAGAGGGCTTCCAGGATGGCCTGGGAAAGCGCCGCTCCCTCCTCGGGGTCGGTGCCGCTGCCCAGCTCGTCGATGAGGACCAGGCTTTGGGGCGTGGCCCCCTCCAGCATCTCCTTGAGGCGGCGGAGGTGCCCGGCGAAGGTGGAGAGGCTTTCCTGGAGGGACTGCTCGTCCCCGATGTCGGCAAAGACCCGGTCGGGCCAGGCCAAAAGGGCCCGCTTGGCCCCCACGAAGAGGCCGGACTGGGCCATGAGGACCGCCAGGCCCAGGGTCTTCAAGAGGGCGGTTTTGCCCCCCATGTTGGGGCCGGAGATGAGGAGGAGGCGGTGGGCATCGTCCAGGGCGAAGGAGTTTTTGACGGGGTTTGGGATGAGGGGGTGGAAGGCCTCCCAAAGCTCGTAGCGCTCCCCGAAGCGGGGACGGGTGAGGCCCAGGTCCCGGGCCAGGGCCGCCTGGGCCTGCACCAGGTCCAGAAGGCCCAGGGCCTTCAGGGTGCCCGGTACCCCGGGGTCCTGGGCCAGCCTCTCCGAGAGCTCCCGCAGGATGCGGTTCACCTCCTCCTCCTCCTGCAGGCGCAGGGCCTGGAGGCGGTTGTTGAGCTTCACCACAGAAGGGGGCTCGATGAAGAGGGTGGCCCCGGACTCGGACTCGTCCAGGAGGAGGCCCGGCACCTTGTGGGCCATGCCCGCTCGCACGGGGATACAGTAGCGCTCCCGCCTTAGGGTGACGAAGCGGTCCTGGATGGCCTCCCGCTGGCGGTCCATGAGGGCGTGGAGGCGGTCCAGGATCTCCTGGCGGAGGGGCAGGAGTTCGCGGCGGATCTGGGCCAGGCGGGGGCTAGCCTCGTCCCGCACCGCTCCCTCCTCGTCCAGGGCCTTTTTGACCCGGGCGAGGAAGGCGCTGTGGTCCCCTATGCCCTCCGCCACCTGGCTCAGGGCGTTTTGCAAGGGGAGGAGCTCCGCTTTGAGGGCCATGGCCTCCTCGAGGGCCTGGGCCGCCCGCAGGAGCTCAGGGCCCGAAAGCCTTCCCCCTTCTAGGGCCCGCCGGTAGGCCTCCTGCAACGCTCCCGCCTCGGGGAGGGCGTAGGGGTAGGCCAGGGCCTCCTGGGTGAGCCCGTGGCGCCTTTCCGCCTCCTCCTGGGGGAGGGGGGCAAGGGCCAAGGCCAGCCTTTGCCCTAAGGGGGTCTTGGCCCTTTCCGCCAAGAGGGCGCGGACCTTGGGGAACTCCAGGACCTCGAGGACATCCCGCACAAAGGAAGAGTATACCCCGGAAAGGGGTTAGCGTCTTAGAAGCCGCAGGAGAAGGCCCAAAAGGGCCTGGCCCTCGGGTCCGGCGGCCCGCTTCAGGAGCCATCCCACCCGCCCCAGCCGCCCCAGGGGTAAGAGGGCCAGAAGCCCGGTAAGCAGGGCGAGAAAGCGTTGCCTTTCTTCCGGGGAGAAAGAACCCCAGCGGCGTTGGGCTTCCCGAAGGAGCCCCAAGAGCCGCCTGCGGAAGCCTATAGCCCTGCCGCCTTCTCCCTTGAGCGCTTCGGCTTGCGCCAGGAGATCCCCGCGGGAAGCCTCCTTCCGCACCACCCGCCTCACCCTGCCGGAAAACCGCTTCAAGCGCACCCCCTTCAGTTTAAGGGTTGGAAGAGGAGGTATTGGGCCTCCACCTCCCCCGCCACCTCCTCCTCCCGCAGGAGGTCCACCCCCCTGGGGAGCCTTAGGCGCGCCCCCTCCTTGGCGAAGAAGGCCCAGACCTCCGCCCCCCGGTACCGCCTCCGAAAGGCCAGCACCCCCTCCGGGGCCTTCAGGGGCAGAAGGCTTCCCCGGCGCAGGGCGGGGTGGGTCTTCTTGAGGCGCACCAGGCGCCTCAAGAACCCCAGTGCCTCCCGGTTCCAAAGGGCCTCGTTCCAAGGGAAGGGAGCCCGGCAGTAGGGGTCTCCCTGCCACAGGGTGTAGGGGTTGGGTTGGGAGAGGCCCACCTCGTCCCCGTAGTAGATGGCGGGGCTCCCGGGGAAGGCGAAGAGGAGGGCGTAGGCCAACTGGAAAAGCTCCTGGTTGCCCCGAAGCCGCCACAGGGCCCGGGGGATGTCGTGGGAGGAGACAAAGGTGTACATGGCGTGGCGCACCTGCAGGGGCAGGGCCCGGTAGTGGTCCCAGAGCACCTCCCAGGCTTCCTCTGCGCTCAAGGTCGCTTCCCGCCCGTACACGTCCCGCCCGGAGAGCCAGGCCATCACCGGGTGGGCGAAGCCCGCGTAGTGCATGGCCCCGTCCAGGGTGTGGGCGCGCAGGGTGGGGGTGGCGTCGTAGGAGAGTTCCCCGATGACCAAGGCCTCAGGCCTTTCCTCCTTGGCTGCCCGGGCCAGGGCGCGGAGCCAGCGGGCGTTTTTGCGGTTCGTCCCCCCTTCCCCGATGGAGTGGGCCACGTCCAGCCGCCAGCCGTGGGCTAGGCGCATCCAGTGGCGGATGGGGGCCTTCCTGCCAAAGACGAAGCGCTCCTGGGTGAGGGGGGAGGCGTAGTCCAGCTTGGGCATGGACTTCACCCCCCAGAAGGCGGCGTAGGAGCCATCGGGGTAAAAGGTGAACATGCTCCGTTCCGGGCTCTCCAGGTCCTTTAGGGCCCTTTGAAACCAAGGGTGGGTGGCCCCCACATGGTTGAAGACGCCATCCAGCACCAGGTGCATGCCCCTTTTTTCCAAAGCCTGGAAGAGGGCTTCCAGGGCCTCTTCTCCTCCCAGGTGGGGGTCCACCCGCAGGTAGTCTTCCGTGTCGTAGCGGTGGCTGGAGGGGCTTTGGAAGATGGGGGTGAGGTAGAGCACCTCCACCCCTAGGCCCTCCAGGTGGGGAAGGGCCTCGAGGATGCCCCACAGGTCCCCCCCGTAAAACTCCCAGGGGCCTTCGGGCCCTGGGGGCTCGTGCCAGGCCTTCCTCCGGATGGGCCTCCCCTGGTAGCGCCAAGCCCCGTCCTGGGGGGCGAGTTCGGGGCGCCCCATGCGGAAGCGGTCGGGGAAGATCTGGTAGTAGACCGCCCCCTGGGCCCACTCCGGGGGCTGGGGTCCCGCCAGGAGGTGGAAGAAATGGTCGTAGCGGGGGAGGGCCTTTTCCAGGCCGTGGCTTCCCAGGAAGCCTTCCGGGAGGCGGAAGACGTAGCGGAAGGGGCTCGTGGGCAGGAAGACGCGCACCCTTAGGCCCCCTTCCGTCCTTTCCATGGGTTTTTGGTGGATCTCCCCGTCCTTCTCAAAAAGGAGAAGCCCCTCCTTTGCCGGGGTTTCCAAGGAGAGGACCACCTCCTCCCCCAGGTCGGGAAAGGGAGGGTCCACGTGTTCCAGGTCGTGGAGGCTCATTCCTTCACCGCCCCCGCGGTGTAGCCGGAGACGAAGTACTGCTGGAATCCGTAGAAGAGGAAGAGGATGGGCAAGGAGCCCAGGACGCTGGCCGCGGCGAAGACCCCCCACTTGGTCTGGAACTGGCCGGTGGTGAAGCTCCTTAAGCCCACCCCCACGTTCCAGCTCTCCACCCCGGTGAGGACCAGGTTGGCCAGAACGAACTCAGAGTAAGTGCCCACGAACTGCAGGAGGAAGATGAAGACGAACATGGGGGCGGAAAGGGGGAGGAGGATCCGGGTGAACACCTGCCACTTGGTGGCCCCGTCCACCATGGCCGCCTCCTCGAGGCTCGGGGAGATGCTCTCCAGGTACCCCTTGTACACCCAGGTGCCGAAGCTGATGATCCCCCCGGAGTAGGCCAGCACCAGCCCGGTGAAGGTGTTCAGGAGGTCCAGCCGGGAAAGCAGGTAGTAGATGGCCACCAGGGCCAAAAACCCCGGGAACATCTGCACGAAGATGAAGAAGAGGAGCATGGGGTAGCGGCCCGGCAGGTGGCGGAAACGGGCGAAGGCGTAGCCGGCGGTGGCGGTGAGGAGGACGGCCAGAAGCCCCGTGAGCCCGGAGATGAGGAAGGTGTTCCGCACCCAGAGGAGGAACTTGGCCTCCGTGCCCTGGCCGGTGAACTGCTTGGGGGAAAGGAAGAGGGCCAGGGCGAATACGGCAAGGGCTAAGACCAAAAGAAGCCTCCCCTGCCAGAGGTCCATCCAGCCGTCCGGGAGCAGGAGCCGCCTCAGGAGGCCGATGAGGGCTACACCCAGAAGGGCGAGCCCCCCGAGGAGGAGAAGGCCCACCTGGTAGGGGTAAAGCACCACCCCCTCCACCAGCTTGGCGTAGTTTTCCAAGGAGGGCTCGGGCACGTAAGGGATGACCTTGGCGTCCAGGAGGAGAAACCCCGTATCCGGCCTGCGGAAACTGAAGAGGTTGTTGGTGGGATCAAAGCTGGCGGCCACCACCTGCACCACGGGGTAGTAGACGAGGAGGATCAGCACCCAGAGGAAGAGGTGGGTCACCCCTTGCCAGAAGAGGGGCCAAGGGCTTCGCTTGCGCCCTTGGATGCGGTTGGCCAAGGCGGTGTGAATCACGCTGTAAAGGAGAAGCAGGAGGACCAGGCTCAAAAGGATGCCCAGGGCATAGGCCCAGCCATAGGGCACGAAGACGCTACCGAAGGCCACCTGCTTGCGGTAGGAGCCCTCGTCAAAAAGCCGGTGGACGGCGAACCAGTAGGCTCCATAGAGGATAAGGCCTGCAAAGAAGAAATAGAGCAGGCGCCGCATCTATCTCACCTCCCTTAGGGCCCCCGTGACCCGGAAGTTCACCAGGCTGATGGCTACGGTGATGGCGAAGATGAGGAGGCTGATGGCCGCCCCCAGGCCGTAGGCCGACTGCCCTTCGGCGCTGAAGGCGGTCTTGTAGGCCCAGGAGATGAGGATGTCCGTGGCCTGGGCTGTGGCCAGGCGCCCCTCCTGGGCCGGACCGCCCCCGGTGAGCAGGTAGATGATGTAGAAGTTGTTGAAGTTGAAGGCGAAGGAGGAGAGGAGGATGGGCACCATGGGTTTTTCCAAAAGGGGCAGGGTGATGCCCCAAAGGGCCTGCCAGGGAGTGGCTCCGTCCACCTTGGCCGCCTCGTAGAGCTCGTCGGGGATGGTGGAAAGGGCTCCCAAGGTGGCGGTCATCATGTAGGGGAAGCCCAGCCAAAGGTTCACCAGGAGGATGGCCACCTTGGCCCAGTCGGGGTCGTTGAGCCAGGGGATGGGGTAGATGCCCAGGACCCCCAGGAGGCGGTTGATGGCCCCGAAGTTGTAGTTCAAGAGGGCCACCCAGACCTGCACGGTGATGACCCCGGGGAGGGCCCAGGACACGATGAGCACCGTGCGGTAGAAGTTTCTTAGCTTCAGGGCCTTGTTGTTCAAGATGAGGCCCAGGACCAGGCCCACCAGGGCGTTCAAAAGCACGGTGGCGCCGGCGAAGACCACGTTCCAGGCGAAGACGGGCAGGAGGGCCTGGCTGGCCTGGGAGAGGATGAAGGCGAAGTTCTTGAGGCCCACGAAGCGGAAGGCGTTCACCTTGGCCACGAAGGCCGCCGGGAAGGGGAGGGCGCGGTCCAGGAGCAGGGTGCTTCCCTCGGCCTCGAGGACCTTGGCCCGCGCTCGGTGGCCTTCCGCATAAACCTCCACCGGTTCCCCCCGGCAGGGGTCGCAACGGAGAGCCTCCCGCACAGGTTCTTCCAGGGTGAGCCGGTTACCCTCCTGCTTCACCACCCGGGTTTCCGTGGAGCGGTCGGGGAAGCCGTTTTTGGCCCCGGAGTAGTCGGTGAAGGCCAGGTAGAGGGTGAGGCCGATGGGGTAGAGGGTGAAGACCAGGAGGAAGGAGAGGGCGGGGAGGAAGTAGTACCAGTCCGTGAGCCAGGGGAAGAGGCGCCCTATCAGGATGGCTCCAGGGACTAGGACCAAGAGGGCCAAAAGCAGGAGGGTCCAGCCGGGCGGGGCAAAGTAGGCCTCGAGGGCCAGGTAGCCCAGAAGGGCCACCCCCGTGGCCAGGACGAGGAGGCCCAGGAGGAGGCCGAGGGCCAGGAGAAAGCCTTTCAGGCCAGGCGGGTGCTTCATGCTTTAACGATACGCCCCCCACGGGGGAGGATGGTCCCGTAGGGGGCGGGCATGGGCCTTATTTGCCGATGGCCTTTTTGATCTCGGCCACCATGTCCTCCACGATCTTCTTCACGTTGGAGTCGGGTTTCTGCACCGCCAGGCTGATGGCGTTGCCCCAAGGGCCCCAGACTTTGCCCATCTCGGGGATGTTGGGCATGGGGGTGCCCAGGGCGAAGACATTGGCAAAGCCCGCCACCACCGGGTCCTTCTCCAGGGTCTTGGCGGCGCTCTTAGAAACGGGGATGCGGCCACCTGCCTGGTTGAAGGACACCAGGTTCTTGCCGGAGATAAGGGTCTTGGCGAAGTTGACCGCGGCGGTCTTGTTCTTGGAGTAGGCGTTCACCACCACCCCCTGCACGCCCAGGAAGGGGCCCCAGGGGTTCTTAGCCCCGGGCGGGGTGGGGAAGGGGGCGATGCCGAAGTCGATCTTCGCCTTCTTGTAGTCCCCCAGGGCCCAGGGGCCGTTGATGATCATGGCCAAGGCCCCGTCCTTGAAGGCTCCGTCGGCTACGCCGTAGTCCACGCCCTCGGGCACCAGGTTGTAGCGGTAGCGGAGGTCCTTGATGAAGGCCAGGGCCTTCTCTCCCACCTCCCCGCCCAGGAGGAGCCTAGCGGGGTCCAGGTTCCCCTTTGCGTCCTTGGCGAAGACGTTGTCGGCGCCAAAGGCCTTGAAGAAGCCGAAGTTGAAGTAGGGGTCGCCGATGTTGTAGAGGAAGCCGAAGGTGGAGCCGGTGGTGTACTGCCGGGCCAGGGCCAGGAACTCGTCCCAGGTCTTGGGGGCTTCCTTCACGTACTTCTTGTTGTAAATGAGGGCCACGCTCTCGGCGAAGGCGGGCAGGCCAAAGAGCTTACCTCCAAAGGTGAAAGCCTCCACCGCCACCCCCTGGAGATCGGAGAGGTAGCTTTGCGTTACGTACTTGCCCATGGGCTCCAGCACCCCGGCCTGGGCCATCTCCCCCAGCCAGTCGTGGGGGATGGAAACCACCAGGTCCGCCGCCTGCCCCTGCGGGGCCCCCAGGATGAACTTCTGCTTGATGTCCCCGAAGGGAACCTCCACCACCTCCACCTTGGTGCCGGAGGTTTTCTCGTAAGCCCGGGCCTGGGCCTTCAGCCACTCCAGCTCTGGGCCGCCGAAATGGGTCCACACCGTGATCTTCCCCTGGGCGAGGGCCAGGGAAAGCCCGAGAGCCAGTACCGCCAGTGCTTTCTTCATATCCCACCTCCGGGCGCGTGGTAGCGCTTCCGCTAACGTTTTTACCGCGCCCTGCTCCCCAAGCATACCACTCGTCCCAAGGACGCAAGTCCCAAAGACCCCTCCCCGGCAGGGGAAGCGGCGGCTTGGGGTTTAGTGCAGGGCCCGCACCACCTCAAAGGCGATGAGGGCCAGGATGCCCACCTCTACCGCCTGGCTCCTTAGGTGGACCACCTCTTCCGTGACCATCTCGTAGGTGGCCTCGAGGACCCTGAGCTTTTCCTCCAGGCTCCTTTCCAGCTCATGGGCCCCGTAGAGTTCCAAGGCCGCCCGGTAGATCTTGGCGTAGAAGAGGTCCTCGGTGATGCGCAAGGCCCCTTCCATCCGGGCCCGCACGTCGGCGATTTCCGCATGCCGGGCCATGAGGCGGCGCCTCAGGCGCTGCAGGCGCCCGTAGCCCCAAAGCCCCCGGGGCCGGAGGACCTGGGGCACTGCCTCCAGCTCCTGGGTGAGAACCCCGTCGTAGTAGGAGAGCTCCAGGAGCTGGGCGTGGACGAACTCCACCAGGTCGGCCACGTCCCAGATGCCCTCCGAGTCCAGGATGAAGACCCGGTCAAAGCCCAAAAGGGCCAGGTCCTCGGTGGAGTAGCTGTAGCGGTAGCGCTCCATCTCCCGCCGCACCTCGGGAGCAAACTCCTCCTTGGCCCCCATCCAGAGAGGGGTGAGGTCCACAGGGGGGCTTGCCGCCTTGTGCCCCTCAAACCCCAGGGCGTGGTAGACGGTGAACTCTTCCGAGAGGCGCTTCTCCTCCGGGCGCAGGAGGGCGCCTTGCAGGTAGGGCTCGAGGGCGGCCAGTTCCGCCAGGAAGAAGCCCTCCCAGAAGGGCAGGCTGGGGATGCTCAGGGCCTTCTCCAGGAAGGCTTCCCACGGCACCCTTTCCCCCAGGTGCACCTGAAAGGAAAGGGCGGCCACCCCGAACTCGTAAAGCCGGGCGGTGAGGAGGCCCGATATGCCCTCCACGCTCCGTACCCCAAGCTCCACCTGTGCCGGGGGGTTTTCAAAGCGCACCGCTCCCAGCCTGGGCCGGGAAAGGCGCAGGCGGGGGGTGGAGAGGCGGGAGAGGTCGATCTCGTCCGCCAGGTCGTAGAGGCGGTAAAGGGCGATGTGCGGCGAGAGGAGGTCCATGATGCACCGGACTCACTCCAGTTTGGAGATCTCCCTGGGCGGAGGGCCTTTTTCGTAGGCCTTTAGAAGGGCCAGGAGGGCCTTGCCCCGGTGGGAGTAGCGGGCCTTTTCCTCCAGGCTCATCTCGGCGAAGGTCTTGCCCGCTTCGGGCACGTAGAAGAGGGGGTCGTAGCCGAAGCCTCCCTCCCCCCGGGGGGCCTCGAGGATGTACCCCTCCACGCTGCCCTCATAGGCCTCCGCGTGCCCGTCGGGGTAGGCCAGGACCAGGACGGCCACGAAACGGGCCTTGCGCTCCTCCCCCTTCAGGTGGCGCATCCTTTCCAGAAGGTAGACGTTTCTTTCCCTATCGGTTTCCCGGCCTCCGTAGCGGGCGGAGTAGACCCCGGGCTCACCCCCCAGGGCCATGACCTCCAGGCCCGAGTCGTCGGCCAGGGCGGGGAGCCCCGTGGCCTTGGCCACATAGGCCGCCTTGAGGAGGGCGTTTTCCAGGAAGGTGGCCCCCTCCTCCTTGGGCATGCGCAAGGGAAAGTCGGCCAGGGAAAGGAGGGTCCAGCCCATGGGGGCGAGCCCCTCCTTGAGCTCCCGCACCTTGCCGGGGTTGGAGGTGGCCAGGACCACGCGCATCCCCTTCAGGATACTCCCTTGAGGGCCTCCACCACTTCCTCCGGGGTGTCCAGGGGGGTGAGGAGGGCGAGGTCCTGGGGGTCGATGGCCCCTCGTTCCTTCAGGAAGGCCATCCAGGAAAGGAGGCCTTCCCAATACCCCCGGTCCAAGGCGAAGACGGGAAAGGGGTGGACCTTCTGCGTCTGAATGAGCACCAGGACCTCCGATAGTTCGTCCAAGGTGCCGAAGCCCCCGGGGAGGAAAACGAAGGCGTGGGCGTAGCGCACAAAGAGCACCTTGCGCACGAAGAAGTAGCGCAGGGTGAGGGCGTGGGTCTGGTAGGGGTTAGGCTTCTGTTCGTGGGGAAGCTCGATGTTCAGGCCCACGCTTACCCCGCCCGCCTCAAAGGCTCCCCGGTTCACCGCCTCCATGACCCCTGGCCCCCCACCCGTGACCACCCCGAAGCCCGCTTGGGCCAGGGCCCTTCCCAAGCGGTAGCCCAAGGCGTAGGCGGGGTGGTCTTCCCCAAAGCGGGCGGAGCCGAAGACGGAAACCAGGGGGACCTCTATTTCCGAAAGAGTTTCAAATCCCTCCACGAACTCGCCCAGAATGCGGAAAAGCCGCCAGGCGTCCTCGTGGTGGAGCTGGTCAATCAGAGGTTTCTTGGCCATACGCCTTTGTATCACCCTTGGGTTCCCTTTGCCCCCGGATACGGGGGCTTCGACCTTAAAGCTCTTCCAGGCTCACCCGGCGGAGCTCGGCCACCTCCACCCCCAGGCGCCCGGCCAGGTTCTTGTAGCTCTCTGGGTCCCCGGTGACGAAGTGCACCACCCTGCCCGTGCCCTGGGGGTTCAAAAGCCCTTCCCGCCTCAGGGCTTCCGCCACCCTCTCTGCGGTGGCCTCGGCGGAGTCGATGAGCCGCACCCCGGGGAGGACCTTCTGCAGGGTGCCCTTCAGAAAGGGGTAGTGGGTGCACCCCAGGATGAGGGCCTCGAGGTCCTTGGGCGCCTCCTCCAGGTAGTGCCGGGCCACCAAGAGGGCCACGGGGTCGTTCCAGAGCCCTTCCTCCACCAGGGGGACGAAGAGGGGGCAGGCCTTGGCCCAGGCCAGCTCCAGGAGACGCTCGTAGGCCCGGCTATCCACCGTGGCCTGGGTGCCGATGAGGCCCACCTTGCGGTAGGTGCGGGCCACCTCCGCCGCCGGCTCCAGCACGCCAAAGACGGGCACGGAAAGATCCTCCGCCAGATCCGGCAACGCCGCGGAGCTGGCGGTGTTGCAGGCCACCACGATGGCCTTCACCCCCTGCCGGAGGAGGAAGCCAGCGATTTCCCAAGCGAAGCGGCGGACCATGGAAAGGGGCTTCCCCCCATAGGGCACCCTGGCGGTGTCCCCGAAGTAGAGGAAATCCTCCTGGGGCAAGGCCTTCTTGAGGGCGGAGAGGACGGTGAGCCCACCCACCCCCGAGTCAAAGACGCCGATGGGCCTCCTAGGGTCCTTCACAAGCCGCCATCATACCTGGACGACCAAGGGGGGGTGCTATACTATCAGGGTTGCCCCGGCAGGGGCGTAGAAGGAGGTGCGCAAGTTGAGGCTGGTCACGTCCGAGTCGGTCACGGAAGGTCACCCCGATAAGCTGGCGGACCGGATTTCCGACGCCATCCTGGACGCCCTCATCGCCCAGGACAAGAGGGCGCGGGTGGCGGCGGAAACCCTGGTCACCACCGGGCTCGTGTTCGTGGCAGGGGAGATCAGCACCGAGGGCTACGTGGACATCCCCGGCCTGGTGCGCAAGACGGTGCGGGAGGTGGGCTACACCCGGGCCAAGTACGGCTTTGATGCCGACACCTGCGCGGTGCTTACCGCCATCGACGAGCAGTCCCCGGACATCGCGGGCGGGGTGAACCTCTCCTACGAGTGGCGGGTGCTCAAGTCCACCGACCCTTTGGACCGCACGGGCGCAGGGGACCAGGGCCTCATGTTCGGCTACGCCACCAACGAGACCCCCGAGCTCATGCCCCTGCCCATCACCCTGGCCCACCGCCTCACCATGCGTCTGGCGGAGGTGCGCAAGACGGGCCTTCTTCCCTACCTGCGTCCCGATGGCAAGGCCCAGGTCACCGTGGTCTACGAGGGAGACCGGCCCCTTTACGTGAAGACGGTGGTGGTCTCCGCCCAGCACTCCCCCGAGGTGGAGCAGGACCAGCTCCGCGAGGACCTCATCCGCGATGTGGTGCGCCAGGCCATCCCCCCCGAGTACCTCAGAGAGGGGGAAACGGAATACCTCATCAACCCCTCGGGCCGCTTCATCCTGGGGGGACCCCACGCGGACACCGGCCTCACCGGGCGCAAGATCATCGTGGACACCTACGGAGGGGCGGTGCCCCACGGGGGCGGGGCCTTCAGCGGTAAGGACCCTACCAAGGTGGACCGCTCCGCCAGCTACTACGCCCGCTACATGGCCAAGAACCTGGTGGCGGCGGGGCTAGCTCGGCGGGCTTTGGTGGAGCTGGCCTACGCCATCGGCAAGGCCCGGCCCGTTTCCTTGCGGGTGGAAACCTTCGGCACCGGGGTGCTGCCTGACGAGAAGATCACCGAGATCGCCGGGAGGGTGTTTGACCCCCGGCCCTTGGCCATCATTGAGGAGCTGGACCTCCTCCGGCCCATCTACACCCCCACCAGCGCCTACGGCCACTTTGGCCGCGCGGGCTTCCCCTGGGAGGAGACCGACCGGGTGGAGGCTCTGCGGCGCGAGGCCGGGCTTTAGGCTACGGCCCGGGCCAAGGTTCAAGGACGCGGCCCCTTGGGGCCGCGCTTCCTTATGGGCGGCTTCGGCCCTTCTACCTTTAGCGCTGAACCCCTACCCCGATGGCAGGCTCCGTCCATGGCCTCGCCGGGGCTTGGGGCAAGGGGTGTTAGCTTACCTCCACCCGGTTTTTCCCCCGGCGCTTGGCCCGGTACATGGCCTCGTCGGCCCGCTTGATGAGGGAAAGAGGGGAGTCGGTGGGGGTGGCTTGGGTCACGCCCACGCTGACGGAGAGCGCCGCCACCGGGGGCACCTTCAGGGCGGCCACCGCCTGGCGGAGCCTCTCCCCCAGGCGTGCGGCCTGGGCCAGGGAGGTTTCGGGCAGGACCACGGCGAACTCTTCCCCCCCCAGGCGCACCGCCCGGTCGCTTTGCCGGACATGGGCCTCGAGGCAGGCGGCCAGGGCCTTGAGCACCCGGTCCCCCACCTCGTGGCCGTGGGTGTCGTTGACCTGTTTGAAGCCGTCCAAGTCCAGGACCATGAGGGAGAGGGGGCGGCCGTAGCGCTGCACGCGGAAGAGCTCGCGCTCCAGCACCAAATCCAGGTAGCGCCGGTTCCTCAGCCCGGTGAGGAAATCAGTGTAGGCGTCCAGCTGGGCCTCCATGTAGCCTTCCTTGATGCGCACCAGCATGTAGAGGAGGCCCACGTAGGCCAGGTTGGCTCCAAAAAACTGGGCTAGGGCGTTCAGGTGCGCCACCTGAAAGTGGCCTCGGAAACTTCCCAGTACGGAGAGGAAGCCGAGGGTAACGAGGTAGAGGAGGGCGAGGCGGACTGCCTGCCGCGTCTGAAAGAAGAGGAAGCTGGAAAAGTAGACGAAGGGAACCCAGAAAGCGGCTGGGGAAAGGCCCATGGGGTTGGGGCGGAAAAGGAGCTGGAAGGCCAGGGTGCTGAGCAGGTACAAGGCGATGAGCCCGTGCGCCGAGGGCAGGACCCAGGAGGCGGAGCGGGGGAAGCGCCACAAGGCGGCGGCCAGCCCCGCGAAGCCTACGGCCAAAAGGGGCAGGAAGAAGCGGTCCACGGGGTCCAGGCCGCTTAGGTGAGAGGTCCAAAGGGCTACCAAGGCCAGTACGGCCCCCAGGGGTAAAAGCCAGAGGGCCATCCGGCGCCGGACGGGGTTCAGCGGGTCCAGAAGCTCCAGGGTGGGGTGCAACCTAAGCCCAGTATAGCGGCTCTTCCCCCAGGCCATACCTCCAGGGTGGCCCGCCTCCCCTTAACAGGGCCTTAACCCCCCTTAGTCTTCCAGGTAGGTGTACCCCTGGAGCTCCCGGGCGTACCGCTCCAGGAAGGCTCCCTTTTCCGCGGGGGAGAGGCGGCTTTGCCGCACCAGGCGCTCCACCCCCAAGGAAAGCTCCCGGGCGGTGAAACCCATCTTCTCTATGACCTTCTCCGCACTTTCCCCGGGGACAAAGCGCTCAATGGCGAAGCCTTCCTCGTCCACCACCACGTGGGCCTCCCCCACCTGGCCGAAGAGGTTGTGGTTGCTCCCGAGAACATCCTGGTAGGCCCCCACCAGGAAGACCCCCAGGTAGTAGGGTTCCCCGGGGCGGATGGGGTGGACCGGAAGGCTCTGGCGCACGTCGTGCAGGTCGATGAAGCGGTCGATTTTGCCGTCGGAGTCGCAGGAGATGTCCACCAGGGTGGCCTGGCGGGTGGGGGGCTCGTGGAGGCGGCTTAGGGGCACGATGGGGAAGAGCTGGTGGATGGCCCAGGCATCGGGAAGGCTCTGGAAGATGGAGAAGTTGCACACCAGCTTGTCGGCCAGGAGCTTCTCCAGGTCCTCAAACTCGTCGGGAGCGTAGGGCAGCTCCTTCACGATGGCATACACCTTGCGGGCGATGTGGTAAAAGATCTCCTCGGCCAAAGCCCGGTCCCTTAGGGACACTAACCCCAAGTCGTAGAGGGTTTGCAGGGTTTCCTTGTCGGCGAAGGCGTCGTGGTAGACCTCGCGGAAGTTCTTGGGGGAGAGGGTTTCCAGGCTCTCCCAGAGCTCCTTGACCAGGGGGTGGGCCTCCGCGGGCGGGGGGGAGGGCCGGGTTTCCCCCGGAGGCGTGATGACGTCGATGACCTCCAGGACCAGGACCTCGTGGTAGGCGGTTACCGCCCGGCCCGACTCCGTGACCAGGGTGGGGTGGGGTTCGCCCTGGGCTTCCACCACCTCCTTGGTCACGTAGACCAGGTCCTCGGCGTACTCGGGAAGGGTGTAGTTGGCGGAGGCGTAGAAGTTGGTCTTGGAGCCGTCGTAGTCCACCGCCAGACCCCCGCCCAGGTTCAGGTAGGTGAGGGGGGCCCCCAGCTTGCGGAGTTGCACGTAGGTCTGGGCCGCCTCCCGCACCGCCGCCTTGATCCGGCGGATGTCCGTCACCTGGCTGCCGATGTGGGCGTGGACCATGACCAGGGTGTCCAGGAGGCCTTCCTCTTTTAGGATCTCCACCGCCCGCACGATCTCCGGGGTGGTGAGGCCGAACTTGGCGTTTTCCCCCCCGCTGGCCTCCCACTGCCCCGCCCCCTTGGCCTTCAGCTTGTAGCGGATGCCGATCTGGGGGCGCACCCCCAGCTCCTTGGAAATGCGCACCACCCGGGCCAGCTCAGCGAACTTTTCCAGGGTGATGACCACGTTTCTTCCCAGCTTGCGCCCGGTGAGGGCCAGGCGGATGAAGTCGTCGTCCTTGAAGCCGTTGGTGGTGATCAGGGCTTCCTTGGAAAGGTCCTGGGCCAGGATGAGGGCCAGCTCGGCTTTGCTGCCCGCCTCAAGGCCGTAGTGGTAGGGCCTCCCCGCCCGGGCCACCGTTTCCAGCACCAGCCGCCGCTGGTTCACCTTCACCGGGTAGACCCCGCGGTAGCCTCCCGCGTAGCCGTACTTCTCCATGGCCCGCTGGAAGGCCTCGTTCAGCTCCCGCACCCGGGCCTCGAGGATCTGGGGGAAGCGGAGGACGAGGGGCAGGGGCCTGCCCTCGTCCCTCAGGGCCTCCACGATCTCCAGAAGGGAGGCGGAAGGCCCCTTCTCGCCCATGGGGGTCACTTCCAGCTCCCCGTCCCGCCCCACCCGGAAAAACCCTGCTCCCCAGTAGGGCACCAGGTAGATTTCCTCGGCTTCTTTGGGGGAAAAGCGCCTGGCCGTTTTCAAGTTTCGCCCTCCGGGCCGACCGATCTGGGTCAACCCCCGCTATGAGTGTAGGGCGGAAGGGGCGGCTTGTGAAGACGTGCCGGTGCGCGCTCCCTCACCCTTCGGAAGCACCCTTGGGGGCCGTGCGGTAGAGGTACCCTTCCCCCTCTTGGGGTACCTCCACCGGGTCCACCAGGTAGAGAAAGGGCCCTCCCGCCTCGTTCACCAGGGCGTACCCCCGTTCCCTCAAGAGGGGCTTCAGGGGCACTTCCCCTTCAAAGGCCAGGGGAACCGGGCCCACCTCGGCTAAGACTTCCTCCAAGAGGTCCAGCCAGCGGGCGAAGCCCTCCGGGGCCACGTCCTGGGGCACCTTCAGGCGCACCGCCCCCGCCTTGGGGCCGAAGAGGCGAAACCGCCTCAGGAAGCGCCGTAACCTCCGCCGCTCTTTGCCAGAGGGGAGGAAGGTGAGGTGCTTGTGGCCATAGACGCTGAAGCGGAACCCTTCCGGGGCCAGGGACCGGAGGCGGCTTATGGTCCTCTTATCCCCCACCCGGTGCCACCAGGAGAGTTCCACCGTGGGGAAGGCGTTGCGGTAGGCTCGGAAGCCCCCCGGGTAGCCCCGGTAGCCCCTGAGTCCCTGGAGGAGCATCCCTTCCCCCTCAGAGCCAGGCCTGCAAAAAGGCCAGGCCCATCCGGGCCATGAGGGGGGTGATGACGTGTCCCGCCCCCTCCTCCACCAAGCGGGCCAGGCGCCCCTCGGGGTAGTGGGGCCTCAGGGCCTCCACCGTTTTCTCCATGCGGGTTAGGGGCACGATCAGGTCCTTGGTGCCGTGGAGGTGCAGAAGGGGCACCCCGCCATAGGCTTCCCCCTTGAGGGCGGGCGGCTCCTCGTAGAGGGCCCGCACCCCGGGGTCCTCGACCTCCTGCCCCTGGGGCAGCTTCATGGGGAAGCCACTGCCGATAAAGGCCAAGGCCGCCTGGGGCCTCAAGCCGCGGGAGAGGAGGAGGTGGACCACGAAGGCTCCCAGGCTCCCCCCCGCCAGGAAGAGGGGCAGGCCGAAGCGCGCCTGGGCCTTCCGGGCCACTTCCTGGGCCTCTTCGGCGAAGCGTAGGGCCACCTGGTACACCTCCTCCACGTACCGGGGGCTTTTGGAGGAGGGGGGTGGCCCCCCCCGCTCCCCGTGCCGGGGGGCATCCAAGGCCAGCAGAAGAAAACCGGCCTCTGCGTATCCCGGAAGGAGGGAGAGGATGTGCTCCTTGGAGCCCTGCAGGCCATGCAGGGCCAGCAGGAGGGCCTTCGGCTCCTTGGGGACCCGGGCCAGGAGGGGTAGCCCTGCCAGTTCTAAGCGTTCCGTGCGCATGGCCTTAGGTGAAGAGGCTGGACACCGATTCCCCCCGGTGGATGCGCCAGATGGCCTCGGCGAAGAGGGGAGCCACGGTAAGGGTCTTGAGCTTATCGCCTTCCTTGGGCAGACAGGTGTCGGTAGCGGCCACCTCCTTGACCGGGCTTTGGGCGATGCGCTCCAGGGCCGGCCCCACGTAGACCCCATGGGTGGCGGCGGCGTAGACCTCTTTGGCCCCCGCCTGCAACAGAGCCTCCACCGCCTCCACCAGGCTGCCAGCGGTGGAGATCTCGTCGTCCACGATCAGGGCCGTCTTCCCCTCCACTTCCCCCACCAGCATCCGCACCCGCACCTCGGTGTCGGAGACCCGCTCCTTGTCGATGAAGGCCAGGGGCAGGCGCAGGCGGCGGGCCAGGGAGCTGGCCCGCTTGAGGTCCCCGGCGTCCGGGGCCACCACCACGGCGTTCTCCAGGTCCACCCGGGTGGCGAAGTGATTGGCGATCACGGGTTCGGCGGAGAGGTGGTCCACAGGGATTTTGAAGAAGCCATGGACCTGAGGGGAATGCAGGGTCATGGTGAGCACCCGGTCGGCCCCGGCGGTCTGCAGGAGGTCGGCGATAAGCCGGGCAGCGATGGAGATGCGAGGGGCGTCCTTCTTGTCGCTCCTGGCGTAGGAAAAGTAGGGGATGACCGCGGTGACCCGGGCGGCGCTGGCCCCCTTGGCGGCGTCCACCATCATCAGGAGCTCCATGAGGTGATCCTGCACCGGAGGGGTGAGGGACTGAACGATGAAGACGTCCCCCTCCCGGAGGCTTTCCTCAAAGCGCACGAAGAGGTTGTCGTTGGCGAAGCGCAAAGTGGTGCTTTTGCCCAAAGGTAGGCCTAGGGCCTCGGCGATGGCCTGGGCCAGGGGGCGGTTGGACTGGCCGGAAAAGATCAGCAGGGGGCGGTCCATGCCGTCCCCCAAGATACCACGCCCCCGGGGTATGCCTAGAGGGGGGTGATCTCCTGCTGGAGGGGGGTGGTGACCTCGGGCCCTTCGGGGCGCAAGTAGACGTCCACCTCGGTGCGCACCCCAAACTCGCCGGGTAGGTAGAGCCCCGGCTCCACGGTGAAGGCCAGCCCCGGCACCAGGGGGCGGAGGTCGTGGGTTTCCAGGTCGTCCAGGTGGGGTCCGGAGCCGTGCACCTCCTCCCCCAGGTTGTGCCCGGTGCGGTGGCGGACATAAGCCCTGTACCCTGCGGCCTCCAGCACCCCCCGGGCCACCCGGTCCACCTCGTACCCTTTGGGGTGGCGGCCTTCCCGGTAGGTCTGGGCCACAAAGCGGATGGCCTCATCCCGGGCCCGGGCCACCGCTTGGAAGGCCCGGTGGGCCGCTTCTGAGGCCCTTAGGCCCGCCATCCAGGTGATGTCGGCGTAGACTCCACCCGGCTCCTTGGCCCAGAGGTCCAAAAGGGCCACCTCCCCTTCCTCCAGGCGCTTGTCCCCAGGTTGGTGATGAGGGTTGGCGGCGTTTGCACCGAAGGCCACCATGGGCGGGTGGTCAAAGACCAGGCCCTGGGCCGAAAGCGCCTGGGCGAGAACCTCCTGGACCTCCCGCTCCATGGCCCTGGGGCGTTCCCGCAGGAAGGCCAAGGCCCGCCCTTTGGCTGCCTCCAGGCCTGCCGCCGCGCGGCGGTGGCTTCCCAGCTTCTCCTCCCCCCAGGTTTGAAAGGTGAGGAGAAGGGGCCAGGAGGAGGCGAGCTCTAGCCCCATCCCCCGCAGGAGGTCTAAGGTGCCCCCGTCCACCCGGGAGAGGTAGGGGATCATGCCCCCGGGCACGTACTCCAAGGCGATGCGCCTGGCGCCGTGCAGAAGGCGGGCGAGTTCCTCCTGGAAGCCCTGCCAGCTCTGGTAGGTGCGCCGCTTTCCCGGAAGGAGAGGAAAAAGGCTGGCCTCTATGGCGTGGCAGAGGAGGGTGGGTTCGCCTTCTCGGGGGATGAAGTAGGCGAAGCGGCGGGTGAGGTGGACCTGGACCAGGCCGAGGGCCTCGAGGGCCAGGGGGTTGCTTCTGCCGAATGAAAAAAGGAGCCAGCCATCCAGCCTTTCTTCCTGGAGGATGCGTTGAAGGGGGAGAGGATCCATGCCCTTATGCTATTCCCCTGGAACCTGCTTCACATTCCCTACCCTTGCATGGGGTAAGGTGGGGGGTAAGGAGGTTTGCGGGATGGTAAAAACGCAGGAAGCGGTTATCCGCATCACCCCTCTGGCGGCGGAGAAGGCCAAGGAGATCCTGGCCCGCTACGGCAAGGAGCATGCGGCCATTCGGGTCTACATCAAGTCCGGCGGGTGCTCCGGCTTCCAGTACGGCATGGCTGTGGATGAAAGGGAGCTCGAGGGGGATACCCTCGTGGAGATGCACGGGGTGCGCCTGGTGGTGGACCCCAGGTCCTTGCCCTACCTGGTGGGCTCGGAGATCGACTGGATGGAAAGCCTCATGGGCGGCGGGTTTACCGTGCACAACCCCAACGCCGCCAGCACCTGCGGTTGTGGCCACTCCTTCCGCACCAAGGACCAGGAGGGGGAGGCCCGCACCTGCGGTCACTGATCTGCGCTAGAGGCGCTCTGGAGGGGCCTGGCTTCAGGCCCCTTTAGCTTTCTTCCCATTGACCTTCATTGGGGGCGCCGTATAATAGCCTCGGCCACTAAGGATAGTGCCGCGACCACGAAAGGAGGCCGTATGAGAAAAGTAGGCAAGCTGGCTGTACTCGGTTTAACCGCCTTGGGCCTGGCCCTAGCAGGTCCCCAGGACAACAGCCTGGTCGTAGGGGCTTCCCAGGAGCCTAGGGTGTTGGCGGGGGACTTCCTAAGCGTCATCTCCAACCAGGCCATCAAGAGCGAGATCGAAGGCTATCTCTTCGCGCCCTTTATCGGTTTCAACGCGGATAGCCAGAACTTCCCCGTTCTGGCCACCGAGGTGCCCACCCAGCAGAACGGGCGCCTGCGGGTGACGGACATCGGTGGGGGCAAGAAGCGGCTGGAGATGGACCTCACCATCCGCCCAGACGCCCGCTGGTCCGACGGCAAGCCCATCACCACCGAGGACGTGGCCTTCTACTACGAGGTGGGCAAGGCCAAGGGCATGCCCGTCCTGAACCCCGACTACTGGGAGCGGGTCCAGCTCCGGGTACGGGATGCCCGCAACTTCACCGTGATCTTTGAGCCCGCCTACTACTACGACACCTACGGCGGCACCTACGGCTCCCCCATCGGCTACGCCCCCAAGCACATCATGGGCCCCGAGTGGGAGAAGGTGAAGGCGGCGGCCCGCAACCTGGACCCCGACAAGGACGCGGAGAAGCTCAACGAGCTCTACCGCAACTTCTTCCTCAAGTTCGCCACCCCCCAGGCCCTGAACCGGGGAGCCATGGTCTACTCGGGTGCCTTCAAGCTGAAGCGCTGGGTGCCGGGGAACTCCATCGAGATGGAGCGGAACCCCAACTTCCCCATCAAGCCGGAAGGCGGGGAGAGCAGGTACGTGCAGAAGGTGGTCTACCGCTTCATCCAGAACACCAACTCCCTCTTGGTGGCGGTGATCGGCGGTTCCATCGACGCCACCTCCAGCGTGGCCCTCACCTTTGACCAGGGCCGCTCTAAGCAGCTCACCTCCCGCGCCCCCGGCCGCTTTGACATCTGGTTCGTGCCCGGGGCCATCTGGGAGCACATCGACATCAACAAGTTCAGCAACTGCCAGCAGGTGAAGGACCTGGGCTTGGACGATGTGCGCACCCGCCAGGCCATCCTCCATGCCCTGAACCGCGAGGGCTTGGTGAAGGCCTTCTTTGACGGCCTGCAGCCCGTGGCCCACACCTGGATCGCCCCCGTCAACCCCCTCTTCAACCCCAACGTCAAGAAGTACGAGTTTGACCTAAAGAAGGCGGAGGCTCTCCTGGCGCAGATGGGCTGGCGCAAAGGGCCTGATGGCATCCTCCAGCGCACCGTGGGCGGGCGCACGGTTCGCTTCGAGATCGAGTACGTGACCACCGCGGGCAACGCCATCCGCGAGCGCACCCAGCAGTTCTTCGCCGAGGATCTCAAGAAGATCGGCATAGCCGTCAAGATCAACAACGCTCCCTCCGCCGTGGTCTTCTCCGACGACTACATCCAGCGGGCTTCCGAGTGCAAGTGGACCGGGATGTTTGAGTTCGCCTGGGTCTCCAGCCTGCAGGAGGACGGTGGCCTCTTCCAGTACAAGAACCTGAACACCGGGGCCATCCTGGTGCCCACCAAGGAGAACAACTACCAGGGCCAGAACATCGGCGGCTGGCGCAACGACGAGTTTGACCGCCTGACCAGCCAGGGCGTCCTGGAGTTTGACGAGAACCGCAGGAAGCAGCTCTTCGCCCGGGCCCAGGAGATCTGGGCCGAGGAGCTCCCCGCCCTGCCCCTCTACTTCCGCGCCAACCCCTACGTGGTGCGCCAGGGCCTCGTGAACTACGTGGCCAGCGCCTACTCCGGCGGCTACGGCTACCCCGGCTGGAACGCCTGGGAGATCGGCTGGGCCAGCCGCGGGGCCGTGAAGAAGTGGGACCAGGCGAAGTACGCTCTTTCCGTCAAGTAGCCTGGGTGGTATAGTGGGGCCCGCTGGGCTTTGGCCCAGCGGGCTTTTTGAGTGTCATAAACGGGAGGTACAAAGGTGTTCGCGTACACGGTACGTCGGCTTTTGCAGATGGTGCCCTTGCTCCTGGCCGCCAGCGTGGTGATCTACGCCCTGCTGGCCCTGCAGCCCGGGGATCCTTTGGAGGAACTGAAGCGGCAAAACCCCCGCATGACCGCCGAGCAGTTCGAGGCCTTGAAGCGGGCCTACGGCCTGGACCAGCCCCTGCATATCCGCTACTTCAAGTGGCTTTCCCGGGCGGTGCGGGGGGATCTTGGCTATAGCCGCACCTACGGCATCCCCGCGGCGGAGTACATCTTCGTGCAGCGCCTGCCCAAGACGCTGATCCTTTCGGGACTGGCCCTTACCCTGGCCTTGGTGGTCGCCATTCCCGTGGGGATCTTCTCGGCGGTGCGCCAGTACTCCCTGGCGGACTACGCCATCACCTTCCTCTCCTTCGTGGGTTTTTCCATGCCGGTCTTTTTCCTGGGCATCTTGCTGCTTTACCTCTTCGCCATCTGGCTACCGGACCATATCCCAGGCTTCCCTCGCTTTCCCACCGGAGGGGTGCCGGGGGTCCTGCCGGAGGACGTGCGTCTGGGCAACGTGACCCTCTGGGGGTTCCTGGGGCAGTGGGCGTGGCACTTGATTCTGCCTGTGCTGGCCCTTTCCTCCCTGCAGATGGCGGAGTGGACCCGGTTCATGCGGGCCTCCCTTTTGGAAGTCCTCTCCCAGGACTATATCCGCACCGCCCGGGCCAAGGGGCTTTCCGAACGGGTGGTGCTTTACAAGCACGCCCTCAGGAACGCCCTCATTCCCATCGTGACCCTGGTGGGCCTGGCCATCCCCGGCGTCCTGGGCGGGGCCACCATTACCGAAACCATCTTCAGCTACCCGGGCATGGGCCGGGCCATCTTTGACGCCCTGGTGGAGAAGGATTACAACGTGGCCATGGCTGCTCTGGCCTTCTTGGCCATGATGACGGCCCTTTTCAATCTGTTGGCGGACCTGGCCTACGCGGTGGTGGACCCCCGCATTCGTTACAGCTAGAGGTGAACCATGGCAACGCAAGCTGTGAAGGCCAAACCCCGCACCTTCGCTAGCCTTTTCTGGCGCCGCCTAAAGCGGCACAGGATGGCCATGGCCGGCCTGGTGGTCATCGTGTTGCTCATCTTGATGGCCATCCTAGCTCCCTGGATCGCTCCTTACGACCCCACCGCCCAGCCCACGGGGGAAGACGTGGGGCAGTACTACTTCAACCCCCCTTCCCGGGAGCACCTCCTGGGCACGGACGACCTGGGCCGGGATGTGCTTTCCCGCATCATTTACGGTTCCCGCATCTCCCTACTGGTGGGCTTCGCCGTGGCCTTCTCCAGCGTGATTTTGGGGACCATCATGGGCACCCTGGCGGGGTACTTCTCCGGCAGGCCCCTGCGCTTTTACCTTGGCCCCCTACGGCGAGAGCGGGAAGGGTTTTACCCCTGGGGCTTTGCCCTCTGGCGGGTTCTTTCCTGGTTCCTTTACTATGGGGCTTTGTACCAGGTTCTCTCCATCGCCTGGACGCTTGCCGAGGACGGCGTGCGGGCGGGGAGCGTGGGAAGCTACCTGGGCTTTGGCCTAACCCTAGCCTTGGTGCTCTGGGCTGCCTGGTACGGCCTTAAAGGGCAGATCCGCCTGGACCTGGACGTGGCCATCAGCCGCCTCATTGACTTCATGCTGACCATTCCCACCCTGCCCCTCCTCTTGGTGCTCTCCGCCCTCCTGCGCGACCCTGGGGTGAAGGTGGGGCAGTGGGCGCAAGGGGTCTTTGGGGATGCGGCTAGCGTGTTCATCATCATCACCATCCTGGTCCTCTTCGGCTGGCTGGGCACCGCGAGGCTGGTGCGGGGGAACATCCTCTCCTTGAGGGAGCAGGACTACGCCACCGCCGCCCAGGCTTTGGGGGCCGCGGACGCCCGCATCATGTTCCGCCACCTGGTGCCCAACACCATCGCCCCCCTCATCGTGCAGGCCACCTTGCAGATCGGCGGGGCCATCCTGGTGGAGGCGGCCCTTTCCTTTTTGGGCTTCGGCATCCAGCCTCCGGTGGCTACTTGGGGCAACATGCTCACCAACGCCCAGGAGTACATCTTCACCGCGCCCTGGCTGGCCCTGCCTCCGGGCTTTATGATCTTCATCACGGTGCTGGCCTTCAACTACCTGGGCGACGGCCTCCGGGACGCTTTGGACCCGAGGAGCCGCCTCTAGGCTCCGGTCTTTGGGAAGGGTCGGGGCGTGCCCCGGCCCTCAGCCTTTTGGGGAGAGCCGCTCCTCGGGGTAGCGGGCCTCGAGGAAGTAGAGCCCCTGGGGCGGGGCGCTGGGGCCCGCCAGGCGGCGGTCGGCGGTTTCCAAAATGAGCCTCAGGCTTTCGGGGAGGCGCTTCCCCAGGCCCACCTCGAGGAGGGTGCCCACCATTCCCCGCACCTGGCCCCGGAGGAAGCTTTGGCCCCGGAAGTAGAAGCGTAGCTCCCTACCCGCTTCCCCTTCCACCTCCTCCATGCGGGCCTCGTAAAGCTCCCTTTCCCCCGCCCGCACCTCTTCCTTGGCAAACCCCAGGAAGTTGTGCCGCCCCGGGAGGTGGGCCAGGGCTTCCCGTAAGGCGGCTAGGTCCAGGGGCTTCCTCAGCCAAAGCGCCCGCTGGCGCAGGAGGGGGGAGGGGTGGGGCCTTAGGAGGACGCGGTAAAGGTAGGCCCGCCAGAGGGCGTCCTTGCGGGCGTGGAAGTCGGGGGCCACCTCCCTTGCGGCGAGCACCTTGAGGTCCTCGGGAAGGAGGCGGTTGAGGGCCTCGGGGATCTTCTCCGTGGGGATCCTCCCCGGGAGGTTGAAGTGGAAGGGCATGGCCAGGGCGTGGACCCCAGCGTCGGTGCGGCCCGCGGCCACCGCCTTGGGGAGGGCCCCGATCCGGGCCAAGGCCTTTTCCAGCTCCCCCTGGACGGTGCGCAAGCCTTCCCCTTGGCGCTGGAGCCCGGCGAAATGGGTGCCGTCGTACTCGGCGAGGACGAGGATGCGGCGCACGGCTTTAGCTTAAGCCCCTGCGGCCTCGGCATTCTTCAGGGGCCCCCGGCTTGGGCGGCGAGGCCCTCAGTCCGTGCCCACGGGAGCCTTGGTGGGGTGGCCCTCGAGGGCCACGCCTTTCCCCACCACCCCCACCCGCACCCGGTCCCCCACGCGGAAGGGGCTTTCGGGCACTTCCTGGACCAAGAGCTCCTTTTCTGGGGAGAGGAGGCGCACCCGGTAGGTGAGGTCGTGCCCCTTGAACTCCCGGGCCACCACCTGGCCCAGGGCACCCTCGGGCGCCTCCGGGGGCAGGAGCTTGAGCGCCTCGGGGCGCAGGGAGAGGAGGAGGGGCCCGTGGGCGGGCTCGGCCAGCGGAACGGGACCCAGGCAGGTTTCCGCATACCGGCCAAAGCCCTCTCCCGAAAGGAGGTTGGTCCGCCCCAGGAACTGGGCCACGAAGGGGGTTTTGGGCTTCAGGTAGACCTCCTCCGGGGTGCCCAGCTGCTCTAGCCTTCCCCCCCGCATGACCCCCAGGCGGTCGGCGAAGGAAAGGGCCTCCTCCTGGTCGTGGGTGACCAGGAGGGCGGTGGTCCCGGTTTCCTTGAGGAGTTTGCGCACCTCCTCCCGGGTGCTGGCCCTAAGGCTAGCGTCCAGGCTGGAAAAGGGCTCGTCCAGGAGGATCAGCTTGGGCCCCGGGGCCAGGGCCCGGGCCAGGGCGATGCGCTGCTGCTGCCCCCCGGAAAGCTCCGAAGGCTTGCGGTCCTGGAAGAGGGTCATGCCCACCCGCTCCAGGGCCCGTTTGGCCCTTTCCAGGCGGTCCTTCCCTTTGAGCCCGAAGGCCACGTTGCCGAGGGCGGTGAGGTGGGGGAAGAGGGCGTAGTCCTGGAAGACGAAGCCGATGCCCCGCCGTTCTGGCGGCAGGTGGGTGACGTCTTGGCCTTCCAGGAGGACCCGTCCCGCATCGGGGCTTTCCAGCCCCGCCACCACCCGCAGGAGGGTGGTCTTGCCGCAGCCCGAGGGCCCCAAGAGGGCCAGGATCTCCCCAGGGTTGACCGAAAGGTCAATCCCCTTCAGCACCGCGTGCTCCCCGAAGCGCTTGACGATGCCCTTGAGCTCTAAAAGCGGCGTTCGCTCCAAAGCAACACCCCCACGAAGGCCGCCGAGAGCAGGACGATCAGGAGGGCGAAGGGGGCAGCCTCGGCGAACATGGCTTCCTGAGTGTAGCTGAAAACCCGCGTGGCCAAGGTGGCGTAGCCCATGGGCGCCAGGAGGAGGGTGATGGGCAGCTCCTTCACCGCCCCGATGAAGGCCAAGGCTCCTCCCGCCACCGCCCCGCGCCAGAGGAGGGGGAAGGTCACCCGGAAGAAGGCATGGGCTGGGGAGTGGCCCAGGGTCCGGGCCGCTTCCTCCAGCCGCTTGGGTACCTGGTATAAAGCCCCCCGCACCGGTCCCAGGCTTTCCGGCAGGAAGTGGAAGGCCAGGACCAGGACCAGGAGCGGAAGGGTGCCGTAGAGGAAGGGGAGGCTTTTCAGGCTGAAAAAGATCCAGGCCAGGGCGAAGGCCAAAGGTGGGATGGCGTAGCCCAGGTAAGCCAAGCGCTCCAGAAGCCGGGAGGCTGGCGAGGGATGCCGCGCCGCCAGGTAGGCCATGGGGAGGGCCATGCCCAGGGCGAGAAGGGCGGCGGGGAGGGCGGCCAGGGCGGAGTGGGAGAGGGCTTCCCAAAGCCCGGTGAACTCCCCTGAGGGGAAGCGGCGGGCCAGGTGAAGGAGGGCGTAGAGGGGGAGGACCAAGGCCAGGAGGGGGGGAAGGGCCGCCAGCAGGTAGGCCAGGGGTGCCAGCCGCCCCAAGGGCACGGGCCGGGCTTTCTTGCTGCTGCCCTTGCCGGTGCGGGCCAGGCTGAGGCGGCGGAGGAAGGCACCTTCCAGGAGGAGGAGCCCCCCGGTGAGGAGGAGGAGGAAGAGGGCCAGCCAGGCGGCGTACACCCGGTCGAAGGCGGCGCTGTACTGCAGGTAGATGGCGTAGGAGAAGGTTTCGTAGCGCAGGAGGCTCACGGTGCCGAAGTCCCCCAGGACGTGCAGGCCCACCACCAGGTACCCGGAGAGGAGGGCGGGGAGGAGCTGGGGAAAGGCGGCCCGGAAGAAGGCGGCCAAGGGGCCAAGACCCAGCGTCCGGGCGGCCTCCTCGAGGCCTGGGTCCAGGCCCAAAAAGGCAGCGCGAAGCCCCAGAAAGAGGTAGGGGTAGGTGATGAGGGAAAGGACGAGGAGGGCACCCCAGTACCCCTCGGGCCGGGGCAAGGGGAGGAGGCCCCCAGGCCCCGTGGCCGCCAGGAGCACGTAGGCCCCCACGTACCCAGGGATGGCCAAGGGCAGGGTGAGGAGGAGCGAGAGGAGGCGCTTCCCTTTGAGGTCGGTGCGGGTGGTGAGGAAGGCCAGGGGGAGGGCGATGAGGGTGGTGAGGAGGAGGACTCCCAGGAGGAGGGCCAGGGTGTTTCCCAATAGCTCCAGGTTTTTGGGGCGAAAGAGGACGGCTTGCAGGGTGGAGGGGTCGGCCTCGAGGGCCCTGAGGACCAGGTAGAGGAGGGGCAGGGCCACCCCGCCCCCCGTGAGGAGGGCGGGCACCAGGAAGGGCAGGAGCCCAGGAAGGTGGGAGAGCCGGCGCGCTCGGGTCATGGGCCGGAAGGCTTGCAGCGCCTAAAGGATGCCGAGCTCCCGCAGGAGCTTCAGGGCCTGGTCCAGGGGAAGCCTCTCAAAGTCCAGCTTGGGGCTTTTCCGAAGCGCTTCGTCCAGGGGGAGGAGGTGGGGGTCGGCCACCACCCCCTTCACCAGGGGATACTCGCCCACATTCCCCACGAAGTACTGCTGCCCTTTGGCCGAGAGCAGGTAGCTGAGGAAGCGGTTGGCGGCCACCAGGTTCTTGGAGGTCTTGAGGATGCCCGCCCCGGTCACCAGGGCCAGGTTGCCCGCATCCCCGTCCTTGAAGTGGTGCATTCCCAGGTTGTAGCCTGCCCGGCGGAAGCGCACCACGTAGTAGTGGTTGGTGGAGCCGAGGTCGATTTCCCCGGCGCGGATGGCGTCCAGCATGGCCGGGTTGGAGGCGTAGCCCTTGGGGCTTAGGGCCTTCATGGCGGAAAGCCACTCCCGGGTTCGGCCCTCCCCGTAAAGGGCGATCATCCCCGCCACCATGTCCTGGAAGCTGGAGTAGGTGGGGGTCCAGCCCACCCGGCCCACCAAGCCCTTTTCCTGGGCGAAGCGGGGGAGGTCCAGGATGCTGGCGGGAAGCTCTTCCGGTTTGAGCTTTTGGGGGTTATAGGCCAGCACCCTTAGCCGCAAGGTGACGGGAACCCAGGACCTCGAGGCGGGCGCAAAGGCCACGGGCTGCTTCAGGAGGGTATCCCCCAGGGGGCGCAGAAGCCCTTTGGCCGCGGCCTGGCCCAAGGCCCCAGCGGTGTTGGCCCAGAAGAGGTCCGCGGGCGAGCGGCTGCCCTCCTCCTGCAAGGCCGCCAGGATCTGGGCGTCAGTGCCGTAGCGCACCTGGACCCGGATACCGGTTTCCGCCTGGAACTGCCTCACCAAGGGTTCCACCAGGC
Organism: Thermus caliditerrae; assembly: GCF_021462525.1. Lineage (GTDB taxonomy): Bacteria > Deinococcota > Deinococci > Deinococcales > Thermaceae > Thermus > Thermus caliditerrae. Next base: position 72,911 of record NZ_JAKEDT010000002.1, on the reverse strand, counting down.
TCTGCCCCCGTCCGGAGTAGAGGGTTAGGGTCTGCTGCTGGGCAAAGGCCAGTCCTAAAGCCCCAAGGCCGATCAGGGTTATGAAGCTTCTAAGCCGCATCTCGCCTCCTTCCCGCATCCCCAGGGGTTTCCCGGGGCGAGGGCGCTCTCTGCCTGGGGACTTTACCCCAAGGGGGGATTAAAGTCAAGTATTCCGGTCGGATTTTATAAGTTTAGAAGTGATAATCACTTGCAGCCAGGAAAACACCCCCACCAGGTCTTGCGGCCAGAAGGGGGGTTCCCCGGTATACACCAGGGGTACGGGGTTACGGGTGTGCCTGGGGTGCCAGGGCTCCTCGGCGTTGCCGTGGTCGGAGGTGAGGAGGAGGGTGCCCCCTTCCTCCAGGAAGCCCTTCAGGAACTGGGAAAGCTCGCGAAAGCGCTCGGGAAGGGTGTCCGGGAAGCGATGGCCGGCAAGGTCCAGGGCCCAGTACTCCAGGACCACTAGGTCAAAACTTCGGGCCAGGGCCGCCACCTTAGCCCCCACCCCGTAGGGATCCTCCCAAAAAGCGGGCGGGAGGGCCAGGGGGTGGTCCTGGGGCAAAAGGGGTAGCCCCGCCAGGAGGGCAGCCTGGGCGAAGGCGGAAAGCATCAGCCTCCTCCCCTCGGTGGCCCTCGCCAGGTACTCCGGGCGGTAGGCGTTGGCGTGGAGCACCTTCAAGCCCTTTTCTTGGGCCCAGGCATACAGGCTTCGCCGCAGGAGGGGTCTAAGACGGGGGCTAGGGAAGGGGCCCTGGTGGTGGCCCAGGAGCCTGGCGGCGTTCACCCCGGTGAGGAGGGCGGTCTGTCCTGTGCCCGACTGGGGCAGGCCCTCCACCCCTAAGGTGGCGTCTAGGGCCTTGGGCTTGAGCTCCAGGAGAAGAGGGAAGAGGTCTTCTAGGGCCTCTCCCAGGCCCAGCCCGTCCACGAAGAGGAAGAGCATAAGACGAGTTTGGGGCAAGAAGGGCCCAAGGTCAAAGGGAAAGGTGCCTTGGTTCCCACCCGCGAGCCTGGTTGCGGGTATCCTGGGGCCGGAGGGAAAGCTATGCCTGTGAGAAAAGCCAACGCGGTATGGGAAGGCGGCCTGCGAAGCGGCAAGGGCGTGATGCGCTTGCAGAGCCAGACGTTTGAAGGGCCCTATTCCTTCCCCTCCCGGTTTGAGGAGGGGCCGGGCACCAACCCCGAGGAGCTCATCGCCGCCGCCCATGCAGGGTGCTTCTCCATGGCCCTCTCCGCGGCCCTGGAGCGGGAGGGCTTCCCTCCCAAGCGGATCGCCACCGAGGCCCGGGTACACCTGGAGATGGTGGAGGGGAAGGCCACCCTGACCCGTATTGAGCTCGTCACCGAGGCGGAAGTGCCGGGAATAAACCCGGAGAAGTTCCAGGAGATCGCCCAAGCGGCCAAGGAGGGGTGTCCGGTGTCCCGGGCTTTGGCGGGGGTGAGGGAAATCCTGCTCCAGGCCAGGCTGGTGGGCTAGGGGGGATTGCGGGTTCAGTCCCCCTTCCAGAGGAGGCGCCCGCAGGAGGGGCAGCGGGTCAGCTGCCCCTGGATCACCTTCTGGGCCACGTGGGTGGGGAGGACCACGTTGCACCCCTCGCAGCGGAAGACCTGGCCCTGGCGGAGCATGCGCACCACCCCCGTGCCCTTACGGGCGCGACGGATGGCCTCGTACTCCTTCAGAACGGGGGAGGGGATGCTTTCGGCCATCAGGGAGCGCTCCTCCAGCCGCTGGGCGATTTCCTGACGGAGGGCCTCCACCCGGACCTGGTTGGCCTCCAGAAGCTCCTCCAGGCGGGGCTTCAGGGCGGCGAGTTCCGCCTCTACCCGGGCGATCTCCTTCTCCAGGCCCTCCATGGCCTCCATGATGGGGGTGGAAAGCTCCAGGAGCTCCTTGATGCGGTCCTTGATCTGCTGGATACGGTTTTCGTACTGGGTTTGCTCCCGGGCGCTTTGCGCCTGGCGCTGCTCGGCTTCCGCCTGCTTTTCCTTGGCGGTGAGGTCCTCGATGTCCAGGCTGTGGCGGTTGTACTCCTTGCGCAGCTCGCTCTGGCGCTCCAGAAGGCTTTCCAGCTCCCGCTCCAGGGCCTCCACCTGGGCTTTTACCGCAAGGAGCTCCTCGGGTAGGCTCTCCGCCTCTTTCTGTAACCGGTCTATTTCCAGGTCCTTCTCTTGAAGGCCGTAGAGTGCCTTGAGTGCCTCCGCCCCGTTCACGTTTCCCATTCTAACCCTGTGAGGAAGGGGTTGGTTTGGGCCTCGAGGCCCAGGGTGGTGGCGGGTCCGTGCCCAGGATGGACCTCCGTGGGGGCGGGCAGGCTGAGGAGGCGCTTTAGGGAGTGGAAGAGGGCTTCTTGGCTGGCTCCGGGGAGGTCAAAGCGGCCGATACTCCCCCGGAAGAGGAGGTCGCCGGAGAAAACCTGGGGGGCCTCCCCAGGGTAGAAAAAGGCCACGTGCCCCGGGCTGTGGCCGGGAAGGTGAAAAACCTGGAAGCCGAAAAGCCGCATCCCCTCCTCCAAGGGCTCCACCGGCAGAGGAGGCTTGGGGATGGAGAACCCCCACATGCGGGCGGCCTCCGCCGCGTGGCGGTAGAGGGGAAGGTCCATGGGGTGGAGAAAGACGGGGAGGGCCAAGGCCGCCACCAGCGGGGCCACAGCCCCCACGTGGTCAAAGTGGGCGTGGGTGAGGAGGATGGCCCTAGGGGCGAGGCCCGTGGCCTCGAGGAGGGCCAGGATGCGCCCTGGCTCGTCGCCGGGGTCGATGAGGACGGCCCCCTCCGGCCCTTCCACCAGGTAGGTGTTTTCCCGCAGGGGCCCCACTTCCAGGCCGAAGACCCTCATGGCTCGGTGGGGAGGCCCTCCTGAAGCCACTCGTGCATGGAGCCCAGGTAGTTGCGGGCCCGCACGCCCAGGCTCCGCAGGACGAAGAAGGCTACGGCGCTCCTGGCCCCGGAGTGGCAGTACACCCCCACCTCCTCCCCGGGGGCGATGCCCAGCCGCTCCAAGAGCCCCTGGGGGTCCAGGAACACCTCCAGGGGGGCGTTTTTGCTCCCAGGGATGCGCCCGCCCCGGGGGCAGCAGGGGGGGTGTACCTTCCCCTGGAACTCCTCGGGGGTGCGCACGTCCAGGAGGAGGGGGTGCTTGGCCGCCTCGTCCGCGGTGAGGAGCCAGTCCCGCCGCAGGCGGGCCACGGTGTTCGTGCGCTCCACCCGGGGTTCCCCCCGCTCCGTGGCCTGGGGTTCCCAGCCCTCCGTCCAGAGCTCCACCGCAAGCCCCCCAAGCCCCAAGAAGAAGGCGGTGCGGCAGAGGCGGCTGGTGAGCCCTTCGTCGTAGAGGACCACCGGGCTCCGCAGGCCCAGCTCCTGGAAGAGCTCCGTCAGGCCGGCCTCGAGGGCCCTGAGCTCCCTCTCCTCCCGCAAGCGCAGCTTGGGGGCGGAGAGGTCCAGGTGGCGGGCCCCCGGCAGGTGCCCGGCCTCATAGGCGGCTCGGGGGCGGGTGTCCACCAGGACGGCCTCTGGAGGGGGTTTCATACCCTGAATTATAGCCCATAGGGAGGATGGGCTAAAAACCCCCTAAAGATACTTGACAATAAAAGGCGCAGGTGATATTAGTAAAAGCGGGAGGTGATGGTATGGCCCTGGTGCGTAGGGATGCTCGTCCCACCGAGATCACGCCCTTCCGTACGTGGGGTCCGCTCTCCCTGCTGGAGGAGGCCAACCGGCTCTTTGAGGAGGTTTTGGGCGACTTCGGTCGTCCTGCGGTGGTCTACGTGGCTCCGGCGGACCTCTACGAGACGGATGAGGCCCTGATCCTGGAGATGGCCGTGCCCGGCCTGGCTCCTGAGGATCTGGAGGTGAGCCTCGAGGGCAACAAGCTCACCGTCCGCGGCCAGGTGAAGCCCATGGAGGAGGCCAAGGTGCGCCGCTACTACCTGCAGGAGGTGCCGCACGGCTCCTTTGTGCGCACCTTCAGCCTGCCGGTGGAGGTGGACGCCTCCCAGGCCAAGGCGGAGTTCCGCCACGGCATCCTCCGGCTCACCATGCCCAAGGTGGCCGAGGCCCGGGCCAAGCGGATCCCCATCGAGGTAGTCCAGTAAGGCCTGTTTGGAAAAGGCCCCCTGGTTTGCCAGGGGGCCTCTGGCCTTGGGCAGCGGCTAACCTGCTTTCCGCAGGGCTTCTTCCAGGCGCTTCAGGCCCTCCTCCAGCACCTCGGGGTAGGTGGCGAAGTTGAGGCGCACGTAGCGGTCGTACCCCTCCCCGAAGTTCTCCCCAGGGTTCAGGGCCACCCGCGCCTCCTGAAGGAAAAAGGCGGCCGCTTTGGGGATGGGGGTCTTGAGCCAGGCCAGATAGGTGCCCTCCGGGGGGAAATGCCCAAGACCCACCTTCTGGGCCCAGACCGCCACCCGGTCGCGGTTGGCCTCAAGCCGTTTCAGGACCTCCTGGAGCCAGGGCCCCGCCTCCAAGAGGGCCGCCTTCCAGGCGGCCATGGCCAGGACGTTGGGGAAGGTGTGGGGGAGGTGGCGCTTCAGGGCTTCCACCAGGGGCTTGGGACCCACCGCTGCGCCTAAGGGCAGGCCGGCCAGGTTGTACGCCTTCCCCGGGCCCAGGAGGGTCAGGGTGCGTTCGGGGAGGAAGCGGGCCAGGGGCACGTGGGGGCGTTCGTAGGTGAGGGGGGCGTGCAGTTCGTCGGAAACCACGATGAGGTCGTGCTTGCGGGCGATAGCGGCCACCGCCAGGAGCTCTTCCTCGGTGAAGACCCGCCCCGTGGGGTTCTGCGGGTGGCAGAAGAGGAGGAGGCGGGTGGCGTAGGCCAGGCGCTCGAGGCCCGAAAGGTCCAGGCGGTAACCGGCCTCGGTTTCCCGCAAGGGATTGGCCAGAACGGTGCGCCGCTGCTCGCGGATGGCGGCCAGGAAAGGGGGGTAGATGGGCACCTGGGTCAAGACGCCTTGGCCCGGGGCGGTGAAGGCGGCCACCGCGGCGTAGAGCCCCACCACCACCCCGGGCATGAAGGCCACCTCCTCCGAAAGCCCCGTCTTTTCCAGAAGGAGGGTTTTAAGCTCGCTGTCCCCTTCCCGCGGGGGGTACCCCAAGAAACCCTCCGCCCGCTCCTGGATGGCCCGGCGCACGGGCTCGGCCACCGGGAAGTCCATGTCCGCCACCCAGAGGGGGAGCACCTCCTCGGGGTAGGCGCTCCACTTGAGGGAGTCCTTGCGGGGAGGAAGCACCATGGGGCTATCTTACCCAAAGGGCAACCCCCTTCAGGTGTGGTCCTGTAGCCTCTTCAGGCCTAAAGCTTCCAGGTGTTCCACTAGGGCCCGCACCGCCTCCTTGACCCCCTGGGTGATGAGGGGGCTTCCGAAGCGGCTTACCCCCGCGTAAATGCCCCGGGCACTTGGGCGCACCTCCAGAAGGAGGTCCTGGGTGAGGTCTTCTTCCTCCACGTGGGTGAGCACGTAGTGGCCTTCCTCTCCCCGGGCCACCTCCAGAAACACCGCTACCCCTCCGGGGAAGGGAACGGGCCGCTTGCTCAAGGGGAGGGTTTCGGGAAGAGTTCCTTCCAAAAGGGCGTGGGCCATGGGGTACCTCCTAATGGGGGGCCAGGGTTCGGGGTCCTCGGCCACCTTGACGAAGGCGGCATGGAAGAAGGCCCGGCCTGCCTCCTTCCACTTCAGGGCGTACTTGGTGCGCAGGTGGGCTTCCGGGGGAGGGCGCACCTCCACCCGGTAAAGCCCGGTTCGCTCCGCTTCCTCCAGGGCGAAGCGGAAGTAGGCCTCGTGGTCGGTGGTGAGGAGAAGCGCCCCGCCTTCTTGGAGCCTGGTGGAAAGCCTGCGGAAGAAGCGCTCCTGCAGGAGGCGCCTTTCCTGGTGCCGTTTCTTGGGCCAGGGGTCGGGGAAGTTCACGATGACCCGATGGAGGCTTCTGGGAGGGACCAGGTTTCGGAGGGCGAAGGGGCCTGTCCCTTGGTAAAGGCGCACGTTCTCAATGCCCTCCAGGCGCATCCGCCTCAGGGCCTTCAGCACGCTGGTGGCGGAAACCTCCGCCCCCAGGATGCACCAGTCGGGATGGGCTTTGGCCAGCTCCGCGGTGAAGCGCCCGTCCCCGAAGCCCACCTCCAGGACAAGGGGGCCTTCGGCGCCGAAGAGGTCCTTGGGTGTAGGGGGCCAGGTGGAAAGAAGGGCGGGCCGCACCAGCACGAGGGGGGATTATAGCAGTTTTTCAAACCCCTTTCACAAGGAGGGGCTACGGTGGAGCCTGGAGGAGGTTGGTTTATGGCCCTATTTGGAAGCCTCAATTCCCTGCCCCTGGAGGAGCTTCTCCAGCTTCTCGCCCACAAGGAAGGGGCCTTGGAGATTTGGAACCTGAAGGGTATTCCCCCCACCACCATCTATCTGAAGCCGGGCCACATCCGCTCCCTGGACCAAAACGGCAAGCCCCTGGACCCCATGGCGGCCAAAGCCACGTTGCAGGCCCTCCTCCAGGCCCGGGAGGGGAGCTTTGAGTTCCTGCCCGGGGCGAAGCCCAAGCACAAGGTGCGGCTGGGCTGGCCGGTGGAGAAGGTCCTCCTGAGCACCATCACCCTCCAGGACGAGCTGGATCGCTACCGGCCCCACCTGCCTCACCCAGAGGCCCGCTTTGAGCTGGCGGGAAGCTCTCCCGAGGACCCCCGCTTCAAGGACTTTTTCCGCTTGGCCCTGCCCTATCTCAAGCGGGGTGTTTCCCCCCAGGAGCTGGCCCAGGCCCTGCGGCTTCCCCTGGATCAGGTGCGCTTTTACCTCTACCGCCTCCAGCTTTTAGGGGCGGTGAAGCGCGCGGCCCCCAGGCCCAAGGCCCACCCCCTGGCGGGGAAGCTCCTCGCCCACCTGAAGGCCCTATGGAGCCGCTGAAGATCCTGGTGGCCGGCCCGGTGGGGGCGGGAAAGACCGCCTTCGCCAGAAGCCTCTTGGGGGAGGAGGCCCTCACCACCGAGGCCAAGGCCAGCGAGGACCTGGGCAAGGAGACCACCACCGTGGCCATGGATTTCGGGGTGATGGCCGTGGGGCCTTATAGGGTGCATCTCTTTGGGGCTCCCGGCCAGGCCCGCTTTGACTTCATGTGGGACGTGTTGGCGGAAGGGGCCCTAGGCCTTTTGCTCCTTCTGGCGGGGGATAAGCCAGAACACCTGCCCGAGGCCCGCCACCTCCTGGACTACCTCCTCTCCCGTCACCCTATCCCCCACCTGGTGGGGGTGACGCGGCTGGACCTGGGCCGGGCCTGGGAACCGGAGGAGGTGGCGTTGTACCTGCGCCTGCCCCCTGAAAGGGTGGTGGGTCTGGACGCCAGAAAACGGGCGGACGCTTTTGCGGTGCTCACCCGCCTGGTGGAGATGGCGGTGGAGGTAAGGGATGCTTGAAGCCATTGTGCTGGCCCATCTGCGTTATCTGGAGAACGTGGAGCGGTTTATGGAGGGAGGGCCAGAGCCCGCCCTGACCCCGCCCACAGAGTGTTCGTTGGGGCGGTGGCTCGCCGGAGAAGGCCGAGGGGCTTACGGGCACCTGCCTGCCTTCCAAGAGGTGGTTTCCCTCCACGAGCGCTTCCACAGCCTTACCGCGGAGGCGGTGTCCCTGAAGCAGGAAGGGAAGGAGGCAGAGGCCAGGGAGAGGATGAACGAGGCTTACCGGCTGTTTGGCCGGATTGAGCACCTGTTGTTGCGGCTGGACGAGGAGAGGCTATGACAAGACAAGAAGAGCTTTTGGCACTGATTAGGGGTTTGAGGACGGCGGTGCCCGAGATTGCCGGGGTGATGGTGGCCTCGGCGGATGGCCTGCCCATGGCGCACGACTTCCCCGAGGCGGAAGCGCCCCGGATCGCGGCCATGGCGGCCACGTCCTTGGGGCTGGGCAAGCGGATCGCCACCACCCTGCGCTTGGGGGAGCTTCAAGAAACGGTGATCCGGGGGCAGAGCGGGTACTTCGTGGTCTACGAGGCCGGGGAGAACGGGGTGCTGGCCGTGGCCCTGCCCGCTGGGGCCAACCTGGGGTTGGTGCACCTCGAGGCCCGGGAAGCCGCCAAGCGCTTGCGGGAGCTGCTCTAGGAGGCTTCTATGCGCGTGCTCGTGGTGGACGACGACCCGGTACAGCGCCTCCTCCTCATGCGGGCCCTGGCCCCCTTGGAGGTGGAGGTCCAGGAGGCTAGGAACGGTCAAGAGGCCCTGGACCTCTTGCGGGACGGCCTTCCCCATGTGGTCCTTACGGACCTGCACATGCCCCTGGTGGACGGGCTGGAGCTCACCCGCAGGATCAAGGCCCTGGACCCCCTCCTCCCGGTCATCCTCCTCACCGCCGACGGGGAGCGGGAGGTGCGCCTCAGAGGCATTGAGGCGGGCGCCGACGACTTCCTGAACCGGCCTGTGGACCTTTCCGAGCTCCGCCTGCGGGTGAAGGGCCACCTGGAGCGGCGCAAGCTTCAAGAGCGCCTCGAGGACCTGGAACGGACCCTCTTGGCCTTGGTGCGGGCGGTGGAGGCCAAGGACGCCTACACCGCGGGCCACGGGGAGCGGGTGGCCCAGTACGCCCTCTGGACGGCGGAGGAGCTGGGGGCCAAGGAGGCGGAGCTCGAGGACCTGCGCATGGGAGCCCTCCTCCACGACGTGGGCAAGATCGGCATCCCCGACCACATCCTCCGGGGGGACTACACCCTTACCGAGAACGAGTGGCGCCTTATCCGCGAGCACCCGGTGAAGGGAGACGAGATCATCCGCCCCTTGCGGGCTTACCACCGGCTCAGGCCCTACGTGCGCTGGCACCACGAGAAGCTGGACGGCTCCGGCTACCCCGATGGCCTCACCGAGGTGCCCCTCCTGGTCCAGGCGGTGAGCGCCGCCGACATCTACGACGCCCTCACCAGCGTGCGCACCTACCGCGCTTTCCTCAAGCCCGAAGAGGCCCTTAAGGTACTGGAGGAGGAGACCCGCCAAGGGCGGCTTCACCGGGAGGTGGTGCGGGCCTTCCAGAGCGGCCTCCTGCGCAACCGCGCCCTGCGTACCACCTAGAGGCCGTACTCCTCCCAGCGGCTTTCCACCAGGGCCTTGATGCGCTCGTCCATGCGGATGCGCTCGGGCCAGACCCGGTGGAAGCCTTCCTCGGGGAGCTTGCGGGTGCCGTCCAGGACCAAAACCGGACCCTCCACCCCCGCCATGACCCGGGCGTCCCGCTCCGGGTCGATGTTGTTGAGCACGGCCCAGAGGAGCTCCTCGGGGGTGAGGGCAGTGTCGTGGTCCGCCAGCAGGAGGAGCCGGATGCCCGCGCTGGCCGGTGTCTGCAAGAGGCGCTCCGCCAAGGCCCAGGCCTGGCCCGGCCGCGCCTTGCGCAGGGTAATCCCCCAGACCCCGGGCCACTGCCTTTGGGCCAGGGCCTCCGGGTCCTGGGGGAGCTCCGTGTGGACCCTGGGAGCCCAGGGTACCTCCCCGCCCTCCTCAGGGAGCTTGCGGGTGCCATCGATGAGGAGCTTCCCCCCGAAGGCGAAGGCCCGGGCGCTGTGGTCCAGGACGTCTATGGGCCCCCGGAGGAAAAGGGTGTCCCGGCCGGGGAGAGCGTGTTCCAGGGCTTTCAGAAGGGTGGCGAAGCCGGGCCGCACGGGCACGTCCGCGTCCACCGCCACGATCACCTTGGCGAACATCATCTGCCCCAGGCCCAGCATCCCGTAGGCCACCTTGTAGGCCTGGCCGGGGTACTCCTTCTTTAGGGCCACGTTCACCCAGTTGTGGGCCACGCCCTCGGGGGGCATGTGGTAGTCGGCCACCTCGGGGAGGACCAGGCGCAAGGGGGGAAGGAAGAGGCGCTCGCTGGCCTCGATGAGGTAGGCGTCCTCCATGGGCGGCATGCCCACGATGGTGGCCGGGTAGATGGCCCCTTTCCGGTGGGTGATGGCGGTGACGTGGAAGCGGGGGTAGAGGTCTTCTGGGGTGTAGAAGCCGGTGTGGTCCCCGAAGGGCCCTTCCACCACTAGGGGCTCCTCCGGGTCAATGTAGCCTTCCAACACGAACTCCGCCTCCGCGGGCACGGGGAGGTCCACCGTGACCCCTCGGACGAGCTCGATGGGGGCCCCCCGCAGGAAGCCCGCCAGGTGGAACTCGCTCACCCCCGGCAGGGGGGGGAGGGGGGCGGTGGCGGCGTAGGTGAGGACCGGGTCGCCCCCCAGGGCCACGGCCACGGGGAGCTTCTTCCCCAACCTTCTGGCTTTCTCCAGATGGCGGCGGCCCACCTTGTGGAGCTGCCAGTGCATGGCGGTGCTCCTTTTGTCCAGCACCTGCATGCGGTACATGCCCAGGTTGAGCTCCCCGGTTTCCGGGTCCTGGGTGATGACCAGGGGCAGGGTGAGGAAGGGCCCTCCGTCCAGGGGCCAGCACTTGAGGATGGGAAGGCGGTTTAGGTCCACCGCCTCCCCCTTGAGCACCACCTCCTGCACCGGGGCTTTGGCCACCCGTTTGGGGAAAAATCCCTTGAGGAGGGGGAGCTTGGGGAGAAGGCCCATGAGGGCAGAAATCCCCCCTCTTCCCGGCTTCAACTCCAGCAAGCGGGACACCTTCTCAGAAAGCTCGTCCAGGTCCCCAACCCCCAGGGCGAAGGCGGTGCGCTCCCGGGTGCCGAAGAGGCCGATGGCCACGGGGAAGTCCTTACCCACCACCCTTTCAAAAAGGAGGGCAGGACCCCCCCTCTTCACCATGCGGTCGGCGATCTCGGTGATCTCCAGGTCGCTGCTTACGGGCACCTTTACCCGCTTGAGCTCGCCCCGCCGTTCCAGGGCCTCCAGGTACGCCCCGAGGTTCCTAAACACCCCCAAGCTTACCGGATGCCCGGGGAAGAGGCTCGGGGCGGGCTACACTTCCAGGACCAGGTGCTCCAGGCGGTGCGCTTTGGGGGTGCCGTGGACCAAGACGGCCTCGAGGCGCACCGGGAGGTCGTCTCGCCCCAGCAGGAAGCGGGCGCTTTGGAGCAGGCGGGCCACCTTCCCGGGGGTGAGGGCCTCGAGGGGCGTGCCGAAGGCCCCTGTGCTGCGCTGCTTCACCTCCACCAAGACGTGGACCCCGTCCTTCTCCATGAAGAGGTCCACCTCTCCGAAAGGGGTGCGGCGGTTTCTGCCCAGGAGCCGGTAGCCCTTCCCCAAGAGGTAGTGGAGGGCTGCTTCCTCGGCCCAGGCTCCCTTCATGGGCTTAAGGGCTCCACTCCTGCAACACCTCCCCGTCCAGGTAGAGGCGGAAGCGGGCCTCTCCCTGTGCCCGGTAGGTGCCTTCCAGGTGGAGCCCCGCCTGCCCCAGGCCCTCGTAGAGCACCTGTTCCCCCCGGGCGTCCAGAAGGGTGAGCCGCACCGGGCGCCCTTCGGCCTCCGGGGGCAGGTCCAGGCTTAGGGCTACCTCCCGGAAGGCGGGTTCTGGCGGGGGTGGGGGGGTGGTGGGAAGCTGGACCTCCCCTTGCACCGCCACCCGGAGGCGCACGCCGCTTCCCGGGGGTATGGGGGTTCCCGGGGCGGGGTCTTGGGCTAGGACCAAGCCCGCGGGGGCTCCCGAAGGCACTTCTTCCACCTGGGCCTGCAGGCCCGCGGCGTTCACCAGGAAAAGGGCCTCCTCCCGGGTCAGGCCGGTGAGTTTGGGCAGGGGGCTGGCGTGGCCCTGGCTCTGCCCCGCGGACACCAAGAGGCGCACGCCGCTCCCCAGGGCCAAGGGGGTGCCTGGGGGAGGGGAGGAGGCGAGAATCACGCCTAGGGGTTCGGCGCTTTCTATCTGGGCCGTGCCCTCCAGGCGGAGGCCCAACTCCCGGACGCGGGCCTCGGCCTCCTCCTGCCGGAGGCCAGCGAGGTCGGGGAGGGGGTTGAGCCGGGCTTGGTTGAGCACCAGCCGCACCGTGCGCCCCTCCCGCAGCCGGGTGCCGGGAGGCGGTTCCTGGGCCAGGACCACCTCCTTGGGCTTGCTGGGGTCGTTGCCCTCGGCCACCTCCAGGCGGAGCCCGGTGTCTTTGAGGAGCAAGAAGGCCTCCCGGGCGGACTTTCCCACCAGCTCAGGCACGGCGTACTCCGGGGGGTTGAAGTAGCGGTAGAGCCCTTGGGAAAGGAGCCAAAGGCCCAAAGCCCCCAGGAGGAGGCCCGGGGCCACCCCCACCAGGAAGCCAGGCCGGAGGCGATGGGGCCTTTCCCGAGCCCCCCGTGGGCTGAGGGGCCAGGGGGAAAGGTAGGCCACCCCTTCCTCGGCCATGGCCAGGTGCTCGCGGCCAAAGCCCAGGGGGGCCAGGGCCTCGAGGGCCGCCTTGGGCGGGGGCTTGCGGGAAAGGGGTTTTTCCGGGAAGAAGGCGTAGTGGCGCCCCGGCTTCAAGGAGACCTGGGCTTCCAGAAGGCCCAGGTCCATGAGCCGCTTCAAGGCTGCCCGGTAGCGGTAGAAGCGCTCCCGCTCCTCAGGGGTGTGCACCTGGAAGAAGTAGACCCGTCCCCCCTCCACCCGGTAGAGGGTGATGCCCTCCCGCTCCTCGAGGGTTTCCAGCACCGGGTAGCGGTCGTCCAAAATCATGCGCCGCCGATTATACCTTGCCTTCTCCCCTTCGTTCCTGGCCCATATACTCTAAAAGGTATGTGGGATGTTCTCGTGGTAGGTGGCGGCCCCTCGGGTCTTTCCGCGGCTCTTTTTCTGGCCCGAGCCGGGCTGAAGGTCCTGGTGCTGGATGGAGGTCATTCCAAAATCGCCCAGGTAAGCCGGGTTCCCAACTACCCCGGCCTTCTGGACGAACCCTCGGGCGAGGAACTTCTAGAGAGGCTGAAAGAGCACGCCCGCCGCTACGGGGCAGAGATCCAAAGGGGCGTGGTCAAGGGGGTGCGTGACCTGGGGGGGGTCTTTGAGGTGGAGACCGAGGGGGGCGTGGTGGAAGCGGAAAGGCTTCTCCTCTGCACCCACAAAGACCCCACCCTACCCTCCCTCTTGGGCCTCACCCGCAAGGGAGTCCACATAGAAACCGACGAGGCCGGCCGCACCAGCTATCCCAGGGTCTACGCCGCCGGGGTGGCCCGGGGCAAGGTGCCGGGACACGCCATCGTGAGCGCAGGGGATGGAGCCTACGTGGCCATCCACTTGATCTCCGACCTGCGGGGAGAGCCCTACAAGGACCACGCCACGTGATGCCCTTTTTCGCCACATCGGTAAGGGCCTAAATGGTGCGGGCTAAGTACCCGCACGCAAAGGTTGCCCCACCGGCCAAAGCCAAAGCGGCGTGCTCACGGCCTCTTTGGGGCCCCCGTCGTGGCTTGCGCCACGACGGGGTACTTAGGGATTGGCCGGGCCCCCTACTCTGGCAAAACCAGGGTGGAGCAGCGCTAGACTGGCCTACCCGCCATCATGAAGCTCGCCGTCATACCCCCGTCCACCACCAGAATGGCCCCGGTGATGAAGCTCGCTTTTTCCGAAGCTAGGAAAACCACTGCCTCCGCCACTTCCTCGGGCTGGCCCAGCCTCCTCAGGGCGTGAAGGTCCTCCCAGTCCCGGCGGGTCCTCTCCGGGTCCTCGGAAAGGGCGATGGCCTCCAGTACCGCCTCCGTGGCGATGGCCCCCGGGGCCACGGCGTTCACCCGGATGCCCAAGGGGGCCAGGTCCAAAGCCAAGGAACGGGTGAGGTTGACCAGCCCTCCCTTGGAAGCGTTGTAGGCAGCATTCTCCTGCTCGGCGAAGAGGCCCTGGACGCTGGCCACGTTCACGATGGCCCCCCCGCCTACCTTGGCCATCTCCCTGGCCGCCAGGGCGGAGAGGTGCATGGGAGCGGTGAGGTTCACCTCCAAAACCCTTCGCCACTCGGGGAGTTTTACGGTAAGGGCCGAACCTGGGGCGCTGGTGGCGGCGTTGTTCACCAACACGTCCACCCGGCCCAGGGCCTTGGCCGCTTCTTCCACAAAGCGCACCCGGTCCCTTTCCTCGGCCAGGTCCGCCTGCACGAAGAAGCCTCCGATCTCCTCCGCCACCCCCCGCCCCTCGGGATGCAGATCGCAAAGGGCCACCAAGGCCCCTTCCCGAGCGAAGGCCCGGGCGATGGCCCGGCCGATGCCCCGGGCCGCTCCCGTGACCAAGACTCCCTTTCCCTCAAAAAGCCCCATGGCCTTAGCTTACGAGGCCCGGATCCAAGGCTGCGGCCACCTTTTCCTTGGGCAGGCTTCCCTGGACCACCTCTTTTCCCCCGCCCTTGGCCCCAAGGGCCTTAAGCCTTTCCAAAACCTCCTGCCGGCCGGGGCCCAAGGTGGCAAAGCGACCCTCGAGGGAAAGGAGCAAAAAGGTCTTCTCGCTCCAGGAAAGAAGCCTTTTGGCCAGGTCCCCCAGGACGGGAGCCGGCACCAGGAGCACCCTCTCCTCGAGGGCCCGGGGCAGGAGGGTCTCCACCAAAGCCTCTTTAAGCTCCAGGTTCTCGCCCTTAAGGGCGTATACCTCCTCCTGAAGGCGGCGCACGGGTCTTTCCAGCTCCAGGGGGCTGGTGGAGAAGGAAAGGGCCAGGCGGGAAAGCAGGGCGTGCTTGGCGTGGTAGTCCTCCAAAGCCTCCCACCCCGCCAGGAAGTGCACCCGGGTCCCCCCCTTGTACCGCTCCCACTTGAGCACCTTGATGGGCCCCGCCTGGGCGCTGGTCTTGAGGTGGGTGCCCCCGCAGGCCGCCAGGTCGAAGTCCCCGATCCGCACCAGGCGCACCCGGCCTTGCACCTTAGGAGGCCGCCTCAGAGGGTATTGGGAGAGCTCCTCTTCGGAGACCCAGAAGGCTTCCACCGGGTAGTCGGCGTAAACGGCAAAGTTGGCCAAGGCCTCGGCCTCTTGCAGCTTGGCCTCCGCCACTTCCTCCTTTAGGTCCACGGTGCAGATGGGCCCATCCAGGCTCACGGCCACCGTGTGGTACCCCCCGGCCCGGAGGAGGGCCTGGGAGAGGATGTGCTGGGCGGTGTGGCGTTGCATGTGGCGGAAGCGCCTATACCAGTCGATCTCTCCTTCCACCTCCACCCCTTCGGGAATGGGGGCGGAGAGCACGTGGACCACGTCGCCAAAGGCCTTTTCCTCCTCGTAGGCGTGGAGGACCCGCACCTCGCCAAAGGGGCCCTTGAGGACCCCGGTGTCCGCAGGCTGGCCGCCGGATTCCGGGTAGAAAAGGGTCTCGGAAAGCACGGCATGGTGCCCCTTCTCATCGCTCCAAACCCGCACCACCTGGGCCCGAAAGCGGGTGGCGTAGCTGTCCAGCTGGTAAAGCCTCATGCCCTTTAGGATAAGGAGGATGGTGCCCTTGGACCGGGAGGAAGGAGAGAGATGGCTGGCCCAAGCGCGGCATACCCTGGCCTCTGGGGAGCGTGACCTGGAGGAAGGGGACTACGACTGGGCCAGCTTTAAAGCCCACCAAGCGGGGGAGTACGCCTTGAAGGGGCTCCTCCGGGGCCTTGGGCGGCCCGCCTTCGGCCACGCCCTTTTCCGCCTGCTCCAAGCCTTGGCGGAAACGGGCTTGGTCATTCCCCCGGTCCTGGAGGAGGGGGCGCGGCTCCTGGACGCCCACTACATCCCCGCCCGCTACCCCGACGCCTACCCTGAGGGTAGTCCCTACGAGTACTACACCCCCTCCCGGGCTAAGGAGGCCTTGCAGGCGGCCAGGAGCATCCTGGGATGGGTAGAGGAGGTGTGGCATGGCCTGGAAGGCCCTTGAGGGGCGAAGGGCCGAGTGGGAGAGCCTTCTGGACGAGGCCAAGGCCTTTGCCCAAAGGGTGCGGCAGGCCTTAGGGGAGGCCCGGGTGTACCTTTATGGTTCGGTGGCCCGGGGAGTGTTCAACGTGGAAAGCGACATCGACCTGCTGGTGGTCTCCCCCCATCTGCCGAAAGACCCCTTGGAGCGCTTCACCTTTCTCCAGCGCCTAAACCCGGGCCGGGTGGAGGCCAGGGGCCTCACCCCAGAGGAGTTCGCCAGGCTTCGGGCCAAGGGGGCCCTTTGGTGGCTGGAGGGGGCCCGAGAGCTATGAGGGGGGAGCGCCTGGACCGGCTTCTGGCCCGGCTGGGCCTGGGGAGCCGCAAGGAGGTGGCCCGCCTGGTGCGCGCCGGGCGGGTGCGGGTGGCGGGGGAGGTGGTGCGGGACCCGGGCTTCCACGTCCCAGAAGGGGCCTCCTTGGAGCTGGACGGGAAGCCCCTGGCGGTGCGCCGCCACCACCACCTCCTCCTGCACAAGCCCGCGGGGTACGTGACGAGCCGCACCGAGGGGCCCAGCGTCTACGCCCTGCTTTCGGGCTTTCCCACCCGGGACCTCGCCCCGGTGGGCCGCCTGGACAAGGACACCGAGGGGCTCCTCCTCTTTACCACCGATGGGGAGCTCCTCCACCGCCTCACCCATCCCCGGCACAAGGTGGCGAAGCGCTACCTGGTCCACCTGGAGCGCCCGGCCACCGAGGAGGACCAAAAGGCTTTCGCAGAGGGGCTTTCCCTGGACGGAAAACGGCTTTTGCCCGCGGAGCTCTCCTTTGGGGAAGACCCCACCTGGGTGGAACTCGTCCTCCGGGAGGGGCGCTTCCACCAGGTGAAGCGCATGTTCCAGGCCCGGGGGAACCGGGTGCTCTACCTGAAGCGCCTCGCCCTAGGCCCTATAGAGCTAGGGAACCTGCCCCAGGGGGAGGCTCGGTTCCTTACCCCGGAGGAAGAGGAGGCCTTGTACCGGGCGGTGGGCCTTTTCACGGAGCCTTAACAGGGAACGTGGTAGATTTCGCCCATGTGGCGTTGGACTCCTTGGGTGTTGCTCTTGGGCCTGGCCCTGGCCCAAAGCGGGGGTGGTTCCCCTGTTTTGACGGCGGTGCTGGTTTTGGAAGAGGACGTTTTGGAGGATGGGGTGCTCCGCACCTACGTGGGGAGCCAGACCTTTCACGTGGCCTCAGAGGCGGAACTTCGGGCCCTTTTGAAGAAGCTGGCCCGTGAGCCTAGGCCCCCCCGCTTTGTGTTGCAGGGGGAACGGTGGCGGGGGGTGGAGAAGAAGGGGTTAACCTTCAGCGAGGCCGAGGCCTTGGCCGCCTACCGCCAAGCGCGGGACGCGGGCAGGAAGAGCTTTGTCCTGCCGGTGCGCTACACCTACCCCACGCCCAGCCTGAAAGAGCTCTACGTGCTGGGGGTGCGGGAGCACCTGGCCACGGGGGAGACCAGCTTCCGCGGTTCCAGCCGAGAGCGCGCCCACAACCTCCTCCTGGCCTCCAGCAAGCTGGACGGCCTCCTCATCCCCCCGGGCAGGTTCTCCTTCAACCAGGCCCTGGGGCCCGTGACCCAGGAGGAAGGGTACAAGGAAGCCTTCGTCATCGTGGGCGACCGCACGGAGCAGGGGGTGGGGGGCGGGGTGTGCCAGGTCTCCACCACCCTCTTCCGGGCCTTCTTCTTCGCAGGGCTTCCCATCCTGGAACGCCATGCCCACAGCTATCAGGTGGCCTACTACCGGCCCACCGGCCTAGACGCCGCCGTGATCCAGCCCTACAAGGATCTACGGGTGCTCAACGACACCCCCGGGTATATCCTGGTGCAACGCTCCGTCCAGGGCGCCACCCTGCGCTTTCACCTCTTCGGCACCAAGGACCGGGAGGTGCGCTGGGAAGGCCCCTTTGTTTCCGAGCGCAAGCCGCCCTTACCTCCGAAGGAGGTGGTGGAACCCTCCCTGCCCCCTGGGACGCGCAAGCAGGTGGACTTTGCCGCCGAGGGGGCAAAGGTGGAGGTGCGGCGTACCGTGCGCTACGGGGACGGACGGGTGAGGGAGGACAAGCTGGTGAGCGTGTACCGCCCCTGGGGGGCGGTCTACCTGGTGGGACCTACCCCACCTCCAAAAGCACCGCCCGCTCCACAGGGAGGAGGCGGTGGGGCTCCGTGAGCCGGGCGGCCTCCCCTTTTTTGAGGTGGAGGTAGCGCCCTTCGGGGAGGTCGATGACCAGTTCCCCTTCCAGAAGGAGGTAAAACCCGCTCCCTTCCCGTTCCACGGGTTCCAAGAGGGTGTAGGCCCGTGCGGGCACCCCGGGCACCTCCACTGGCCCCTGCCGGGCTAGCCGCAGAAGGTGGAGTTTGAAGCTTTCCATCAGGGGGCTACCGTCTCCTTTCTGGCCCGTCCCTTGCGCATGCGCAGTTTGAAGAGGGCCCGCTGGGCCAGCTTGGCGTTTTCCGGGGAAAGAGGCTCGCCAAGGGCCAGGGCTTCCACCGCCCCGCGCTCCTCCGGGGCCAGCTCGTGAAGGAAGGGCTTCAGCTCCTCCCAGTCCGAGGGCGGCTTGGGCGGGGAGGCTCCTTGGCCTTGCCCTTTGGCCTTCCTCCCTGTGCGCCTCGAGGCCGAAGCGGCCTTGCGGCGGGCGGGTTTCCCGCCCTTGGAAGCCGAGGTTGCCTGGGCTTTGGGGAGCGGGATCAGCTTGGGAACATGCGCCGGGCAGGCGGGGTTCATGCAGGCCCCTTGCCCTTTGCCCACCAGCGGCCAGCCACAAGAAGGGCAGGTCTGGTCCAGAAGGGGGTAGAAGGAAAGGAAGTCGCAGGCGTTGCTTTCGCACTTGTAGTAGGGCTTCCCCCGCTTGCTCCGCTTTTCCAGGACCCGGCTTCCGCACTTGGGGCAGGTGTGGCCCGTGGGGGTGCCGTCGTCCCGGGTGTAGTCGCACTCGGGGTAGCCGGAGCAGGCGATGAAGGACCCGTAGCGGCCTTCCTTCCGCACCAAGGGCCTGCCGCACTTGGGGCAGGCTTCCCCGATGGGTTCGGCCTCCTTTTTCCTTTCCAGGGGCTCGGTGTAGGTGCACTCCGGGTAGCCGGTGCACCCCAAAAACTGCCCAAAGCGGCTCACCTTCAGCTCCAGGGGCCTGCCGCACTGGGGGCAGGTCTTCTTGGGCACCTGGCTCAGCTCCTTCAAAAATGGCTCGTAGAACTCCCACACCACCTGGGGCCAGGGGACCTTGCCCTCCTCCACCTGGTCCAGCCCCTCCTCCATCTGGGCGGTGAACTCGTAGGCCACCACCCGGGGGAAGCGCTCCTTGAGGTAGTGGACGATTTGCCGCCCCAGGGGGGTGGGGAGGAGGGTGCGCCCCTTTCGCTCCACGTAGCCCCGCTTCTCCAGGGTCTCGAGGGTAGGGGCGTAGGTGGAGGGACGGCCGATGCCGAGCTCCTCCATGGTCTTCACCAAGGTGGCGTCGGTGTAGCGGGGCAGGGGCTCGGTGAAGTGCTGCTCGGGCCTAGCCTGGAGAAGCCTGGCCTCCGCCCCCTGGGGCACGGCGGGCACCGGGGGGGCTTCCTCCTCGTCCTCCCCTTCCCGGCCCCAGGCCTTCAGGTAGCCCTCAAACCGGAGCACCGAGCCCGCGGCCCGGAAGGTGAAGCGGGGCTGTCCTTGACCCTCCAGCAGGATCACCGTCTGCTCGTAGAGGGCGTCTTTCATCTGGCTGGCCAGGAAGCGGCGCCAGACGAGGTCGTAGAGGCGGTACTCCTCCTCGGAGAGGTATGGGCGCACTCCTTCAGGGGTGCGCCTGGGGTCCGTGGGGCGGATGGCCTCGTGGGCGTCCTGGACTCCCTCCTTGCGGTTGCGGTAGACCCGGGGGGCCTCGGGCAGGTAGGCGGGGCCGTACATTTCCCCGATCGCCTCCCGCGCCAGGGCCACGGCCTCGGGGGAGACGCGCACGGAGTCGGTACGCATGTAGGTGATGAGGCCCACGGTGCCCTCGGGCAGGTCCACCCCCTCGTAGAGGCGTTGGGCGATGCGCATGGTGCGGCTGGCGGTGTAGCCCAGGCGGCTAGAGGCGGCCTGCTGCAGGGTGGAGGTGGTGAAGGGGGGCGGGGGGGATTTGCGCCTTTCCCTGACCTCCACCTGGGCCACGCGGTAGGGGAGGGTTTGCACCCGTTCCGCCAGGGCGAGGGCCTGCGCCTCGGTTTCCAGGTGCAGTTTTCCTTCCTTCTCCCCCTGCCCGGTCCAGAGGCGCTGGCCCTCCACCTCGTGGAGGAGGGCGGGGAAGGTTTTGCCCTGGACTTCAAAGAGGCCCTCGAGGGTCCAGTACTCTTCCCGCCGGAAGGCCTCGATGGCCTCCTCCCGCTCCACCACCAGCCGGAGGGCCACGCTCTGCACCCTGCCGGCGGAAAGGGCCCGCTTGCGGAACTCCAGGGAGAGAAGGGGGGAGAGGTTGTAGCCCACCAGGCGGTCCAGGACGCGCCGGGCCTGCTGGGCGTCCACCAGGTTCTGGTCGATGGGCCTAGGGCGCTCCACCGCCTGGCGCACCACCTTGGGGGTGATCTCGTGGAACTCCACCCTTAGGGGCTCCTTGGGGTCGCGTTCCAGGAGCCTTGCCACGTGCCAGCCGATGGCCTCTCCTTCCCGGTCGGGGTCGGTGGCGATGAGGAGGCGTTTGCCCTGGGCGGCCCGCCTTAGCTCCTCCACCACCGCCTTCTTGTCCCGCTTCACCTCGTAGGTGGGGGCGAAGTCCCGGGCCACGTCCACCCCCAGCTCCCTCTCGGGGAGGTCGGCTACGTGGCCCAGGCTGGCCTTGACCTCGTAGCCAGGGCCCAGCATCTTCTGGATGCTCTTGGCCTTGGCGGGGGACTCTACCACCACCAGGGTGGCCGCTTCTCCTGCCCGAGGCTTGGCGCTGGGGTGCTTCCCAGCCGTGGCCTTGCGGGTGCTTTTGGTCGGCATCGCCCCCTATTTAGGGGCCTCGAGGGGAGGCTTGTCAAGGGCAAGGGGTTCGGGACACAGAGCCAGGGGATACTTCTCTTCACAGCGTTTTCATACGGATGGACTTTGCTGGGAAGGGTGGATTCGTGAGCTTGCTGCGGGTGCGTTGGAAGGCGGTTTGGGGTGGGTGCTGTTCCTGCCGCTCCTTCCCTGCTTGGGTGGGGCAGGCTTCCTTGCAGCGCAGGCTTGGAGGAGCGGGTCCTTTGGGGATTTGGATGCCGGGAGACCCTCTAGGGTTCTATCTGCAAAGGCGAGTGCGTGCGGGAGAGTGCTTATCCCCCAAAATGGGGGAGCGCAAAAGCCATGCACCTGGTAGTCTGAATGAAGGTGAAACCCGTGCGTAACCTTGGGGCAACGTTGGTCGAGCTCTTGGTGGTCATGGGTATCCTGGCTGTTGTGGCGGCCGTGGGGGTGCTGAACCTGCGGCCCTTGGTGGATCCTTTGCAGGACGCTGTAACTCAGGCCGAGGGGTATCTGAAGCAGGTGCGGGCCAAGGCCATGGCCACCACCTCCGCTTACCGGGTGGAATTGGGCCCCGTCGGCTTGAGGGCCTGGTATGCTCCAAGCTGCCGAGCGGCCAACTTCACCGAGGACACGGCGCTCCGTCTGGACCTGCCCGAGGGGGTGCGCCTCGAGGCCCGCTGGGCCCAGTCAGGCCAGGACTTCGCGCCATCGGACTGGGTCTGCTTTACCAGCCGGGGCCTTTTGCTGGGCTCCCAGAGCGAGGAACCTGTGCTGGAGTTTCGGGACGGAAAGGGTCGGGTGAAGACCTTGCGCGTCATGCTGGGTGGGGGGGTGGTGCGGCCATGAGGCGGGGACTCACGCTGGTGGAGGTGCTGGTGGCCCTGGCCATCTTAGCCTTCATAGGCCCTATCCTGGCCGGCTTTTTGGGCTACTTGCGGGTCAACACCCGCACCGAGCTCCGTAGCCAGGCGGTTACCCTGGCCCAGGAGCGCCTGGAGGTACTCCGCTTGGTGGACGTCACCTCTTTGCCCACCAGTGGCTGCCAGGAGGGAACGCAGGTCCGGGGTGGCCGTAGCTACAAGGTCAAGACCTGCTACTGTTCCCAGGCCGCCTTGTGCGGTTCCGGGGCGCGGCACCTGCGTGTGGAGGTGTACTTAGCGGGGGAAACCACGCCCCTATATGCGGTGGAAACCGTCTACACCAAGCTGGAGTGAAGGAGGGAACGTGCGCAAGAGCGGCTTCACACTCATCGAACTCTTGGTGGCCCTAGGGATTGGTGCGCTTCTCCTGGGGCTACTGCTATCCACCACCTTGGCCAACCGCCGTCTCTACGTTTTGGACCAGTCCCGTACCGCCACCAACCAGAACCTCCGCGCTGCCCTAGACCTCCTGGTGGCGGACGTGCGCCAGGCAGGGGAGCGCCTTCCCGCTGACTTTCCGGCGGTGGAGGTGAAGCAAGGGACAGGGGGCGCACCGGATGCGTTGATCCTTCGGCGGAACCTTCTGGATGAGGTCCTGCTCCTCTGCGATCAAAATGGTATCAACGGCAACCAGGACAACATTCCCGTGGCGGCAAAGAACACAAACCAGCTTCCTGAAGCTTATAGGAGCGTGTGCCAGTTTAGGGATGGCGATGGCAATGGTATGGACGACCGCATAGACCGCTGGCGGGCCTTTCGCTGCGCCCAAGATGGGAACCCCGCTTGTGCCACCGGTACTCGCCACGGGGACAAGGTTCGGGCATACCTGTACGACCCGCTGACGGGGCGGGGAGAGTGGTTTGTGTACGATGCGGAGGACCAGTCCGGGGTCAAAATCCATAAGGGAAACGCGGAGCGTTGGCAGAACGCATACCCCTTGGGCTCCCGGGTTTACCTCGTAGAGGAGAGGCGTTACTTCGTGGCAGGCGCCCAGCTAAAGCTGGCCGAGAATGGGGAGGCCGACACTGCTGCCAAGGGTGTGGTGACAGGGGTGAGGGACTTTCAGGTGCGGGCGCAGGCGGGGGGTGCCTGGCTTTCCGGAGACTTTCCGCAAACGGGGCAGTCTTGGCGCGCCCTTCAGGGCTTGGAGCTTAGGCTCAGGGTCCGCGTGGGCCAGGTGGAGCGGGAGCTGGTCACCAAGGCTCTCCCGCGCAACGTGCTTTCCCAATGAGGAGGGACGGGATGCGTAAAGGTTTTGCCCTAGTGAGCACCCTGATCTTCCTGACAGTGCTGATGGCCCTGCTCACCGCCTACTTTGTCTTGACCCGCATAGAACTCGGCACCACGGTGGCCAGCGCCCGCCAGACCACGGGCTTTTACGCTGCCGAGGCAGGCCTCAACCTGCGGGCCGAGGAGGTGCGGCAACGGTTCCTTGGCTACAACCGCCCCTCAGGTACTAGTCCCTCCCCCACGAACCCATGCGAGGGAAGCAACCAAGGCACAGGGGATTTTGCTTGCAAGACCTACACGCTTTCCGGCCGGACTGTGCGCACCTACGTGGTGGAGGCGGCGGGTAACCCACAGAGCGTGACCATCCCTCCTGGGGAACTTTTTGGCGGCCTAGAGGCCCAGGAGTATCGCTATATTCTCTTTTCCGAGGCCATCGGCCCCGACGGACGTACGGAGGCAGTTCTGGAGCTCCAGTTCAAGTCCCGCTTGGTGCCGATGTTTCAGTTTGCTGCCTTTTACAACAAAGATCTCGAGATTCTTCCCGGACCTAATATGACCCTTAATGGCCGGGTGCACACCAACGGGGACCTTTACCTCAACGCTGGGACTGGGAACACCCTGACCATACAGGGCCAGGTGAGCACAGCAGGGCAGCTCTTGCGAGGGCGAAAGGATCAAGATTCTTGCACGGGAACGGTGAACATCCATAGGCCCAATGGCCAGCCACAAAGCCTAGGTTGTGGCTCGGGGGGAAAGAGAAGAAGCTATGCCCAGAGCGAAGTCAGCTCCTGGGGAGACCGCATCATGATTGGAGTTAACCCGGTGACCGTTCCTGCCCCGGAGGAGTTGGACCCCCTTCCGGGTAAGTCCTACTGGGAAAAAGCCGACCTGAGACTGGGACTTGACCTGGGGGTTAATCCGCCAGAGGTGAAAGTGTATAGGGTCTCGGGCGGGACCAACGTCGTGGATGTAGTGGCCACTCAGACCTTGAATAGCTGCAACGCAGTTGGTACAACGGCCTCTTTTTACAACTGGAGGGAGCTGAAAACCATAAGAATGCTCGAGGTGGATCTGCAGAAGCTCTTGGATTGCGTACACGAAAACCCTGTGTCGTTTGGGTTCAGGCTAGATGATACCACCGAGGGAGGTCTAGTCTTCCATTTCACCGTCTTTGGTCCCCAAAGCAATACCATCAACAACTACGGGGTGCGGGTGCGCAACGCCTCGACAATTTCTGCCTCCATTGCGGGAGCACCTCGTCCTCGAGGCCTGACCCTGGTCAGCGACCAAGCCTTCTACATCCAGGGTGACTTCAACAGGGATGACTGGATCCCCACAGCCGTCCTGGCGGACTCCATCAACATCCTGTCCAACAATTGGGACGATAGTAGGAGCAACTTGACGCTCTCCCAACGGGTGGCCAGCGACACTACAGTGAACGCAGCCTTCCTGGCTGGTACGGATACGACTGGGGGGACTGAAGGGGCAGAGGGTCGGGATCGGGGTAACTACAACGGCGGTTTGGAAAACTACCCCCGTTTCCACGAGACCTGGTCAGACAAAACCCTTACCTACCAAGGTTCTTTTGTGAGCCTGGGGACTCCCCGGAAAGTCAATGGAGCCTGGTGCGGCACAGGAGGTAGTGGTACGAATGGGGTGCGGACTTCCGGATGCAACATTTATAACCCACCCATTCGCAACTGGTCCTACGACACCCGTTTTTCCCTTGGGCAGCTTCCTCCTCTTTCCCCACGCTTCGTGTACCTGAAGCAGGAGCGCTTCCTCAGGTACTTTGAGCGTTGAGCCGCGGGCCCTACCCTTGGGAGCTCGGGCGGAACCCCGGATAACTTCGGGGCAGGAGCTTCCGCTCCCAAGCGGCCTTTAGGAGCTCCTCCCGGATATCAGGATGGGCCACCTCGATCAGGGCCAGGGCCCTTTCCCTTAGGGAGCGGCCGAAAAGCTCCGCCACCCCCCACTCCGTGACCACATAGTGCACGTCGGCCCGGGTGGTGACCACCCCTGCCCCCGGGCGGAGGTAGGGGACGATGCGGCTATGCCCCTTGGCGGTGGAGGGGAGGGCGATGATGGGCTTGCCTCCCTCGCTCCGGGCCGCCCCCCGGATGAAGTCCAGCTGGCCGCCGAAGCCCGAGTAGATGCGGGTGCCGATGGAGTCCGCCACCACCTGGCCGGTGAGGTCCACCTCGATGGCGGAGTTGATGGCCACCATCTTGCGGTTCTGGGCCACCACGAAGGGATCGTTCACGTAGTCAGCGGGGTGGAGCTCAAAGAGGGGGTTGTCGTGGACGAAGCGGTAGAGCCTTTCCGAGCCCAGGACGAAGGTGCCGATCACCTTGCCGGGGTGGAGGGTCTTCCGGGCCCCGGTGATAAGGCCCTTTTCGAAGGCTTCCAGCACCCCGTCGGAGATCATCTCCGTGTGCACCCCCAGGTCCCGGCGGCCCTCGAGGCTGGCCAAGACGGCGTCCGGGATGGCCCCGATGCCCATCTGCAGGGTGGCCCCGTCCTCGATGAGGCTCGCCACGTGTTCCCCGATGCGCCTTTCCACCTCCCCGAAGCCCTCCCGCCGGAGTTCCGGCAGGGGCCATTCCATCTCCACGATGGCGGTGAGGCGGGAAACGTGGACGAAGGTATCCCCCAGGGTGCGGGGCATCCTGGGGTTCACCATGGCGATCACGATGGGGGCGGCCTCGAGGGCCGCCTTGGTGGCGATGACCTCCACCCCCAAGGAGCAGAAGCCGTGCTCGTCCGGGGGGGAAACCTGGACGATGGCGGCATCCAGGGGGAGGATGCGCCTTTTGAAGAGCCAGGGCACCTGGTGGAGCATGATGGGCACGTAGTCGGCCCGGCCCTGGTTCACCGCCTCCCGGTCCGTGGGGCCCACGAAGAGGGAGCGGCGACGGAAGTGCCCCTCCATCTCCTCTCCAGCAAAGGGGTCTTCGCCCATTTGCAGGAGGTGAACGAGCTCCACGCCCTCCAGCTCGTCCTTGCGGGCGGCCAGGGCCTTGAGGAGGGGCGTGGGGGTGGCGGCGTTGCCGGAAACGAAGACCCGCATCCCCGATTGGATGAGGCGCACGGCGTCCTCGGGGGAGGTCAGCTTCTTGCGGTAGCTCATTCTAGGTGGCCTCCTTTCTGGCCCAGGAGGAGGTAGGCTCCCTGGCGGAGTTCGGGCACCTTTAAGGGGTCGTCTTCCACCTGCAGGAGGAAGGGGAGGAGGGTGGCGGTGAGGGCGTGGCTTGCGGTGCGGGGCACCAGGGCGGGGACGTTGGGGAGGCAGAAGTGGGTGATGCCCATCTCCTGGTAGAGCCCAGGGCGGCTCGTCTCCGCGATGCCCCCCTGGTCGATGGCGAAGTCCAGGAGGACCGCCCCTGGGCGCATGCGGGCCATGAGATCCCGGGAGAGGAGAAGGGGGGCCCTTTCCCCCGGCACCGCCACCGCCCCCACCAGGACATCGGCGAAGGCGGCGTAGCGCTCCAGACGGCTTTGGGTAATGAGGGCGGTCACCGCTCCCCTGGCTTCCCTGGCTGCCTCCTCCAGGGGCGCGAGCTCCTTGTCCAGCACGTACACCGAGGCCCCCGTTCCCAAGAAGGCCCGGGCGGCGGCCCGGCCCAGCACCCCGGCCCCCAGGATGACCACGTCCGCAGGGGGAATCCCCGGCAGCCCGGAAAGGAGCACCCCGGGGCCAAAGGGAGCCTCCAGAAGCCTTCCCGCAATCTGGGGGGCCAGGCGGCCCGCGATCTCGCTCATGGCCTTGAGGACGGGCCGCTTCCCCTCACCTCCCACCAGCTCGTAGCCGATGGCCGTCAGGCCCTTTTGGGCCATGGCCTCCACCAGGCTGGACTCGGCCACCGCCAGGTGCATAAAGGCCATGACCGTGGCCTCGGGGCGGAGGAGGGCGACCTCCTCGAGGGTGGGCCTTCCCACCTTCAGCACCACCTCGCCTCGCCCAAAGGCCTCCTCCCGGCTCACCAACCGGGCCCCAGCCTCCTCGTAGAGGGCATCGGGGAAGCCCGCCCGCTCCCCCGCCCCCCGCTCCACGTACACCCGGTGGCCCCTTTGGGCCAGTTCCCGCACCCCTTGGGGGGTGAGGGCCACCCTTCCCTCCCGGACCTCTTCCCCAAAGGGGGGAAGGGTTTTCAGGCTCGCGCGCTCCTTGGGCAGGCCAAAGTCCATACCGCCTCCTCGTTTCTGAGCTTACGCGCTTTCCCCAAGGCGGATGTCCCTTGCCCTTCTCATGGCATCCCCGCCTAGACTTTCCCCGTGGAGGCCTTTGCCGACTGGCTCTTTGTGGCCCTCTGGGGAGCGGGGATCTTGCTCACCTTCGTTCCCTTCGTGCCCGCCACCCTCCTCATCCTGGCCGCTGCCCTCCTGCACGAGGCCCTGGTGGGCTTCCAGGAGCTTTCCGTGGGGTTTTGGCTCCTCCTTGGGGCCTTGGCCCTCCTCGCCATGACCCTGGACAACGTGGCCGCCCTCCTGGGGGCCCGGCGTTACGGGGCGGGCCGGGCGGGGCTCTGGGGGGCTTTCCTGGGGGCAATCTTAGGCCTCTTCCTGGGGGCCGTGGGGGTCTTGGTCTTACCCTTCGCGTTGGCCTGGCTTTTTGAGTACCTCTCGGGGCGCAGGCCCGAGGAAGCCCTGAAGGCCGCTTGGGGCACCCTGGTGGGCCTCATGGGGGGCGTGGTGGCCAAGGTGATCGTCCACGTAGCCATGGGAATCCTGGTGATCCGGGCCATCTTTCAAGGCTAAGGTATGCTTTTCCCCATGGACCTGGTCCTCGTCACCCGGGAAGGATGTGGCCTTTGCGAAAAGGCGGAAAGGGCTCTTTGGACCCTGGGAATACCCTATGTGCGCCGGGATGTGGACCAAGACCCCGAGCTCTTCCGCCTTTACACCTTCCGGGTACCCGTGCTTCTTCTGGGGAATAGGGTGCTTTTAGAAGGCGTTTTTGACGAGAAGTCGCTGATGGAGTTGATGCAGAAGCTTCAAAGAGGGGGTGAGGCATGAACCCCACCATGATCCAGATCGGCCCCTTGCGCATCCAGTGGTACGGCTTCCTCCTCACCCTGGCCATCTTCATCGGCTTTGAGCTGGCCAAGCGGCGCCTTAGGGCCTGGAGCCTGGACGCGGAGAAGTTTGAGACCGTGGCCTTTTGGGCCGTTGTCTGGGGGGTGGTGGGGGCCAGGTTGGGGTACGTGCTCACCTCCCCCGGCTACTTCCTGCAAAACCCGGCGGAGATCCTTTACATCTGGCACGGGGGGCTCTCCTTCCACGGGGCCATTTTGGGCGGGGCTTTGGTCTTCCTCTACTACCACCGCCGCTGGGGCTACCCCTTGTGGCCCTACCTGGACGCCGCCACCCCCGGGGTGGCCCTGGGCATCATCGCCGGCAGGATTGGCAACCTCATGAACGGCTCCGACACCGTGGGGCGCCTCACCTCTTTGCCCATCGGCTTCACCTGGCCCGAGTGGGCCAAGGGCTTCCCCGGGGTCTGCCTGGGGATTGACGACATCTCTCAGGTCTACCGGTGCCAAGAGCTGATGCGGGGCCCCGTGCACCTCACCCAGATCTACGGGGCCCTGGTGGGGCTCATCCTCCTTCCCCTTGCCTATTACTGGCTAAAGAGGAGACCCTTCTACGGCTACGCCTTTTGGCATTTTATCCTCTGGTACAGCGTATTGCGCTCCGTGCTGGAAGAGCCCTTCCGTTTGAACCCCCTGTGGCTTCCCGTCTACCGCAACGACGAGCTGGGCATTGGCCTCTTCACGGCTACCCAGGTGGTGAGCCTGCCCCTTATCCTCCTCGCCCTCTACATGCTCCGCCGCCTGGGGCGGGCTTCGCGGTAGGATAGCCCCATGCACGCCCACGTGATCCTGGCCGCGGGGCAGGGGACCAGGATGAAGTCCCGCCTGCCCAAGGTGCTTCATCCCCTTCTCGGCAAGCCCATGCTGGCCTACGCGGTGGAAACCGCCTTAGCCCTGAGCCCGGAGAAACTGGTGGTGGTGGTGGGCCACGGGGGGGAGGAGGTGGCGGCGGCCCTTAGGGACTACCCCGTGGCGGTGGCCTGGCAGAAAGAGCAGCTCGGCACCGCCCACGCCCTCCTGCAGGCGGAGCCTTTCCTCCAGGGCTTCTCCGGTCCCGTGTTGGTCACGCAGGGGGACACCCCCCTCCTGCGCCCGGAGACCCTGAAGGGTCTGCTGGTGAAGGTCCAGGAGGGGGCGGGGATGGCCCTCCTCACCGTGGAGCTTTCTGACCCCACGGGCTACGGCCGCATCCTGCGCCAGGGGGAGGAGGTCTTGGGCAACGTGGAGGAAAAGGACGCTTCCCCTGAGATTAGGGCCATCCGGGAAGTGAACGCCGGGGCCTATGCCTTTGATGGCCTCCTCTTCACGGCCCTCAAGGAGGTGCGCAACGAAAACGCCGCCCGGGAGTACTACCTCCCCGACCTCATCGCCATCTACCGGGCCCACGGGCGGAAGGTGGTGGCGGTGAAGGGCGTGGCGGAGGAGGCGTTGGGGGTGAACACCCGGGAGGAGCTGGCCCGGGTGGAGGGGGTGCTCCTTTCTGCCCTCCGCCGGGAGTGGATGCGGAAGGGGGTGCGCATGATCCTGCCGGAGAGCATCTACCTCGAGCCCACGGTGGAGCTCGCCCCCGACGTCACCCTCTGGCCAGGGGTGGTCCTCAAGGGCCAGACCCGCATCGGGGAGGGGGCAGAGGTGGGGCCCTACGCCGTCTTGGAGGATACGGTGCTGGAACCCAGGGCCCGGGTCCTGGCCCACACCGTGGCCCAGGGGGCGGTGGTGGGAAGCGGGGCGGACGCGGGCCCCTTCGCCCGGCTCCGCCCGGGGGCGGTCCTCCGGGAGGGGGTCCACGTGGGCAACTTCGTGGAGGTGAAGAACAGCCTCCTCCACCCCGGGGTCAAGGCGGGCCACCTGGCCTACCTGGGGGATGCCGAGGTGGGGGAAGGGGCCAACATCGGGGCCGGGGTCATCACCGCCAACTTTGACGGCAAGCGCAAGCACAAGACCCTGATCGGCAAGGGGGCCTTCATCGGTTCCAACAGCGTGCTGGTGGCCCCGGTGCGGGTGGGGGATGGGGCCATGGTGGGGGCGGGGAGCGTGATCACCCACGAGGTCCCGGAGGACGCCCTGGCGGTGGCCCGGGGCCGGCAGCGGAACATAGAGGGCTACGCCCGGCGCAAGCGGGAAGAGGGCTGAGGCCCCTATCCCTACGAAGCCGGGCTGGAGGCCTTGGCGGGAGGATGGGTGGGGGGAGAGCCCAGGGGAATAGGGCGTCAGGGTTCATCCTCCCTTCAGCCCGGGTGCTAAACTGGGGGGTATGAACCTGGGCATGCCGGAAATCCTGGTGATCCTGGTGGTGGCCCTCCTCATCTTCGGGCCCAAGAAGCTCCCCGAGCTGGGCCGCTCCCTGGGCCAGAGCATCCGCGAGTTCAAGCGGGGGGCGCAGGAGATCCGCGAGGAGCTGGAAAAGAGCGTGGACGTTCGCGAGGAGCCGAAGCCTAAGCCCACCCCGGCGGAGGCGGCGCCCGAGAAAGCCGCCCAGGCGGAGGACAAGGCTTGAAGGAAGCCCCCCTGGTCGAACACCTCGAGGAGCTCCGGAGCCGCATCCTCTGGGCCCTCCTCTCCTGGGTGGTGGGCACGGGGGTGGCCTGGAGTTTCAGGGTCCAGCTCCTGGAGTGGCTGAAGCGCCCCTTGGACCTGGCGGCCCAGCAGAACGGCATCCAGGTCAACCTGATCGTTCTGGATATCACCGAACCCTTCTTGGTCTCCCTGAAGGTGGCGGCCTTTGGGGGATTGGTGCTGGCCTTGCCCTTCATCGTCTACCAGGCTTGGGCCTTCATCGCCCCGGGGCTTTACGAGCACGAGAAGCGCCTAGCGGTGCCCTTCCTCTTGGGGGCGGGCTTCAGCTTTGCCCTGGGAGCGCTTTTTGCCTACTACGGCTTCTTGCCCTTCGCCATTCCCTTCCTCCTGGGCTTTCTTGGGGATGTCATCACCCCCCAGATCTCCATCGGCCGCTACATGGGGC
This sequence comes from Thermus caliditerrae, assembly GCF_021462525.1. Classification (GTDB taxonomy): domain Bacteria; phylum Deinococcota; class Deinococci; order Deinococcales; family Thermaceae; genus Thermus; species Thermus caliditerrae. Next base: position 42,069 of record NZ_JAKEDT010000002.1, on the reverse strand, counting down.
AGGTCCTCATGATGATGGGGGTCATGGGCCTGGTTTTTGAGATGCCGGTGGTGAGCTACTTGCTGGCCCGGCTAGGGATTCTTTCCTCCACCTTCCTGGCCCGCAACTGGCGGATTGCCGTGGTTCTTCTCCTCACCCTGGCGGCGGTCATCACCCCCACGGTGGACGTGGTCTCCCTCTCCATCGTCACCGGGCCGCTTCTGGTCCTTTACTGGATTTCGGTCTTGGTGGCCCGGCTGGCGGAGAGGGCCCGCCCCAAGGAAGAGGCCGCTTGACACCTTGAGGCCTTTCGCCCCATACAATAGCCCATGGACGAGCGCATCCTGGCCCTGAGAAGAGAGGTGGACCGGGTAAACCGGGAGCTTCTGCGCCTGCTTTCCGAGCGGGGGAGGCTGGTGCAGGAGATCGGCCGCATCCAGACCGAGCTCGGCTTGCCCCATTACGACCCCAAGCGGGAGGAGGAGATGCTGGCCTACCTCACCGCGGAAAACCCCGGGCCCTTCCCCCCGGAGACCATAAGGAAGCTCTTCAAGGAGATCTTCAAGGCCAGCCTGGACCTCGAGGAGCGCCAGGACCAGAAGAAGTTCCTCTACTCCCGAAAATACAAGCCCGAGCCCACCCGGGTGCGGGTGAGGGACGTGGTCTTCGGGGAGAAGCCCCTCCTCATCGCCGGGCCCTGCTCTATTGAGTCCGAGGAGCAGATGATGGAAACCGCTCGCTTCCTGGCCGCCAAGGGGGTCAGGGTCTTAAGGGGCGGGGCCTTCAAGCCTAGGACGAGCCCCTACGGCTTCCAGGGCCTGGGGGTGGAGGGCCTGAAGCTGGGCCGCAAGGCGGCGGACGCCTACGGCATGGTCTTCGTCACCGAGGTGATGGACACCCGGGACGTGGAGGTGGTGGCGGAGTACGCGGACATCCTGCAGATTGGGGCCCGCAACATGCAGAACTTCGCCCTCCTCAAGGAGGTGGGCCGCTCGGGCAAGCCCGTCCTCCTCAAGCGGGGGCTTGCCGCCACCATGGAGGAGTGGTTCTACGCCGCCGAGTACATCCTCTCCCAGGGCAACGAAAGGGTCATCCTGGCGGAAAGGGGCATCCGCACCTTTGAGCGCTGGACCCGGAACACCCTGGACCTCTCCGCTGTGGCCCTGGCCAAGCAGGAAACCCACCTGCCGGTGGTGGTGGACGTGACCCATGCCGCCGGGCGCACCGACCTCCTGGCCCCCCTGGCCCGGGCGGCCCTGGCGGTGGGGGCGGATGGGGTGCACGTGGAGGTCCACCCCAACCCCAAGGTGGCCCTTTCCGACAACCAGCAACAGATGGACTTCGCGCAGTTCACCCGCTTCCTGGAGGCCCTAAAGGACCTCCTGCCCGAGGGCTGATGGGCCTTTTGGATAACCTCCTGAACGCCTTCTTGAAGGCCACGGACCCCAGGCCCCGCTACACCGAGGCCCGCTGCCTCCTCTACAAGAACAGCGTGGGGGGGTGCGACCGCTGCTACGGGGCCTGCCCCAAGGGGGCGGTGCGCCTCGAGGGGTGGCGGGTGGAGCTGGACGAGGTCCTGTGCACGGGGTGCGGCCTCTGCACCGGGGTCTGCCCCGGCATCGCCCTGGAATACCCTTTGGGGGGCCTCCAGGAGGCCCTCATCCGGGGCAAGGGCCAGATCCGCTGCTCCAAGGCCGAGGGCAAGGGGGAGGAGGTGCTTTGCCTCGGCCGCCTGACCCCTGGGCTTCTGGCCGAGGCGGGAAGCCGCTTTGGCAAGGTGGTCCTGGCCCGGGGGGACTGCGCTTCCTGTAGGATTGGCGGCCCTTCCGTGCCCGAGCACCTCCAGCGCATGGCGGAGGAGGCCCGGCGCTACCACCCGGTGGAGGTGGAGGTGATCCAAGGGGAGCTTCCCGGGGAGAAGGTGGGCCGGCGCGAACTCTTCCAGGCCCTTATGGGCAGCGCCCGGCGCACCGCCGCCGATTTGGTGCCGGAGCTTCCCCTGCCGGAGGAGCCCGAACCCAAGGGCTTTCCCGCGGAGCTTCGCCTGCGCTTTCTGGCGGCAAGCCGCGCGGAAGCGGTGCGCTGGCCCAAAATCCAGGTGGAGGAGGGGTGTACCCTCTGCCCGGTCTGCACCAACGTCTGCCCCACGGAGGCGGTCTACCGGGTGCGGGAGGGGGAGGAGTACGTGCTGCGCCTGAAGGTGGAGGCCTGCACCGGGTGCGGGGCCTGCGTGGAGAGCTGCCCGCCCCAGGTGATCCGCCTCGAGGAGGCCCCCAAGGCGGAGGTGGGGGAGGAGCTGGAGCTTTACCGGGGTAAGCCCCCCTGGTACGACCTGTAAAATCCCCTCATGCGGCTACACCACGTGGGCATCGCGGTGGAGGACCTGGAGGAGGCCAAGGCCCGCTACCTTTCCCTGGGCTTTACCCCTGTGGCCGAAGGGGAGGTGGCGGCCCAGGGGGTGCGGGTGGCCATGCTGCGGGGCGAGGGGGAAACCCTCTTGGAGCTTCTGGCACCCCTGGGCCCTGATACCCCGGTGGGGCGCTTTCTGGAACGGCGGGGCCCCGGGCTCCACCACCTGGCCTTTGCCACGGGGCAGATTGAGGAGGACCTCGCTCGGCTAAAAGCGGAAGGGGCCAAGCTGATTGACGAGGTGCCCAGGCCCGGCTTCGGCGGGCACCGGGTGGCCTTCCTCCACCCCGCCTTCGGGCTCGGGGTGCTTTGGGAGCTGGTGGAGGCGTAGCCGGTGCGCCCCCTGCCTCTCCTCCTGGCCCTGGGGCACATGGGCCTCCTTTGGTGGCTTTCCAGCCAGCCCGCCACCGGGATGGGCCTGCCCCACCCCTGGGACAAGGGGGCCCACTTCCTGGCCTACCTGTTCCTCGGCCTCCTCCTGCGCCTGGGCCTTGGGCGCTTCTTACCCGCCTTCCTCCTCGCCGCGCTTTACGGGGCCTTGGACGAGTGGCACCAGAGCTTTGTGCCGGGGCGGGAGGCCTTCGGCCTGGACCTCCTGGCCGACGCCCTGGGGGCCTGGGCGGGGGCTAAGTACCCCGTCGTGGCTTGCACCACGACGGGGGCCCCAAAGAGGCGATAAGCAAGCCGCTTTGGCTTTAGCCGATGGGGCAGCCCTTGTGCGCGGGTGCTTAGGCTGGGGGGTAGATGGGAAGCTCCAGAAGCCTTCCGCCTTTAGCCCCTGCCGCCAGCACGATGGCCTCGGCCACCAGCTCGGGGGCGATCCAGCGGCTGAAGTCGGCCTCGGGCATGGCCTTCCGGTTGGCCTCGGTGTCCAGGGTGCCCATGGGGTAGAGGATGAGGAAGCGCACCCCCTCCACCTCTCCCTGGAGGGAGCGGAGGAGGCTGGCCAAGGCGGTCTTGGCCATGGTGTAGAGGGCCCTTCCCGGCCCCGCGCCCGTCCAGGCGGGGCCGGCGGCGATGGCGGCGAAGAAGCCTTCCCCCCGCCCTTCCATGTAGGGCAAAACCGCCTGGAGGAGGTTGAAGGCGGTGCGCAGGTTCAGGTCCAGCATCCAGTCGTAAAGCCCAGGGTCCGAATCCAGGAAGCGCCCGGCGGCGAAGCCGCCCACGGTGTGCACCACCCCGTGGAGGGGAGCTTCTCGCTCCACGAAGCGGGCCAGGGCCTGGGCCTCCTCCAGGCGGGTGAGGTCGGCCACAAAGGTCTTCGCCCCGTAAGTTCTGGCCCGCTCCGCCATCCTTTCCTCCCGGGGATCGGAGAGGAAGAGCCTAGCCCCTGCCCGGTGCAGGGCGGGGATCACCGCCCGGGCCAAGGCGCCCCCCGCCCCCGTGACCAAGAAGGCCTTGCCTTGCAGCATGCCTCATTCTACGGGGATGAAGGCCAGGGATTGTGGGGAGAAGCCCAGGGAGAGGCTCCGCACGAGGACGGGGGCCGAGGGCACCAGGTCGTAGACCTCGAGGCCCGTCCCCTGAACCAGGTAGAGGTAGCCGTCCTGCCCCACCAGGCCGGCGGTGTAGGTCTTGAAGGGTTGCTGGGGGCCCGGGTCCTTGGGGAAGAGGACCTGGAAGCCCTGGCCGTAAGCCACCCCTCCCCCCACGGGGTCCAGGGCCAGGCGGCTGGGCTGAGGAAAGTCCCCCAGCACCTTGCGGCTGGTGAGGGCGTTGCCTTCCAGGACGTAAAGGCGCACCTCCGTGGCGGTGGCGGCAAGCCCCAAGAGCCTGCCCTGGTTCCGGTCCGCCTGGAGGTCAAAGGGGCCTTGGGAAGTCAAGGGGTCCAGGGGCTTTTCCAGGCTGGGGGTGCCCGTGGGGTTCAGGGCAGGGCGGTAGCCCATGGCCTGCTGGGTCAGGTAGCCCAGGAGGTCCTGGGCCCCCTGGGGGAAGAGGGCCAGGCGCACCCCGTTCCCCGGGGGCAGGCCGGTGAGGTCGGCCTCCTGGAGGGCGCTCAGGTCGGAGAGGGCCAGGAGGAAGGCCCGGCCCGCGGCGGGGCAGTGGGCGAGGAGCCGGCCCTGCCCCAAGCGCAGGTACCCTCCGGTGCAGTCCGCAGGAAGGGAAGCCAAGGAGGGGGTCCCCTGCGGGGCGGCGTCCGCCGTGAAGCCCGTGGTGTCATAGGCTTCCACCCGGTCGGGGAAGAGGAGGTAGAGCTTTTGAAAGGCGTTGCTATAGGCCAGGTCCTGAAGACCCGGGGTGCTCCAGGTGGCCACCGGGTTGACCCCTCCCCCCTGGAGGTCTTGGGCCCGGTAGAAGCGCACCTGGTCTTGACCGCCCGCTGCCACCAGGGCCGGCAGGGGAGGTTCCTGGCTTCCGGTGCAGGCGGCAAGGAACAGGGTCAAAAGGGGTCCTAAGGCGTACGTGAGCCGTTTGCGGTGCCTCATGGCGCACCTCCCAACCTCACCCCCTCCTCGGAGAGGAGAAGCCCCGCCGCCTGGCCTCCGTAGAGGAAGGCTAAGCCCATGGCGCCCTTTTGGGCGTCTAGGGTAAAGCGCAGGGCCCAGCAGCAGCGGTCCAGGACCAGGAGGAAGCGGGGCTTCAGGGGGGTTCCGGGGAGGTCTTGGGTGAGGAGGGCCGCAAGGTGAAGCTTGGTGTTCTCCCGGCCCAAAAAGGTAAAGGTGGGGCCGAAGTTCCGCAAGGCGAGGCTGTACCCCTCAGGGGTGCCCGCCTTACGGGTGTAGGTGAGGCTTCCCGAGAGGGAAAGCCCGGGGATGGCCCCTTCCCCTGCTTCGTCCGCGGGCACGGGCTTCCAAAGCTCCATGCCGCCGCTGAAGGTGGCGTCCTTGAGGTAGATGTCCCCGTCTTCCGCCTCCGGCAGGTGCAGGTTGGCGTTTAGGCGGAAGCCCACCTCAGGCAGGGCTTGGGTGAGGCCGAGGCGGAGGTTGGTGGCCCGGAAACCCTCCTGGTAGCGTCCGGTAAGCTGCAGGTCCCAAAGGGGCCCCGGGGCCACCCCTGTCCGGTAGCCCAGGGCGTAGGCCAGGGTCTTGGGGTCCCAGGTGGCCTGCAGGGAGAGGCTTTGCGGGCCCAGGATGGCCTGGCCCTGGAGGGTGAGGGTGTCCCGCTGCCAGTCCCGCCTTCCCTGGAGGGTGTAGGCGGCGGCCCCTTCCCGGAAGGCGAAGGTGAGGTCCGTGGTCAGGGGCCCCTCCCCGTTCAGGCCCTGGCGGTGGGTCAGGTTCAGGCTCCCCCCCGGCAGGGCGTAGCCCGCCTGGAGGAGGAGGGGGTCAAAGAGGGCCTTGGCGTGGTCGTAGCGGAGGCTAGCCCTTAAGGAGAAGGGGTAGGGGGTGAGGCTGCCTTCCAGGCGGGTTTCCAGGGGGCCTTCCCCCTCCAAGCCCCTGCGGTGGGCTAGGGTGAGGGCGTAGCCCTGGTCCTGGAGGGCGGCCTGGGCCTCGAGGGGCAGGTAGCGCCCCACCTCCAGGTCCCTTCCTGCCTTCAGGCTGAGGAGGAAGGGCTTTTCCTGGAAGCCCAGGCTAAGGATGGCCTGGTGGCTTCGCCGCTGGGGCAAGGCGTCAAAGCGGAAGGGAGTTTCTCCCTCCTGGACGCTTCGGGCATAGCCCACCTCCATGCTGAACCCACCCAGGCTTTGCCGCAGGCTGGCCGTGGTGGTCCAGTCCACCTGCCGCTCGGGCTCCCCATCAGGGTTTTGCGTGGTGTAGTAGAAGCCCCGGAAGCGGTTTTCCGCCCGCAAGCTGGCCCCGGGCCAGGGGGTGAGGGCGAGGCTTTCGCTGTGGGCAAGAAGGGCCCTTCCCGCTTCCGCGTAGGACCCCAGGGCCCGGGCGGAGCGGTTTAGGGGGTTGGTCTCCGCCAGGTAGCGGCCCACGGCCAGGCTCGCTTGCACGCTGAAAGGCCCTTCCCGCAACACGGGGCTTTGCACCTCCAGCTCGGGCAGGCGCTGCAGGGTGCGGGGGGGTGGAGTGGTGGGGTCGTGGTCCAAAAAGCCCTCCACCCTCAGGGCGTAGCGCCACTCCCCTGGTGTGGGGGTGCCGGGGAAGAGGCTTTCTAGGCGGAAGCGGGAGAGCTTTTCCCGGGTATCGTCCCGCTCCAGCAGGGCGCTTAGGGAAAACTCCCGCCGCTTTAGGGCGTACTCCCCCCGGTACTGGAAGGTGTCCGGGGGGGTGTGGAGGAAGAAGTAGCGCTCCTTGGCCTCCCCGGTGCCCACGTGGTCAAACCCAAACCCGTAGCCCCGGCCCTGATAGTAGGAGAGGAGGGTGAAGCCCAGGCCGAAGTCGGCCACGTAGGGTAAAGCGGCCTTCAGGTAAAAGCCCCCTTCGTCCTGGCCCACCTCAAACCGGGGCCGGCGCTCCGAGAGGAAGAGGAGGAGGACGGGAAGTTCCAGAACGGGTTTCTCCTGCACCAAAACCACCACCCCTCGGGCCACCACCCGGTCCCCCGGGTAGAGAACGATTTCCCGGGCGCGGAAGGCGTAGTCGGGCACCTCCTGGCCGCAGGAGGCGCAAGGGGTGGCGTAGCCGTTTTCCAGGAGGATGGCCCCTGCCACCCGCTGGCAAAGGGGGCCGGTGAGCAGGAGGTCCTTGGCCTCGATGCGCACCTCGAGGGCATCAAAGCTTTCATCGGAGAGGTCGATCTGCAGCTCCTCCGCCTCCACCAGCCGGCCCTCCCCGTCCCGGTAGCGCACCCCCTGGGAGAGGAAGAGGAGCCTACGGGTTCGGAAATAAGTGACCCTTCCCGCCTCTAGGGTTTCCCCATCCCGCTCCAGGCGCACGGGGTTCCCCGTGAGTACATAGACCTCCTCCTCCCCTTCTAGCCGAAGCTCCAGCTTCTCCGCCTCCAACACCTTTAAGACCTTCTCCTGGGCCAAGGCCGGGAGGAGGAGGAAAAGGAAGGCCAAAAGCCACCTCACCTTCGCCCCCCCAGGAAAAGGAAAAGCCCTAAGGCCCCGTAGACCAGGTTGGGCCCCCAGGCGGCCAGGAGAGGGTCTAGGGCGTTCTGCTCCCCCATGATCCGCCCCACGCTCCAGGTGGCGTAGTAGAAGAAGGTGAGGACCGCCACCCCCACAAGGCCCAGGCTCCTTGAGCCCCCCAGGAGGTAGAAGGCCAGGCCCACGGCGAAGAGGGCGAAGACCAGGCTGGCCGCGGGCTCGGCAAAGCGGCGGTAGTAGGTGGTGGCCTCGAGGCCTGCCTTCACCCCCATGGCCTTAAGCCTTTCCACCTCCTGCTTAAGCTCCCTTAGGGTCATGCGGTTGGCGGGGTTCTGCCAGGGCTCAAAGGTGAGGTCCTTAAGGACCAGCTCCCCCTGCTGGAAGCGGGTGAGGGTGCGGGGGCGGTCCCCCTCGTAGGTGATGCGAAGACCTCCCTCTACCCGCAGAACCCCTCCCCCAAAGCTTCCCCGCTCTGCCAAGAGCACCTCTTCTTGGGACAGCACCCGGAGCTTTCCGATCCGGTCCCCCGCCACCTCCCCCACGTAGACCACCCTTCCCTTGGCGTCTTGGAAGGAGGTGCCGGGGCTGAGGAGGGCCCTAGGCCTTTCCAGCACCTGCCGCCGCAGGAGGTCCTGCCCCTGGGCCAGGGCCTTGGGCACCAGGCTTTCCCCCAAAAGGAAGCCCAAAAGGGCCAGAACCCCTCCCAGGGCCAAGAAGGGGAAGAGGACCCGCTCCCGCCGGATGCCCAAAGCGAGAAGGGCTTTCAGCTCCGAGTCCTCGGCCAGGCGGGAGAGGAGGAAGAGGAGGGCGAAGAGGTAGGCCACGGGGGCTCCCCGGACCAGGGCCTCGGGGGTGCGGTAGAAGAGGTAGAGGAGAAGGGTGTAGGGATCCGCGCCCTTGGCCACCAAAGGGGCCAGGACCTCGTAGACCGCCCCCGCCAGGAAGAGGAGGACGATTACGAGAAGCCCTCCGCCGAAGAGGGCCAGGGCCTCGCGCAGGAGGTAACGGTCCAGGGTCTTCACCTAAGCCTCCAGGTGAGGAAGAGGGCCAAAAGCCCGTAAAAGGCGTTGGGGAGGAAGGCCAAAAGGGGGTTCACGTCGTAGCGGGCAAGCTGGGCGCTTAAGGTCCACAGCACGTAGTAGCCGAAGATGAGGAGGACGATGCTGAGGAAGGCCCAGGCCGCCTCCCGGAAGGAAAGCCCCAAGGCCGCCGCCACCAGGCCCAAGAAGAAGCCCCCGAGGGCATCCGAAAGCCGGCGGTACAGGGCGAAGCGGGCGCTGGGCTCCACCCGGCTCCTTTCCCAAAGCTCCCTGAGGGTGGTGGAGTCGTAGGGATCGCGGGAGCCCAGGCTTTCCTTGGGGCGGAACTGGGCGGGAAAGGGAAGGGTGCCGGCAAAGGGCTTGGGTTTTCCCCCCTCCAGGACGTATCCCCGAAAGTGCCACCCCTCCTTGTCCCAGACCCCTTCCTGGGCGCTGTAGACCCGGCCCCTTTCGTCCACCACCCGGAGGCCGTAGAGGCGGTTTTGCCCCACCTCGGGCCGCACCTCCTCCGCGTAGTAGACCCCGAGGCCCTCCGCGGCGTAAAGTTGCTTGCGTAACACCCCGCTTAGGCCTCCTTCCCCGTAGAGGAGCCGGGCCAGGTGCTGGTCGTAGGCCTCGAGGGCCCGGGGGCGCAGCTCGGCCAGGTTGAGGAGGTTGAAGAGGCTCACCAGAAGGGCCAGAAGGGCCAGGGGTTTCAGAAGGGCCCAGGGGGGTACGCCGGCGGCGTAGGCGGCCTTCAGCTCCGATTGGCGGATGAGGCGGGCCAGGCCCACCAGGATGGCGAAGACCAGGCCCAAGGGAAGGGCCAGGCTTAGGGTCCAGGGCAGGCGGTAGAGGATGAGCTTGGCGATGGCCTCCACGCCGGCTCCCCGGCTTAGGAGCACCCCCGAGAGGCTGGAGAGGAGGTCAAAGGTGAGGAGGACCACGAAAAGCAGGACCCCCACCAGGTAGGGGACCAGGACCTCCTTGAGGACATACCGGCCCAGCACCAGGCCGAGTATACGGGTCTAGGATGAGAAACAAGGGCAGGAGGCGGGAGCTCAGTGGGCGATCACGTGGATCACGGGCAGGCCGAAGCGTTCCGCCTGGCTGTGCACGTCCAGGCGGAGCCAGCGGGAAAGCCCCGGGGGCAGGGTGGCCAGGACGATGGCCTGGTACTCCCCGGGATGGGCCATGAGCTCCTCCTCCAGGGCCAGGATGGGGGAGACATCCCCGGGTTTGGCTTCCTCTATGGAAATGCCCTGGGCCTCGAGGGCCGCCTTGGCGGCCTCGGCCTCCTCCTTGGCCCGCCTTTGGATCTCGCTTTCCTCGTAGACCCAGCCCGCCGGGGGGACGGCGGGTACCAGAAGGACAAAGCGAGCCTCGGGATCTTGGCTCCGAAGCTCGGCCAGCTTCCTGGCCAACTCGGGGCTTTTGGCCGTGCGATGGGCCACCACCAGATACCGGGCCATGGCCTTTACCTCCTTTGCCTTGCTTCGAGGCTAGCCCCAGCTTTCGGGGAGGGCCGGGAGCGAGGTTACATTGTCCTGGCCTGTGCTCTAATGCTGATTCTTTCCAGGGAAACTTCAAAGGCTCCCCAGACTCCCTGGCCTTGGGGTCATGAGGAAAGGTGACTGGGAGCCTTATGCCCTGCTGGGGACGGGTTTTCCTGCATACCCCTTTACATACCGGCAAACCGTGGTATAATGAGGGAGTCAAAGGAAAAAGGAAGAAGTTGCCCGCGGGTAGCGGTTTTGTTTTACGGCACCAGGGCCACCTTGCTGGCCTGGCGTTCGTGGAAGAGGCGGTAGCCCTCGGGGGCCTCCTCGAGGGGCAGGCGGTGGCTGAAGACGAAGCCTCCCCGGAGCCTTCCTGCCCTCTGCAGGGCCAGCACCTCCCCGATCCAGCGGGGGATGTTGGCCAGGGCGCTCCGGAAGGTGATCCCCCGGCTGAAGGCGGAAAGCCAGGGGTAGTCCAGCCTTTCCGCCGTGGGCACCCCCAGGCTGGACACCACCCCCCCGGGCCCCGCCAGGCGCAGGGCCAGGGCCAGGGCTTCCCCCTCCCCGCCCACCGCCTCCACCACCAGCTCCGCCCCCAGGCCCTCCGTCTCCCGGCGCACCCGGGCCACGGGGTCCTCTGCCTTGGGGTTGATGGGGAGGCTCCCCAGGGCCCTGGCCTTCTCCAGGCGGCTTTCCTCGGGGTCGATGGCGAAGACCTGCCCTGCCCCCAGGGCGTGGGCCACCATCTGGGCCATGAGGCCCACCGGCCCCGAGCCCACCACGGCCACGCTCATCCCCGGGGAGAGGAAGGGCCTTACCCCCCCGTAGGCGGTGGTGAGGATGTCCCCGGCCAGGATGGCCTCCTCCGCGGGTAGGTCCCCGATGGGGAAGAGGCTTTGGCGGGCGAAGGGCACCCGCACCCTTTGCGCCTGGGCCCCCTGCAGGTTCCCGAGGGCGAGGCCGAAGCCAAAGACGCCTCCCCTAAGACAGGCGAAGTACTGGCCCCTGCGGCAGGCGGGGCACTCCCCGCAGGCCACCTGGAAGCTTCCCACCACCCGTTCCCCCACGGCGAAGGGCACCAGGGGGCCTTTCTCCACGATGCGCCCCACGAACTCATGGCCCAAGACGGTGCCCGGCAGGACCCCGGCGATCTTGCCGTGGTAGATGTGCAGATCGGAGCCGCAGATGGCGGCGAGCTCCACCTCTACGATGGCGTCGGTTTCCGCCTCCAGCCGGGGCTCGGGCACCTCCGCCACCGCCACCTGGAAGGGGCCCTGGTACACCACGGCCTTCATGCCACCTCCCGGGCTACCCTAACGAGCTCTTGGGCCGCCTGGGCGTAGGGGGCCAGGGCGGCGATGGAGCCCCGTTTCAGCTCCAGAAACCCCCGCATGAGGGCGGTGAGGGGCTCGAGGCGCCCCTCCAGGACCTCCTGCCAGGTGGCGAGGTCCGCCTCGATCACGAAGTCCGCCTCCACTTCCCCTTCCACCACCTCTACCCCCCGGCAGGCCCCGTGCCAGAGGTCCAGGACCACTGCCACCCCCTGGGGGAGGCCCTGGGAGGGGTCAGGGCGCACCCTCAGGGCCAAGGAGCCCTCCCAGGTGGCGGCCGCCTTCTTGTAGGCCTCGCTGGCGTTGAGCTTCTGGCAGTAAGCCTGGGCCCAGGTTTCGCTAAAAAGCTGCATGGTTTCCTCCTTCACGCCCTTTATACCAAGGTATAAGGCTTCCGCGCGAAGGTCCCTTTGCCGACCAAAGCCAGCACCGCCTGTCCAAGGCTTTTTGGGGGGCGTGCTGTGGTGCAACCCTATTAGGCTAGGGGTGTGGTTTACCTCCTGGACCTCTCGGGGGTCTACTGCCACCCGGTGGAGCCCCTTTTGCTTCGCCTTCTCGCTGAGGCCAGCGGCGAGCCCCTGTTCTACCTTTCCCAGGCCTTCTACGACCTTCTGCCCCGGCTCAAGGCCGAGGGGCCGGGGGTGCTGGAGGCCCTCTTCCCCGGGGCGAGCCGGCTCTACCCCAAGGCCTTCCGCCCCCGGGCCTACCCCTTCCCCGAGCCCTTCCACCTGGTTGCCGACCTCCCGCCCCCCGAGGGCTACCAGGCCTTCTTCCACCCGGAAAAGATGGAGGCCTTGGCCCTGGCCCTGGGCGCTTTGGGGCTTGCCCCGGAGGAGGCCCTCTACCTGGACGACAACCCCCTCCTGGTGGCGAGGGCCCGGGCCCTGGGCTTGCGCGCGGAGGTCTTCCGGCCCTAAGTACCCCATCGTGGCTTGCGCCACGACGGGGGCCCCAAAGAGGCCATGGGCACGCCGCTTTGGCCTTGGCCGATGGGGCAACCTTTGCGTGCGGCTACTTAGGGGCGCTCCGGCCAAGGGTGCTTGGGGTAGCGGCGCATGAGCTCCTGGCGCACCTTGGGGTAGTGCCGCTCCCAGAAGCCCTCGAGGTCCTGGGTCACCTGCACCGGCCGCCCCGCGGGGGAGAGGAGGGCCACCGCCACCGGCACCTTCCCCCCAAGCACCTTGGGGGTTTCCCGCAGGCCGAAGGCCTCCTGGACCCGCAGGGCCAGGAGGGGCGGGGCGTCTGGGCGGTACTCCAGGCGCTTCCGCTTCCCCGAGGGCAGGGAAAGGGCCTCAGGGGCGAGCTCCTCTAAGACCTTCTGGGCTTCGCCCAGGAGGGAGAGGAGGATCTCCTTCCAGGGCAGGGCCGCTAGGTCCTCCTTCCGCCTCACCCCTTCCGTCCAGGGGAGGAGCCAGGAGAGGTCTTCCAGGAGGACTTCCTCGGAAAGCTCCGGCACCGCCACCCCGTGGGCTTTTAGGAAGGCTAGGCGCAGGAGGACCTGCCGGGCCTCCTCGGGGAGGGGAAGCCCCTCCTTCAGGGCCTCCCGCAGGTGGGCCTCCGTGGGAGGGCCTGGGTCCACTGCTACCCGCTCCAGCAGGATGGCCCCGTAGCGCCGCTCCAGGTAGCCCTTTAGCCTCCCCTCCTCCCACCCCGTCCAGGCGGCCACCTCGGCCCGTTCCAGGAGGTCTTCCCGGGCCAGGGGGGCAAAGAGGAGGACGCGGCCCTCCTTGGGGCCCGCCTCCGCCCCCACCGCCACCAGGTAGGGGGGGCCATCCCGGGGGAGGCGGAGGAGGGGCCCCGTGGCCAGGCGGTAGCGCCCGGGGGCCACCCGTTCCGCCGCCCGGTCGGGGTAGGCGGCCAGGAGGAGCCTGCCCACCGCCTCCGGGGCGGGAAGGCTTTTTAGGGGCGCTACCCCCAACCTTCCCCGCCAGAGGGCGGCGACCCGCTCCACCCCCAAAAAGGCTCCCCGCCCCGCCCAACGGGCCTCGAGGAGCCCGGAAAGCTTCTCCAGGAGGTCCGGCTCCCCCTCCAAGGGGTCCCGCTCCTCCAAAAGGGCCAGGAGGTCGGTGGCCAAAGCGAGGAAGCCCAGGCTTTCCGCCTCCAGGACCATGCGGGCCAGGCGGGGGTGGGTGGGCAGGAGGAGCATCCTCCGCCCCAAGGGGGTGAGGCGCTCCCCCGCCACCGCCCCCAGGAGGCTGAGGAGGTTCCAGGCGGCCTCGAGGGCCCCTTGGGGGGGCGGGGTGGGGAGGGGGAGGGCCTCCAGCCTCTCCCCGAAGGCCAGGGAGAGGAGGAGGGCCCGGGAGAGGTCCGCCTCCAGCACCTCGGGCCTTCCTGGGGGAAAGGGGCCCTCGGGGTAGAGGCGGTAGACCCGCCCCGGCCCCGTGCGCCCGGCCCGCCCCGCCCGTTGCCGGGCGGAGGCCTCGGGGATCCTCACCAGGGCCAGGCGGGTGAGGCCGGTTCTGGGGTCAAAGCGGGGCTTCTTGGCGAGCCCGGTGTCCACCACGGCCCGCACGTTAGGCAGGGTGAGGCTCGTTTCCGCCACATCCGTGGCCAGGACGATTTTTCTGGGTCCGGGCCGGAGCAGGGCGGCCTGTTCCTGGAGGGGTAACCCCCCGTGGAGGGGGAAGGCGGGAAGATCCGAGAGAAGCCTTTGGGTGCGCTCTATCTCCCCTTTGCCCGGGAGGAAGACCAGGACATCCCCTTCTCCCTCCAGAAAGGCCTTCTTGGCGTAGCGGGCGGCCAGGGGTTCCAGGGGGCCTTGGGGGGCTTTGGGCAGGTGGAAGATCTCCACCGGGTGGCTTTCTCCCTCCACCTGCAACACCGCCCCGGAAAAGGCCCGCCTCAGGTCCTCGTCCGGGGTGGCGGTGAGGAGGGCAAGCCTCAGGTCGGGCCGCAGGGTCTCCTGCACCCTGAGGAGGAGGGCCAGGGCCAGGTCGGTTTCCAGGTGGCGCTCGTGGGCCTCGTCCAGGAGGACGGCGGAAACCCCCTCGAGGGCAGGGTCTTCCAAGAGGAGCCTCGTGAGGAGGCCCTCGGTCATGACCAGGAGCCGGGTGGCCCCGCTTTCCTTCCCCTCCAGGCGCACCCGGTAGCCCACGGTTTGGCCCAGGGGCTCCCCCAGGTTCTCCGCCAGCCTGGCCGCCACCGCCCGGGCCGCCACCCGCCGGGGCTCAAAGAGGAGCACCTTTCCGGGAAGGGCCTGGAGCACCCTGAGGGGGAAAAGGGTGCTCTTCCCCGCCCCCGNGGGCGGAACACCGGGGGGGGGGGGGTACTTTAGATGTCCAGCTCCGCGTAGCGGGCGTGCTCCTCGATGAACTCCCGCCTGGGGGCCACATCCTGGCCCATGAGCCGTTCGAAGAGCTCGCTGGCCTCGAGGGCGTCCTGGAGCTCCACCCGCTTCAACACCCTTTTCTCCGGGTTCATGGTGGTCTCCCAAAGCTGCTCGGGGTTCATCTCCCCCAGGCCCTTGAAGCGCTGCACCTCGTAGCTTTTGCCTTCCAGCTCCTTCAGGCGGGCGGAAAGCTCCTCGTCGGAGTAGAGGTACTCCACCCGCTTCCCCACCTGCAGGCGGTAGAGGGGAGGCTGGGCGATGTAGACGTAGCCCCTTTCGATAAGGGGGCGCATGTAGCGGTAGAAGAAGGTGAGGAGAAGGGTGCGGATGTGGCTCCCGTCCACGTCGGCATCGGTCATGATGATGATCTTGTGGTAGCGGAGGCCCTCGAGGTCAAAGTGGGCCTCGTCCCCCGTGCCCCCGATCCCCGCCCCGATGGCCGCCACCATGGCCCGCACCTCGGCGTTTTTCAGGGCCTTGGAGAGGCCGGCCTTCTCCACGTTCAGGATCTTGCCCCTAAGGGGCAGGATGGCCTGGAAGCGGCGGTCCCGGCCCTGCTTGGCGCTTCCCCCGGCCGAGTCCCCCTCCACGATGAAAAGCTCCGCTTCCTCGGGGTTTTCCGTCTGGCAGTCGGCGAGCTTGCCGGGAAGGTCGTCGGACTCTAGGGGGTTTTGGCGGCGTACCAGCTCCCGCGCTTTCCTGGCCGCCTCTCGGGCCTGGGCCGCCCGCAGGGCCTTCTCGTAGATGGTCTTGGCGATGCGGGGGTTCTCCTCCAGGATTTCCAGGAACTTCTCGTAGACCACCTGGCTTACGGCGCTTCCCGCCTCGGGGTTTAGGAGCTTCCCCTTGGTCTGCCCCTCAAACTGCGGCTGGGGGAGCTTCACGCTCACCACCGCATAAAGCCCCTCCAGGAGGTCGTCCCCAGTGGGCTGGGGGCCTTTTTCCTTGTTGAGGCCCGCCTTTTTGGCGTACTGGTTCAGGGCGCGGCTGTAGGCGCTCTTGAAGGCGGTGAGGTGGGTGCCCCCGTCCCGGGTGGGGATCATGTTGGCGTAGGTGAGGATCTCGGCGTTGTACCCCTTGGTGTGGATGAGGCCCACCTCCACCTCCACGTCCCCGTCCTGGCCCCGGAGGAGGAAGGGCCGCTCGTAGAGGAGCTCCTCCCCTTCCGCCAGGGCCTTGGCGAAGGAGGCCACGCCCCCTTTGTCCAGGAAGACCTCCTCCCGCCCGTGCTGGAGGTCTTTAAAGAGGAGCTTGAGCCCCGCCACCAGGTAGCTCACCTCCCGCAGGCGGGCCCTGATCTTGCTGGGGTCAAAGGTTTGGTTGCCGAAGATCAGCGGGTCGGGTTTGAAGGTGACCCGGGTGCCGGTCTTGCCCTTGGGAGCGGGCCCCACCACGGAGAGGGGTTCGGTGACCTCGCCCCGGCTGAAGGCGATGCGGTGGTGCTTGCCCTCCCGGAAGACCTCC
This sequence comes from Thermus caliditerrae, assembly GCF_021462525.1. Lineage (GTDB taxonomy): Bacteria > Deinococcota > Deinococci > Deinococcales > Thermaceae > Thermus > Thermus caliditerrae. The sequence goes on along the minus strand of NZ_JAKEDT010000002.1, from coordinate 26,122 downwards.
ACCACCGTCCACTCGGAGAGGGCGTTCACCACGCTGGCCCCCACCCCGTGCAGGCCCCCGGAAACCTTGTAGGCCCCGCTCTCAAACTTGCCTCCTGAGTGCAAGGTGGTGTAGATGACCTCCACCGCGGGCTTCCCCTCCTCGGGCATGAGGTCCACGGGGATGCCCCGGCCGTTGTCCTCCACGCTGAGGGAGCCGTCCGCGTGCAGGGTGGTGACGATCTCCGTGGCGTAGCCCGCCAGGGCCTCGTCCACGGCGTTGTCCAGGATCTCCTTGAAGAGGTGGTGGTACCCCTCCACCCCCGTGCCGCCGATGTACATGGCCGGGCGGTGGCGCACCCCTTCCAGCCCCTTGAGCACCTTAATGGCGGATGCGTCGTAGCTCACCCCCTCAGTATAGCACAGGCTGCCGAGGCCCGTTTTTCCCTTGAGAAAGCGGCCTGAGGCTCAGCAAGCTCCCTAGGTTTACAGGAACCAGTATAAGAAATGCCTGCCCCGAAGGGCCCGCAATGCCCTCCAGGCATAGAGGGGCAAGAGGCTCCCATGGCGGCCTGGGCTCCAAGGGGGTGGGGCCTCCCCGGTATCATGCCCTCATGCCGGCGCTGGTCCTCCTGCACGCCCTCTTGGGCTTGGTCCTCCTCCTGGCGGTGCCCGCCTTGGCCCTTTGGGGCCTCCTGGGCCTCCTCCGCCCCCTCCCTCCCCGCTTCTACGCCCTGTTGCGGGGGGCGGCCTGGGTGGCCATCCTCCAGGTGGCCCTGGGCTTTCTCCTCTTTTTCCTGGGGCTCAGGCCCAAGGACGGCCTCCACCTCCTCTACGGCCTCCTCCTGGCGGCAGGGCTCCACTACCTGGGGGGCCTCGAGCCCGGGGGCTGGTTCCACCGGGGGCTGAAAGACCCCCCCAAGCGCCCCGAGGTCTTCGTGGCCCTGGGCCTCCTCTTCGCCGTGGGGCTGGTGCTCCGCGCCTACTTCACCGGGCGCTGACGAGGTCCTTGGGCAGGGGCAGGCGCTCCAGCATGGGCCGGGTGAGGTGGGGCACCACCTCCCGGTAGAGGCCCCGGTAGTAGGCTTGGATCTCGGGCCCGTTCAGGTAGGCCACCAGGGTCTCGAGGTCCAGGCGCACCCCTTCCTTGGGGAGGAGGTGGAACTCCTCCCGCCAAGGGTAAGCCCGCCCGTCCCAGGCGGCCACCACCCGGTAGTGGCGGGTGTGGCCCACCACCAGGTGGGGGGTGGCGTAGAAGGGCTTGAGGAGGCCTGCGGCCTCCTTGGGAAAGTAGAGGCCGGAATGAGGGGTTTCGTAGTCCACCTCCCCCGGCAGGAGGTTCCTCCCGGTGAGGACGGGCACCAGGCCGGGGCCTGGCCGGGTTTGGGTCAGGGGGTGGGCCTTGACCTCCGGGCTCCTGGCGGCGAAGCGGATGCGGAAGACCTCCCCCAAGGGGAGGCCTTCCCCCTCCAGGGCCAGGGCCTCCCGGTGGGGAAAGCGCACCATTTCCCCCTGCCAGGCGGGTTCTTCCAGGAGGAGAAGGGGGGGATGGCCCTGCCCCAGGGCTTCCGCGTCGTAGAGGCGAAGCCCCTTTCCTCCTTTGCGGAAGCGCAGGACCGCGGCCCGCACCTTGAGCCCGGGAAAGGCCCGGCCCAGGTAGAAGACCTCCAAAGCCCCTTCCCGGGCCAGAAAGGCCCGGAGCCTTTGGAACTCCTCCAGGACCATCCAGCCCCCGGGGACCACGTAGACCAGGAGCCCGCCGGGCTTGAGGAGGCGCACCCCCTTCTCCAGGAAGGCCCCGTAGAGGTTGTACCGCCCCCACCAGGTGGCGAAGCGCTCCCGGTAAGCCTGGCGGAGTTCAGGAAGTAGCCTCGCCCCCGCCCCCAGGGCCCCGTAGGGGGGGTTGCCCAAAATGAGGTCGAAGGCTTCCCCCGGCTCCCAAAGGAGGAAGTCCGCCCGCACCCCCTCGGCCCAGGGGGGGAGGTCCAGGGCCAGAGGGTCCACCTCCACCCCCAGGAAGCGGTAGCCGGTGCCGTGGGCCTCGCGGAAGGCCCGGAGGAAGGGCCCTTCCCCGCAGGCGGGCTCCAGCACCCGCCCCCCTTTGGGGGCCTCGGCCAGGCCCACCATAAAGTCCACCAGGGCCTTGGGGGTGGGCACCTGGCCCAGGCTCCGGTGGGAGGCGGCAAGGGGAGGGCCAGCCATCTAGCGGATGACGCCGAGCTTCCTGCCCACCTTCTGGTAGGCCTCGAGGGCCCGGTCCAGCATCTCCTCCGTGTGGGCGGCGGTGACGATGTTGCGGATCCTGGCTTTGCCCCGGGGCACCGTGGGGAAGCCGATGCCCACGGCGAAGACCCCCTCTTCCAGGAGGAGGCGGCTGGCCTCAAAGGCCAAGGGGGCTTCCCCGAAGAGTACCGGGGTGATGGGGGTCTGGCTCCCCAGGGTGTCGTAGCCCATCCGGGCAAGCTCCTGCTTGAAGTAGCGGGTGTTGGCCCAAAGGCGCTCCACCCGCTCGGGTTCCTTCTGGATGAGCTCCAGGGCCCCTAGGAGGGCCCCCACCACCGCCGGGGGATGGCTGGTGGAGAAGAGGAAGGGCCTCGCCTTGTTGACGAGGAGGTCCTTGAGCTCTAGGGCCCCGGCGGCGTACCCCCCCACCACCGCCCAGGCCTTGGAGAGGGTGGCCACCTGGATGACGTCGGGGTCGGCGTGGAAGCCAAAGTGGTGCACCGTGCCCTTGCCCATCTCCCCCAAGACCCCGCTCCCGTGGGCGTCGTCCACGTAGACCACCGCCCCGTAGCGCTTGGCCAGGGGCACGATCCGGTCCAGGGGGGCGATGTCCCCGTCCATGGAGAAGACCCCGTCGGTGACGATGAGCTTGAGGCCCTCGGTGTCGTGGGCCTTCAGGAGCTCTTCCAGGTGGTCCACATCCGCGTGGCGGTAGACCAGGCGGGTGGCCTTGGTGAGGCGGAGGCCGTCGATGATGCTGGCGTGGTTGAGCTCGTCGGAGAAGACCAGGTCCCCCTCCTGGAGGAGGGCCCCCAGCACCCCCTGGTTGGCGGTGAAACCCGACTGCAGGACCAGGGCGCTTTCCGTGCCCTTGAAGCGGGCTAAGGCCTCCTCCAGCTCCAGGTGGTAGGTGAAGGTGCCGGCGATGGTGCGCACCGCCCCGCTTCCTGCCCCCCAGCGCTCCAGGTACTGGCGGGCCTTCTCCTTCAGGTAGGGGTGGTTGGCGAAGCCCAGGTAGTTGTTGGAGGCGAGGTTCACCACTTCCCGTCCCTCCACCCGGGTCACGGGTTCCTGGGGAGCTTCGAGGACCTTGGGGCGGATGTAAAGCCCCTCCCGCTTCAGCCGTTCCAGCTCGCTCTGCACGCGGGCGCGCAAGGACACGCTCATGGACCTATCTAAACCCCGGCAGGCCCTCCCTGTCCAGGTGGGGGGCCTCACACTCCCCTGACCGGAGGGTGCTACCTTGGGGCTGGGGAGGTGGTAGTGCTTCCATGAGAGGGGCGTGGCAGGTGGAAACCGAGGCCGAGCGGCTGGAGCTCCAGGTGAGGATCCGCCAGCTCCTCCACCGCCTCAAGGGGGAGCCGGACGGGCTCTTGCCCTTCCACCAAGCCTTGGCCCTCAGGCCTAAAGGGGAGCACCACCTGGGCCTCCAGACCATCGAGGTGGAGAAGGTGGTGGGCTCGGTGGACCGCTACGAGGACTTCGACCGCCACTTCCTGCCCAAGACCCCCCACACCCTGGAGCGCTGGAAGCGCCTGCGGGCGCTGGAGCTTACGGGGATGGAGTTCCCCCCCATCGAGGTCTACCAGGTGGGCGAAGCCTATTTCGTCAAGGACGGAAACCACCGGGTGGCCCTGGCCAAGGCCACGGGGCAGAGGTTTATCGACGCCTACGTCATCGCCCTGGAGGTGCCCGTGCCCGTGGCCCCCGGGGACACCCCCAAGGACCTCATCCTGAAGGCGGAGTACGCCCACTTCTTGGAGCAAACCCGGCTCAAAGAGCTGGTGCCGGAGGCGGAGGCGATCCGCTTCACCGCCTTGGGCCGCTACGACCTCCTCCTGGGCCACATCGCCACCCGGCGCTACTTCAAGGGTTTGGAGGAGGGGCGGGAGATCCCCTGGGAGGAGGCGGTGGTGGACTGGTACGGCAACCTTTACCGGCCCACGGTGGAGGCCATCCGCCGCCTGGGGCTTCTCAGGGACTTCCCCGGCCGCACCGAGGCCGACCTTTACCTCTGGGTGATGGACCACCGCTACTTCCTGGCCCAGGAGCTGGGGATGGACCTGGGCCCTGAGGAAGCCGTTCGCTCTTACGAGGTGCGGTTTGGGCTGTGGCGAAAGCGGTTTGGGGGATGGCTTAAAAAAGCCCTTCGTTTGCTACCTCAAAGTTCCACCCCGCCATCTTGAGCAGAACCCGACTCCGGACGAGGTTGTGGGCTAAGAGAATGAGGTTCACCCTCGCCACCAGCCCCCAGTAGGACCGCGCCTCCATCCGGTGAAGCCCAAAAGATCGCACCATCACGCCCAAACGCGTCTCTATCCAGTTCCTCACCCTCCCCATCCATCCCCGCCAACCCGTCTCCACCACCTGCCCTCCCCGCAGGCGATAGGGCGGGGTAAGGACTCCTTCAACCCAGCGAGCCAGGCCCGAAGGGCCTAGCTTGCCTCCCCGGTCCCCTAGAACATGCTCCAAGCCCTCCAGGAGTTCCCTGGCCCAGGTCTCCCGGGCATTCCCGGGCAAAAGGGCCCAGCGGTGAAACAGCCCCCGGTCGTTGATGACCCCCACCGGGGCGTAGACCGCAAGGCTCCCCAGAGCCCCCACGCCCATCCCCGAGCCAGTTAGGGCATAGCTCCGGATGCAGTGGCCGTGGGCCAGGGGGAGGGCCAGGCGGGCCGGGGGGGATTGGGAGAGGAGGTACCCTTTGCTGGGGTCCAGGCCCAGGAATGTCAGGAAGAGGGCGATAGTCAAAAGCTCGGGGAGGATGGCCTTTTGGTGCTTCTGGGGTTTGAGGAGTCGCACCTTTTGCGATTGTAGGGTTTTGAGTTGGTCATCTACCCAGATAATGACGGCGACAAGGGAGGTTTCTCCGTCAAAATGGCGGATCAGCTGTCAGGCTATGTTCTGAGCGGGCTTGCGGTTGCGGCGCGTGGTAGCTCCTTTTGGTGTTCGCAGGGGAAAAAAATAGTATCACAAGCTTCTAGCAAAAAGGCAAGTGCATTTGCACGCAAATTTGCAGAAACTGCCTCTAGAGTGTTCTCGGGGTTCAAACCCCAAGGGAGGAAACACATGAGGCTGACAAAGATACTGTTCTTTGTGCTGACCCTTGCCTTTGGTTTTGGCTTTGCGGAAGAAGGGGCTCGGGCTCCCAAGTTTCAGGTGGGTCTTGACTCGGTTACATTTGGTTGGCCCTCTGTGGATGCCAAAGGTGGCATAGTGAATTCTTTTGGTATTAACCTTGGATTGGGGGTGGCTTATAGGAGCTACTTTGAGCCCCTGTACGCGGAAAAGGGCTCTTTGTATTGGGAGGCGGGCACGGTGTTGCTCTTGAACCCCTATCTTGGCATTGGTTATGACTATCGTTTTAACGAACAATTTTTCGTCGGAGGAGGTGTAAACATATTCCCCCTTAACCTGCTGCTCGGTGGGATTTTAGGAGGTAGCGTGGGGGCAACGGCATCTGTTCTTTGGTCTGTTTTCCCCACCATACATCTCGGCGTGTACCTTTACTAGACTACTAGTACTAACCCAGTTTAGGCAGGCTCTTGCCTGCCTAAACTGTTTTGACTATCCTGTATACAGGATGCAAGCCTTGGGCTTCCGCCGACCCAACCAGGTGCGCGAGGCCGTCTACCGGCACCTGAAAGACCTCCTCCTCTCCGGCCGTTTTGCCCCCGGGGAGCGGCTCTCCGAGCCCCTTCTGGCCCAGGAGCTGGGGGTGTCCCGCACCCCGGTGCGGGAGGCCCTCATGCGCCTGGCCGAGGAGGGCTTGGTGGAGCTCGTGCCCGGGAAAGGGGCCCGGGTGCGGGCTTTTAGCCCAGAGGAGGTGGAGGAGGTCTACGGGGTGCGGGCCCTTCTAGAGGGGGAGGCGGCGCGGGAAGCCGCCCTGAGGGCCACCCCTTGGGAGCTGGCGGAGCTGGAGGCGCGCCTCAAGGCCATCGACGAGGCCCCTAGGGAGGACTACCCGGAGCAGATGCGCCGGGACCTGGAGTTCCACCGGGCCCTGGTGCGGCTTTCCGGGAACAAGACCCTTTACCGCCTTTACGAGGATCTGCTTTCCAGCCTGGCCCTGGTGCGGAGCGCCCTGCCCAACCTCTCCCAGGAGGAGACCACCCGCAAGGAACACTGGGCCATCCTCGAGGCCCTGAAAAGGCGCGACCCGGAAGGGGCCAAGCGGGCGGTGGAGGCCCACGTGGGGCGCTTCCGCGACCTGGTGGTGGGCAGGCTGAAAGGAGGGGTATGAACCTGGACATGGTATATCGGCAGGCGGTGCTTTCCGTGGCGGGAAACCCCAAGGTGGAGGCCCTCATCAAGGGCAGGGCCAGGAGCCTGGTGCGCCGCTACGTGGCGGGGGAGAGCCTGAAGGAGGCCCTCCAGGCGGCGGAGCGGCTGGAGGCCGAGGGGGTGCACGCCATCTTGGACCTCCTGGGGGAGATGGTCCATAGCGAGGAGGAGGCCCGGGGCTTCCAGGCGGGCATCCTGGAGCTGGTCCGCAAAATATCCGAGCGCCCCTGGCCCAAGTACGTTTCCTTGAAGCTCACCCAGCTGGGTTTGGATCTCTCCGAGACCTTGGCCCTGGAGCTCATGCGGGGCATCCTCCGCGAGGCCGAGCCCAGGGGGGTCTTCGTGCGCCTGGACATGGAGGATTCCCCCAGGGTGGACGCCACCTTGCGCCTCTACAAGGCCTTGCGGGAAGAAGGGTTTACCGGGGTGGGGGTGGTCTTGCAAAGCTACCTCTACCGCACGGAAAAAGACCTCCTGGACCTTCTCCCCTACCGGCCCAACCTCCGCCTGGTGAAAGGCGCTTACCGGGAGCCCAAGGAGGTGGCCTTCCAGGACAAGCGCCTCATCGACGCCGAGTTTTTGCACTTGGGGAAGCTGGCGCTCAAGGAGGGGCTTTACGTGGCCTTCGCCACCCACGACCCCCGCCTCATCGCCGAGGTGAAGCGCTACACCCAGGCCATGGGCGTGCCCAAGGACCGCTTTGAGTTCCAGCTCCTCTTTGGGGTGCGCCCGGAGGAGCAAAGGCGCCTGGCCCAGGAGGGCTATACCGTGCGGGCCTACGTGCCCTACGGCAAGGACTGGTACCCCTATCTGAGTCGGCGCATCGCCGAGCGGCCCGAGAACCTCTTTTTGGTGCTGAGAAGCCTCTTGGGAGGCTAGAAGGAGGAAGCCATGACCGTGGAGCCTTTCCGCAACCAGCCCATCGAGACCTTCGGGACGGAGGAAGCCCGGCGGGAGATGAGGGAGGCCCTGAAGCGGGTCAGGGCCGAGTTTGGCCGCCACTGGGGTCTTTACCTGGACGGGGCCTGGGTGGACACGGGGGAGAGGATCCTCTCCCTCAACCCCTCGGCCCCCAGCGAGGTGGTGGGGAGCACCGCCAAGGCCACTCGGGCCGAGGCGGAGGCCGCCCTCGAGGCCGCCTGGCGGGCCTTTAGGACCTGGAAGGACTGGCCCCAGGAGGACCGAAGCCGCCTCCTCTTGAAGGCTGCCGCCCTCATGAAGAGGAGAAGGCGGGAGCTGGAGGCCACCCTGGTCTACGAGATCGGGAAGAACTGGACCGAGGCCAGCGCCGAGGTGGCCGAGGCCATCGACTTCCTGGAGTACTACGCCCGCCAGGCCCTCAAGTACAAGTACCCCTCGGTGGAGGTGGTGCCCTTCCCGGGGGAGGACAACGAGAGCTTCTACATCCCCTTGGGGGCCGGGGTGGTCATCGCCCCCTGGAACTTCCCCATCGCCATCTTCACCGGGATGATCGCCGGGCCGGTGGCCGTGGGGAACACCGTGGTGGCCAAGCCTGCGGAGGACACGGTGGTCATCGCCGCCAAGGTCTTTGAGATCTTCCACGAGGCGGGCTTCCCCCCGGGGGTGGTGAACTTCCTGCCCGGGGAGGGGCGGGAGGTGGGGGCCTATTTGGTGGAGCACCCCCAGACCCGCTTCATCAACTTCACGGGGAGCCTCGAGGTGGGGCTTTGGATCCACCAGGCGGCCGCCCGGCTGGCCCCCGGCCAGAAGTGGATCAAGCGGGTCTTCCTGGAGCTTGGGGGCAAGGACGCCATCATTGTGGATGAGACCGCCGATTTGGACGCCGCCACCGAGGGCATCCTCATCTCCGCCTATGGCTTCCAGGGGCAGAAGTGCTCGGCGGCGAGTCGCCTCATCGTCACGGAAAAGGCCTTTGAGCCCCTGATGGAGCGCCTTCTGGAGCGGGCTCGCAAGCTGGTGGTGGGCCCTGCGGAGGAGAACCCCGACCTGGGCCCTGTGGCCAGCAAGGCCCAGGAGGAGAAGATCCTCTCCTACATCGAGATCGGCAAAGGGGAAGGCCAGCTGGTTCTTGGGGGAAAGCGCCTGGAAGGGGAGGGCTACTTCATCGCCCCCACCGTGTTCACCGAGGTGCCTCCCACCGCCAAGATCGCCCAGGAGGAGATCTTTGGCCCGGTGCTCTCCGTGATCCGGGTGAGGGATTTTGGCGAGGCCCTCGAGGTGGCCAACAACACCGTCTACGGCCTCACCGGGGGGGTCTACTCCCGCAAGCGGGAGCACCTGGAACGGGCCCGGCGGGAGTTCCACGTGGGGAACCTCTACTTCAACCGCAAGATCACCGGGGCCCTGGTGGGGGTCCAGCCCTTCGGCGGCTTCAACCTCTCCGGCACCGACACCAAGGCCGGGGGGCCCGACTACCTCCTCCACTTCCTGCAGATGAAGACCGTGGCGGAGCGCTTCTAGGGGCCCCAACGAGGCTGGCCCAAGCCCCCTAGACCCCTGGGGGGCTTTGGGCTATCCTGAATTCATGACCCTGTTCTCTGCCCGCTGGTGGCCCGGCTAGGCCCCGGGGCGGAGGCGGTCGTTCCCCCGGGGTGCACCCCGGGGGCTTCTTTTAGGAGGTGGGATGGAGACCATCAGGCCCTTTCGCAAGACCCTGCTTGCCGACCTGGAAACCCCGGTGACCGCCTACCTGAAGCTTGCGGAGAAGGCCCCCGTGAGCTTCCTCCTGGAGTCGGTGGAGCGGGGAAGGCAGAGCCGCTTCTCCATCGTGGGGGTGGGGGCCAGGCGCACCTTCCGGCTCAAGGACGGGATTTTCACCATAAACGGGGCAAGGGTGGAAACCCAGGACCCCCTGCGCACCCTTTATGAGGCGGTCCACGCTCCCCTGGAGCGCCCCTCCGACCTCCCCCCCTTCTTCGGGGGGGTGGTGGGCTACGCCGCCTACGACCTCATCCGCCACTACGAGCGCTTGCCCGCCCTCAAGCCTGACGACCTGGGCCTCCCCGACCTCCTCTTCGTGGAGCCTGAGGTGGTGCTGGTCTTTGACCACCTGAAAAGCCTCCTGCACCTGGTGGCCCCAGGAACCGACCCCGAGGAGGCCGAGGCCCGGCTCCTTTGGGCGGAGAGGAAGCTGAAAGGCCCGCTTCCTGGCGTTCCCGGGGAGCGCTCCGGGGGGAGGGCCCATTTTGCGCCCGACATGAGCCGGGAGGCCTACCTCAAGGCGGTGGAAAGGGCCCTGGCCTACATCCGCGCCGGGGACATCTTCCAGGTGGTGCTCTCCTTGAGGCTTTCCTCCCCCCTCACCGTCCACCCCTTTGCCCTCTACCGCGCCTTAAGGAGCGTGAACCCTAGCCCCTACATGGGCTATTTGGACCTGGGGGAGGTGGTCTTGGTTTCCGCCAGCCCGGAAAGCCTCCTGCGTTCGGACGGGAAGAAGGTGGTCACCCGGCCCATCGCCGGCACAAGGCCCCGGGGGAAGGACGAGGAGGAGGACAAGAGGCTTGCCGAGGAGCTTCTAAAGGACGAAAAGGAGCGGGCCGAGCACGTGATGCTTCTGGACCTCTCCCGCAACGACATCGGCCGGGTTTCGGCCTTCGGGACGGTGCGGGTCCTCGAGCCCTTGCACGTGGAGTACTACTCCCACGTGATGCACCTGGTGTCCACGGTGGAAGGGGTTTTGGCGGAGGGGAAGACCCCCCTGGACGCCCTGGCCAGCGTGCTTCCCATGGGCACGGTCTCGGGGGCCCCCAAGATCCGGGCCATGGAGATCATCGAGGAACTGGAGCCCCACCGCCGGGGGCCCTACGGGGGAAGCTTTGGGTATCTGGCCTATGACGGGGCTATGGACGTGGCCCTCACCCTGCGCACCTTTGTGATCGCCAACGGCTGGATGCACGTGCAGGCGGGGGCGGGCATCGTGGCGGACTCGGTGCCGGAAAGGGAGTACGAGGAGTGCTGGAACAAGGCGAAGGCCCTTCTGAAGGCGGTGGAGATGGCGGAGGAAGGACTATGACCACCCCACCCTGGCTGGCGCCAGGGCGGGGGCCCCGGAAAGGGAGGTGGGCGAAGTGAGGGTTCTCGTGATCGACAACTACGACAGCTTCACCTACAACCTGGTGCAGTATTTGGGGGAGCTGGGGGCAAGCCCTGTGGTGTGGCGCAACGACCAGTTCCGGCTGGAGGAGGTGGAGGCTTTGGACCCGGACCGCATCCTGATAAGCCCTGGGCCCTGCACCCCCCTCGAGGCGGGCCTTTCCCTGCCCCTCATCGCCCAGTATGCCCCCCGCTACCCCATCCTGGGGGTCTGCCTGGGGCACCAGGCCATCGGCATGGCCTTTGGGGGTAAGGTGGTGCCCGCCCCCATCGTCATGCACGGCAAGGTGAGCGAGATCCACCACGATGGCACCGGCCTTTTCCGGGGCTTGCCTAACCCCTTCCCCGCCACCCGCTACCACTCCCTGGTGGTGGAGGAGGTGCCGGAAGACCTCCGGGTGAACGCCTGGGTGGAGGAGGCGGGGGGGCGTACGGTGATGGGCTTCCGCCACCGCCAATACCCCACCCACGGGGTGCAGTTCCACCCGGAAAGCTACCTCACGGAAGCCGGTAAACTCATCCTCAAGAACTTCTTGGAGGACCCATGGACGCGGTGAAAAAGGCGCTTTTGGGGGAGGTGCTCACGGAGGAGGAAGCCTTTGGCCTCATGGGGGCCATGATGCGGGGGGAACTGAGCCCGGTGCGGGTGGCGGGGGTGCTCACCGCCCTGGCCCTCAGGGGGGAAACCCCTGCCGAGATCGCCGCCATGGCCAGGGCCATGCGGGAGGCCGCCAGGACCCTGCCGGTAAGGCGGCGACCCCTCTTGGACATCGTGGGCACGGGCGGGGACCACCAGGGGCTTTTGAACCTCTCCACCTTGGGAGCCCTGGTGGCGGCGGCGGGGGGGGTGGCGGTGGCCAAGCACGGGAACCGGGCGGCCAGCTCCCGTGCGGGCTCGGCGGATCTCCTCGAGGCCCTGGGGGTGGACCTGGAGGCCCCTCCAGAGCGGGTAGGGGAGGCCATTGAGGAGCTGGGCTTTGGCTTTCTCTTCGCCCGCCTCTTCCACCCGGCCATGCGCCACGTGGCCCCCGTGCGGGCGGAGCTTGGCATCCGCACCGTCTTCAACCTCCTGGGCCCCCTCACCAACCCCGCGGGGGCCGACCGGTATGTCCTTGGGGTCTTTAGCCCAAGGTGGCTTGCCCCCATGGCCGAGGCCCTGGAGCGCTTGGGGGCTAAGGGCTTGGTGGTCCACGGGGAGGGGGCGGACGAGCTCGTCTTGGGGGAGAACCAGGTGGTGGAGGTGGGGCGGGGGGCCTATGCCCTCACCCCGGAGGCGGTGGGCCTGACCCGCTTCCCCGTGGTGGCCCTCCGGGGAGGCTCCCCCCAGGAGAACGCTGAGCTGGCCAAGCGGGTCCTGAAGGGGGAGGAAAAGGGCCCCCACGCTCAGGGGGTGGCCCTGGCGGCGGGGGCCGGTTTCTATGCGGCGGGGAAAGTCCCTTCCCTGGCCGAGGGGGTGCGCCTGGCCCAGGAGGTCCTGGCCTCGGGGGAGGCCTACTTGCTCCTGGAGCGCTACGTGGCCTTCTTAAGGGGATAAAGGGGGGTTTGAAGAAGGGCTTGACCGGGGCCCCCACCTTGGCGGAGCCAAGGTGGGGTGGTATTAGACCCAGCTCACCGCCCCGAAGGTGTCCTCCCTTCTCGGGCTCGTGGAGAAGAGGACCACGGGCACACCGGTGTATTCCTCTATGAGCTCCAGGTAGCGCCTCAAGGAGGCGGGGAGATCTTCCCGGCTCCGCACCCCGGAGAGGTCGCCCCAGCCCGGAAGCTCCACGTAGCGCACCGCCTCGGGGGCCGCCTCCCCCGGCCGAGCCCCGTCCAGGTACTCCACCGCCACCTTCACCTTCTCCAGCCCCGAGAGCACGTCCAGCTTGGTGAGGGCCAGGCCGTCGAACCCGTTCACCTCGCAGGCGTACTTCAAGGCCACCAGGTCCAGCCAGCCCACCCGCCTGGGGCGCCCCGTGGTGGTGCCGTACTCCCCGCCCTTCTCCCGGAGGTGGTGGGCCAGGTCCCCCTGGAGCTCCGTGGGGAAGGGGCCTTCCCCCACCCGGGTGGCGTAGGCTTTGGCCACGCCGTAGACCTTGGTGATGGCCTTGTGGTTTAGCCCCGTGCCCACCAGGATGCCCCCCACCGTGGGGTGGGAGCTGGTCACGTAGGGGTAGGTGCCGTAGTTGAGGTCCAGGAGGGTGGCCTGGGCCCCCTCAAAGAGAAGCCGCTTGCCCCGCTTCAGGGCCTCCCGCAGGAGGCTTCCCGTGTCGGCCACAAAGGGGGCCAGGATCTCCCGCATCCTTAGGAGATCGGCCAGGGCCTTTTTCTCCGTGTCCCAGCCCGCCTCCCGGGTGGAGTTGGGCTTTTCCAGGAGGAGGCGGCGCACCCGCTCCCGCAAGACCCCCTCGTCCAGAAGGTCCCCGGCGCGGATGCCCACCCTGCGCGCCCGGTCGGAGTAGGCGGGGCCGATGCCCCGGCCGGTGGTGCCCACGAAGTTGTGGCGGCTTTCCACGTGTTTGTGGTGGGGGAGAACCAGGTGGGCCCTTTCCGAGACCAGCACCTTGGGGCGGAAGCCTTCCTTCTCCAAGGCAGAGAGCTCCTCCTGGAAGCGGAAGGGATCGATCACCATCCCGTCCCCCAGGACGTTCACCGCATGGGGGTGGATGACCCCTGAGGGCAGGAGGTTCAGCTTGAAGACCCGGCCCTCGGCCACCACGGTGTGCCCGGCATTGGCCCCCCCTTGGTAGCGGATCACGTAGTCCGCCTCCTGGGCCAAAGCGTCCACCACCTTGCCTTTGCCCTCGTCCCCCCACTGCGCCCCGATGATGGCGACTCCCGGCATCCCCTTAAGCTTACGCCAGGCGGAAGGGGTTGAAGTCGGTATCCCGGTCGTAGGCGTCCATACCCTCGGCCCGCTTCAGGAAGCCTACCACCCCGTAGGTGACGGGGAGCATGAGGGCCTCCACCCCCACCTTGAAGACGTAGTTGGAGAGGAAAACGGCGAGGAGCACCTCATGGGGCCAAACCCCGTAGAAGGCCACCAGGAGGAAGACCCCGGTGTCCAGTCCCTGGCCTGCCAGGGTGGAGAGGAGGGCGCGGAGCCAAAAGTGGTGTCCCTCGGTCCGCACCTTCAGTTTGGCCAGCACGTAGGCGTTGGCGAACTCCCCGGCGAAATAGGCCAGGAGGCTTCCCAGGACGATCCGGGGGGTGAGGCCCAGGAGGAGGCCGAAGGCCTCCCCAAAGCGCTGGCTTTCCCCATCCTGGGGGGCAGGGAGGGCGGCCACCGCTTGGAAGGTGAGGGTGGCCAGGAGGAGGGCGAAAAAGCCTGTCCAGATGACCCGGCGGCTTTTCCGGTAGCCGTAGACCTCGGTGAGGACGTCGCCGAAAATGTAGGCCAAGGGAAAGAGGAGGGTGCCTCCGTCAAAAGTGAATGGCCCCAGGACCACCAGCTTGGTGGAGGCCACGTTGGAGGTGAGGAGCACCGTGGCGAAGAGGGCGGTGATCAGGTCCAGGTACTTCATTCTTCCTCCGGGCGGATGGAGGTGATGAAGGGCAGGTTGCGGTCAAACTGGGCCCGGTCCAGGCCGTAGCCGTAGACGTAGGCGTCCTCGATTTCAAAGCCCAGGTAGTGGATGGGGACCTCCACCTGGCGCCTCGAGGGCTTGGAGAGGAGGGCGGCCACCCGGATGGAGGCGGGCTTGCGGGCCTCGAGGTAGTCCAGGAGGTAGGAAAGGGTGAGCCCGGTGTCCACGATGTCCTCCACCACGATCACGTCCCGGCCGTGGATGGGGAGGCGGAGGTCCTTGATGAGCTCCACCTCGCCGCTAGAGCGGTAGGCGTTGCCGTAGGAGCTGATGGAGATGAAATCCAGGGTGAGGGGGAGGGGGATGGCCCGCACCAAGTCGGCGGTGAAGATGAAAGCCCCGTTCAGGACGGAGATGAGGTGGGGGGTTTTGCCTTGGTAGTCCTGGGCGATCTGGGCTCCCAGCTCCCGCACCCTCTGGGCGATGGCCTCGGCGCTGATCTGCACGGGTCCGTTTCCCGCGGTGAACATGCCCTTCATTCTAGCCCGCTTTCCCGGAGGAGGGCCGCCACCTCCTCCTCGGAGAGCCTGCGCCACCGCCCGGGGGGGAGGTGGCCCAGCTGGATGGGACCCACCTGCACCCTGAGGAGGCGGCGCACGGGGTAGCCCACCGCCTTCAGCATCCTGCGCACCTCCCGCTTCCTCCCCTCGGCCAGGGTGAGGTAGGCCCCCCCGGGGGCAGGGCGGCAAAAAAGGGCCCGGGCAGGGCCGTCCTCCAGCGCCACACCCTGGACGAGCTTCTGGCAGACCCCTTCCGGCAGGGTGCCCCTTTCCGTCCAGACCCGGTAGACCTTCTTGACCCCGTGCCGGGGGTGGGTGAGGCGGAAGGTGAGGGCGCCGTCGTTGGTGAAAAGGAGGAGGCCCTCTGAGTCCCGGTCCAGGCGGCCTACGGGGTGGAGGCCGGGGATGGGGGGGAGGAGGTCAAACACCGTCTTCTGGGCATGGGGGTCAAAGCGGGTGGTGGTGTAGCCTTTAGGCTTATGCAGGGCCAGGACGATCCTTTCCTGGGGGAGCTCCACCCGCCTCCCGTCCACCTCCACCACGTCCCCCGGCCCCACCCTCTGCCCCAGGTGGGCCGCCTCCCCGTTCACCCGCACCCGGCCCTCCTGGATAAGCCTTTCCGCCTGGCGGCGGCTTGCCACCCCCGCCCGGGCCAAAAAGGCTTGCAGGCGCATCACGGGAAGGTGGGGGGGCGCTTTTCCTTGAGGGCCTTGAGGCCCTCTTCCAGCTCCTTCCCCGAGAAGCCTAGGAACTCCAGGGCCAAGGACACCTCAAAGTGGGGTAGGAAGGTGCGGAGCCAGCCGTTCAGGGCATGCTTGGTAAGGCTTAAGGCTTCCTTTGGCCCCTGGGCAAGCCTTTCGGCCACCTCCAGGGCCTTGGCGTAGACCTCCCCGTCCTCCACCGCCAAGGCGATGAGGCCGAGCCTCTCCGCCTCCTCCCCGGTGAGGGGCTCGCTCAAGAGGAGGTGGTACTTGGCCTTGGCTAGGCCCGTTAGGAGGGGCCAGAGGAGGACGGCGTGGTCCCCTGCCGCTACCCCCAGGCGCAGGTGCCCGTCCAGGAGCCTAGCCCGCTTGCCCGCCACCACCACGTCGCTGGCCAGGGCCAAGGCCAGCCCCGCCCCCACCGCCACCCCTTCCACCGCGGCCACCACGGGACTGGGAAAGCTTAAGGGTCCCAGGACCAGCTCCCGGGCCTCCCAAAAGACCCGCATGAGGGCCTCGTGGGAAGAGCGCATCTCCTCGATGAGGGCGAAGGAGCCCCCGGCGGAGAAGACCCCGCCCTCCCCCCGGAGGAGGACGGCCCGGACCTCCTCCTGGCCCTCGAGGTCCCGCCACACCCGGGAGAGCTCCCGGTGGAGTTCTGGGCCCATGGCGTTCAGCTTCTCCCCCCCGAAGGCGATCTCCAGCACCCCCGGCTTGGGCCAGGCGAAGCGCAAGGAGGGGTAGCGGCTTTCCAGGTCCATACGTCCATTCTTCCTTCCGCCTTCCGGTGATACAATCCCCTAGGCATGGCCCTCTACGCGGTGGACAAGCCCCTCCACCTCACCTCCCACGACGCGGTGGAGGAGGCGAGGCGGCGCCTTGGCACCCGCCGGGTGGGGCACACCGGCACCCTGGACCCTCTGGCCACGGGCCTCCTTCTCCTGGTCTCCGAGGAAAGCACCAAGCTGGTGCCCTTTCTCTCGGGGGAGGACAAAGAATACATCGCCTGGGTTTCCTTCGGGGCCACTACCCCCACCCTGGACGCGGAAGGGCCGGTGAGTGAGGAGGCCCCGGTGCGCTTTGACCGCAAGGACCTGGAGAACCTCCTTCCCTCCTTCCTGGCCCTCAAGGAGCAGGTGCCCCCCCTCTACTCCGCCATCAAGGTGGGGGGAAAAAGGGCCTACGAGGCCGCCCGGGAGGGGAAGCCCCTGGAGCTTGGGCCCCGGCCGGTGAAGTACCTCGAGGTGGAACTCCTTGCCCTGGACCCCGAACCCATCCCCCACCCCATTGCCCCCTCGGCCAAGGGCTGGCGCCTGGCGGAGAAGGGGGGGAGGCGGGTGGAGCTCCCCCCGCCCCTGGGCCGTTACCCCACCGCGGTCATCCGCCTGGTGGTGGGCCCCGGCACCTACGTGCGGGCCTTCGCCCGCGACCTGGGGGAGAGGCTCAAGACCAAGGCCTTCCTCTCGGGGCTGGTCCGCACCCGCATCGGCAAGATCGGCTTGGAGCGGGCGGTCGGGCTTTCCGAGCTCTCTCCGGACAAGGCCATTCCTGAGCCCGACGCCCTGCCCTACCCGGTGGTGGAGCTCTCCCACACCGAGGCCCGGCGCGTCCTGGAGGGGGTTCCCCTGCCCATTCCCGCCCTGGGGTACGTCACCCTGGTAGACTCCCGCAGGCGGCTTCTGGCCATCGCTGAGGGTGATGGCTTCAAGCTCAAGATCCGAAGGGTGTTCGTGAAGGAGGTCTAGTATGGTGATCGGCGTTCCCAAGGAGATCAAGACCCTGGAGAACCGCGTGGCCCTGACCCCGGGCGGCGTAGAGAGCCTGGTGCGGCGTGGCCACACCGTGCTGGTGGAGCGGGGGGCAGGGGTGGGCTCGGGCCTATCTGATGCCGAGTACGAGCGGGCCGGGGCCCACCTGGTGAGCCGGGAGGAGGCCTGGGGGGCGGAGATGGTGGTGAAGGTGAAGGAACCCCTACCCGAGGAGTACCCCTTCCTGCGGGAGGGGCTCCTCCTCTTCACCTACCTGCACCTGGCCGCAGACCGCGCCCTCACCGAGGCCATGCTGAAGAGTGGGGTCACGGGGATCGCCTACGAGACGGTGCAGCTTGCCGATGGCTCCCTGCCCCTCCTGGTGCCCATGAGCGAGGTGGCGGGCCGCATGGCCCCCCAGGTGGGGGCCCAGTTCCTGGAGAAGCCCCACGGGGGGCGGGGGGTCCTCCTGGGCGGGGTGCCCGGGGTGGCCCCGGCCAGCGTGGTCATCCTGGGAGGCGGCACCGTGGGCACCAACGCCGCCAAGATCGCCCTGGGCATGGGGGCCCAGGTGACCATCCTGGACGTGAACCACAAGCGGCTTCAGTACCTGGACGACGTCTTCGGGGGGAGGCTCATCACCCTCACCGCCACGGAGGCCAACATCAAGAAGAGCATCCAGCACGCCGATCTCCTCATTGGCGCCGTGCTGGTGCCCGGGGCCAAGGCCCCCAAGCTGGTCACCCGGGACATGCTTCCCCTCATGAAGGAGGGCTCGGTGATCGTGGACGTGGCCGTGGACCAGGGGGGGTGCGTGGAGACCATCCGCCCCACCACCCACGCCGAGCCCACCTACGTGGTGGAAGGGGTGGTGCACTACGGGGTGGCCAACATGCCGGGGGCGGTGCCCAGGACCAGCACCTTCGCCCTCACCAACCAGACTCTTCCCTACGTGCTCAAGCTGGCGGAGAAGGGCCTCGAGGCCCTTCGGGAAGACGGGGCCCTCCTCAGGGGCCTGAACACCCACCAAGGGCGCCTCACCCACCCGGGGGTGGCCGAGGCCTTCGGCTTGGCCTACACGCCCCCGGAAGAGGCGTTAAGGGGGTAGGATGCAAGGCCGCGTGACCCTTACGGAAAACGCTTTGGCCGCCCTCCTGGCCTTGGCGGCCCACGAGGTGCCGGGGGTGGTGGGCATGGCCCCGGCGGGCCTCAAGGACCAGGTGGTGCGCATCCTGGGGCGGCAGGAGGCCAGCGAAGGGGTGGTGGTGCGCCAGGACCCGGCGAGCCCTGGCAGGTACGCCGCGGACTTCTACGTGGTGGTGGCGGTGGGCGCCCGCATCCCCACGGTGGTGGAGTCCTTGGCGGAGCGGGTAGCCTTCGCCGCCGAGAAGCTGGCAGGGGTTAAGCTCTCCCAGGTGCGGGTCCACGTGGTGGGGGTGGGGCGTGGCTAGCTGGGCCCCTGAGGAGCTGGCGGACGCTTTCCGCTACGCCACGGACTGGTTCCGGGTCTACGTGGAGGAGCTCAACGCCCTGAACGTCTACCCCGTGCCCGATGGGGACACGGGCACCAACATGCACCTTACCCTCCAGTCCGCCCGGCGGGAGCTGGACCTCTCGGACACCTCCAAGATGGCCGAGGTGGCCCGGGCCATCGCCTACGGCAGCCTCCTGGGGGCCCGGGGGAACAGCGGGGTGATCCTTTCCCAGATCCTCAAGGGCTTCAGCGAAGCGCTGCGCAAGCGGGAAGTGTTGGACGCCCCAGGGCTCGTGGAGGCCCTGCGCTTGGGGGCAGAGACGGGTTACCGGGCGGTGATGCGGCCCGTGGAGGGCACCATCCTCACCGTGGCCCGGGCGGCGGCGGAGGGGGCCAAGGGGGAAAGCCTCGAGGCCACCCTGGATACCGCCCTCCAAGCTGCCCAGGAGGCCTTGGCCAGAACCCCCGAACTCCTTCCCGTGCTGAAGCAGGCCGGGGTGGTGGACGCGGGGGGCGCGGGGTACGTGCGCTTCCTGGAGGGCCTCAGGGGCTATGCCCAAAAGCTCCCCCTTCCCGAGCCCCCCAAGGTGGAGCGCTACGCCCAGACCGCCTTCGCCACCGAGGAGTTCGGCTACTGCACGGAGTTCCTCATGGAGGGGGTGGAGGTGCCCATAGAGAAGATCCGCGAGGCCGTGGCCCCCTTCGGGGACTCCCTTCTGGTGGTAGGAGCCGAGGGCTACGTGAAAGGGCACATCCACACCGACGACCCCGACGGCCTCCTGGCCACCGTGGCCCGCTTCGGCCGCATGGTGCGCACCAAGGTGGAGGACATGGCCGAGCAGCACACGGAGATCCTGGCCATGGCCGGGGCGGCGGCGGAGGCCCCACCCCCCACGGGCCTGGTGGCCGTGGCCTTGGGCCACGGGGTGGCCCGGGTCTTCCGTAGCCTGGGGGCGCGGGTGGTGGCCGGGGGGCAGACGCAAAACCCCAGCGTGGAGGACATCCTCTCCGCCATCCGGAGCCTGCCTAACCCCAAGGTCATTCTCTTGCCCAACAACCCCAACGTCTTCATGGCTGCAGAAGAAGCCAAGAGGCTCGCCGAGGGAATAGGGAAGGAAGTCCACGTCCTCAAGACCCGCACCCTTGGCCAGGGCCTGGCGGCGGCGGTGCGCTACCTTCCGGAGGCGGAGCCTGCGGAACTCCTGCCGGAGATGGAGGAAGCAGCAGCCGGGGCGAGGACCCTGGAGGTCACCTGGGCCAGCCGCGACGCCGAGGTGGAGGGGCTTAAGGTTTTGAAGGATAAACCCATCGGCCTCCTGGACGGCAAGCTGGTCCTGGTGGGGGAGACTCCTGAGGAGGTCCTGGAAGGCCTGATCCGCCTGGCGGGTGAGGGGAAAGAGGTCCTCACCCTCTTCCTGGGCCCCAATACCCCCAAGGAAAAGGCCGAAGAGGTGGCGGCGAAGTTCCCCGAACTGGCGGTGGAGATCCTCCCCGGGGGCCCCGACCTCTACGCCTACCTGGGGGTCATGGAGTAGCTAAAGGAAGTCCCAAGCCCCCTTTCCCGTCCCAGGGCTAAACTGGAGGGGAAGGGGGTGGTTTATGCGTAGGGTCTTCTGGGGCCTTGCCCTGCTTCTGGCCTTGGCGGCGTGCACGGAGGGCATCCCTCCCGCAAGCGGGACCCTGCCTGTAGGCGGCTATGTCCTTGCCGACCTCCCGGCGGCTCAGGAAAGCGGGGGGGAGCTCCGGCCGGGGGTCAGGGTCTACCGCATCCCCTTGAGCGTGAGCCAGGCGGTGCGGGTGAGCGCGGTTTCCTCGGACCTAAAGCTCCGGGCCCGGTTGCGGCTCACCCTCCTGGACGAGCGCGGGGTGGTGCAGGCGGTGAGCGTGGCCCGCAACTGGTTCGCCGCCTACCCGGAGGTGGCCCCGCTTGCCTTGCGTCCCCAGCTCACCGTGGACCCCGGGATCCGCCTGAACTTCCGGGGCACGGCCGGACAGACCTATTACCTCAAGGTGGAAAACTACGCCCTAAGCCCGGACCGGGTCACCCTTTATGCTGATCCCTTTACCCCTAACCCTGCGGGCGGGGGGGAAGCCTTCACCGGGGGGACCAAGTACGGGGCCATAGAGTTTGCGGGGGAGTTTGACCAGTACAACGTGGCCTCGGCCACGGGCAACCTGCGCTTTACCTACACGGGCCCCTTGGACCTGGTGGCCCTTCTTTACCTCTCGCCCACGGATGCCAGCCCCCTCGTCTTGGACCCCGTGATGAACTGCGCCCCCATTTCCCCCGCCACCCTCCTGGTGGTGCGCGACCGGGGCCTGGCCCGGGCGGGGTTTGACGAGGCGGGGAGCGGCCGGTACGTCCTGGAGATTTCTTCGGCCCCTTGCCCTTAGGCCAGCTTTGAGAGAAGTGAGCTTTAGCTAAAGGAGCTTAATCGTTCTCTAACGAAGAGCCGCCGGACGAAGTCCCTGTCCGGCGGTACTCTCTGTTATTTGGAATAAAAACGATAGAGATGCCATGGTGGGGCATGAGGAGAGGCGCTCATTCATCTCATAAGGCTCAAGGGTTCGCCGGGATACTCAGAGCGCTATGCGGGGATTCCCAGTTGTGCTCTTTCTGCTCCTGGCTTTGGCCGGGGCTTTGGCCCAGACAGGGCCTGTGCGTCCAAAGGTTTTGATCTTGCAGGGCACCGCCTACACCTCCAGCGTGCGGGAGACCGACTCTACCCCCTTCGTCACCGCCACCGGCATGCGCACCCGGCTGGGGGTGCTGGCGGTGAGCCCCGATCTCCTTAAGGTCCTGCCCTACGGCACAAAGGTGCGCCTCAAGGACCTGGGCTCGGTCTACGGCCGGGGCCGGGGGCAGTTCGATGCCCTCTTCCAGGGGCGGGTGTTCGTGGTGGCGGACGTGATGCACCCCAGGATGCGGGAGAAGGTGGACGTCTGGCTCCCGGACCGGGCCACGGCCTTGCGCTTTGGCCGGAGGCTCCTGCAGGTGGAGGTGGTGGAGTACCCCAGGCGCTGAGGGGCCTAGCCTTCGCCGTATCCTGAAGGCGTGCGCTTTGCCCTCTTCCTGGCCCTGGCCCACTTGAGGCGTAGGCCCTTCCAGACCGCCTTAGCCCTTTTGGGCGTGGGGGTGGGGGTGGCCGTGCTCCTGGCGGCCCTTTCCCTCACCAACGGTTTCGTGAGCGGTCTGGTTCGGGCCACCCTCAAGGCCTACCCCCACCTGGTCCTCTTCAGGCTGACGGAAGAGCTTCCCCCCCTACCGCCCCATCCTGAGGTGGAGGCCTTCGCCCCTTTCGCCGCCACCAAGGCGCTTCTGACCCGTCCGGCAGAAGGGGCCCGGGGACCGGGGGTGGACTTCGCCACCCTGGTGGGCCTGGGGGAGGGGGGTGAGCGCCTTTACCCCGAGCTGGGGCTCCGGCTGGAGCCGGGGGGCGTCTATCTGGGCTCGGCCCTGCAGCAGTCCCTGGGGGCTTTCCTGGGGGAGAAGCTCTACGCCATGTCCGCCACCCAGGAGCGGGTGGAGCTCAAGGTGCTGGGCTCCTTCCGCACGGGCAACTACCTCCTGGACTCCGCCTACGCCTTCGTGGACCTGGAGGCGGTAGAGCGGCTTTCTGGGCTCAAGGCCCAGGGCTACCAGGTGCGGCTTAAGGACCCCTGGCGGGCCAAGGAGGTGGGGGCGGAGCTGGCGGGCACCCGCTTCTTCCCCCAAGCCTGGCAGGACACCCAGCGCACCCTCCTGGAGCAGCTGGCGTTGCAGAAGCGGGTTTTGGGCATCCTCATCTTCCTGATCGTGGCGGTGGCCGCTTTGGGGGTGGCGAACCTCTTGGTGCTGAAGGTGGTGGAGAAGACCCCGGAGATCGCCCTTCTTCGGGCCATGGGGGCCTCGAGGCTCACCGTAGGCCTGGTCTTCGCCCTGGAAGGGGCCTTCTTGGGCTTTGGTGGCGTTCTCCTCGGCAACCTCTTGGGCTACCTCCTCTGCCTCTACCTGGCCTTGCGCCCGGTGGACCTTCCGGGGGAGCTCTACTTCCTCACCCACCTTCCGGTGGAGATGCGCCTGGCCGACTTCCTCCTGGTGAGCGGGGCCAGCTTCTTGGCCACCTTCCTCTCCGCCCTCCTGCCCCTCTGGCGCGCCTTCCGGGTCCAGCCGGGGGTGGTGCTCAGGTAGTTGCCAAATGCTCTGGCCTCCCCTAAACTTTTTGGGGCGGGCCGGTGTAGCTCAGCGGTAGAGCAACCGCCTCGTAAGCGGTAGGCCGCCGGTTCGAATCCGGCCACCGGCTCCAGAACACCCCGCCTTCGGGCGGGGGTTTTCCATGGCTCGCCGCTTGTCAAAACGCCCTTGGGCCTGTAGACTAGGCAAGTTGAGGGCCCTCAGGGCCAGCCCCCTGGCCCTGAGGGTGGTGCCCTGTGCGGGCAAAAGCGGGGAAGAAGCTTCCCCGGGCGGATCTTGAGAACACGGGGGCAAGTCCAAGAAGAAGGGAGTGGTGGCACTGCCGACGATCAACCAGCTAGTCCGAAGGGGCCGCGAGAAGGTCCAGAAGAAGAGCAAGGTACCCGCCTTGAAGGGCTCGCCCTTCCGCCGAGGGGTGTGCACCGTGGTGCGCACCGTGACCCCCAAGAAGCCCAACTCGGCTTTGCGGAAGGTGGCCAAGGTGCGCCTCACCTCCGGCTACGAGGTGACGGCCTACATCCCTGGCGAGGGGCACAACCTGCAGGAGCACTCCGTGGTCCTCATCCGGGGTGGCCGTGTGAAGGACCTCCCGGGCGTGCGTTACCACATCGTCCGCGGGGTTTACGACACCCAGGGCGTGAAGGACCGCAAGAAGAGCCGCTCCAAGTACGGGACCAAGCGGCCTAAGGAAACCAAGGGCGCGGCCCCGGCCAAGAAGAAGTAGGTGAGCTATGGCGCGGAGAAGAAGAGCAGAGGTACGCCAGCTCCAGCCCGACCTGGTCTACGGGGACGTGGTGGTGTCGGCCTTCATCAACAAGATCATGCGGGAGGGCAAGAAGAACCTGGCCGCCCGCATCTTCTACGACGCTTGCCGCATCATCCAGGAGAAGACTGGGCAGGAGCCGTTGAAGGTCTTTAGGCAGGCGGTGGACAACGTGAAGCCTCGCCTCGAGGTCCGCTCCCGGCGGGTGGGGGGTGCCAACTACCAGGTGCCCATGGAGGTCTCCCCCCGGCGCCAGCAGTCCTTGGCCCTGCGCTGGCTGGTGCAGGCGGCCAACGCCCGCTCGGAGCGCGGCGCGGCGGTGCGCATCGCCCACGAGCTCATGGACGCGGCGGAAGGCAAGGGTGGCGCGATCAAGAAGAAGGAAGACGTGGAGCGCATGGCCGAGGCCAACCGCGCCTACGCCCACTACCGGTGGTAAGCCATGGCGGTTAAGGTAGAATACGACCTAAAGCGGCTCCGCAACATCGGCATTGCCGCCCACATCGATGCCGGTAAGACCACCACCACCGAGCGCATCCTCTACTACACCGGCAAGATCCACAAAATCGGGGAGGTCCACGAGGGTGCGGCCACCATGGACTTCATGGAGCAGGAAAGGGAGCGGGGCATCACCATCACCGCCGCCGTGACCACCTGCTTCTGGAAGGACCACCGCATCAACATCATCGACACCCCCGGCCACGTGGACTTCACCATCGAGGTGGAGCGCTCCATGCGGGTGCTGGACGGGGCCATCGTGGTCTTCGACTCCAGCCAGGGGGTGGAGCCCCAGTCCGAGACCGTCTGGCGCCAGGCGGAGAAGTACAAGGTGCCCCGCATCGCCTTCGCCAACAAGATGGACAAGACGGGGGCCGACCTTTGGCTCGTCATCCGCACCATGCAGGAGCGCCTGGGGGCGAGGCCCGTGGTCATGCAGCTCCCCATCGGCCGCGAGGACACCTTCTCCGGGATCATCGACGTCCTCCGGATGAAGGCCTACACCTACGGCAACGACCTGGGCACCGACATCCGTGAGGTCCCCATCCCCGAGGAGTACCTCCCCCAGGCCCAGGAGTACCACGAGAAGCTCATTGAGGCCGCCGCCGACTTTGACGAGAACGTGATGCTCAAGTACCTGGAGGGGGAGGAGCCCTCCGAGGAAGAGCTGGTGGCGGCCATCCGCAAGGGCACCATCTCCATTCAGATCACCCCCCTGTTCTTGGGCTCCGCCTTGAAGAACAAGGGCGTCCAGCTTCTCCTGGACGCGGTGGTGGACTACCTGCCCTCCCCTCTGGACATCCCTCCCATCAAGGGGACCACGCCCGAGGGGGAGGTGGTGGAGATTCACCCCGATCCCAACGGGCCCCTTGCTGCTTTGGCCTTCAAGATCATGGCTGACCCCTACGTGGGCCGCCTTACCTTCATCCGCGTCTACTCCGGTACCCTCACCTCGGGCTCCTATGTCTACAACACCACCAAGGGCCGGAAGGAGCGGGTGGCCCGCCTTCTGCGCATGCACGCCAACCACCGGGAGGAGGTGGAGGAGCTCAAGGCCGGGGACCTGGGCGCCATCGTGGGCCTCAAGGAGACCATTACCGGCGACACCCTGGTGGGGGAGGACGCGCCCCGGGTGATCCTCGAGTCCATCGAGGTACCCGAGCCGGTGATCGACGTGGCCATCGAGCCCAAGACCAAGGCGGACCAGGACAAGCTCTCCCAGGCCCTGGCCCGCCTGGCGGAGGAAGATCCCACCTTCCGCGTGTCCACCCACCCCGAGACCGGCCAGACCATCATCTCCGGGATGGGCGAGCTCCACCTGGAGATCATCGTGGACCGGCTCAAGCGGGAGTTCAAGGTGGACGCCAACGTGGGCAAGCCCCAGGTGGCCTACCGGGAAACCCTCACCCGCCCCGTGGACGTGGAGGGCAAGTTCATCCGCCAGACCGGTGGCCGCGGCCAGTACGGCCACGTGAAGATCAAGGCGGAGCCCCTTCCTCGGGGTTCTGGCTTTGAGTTCGTGAACGCCATCGTGGGCGGCGTGATCCCCAAGGAGTACATCCCCGCGGTGCAGAAGGGTATCGAGGAGGCCATGCAGTCCGGCCCCCTCATCGGCTTCCCCGTGGTGGACGTGAGGGTCACCCTCTACGACGGCTCCTACCACGAGGTGGATTCCTCGGAGATGGCCTTCAAGATCGCCGGCTCCATGGCCATCAAGGAGGCGGTGCAGAAGGGGGATCCGGTGATCCTGGAGCCCATCATGCGGGTGGAGGTCACCACCCCCGAGGAGTACATGGGCGACGTTATCGGCGACCTGAACTCCCGCCGGGGCCACATCCTGGGCATGGAACCCAGGGGCAACGCCCAGGTGATCCGGGCCTACGTGCCCCTGGCGGAGATGTTCGGCTACGCCACCGACCTGCGCTCTAAGACCCAGGGGCGGGGCTCCTTCGTCATGTTCTTCGACCACTACCAGGAGGTCCCCAAGCAGATCCAGGAGAAGCTGATCAAGGGTCAGTAAAGCGTTTTGAGGGTGGGCCTTTGGGCCCACCCGTGCTTGCGAAGGGAGAACGAAGATGGCCAAGGGCGAGTTTATCCGTACGAAGCCTCACGTGAACGTGGGGACGATTGGGCACGTGGACC
>NZ_JAKEDT010000019.1 GCF_021462525.1 Thermus caliditerrae | reverse complement strand
CGAGGAGCCTCAGGGCCATGGCCACGGCGTTGGGGCTTATCTCCAGGGCCTCGGCCACCTTGCGCACAGGGTACTCGTCCTCCCCCAGGGCCCAGATGTGGAACCACACCAGGCGGGCCGAGCAGGGGAGGCCGCGGAACTTCTCGGGATCGTAAAGGGGACGCCTGGGCACGCTCCCAGTTTAACCGAAAGGTTTGCGGGTTTTTCCTTGTTCCTGGGGATGGAGAGGCAGTGGCCTTGGTGCGAGGGGTAGCGGAGAGGGAACGGGATGGGTGCGGCGGGGGTTTTCCCCTTCAACCCATGGCCGCCCTGCGGTTCTGGACGTCAGCCTGTATTCCCCTGAATGGCGTGGTATCCGGACTTCTATCCTCCAGGAGGGTGATATAAACTCGGGGCATGTTCCAGGAGCTGGCCCTCGAGGCCCGGCGAGAGGCGGCCAAGGCCTTCCAGCCCCTTCGGGTGCGGCGCGGGGTCCGCCTTTACGCCCCCGGGGACCGGGTGGATGGGGTGTACCTGGTGCGGGAAGGGCTTTTCTGGCTGGAGGGGGAAAGCCCCTCGGGAGAAGAGCCCGCCACCCTGGGGGTGGTGGGCCCCGGGGGGCTTTTGGGGGAAGAGGCCCTGGTGGGGGAGGGGCGGCGCACCGCTGGGGCCAGCGCCCTCACCTACGCCGAGCTCCTTTTCGCCTCCCAAGAGGCCTTGGTGGGTTTGAGGGAGCGCTTCCCCGAGGTGGAGCGCTTTCTCCAAAAAGCCCTTTACGCCCGGCTCAAGGCCGCAGAGGAAAGGCTTTGGGAGGTGCGCCACCTTTCCGTGGCCCAGCGTCTGGCCCGCCTCCTCTTGCGGCTTGCCGAGGGCGGGGAGGTGGCCCTGTCCCACCTGGACCTGGCCCATATGGTGGGGGCTACCCGGGAAACCGTGACCAAGCTCCTGGGGGAGTGGGCGTTGCTGGGGGCGGTGGACCTGGGCTACCGCCGGGTGGAGGTGCGCGACCGGGAGGCCCTTGCCCGGCTGGCGGAGGCCCCTTAGGCTTGAGGGCATGGAAGCCTCGCTCCTCGCCCGCCTTCTGGGCCTGCCCCAGGGGGAGGAGGCCCTTAAGGAGCGCCTGGGCCGACAAGGGCACCCTAGGCTCCTTTCCGCCTTCAGGGCTTACCTGAAGCGCCTGGGGGCTCCGCGGGAAGCCTTCGCCGCCTTGGAGGCCTTGGGGCGGGGGGCGGTGGTGACGGGCCAGCAGGCGGGGCTTCTGGGCGGCCCCGCCCTCACCTTCTATAAGGCCAAGACCGCCCTGGCCCTGGCCCGGGGCGTGGGGGCGGCGGGGGTGTTTTGGGTGGCCTCCCAGGACCACGACGTGGAGGAGGTGCGCCACCTCTACCTCCTCCTGGACGAGGAACTCCGCACCCTTTCCCTGCCCTTACCCCCACTGCCCGCGGGGCGCATCCCGTTGGCGCCCTACCGGGAAGCCCTGGTGGGCTTCCTAGGCCCCTGGGCCAAGGACGCACGCCTGGTGTACGCCCTAGAAAGCCGTACGCTTTCCGAGTTCTTCGCTAAGGTCCTCCTGGCCTTTCTGGGAGAGTGGGGCCTCCTGCCCTTTGACCCCATGGCGGAGGAACTCAGCCCCCTCTTCCAGGAAGCCCTGGAGCGGGAGCTGGAAGACCCCCTGGCCAGCGCTGAGGCCCTCAACCAGGAGGCGGAGCGCATCCAGGCCCTGGGGGGCAAGCCCCCCCTAAGGCGCAAGCCCGGGGCCACCAACCTCTTCCTGGAGACCGACGCCCGGCGCCTTCTCTTCTATGAGGGGGGCGCCTTCCACGACGGGGTACGCCGCTACAGCCAGAAGGAGCTTTTGGAGCTCTTGCGCGCCGATCCCTCCCGCCTCACCCCGGCGGCGGGCCTGAGGCCTGTCTTCCAAGACTGGGTCCTGCCCACCGCGGGCTTCGTGGTGGGGCCGAGCGAGTTCCGCTACGTGGCGGAACTTTCCCGGGTCTACGCCCTTTACGGCCTGCCCATGCCGGCCCTCTTCCTGCGCTTGCGGGCGGTGGTGCTGGAGCCTCCCGTGGCCCGCATCCTACGGAGGTACGGCCTGGACCCCTGGGCCTTTGAGGAACGAGGGGAGGCGGCCTTCTTGGAGGCGGTGCGCGGGGTGCTGGAGGGCTTTAGGGAGGTGGAGGAGGAGCTGGTCCGCTTGCTGCGCCAGCTGGAAGCCTTGGAGGAAAGGGCCAAAGCCCTGGAGCCCACCCTGGAGCGGCCCTTCCGCCGCTACCGGGCCCGGGTCGGGGGCGAGGGGGAAAGGCTCATGCGCAAGCTCCTGCGGGCCCGCCTGGGCCGGGATGCGGTCCTCCTTCACCACCTGGAGCGCCTGAAGCGCCACCTCCTGCCCCTCTCCCTGCCCCAGGAGCGGGTCTACCCCTTCGCCATGTACGCCCTGCGCCACCCGGAGGCGTTGGCGCGGCTTTGGGAGGCGCCTTCCCTGGGCCGGGCCGCCTTGACCTTGGGTTAAGTACCCTGGGGTGGCTTGCGCCACCCCAGGGGCCCCAGAGAAACCATGGGCACGCCGCTTTAGCTTTGGCCTATGGGGCAACCCTCGCATGCGGGTACTTGGGTGTAGCATGGGGGCGAAGGCTATGGCGCGGGGGATAGGGCTCTTTCTGCTGGTTTTGGCCACCACCCTGACCCTGGGGCCGGGCCTGGGCCAGACCAAGGACCTGGTGCTTCGGGTCCTCCTCAAGGAGGTGCCTTTGGGCCAGGAGGTCCGCCTCCTTCTGCCCACGGGGGAGGTGCGGGTCCGGGGAACGGGGGAGGGTGTTTGGGCGGAGGGGCGGGTCCAGCCTGCCTGGGACCTTCCCGGGCCCTATTTCGCCTTGGACGGGCGTTCCTACCGGGGTGGGGTGCGCCTCTTTTCCCAAGGGGGAAAGCTCTGGGTGGTGAACCTGGTCCTCCTGGAGGACTACCTCCTCGGGGTGCTTCCCGCGGAGATGCCGGAGGGCTTCCCCCTCGAGGCCCTGAAGGCCCAGGCGGTGGTTGCCCGAACCTTCGCCGTGAACCGGCTCAACCCCAAGGCCCCTTATGACCTTTGCGCCACCGAGCTCTGCCAGGTGTACCTGGGCCTCGCTGCGGAAACCGCCAGGCACAAGGAAGCGGTGGCCGCCACCTGGGGCCAGGTGTTGAGCTACAGCGGGCAGGCCATCTCGGCCCTCTACCACGCGGACTCCGGGGGTATGACCGCAGGAA
This sequence comes from Thermus caliditerrae, assembly GCF_021462525.1. Lineage (GTDB taxonomy): Bacteria > Deinococcota > Deinococci > Deinococcales > Thermaceae > Thermus > Thermus caliditerrae. Next base: position 47,228 of record NZ_JAKEDT010000019.1, on the reverse strand, counting down.
GCGAGGAGGTGTTCCAAAAACCCTTGCCCTACCTGCGCCCCCGCCCCGACCCCTACGCCCGGGGGCCCAAGAGCGAGTGGCGCCTGGTCCTGGCGCCGGAGGCGGCGGCCAAGGCCCTAAAGGCCTTGGGGCGCACCCCCAAAGGGCAGGAGCCTCCCGAGGTCCTGGAGCGGAGCCCTTCGGGGCGGGTCTGGCGCCTTAGGGTGATGGGGGTGGAGGTGCAGGGGCCTGAAGCCCAGCGCCTGGTGCGCCTCATGGGCCTGCCCTCGGCCTTGGTGGAGTTTAAGGGATGGCAGGCGGAGGGCCGGGGGGCGGGGCACGGGGTGGGCCTCTCCCAGTGGGGGGCCAAAGGCATGGTGGAGGCGGGGTTTGGCTACCGGGAGGTCCTGGGGCACTACTTCCCCGGCACCTTCCTCTCCGACCTCCTGCTGGGGAAGGCCCAGGGGGCTTGGGCCGGGTGGCCTTAGGCCGTGCTCATTCCCACGCCCCTGACCCCTTTGTGGCTCGAGGTTTCCCCTGAAGGGGTGCGGCTTCTGGAGCCAGCCCTCTTTTCCCGGGGGCGGGAGGCGGAAGGGGCTTTGGCCCTTAGGGTGCGGGAGCGCGTCCTGGCCTACTTCGCCGGAGAAAGGCCGGACTTCCTGGACATTCCCTTGGACTACACGGGACTTTCCCCAGTCCGGGTGGCCCTCTACGAGCGGGTGCGCCGCATCCCCTACGGGCGCACGGAAAGTTACGGCGCCTTGGCTCGGGAGCTTGGCCTCTCCCCCCGGGCGGTGGGGGCGGGGATGCGGGCCTCGCCCTTTTTCCTCCTGGTGCCTGCCCACCGGGTGGTCCACGCCGACGGGCGGCTCGGGGGCTTCGCCGGACAGGAGGGGCTTAAGGCCTGGCTCCTCCGCTTTGAGGGCGCCTGGCCCTAATGGGAGAGGCATCTAAGCTGCAATGGGCAGGGGGCGATGCCCAAAGTCTTTCTGGGGTGCCTGTCGTGGCGCAAGCCACGACGGGGTACTTAGACCTCCACCCAGACCGCCAGGGAGAAGGGGGGAAGCACCGGCCCGCAAAGGCGCCCGCCCGCGGGGGCGCAGAGGGCTCCGGAGATCAGGTCCACCGCCTGGGCGCCTCGAGGCAGGGCCCCGTGGAGGGGGAAGTCCTGGAGGAAGGGCTCGGGGCTGGCGTTCACCACCACCAGATAGGGGCCGCGGGTGAAGGCCAGGCGGCCGTCCACCGCATAAATCCGCCCATAGGGGGCGGTGCGGAGGAGGGGGTGTTCCTGGCGCAGGCGGGCCATGCGGCGGATGGCCCCCAGGATTTCCCGCTTCCAGCGGGCTTCTTCCCACACCATCCCTCCGCGGTTTTCCGGGTCGTGGCCGCCCTCCATGCCCACTTCCTCCCCGTAGTACACCGTGGGGCTTCCCGGCAGGAGGAAGAGCAGGGAGAGGGCGAGCCTGGCCCGCTCCACGCTCCCCCCCATCAGGGTGAGGAGGCGGGGGGTGTCGTGGGAGGTGAGGAGATTCATCTGGGCGCGCACCACCTCCGGCCGGTAGCGGGTGAAGAGCCCTTCCAGGCGGTGGCTGAAGGCCAGGGCCTGCAGGGGTTCGATGCGCCCCAGGCCCGAGCGGGCGGCCAGCTCCCGGTCCAGGGCCTCCCCCCCCACGAAGCCCAGGACAGCGCGGGCGAGGGGGTAGTTCATGGTGGCGTCAAACATGTCCCCCTGGAGCCAGAAATCGGCCTCGTCCCAGATCTCCCCCACGATGTAGGCCTCAGGGTTGGCCCCTTTGACCCTTCGGCGGAAGGCCCGCCAGAACTCGGGGTCTGGGATCTCGTTGGGGACGTCCAGCCGCCAGCCGTCGGCCCCGAAGCGGATCCAGTGCTCGGCCACCTCCAGGAGGTACTCCCGCACCGCCGGGGCCTCCACCCGGAGCTTGGGGAGCTCGGGGTTTCCCCACCAGGCCTCGTAGTTGGGGCTTGGCCCGTAGGCGTTTAAGGGGAAGCCCCGCACGTGGTACCAGTCCCGGTAGGGGCTCTTCTCCCCGTTCTCCAAAAGGTGCTGGAAGGCGAAGAAGCCCCGTCCCGTGTGGTTGAAGACCCCGTCCAGGATGACCCGTATCCCGTGGGCGTGGGCCACCTCCAGGAGGTGGCGCAACGCGGCATTTCCCCCCAGCACCGGGTCCACCTGGAAGTAGTCCGCGGTGTGGTAGCGGTGGTTGGCGGTGGAGGCGAAGACGGGGTTCAGGTACAGGGCCTCCACGCCCAGACTTTTCAGGTAGGGGATTTTCTCCGCCACACCCCAAAGGGTTCCCCCCTTGAACCCCCGCAGGGAGGGCGGGGCGTCCCAGGGCTCAAAGGGGCCGCTGGGGGCGGGCTTGCCCGAGGGGCCTGCCCGGAAAAAGCGGTCGGGGAAGATTTGGTAGAAGAAAGCGCCCTCGTACCAGGCCATGGGCCCAAGTGTACCACGCGCCAAGTGTGCCTAGATCACAAAAATCCTTGCCCCATCCGGGCTCCTTCTGGTATCCTCCCGGGGTGAAGGGTATGCGGGGCCGCCTCTTCGTCATGACCGGGGCCAGCGGGGTGGGCAAGGGCACGGTGCGGGCCAAGGTCTTGGAGCGCACCCGGCTCTTCTACTCCATCTCCATGACCACCCGGTCCCCCCGTCCTGGGGAGCGGGATGGGGTGGACTACTACTTCGTGGACCGCGCCGCCTTTGAGGCCCTTCTGGCGCAGGACGGCTTCCTGGAGCACGCGGAGTACGTGGGCCACCTCTACGGCACCCCGCGCCTTCCCGTGGAGCGGGCCCTGGAGCGGGGGGAGGATGTCCTTTTGGAGATCGAGGTGCAGGGGGCCTTGCAGGTGAAGGCCAAGGTGCCGGAAGCGGTGCTCATCTTCCTCCTGCCCCCCTCCCTCTCCGAGCTCAAGCGCCGCCTGGTCTACCGGGGCAAGGACAGCCCCGAAAAGATCGAGAAGCGCCTGAAGCAGGCGGAGTGGGAGATTGAGAACGCCCACCTCTTCGACTACGTGGTGGTAAACGACGTGCTGGAGGAGGCGGTGGCCGATTTCTTGGCCATCCTCACCGCGGAAAGGCGGCGGACCTCGAGGATGGCCCCCGCCCTGGCGAGGGCTTTGGAACGGGACCCGGATCTGGAAGCGGAGCTGGATGCGATTGTGCGGAGGAGCTATGGCGGAACCCGGGATTGACAAACTCTTTGGTCTGGTGGACTCCAAGTACCGGCTCACGGTGGTGGTGGCCAAGAGGGCGCAGCAGCTTCTGCGCTACCGCTTTAAAAACACCGTGCTGGAGCCGGAGGAAAGGCCCAAGATGCGGACCCTCGAGGGTCTCTTTGACGACCCCAACGCCGTTACCTGGGCCATGAAGGAGCTCCTCACGGGCCGGCTGGTCTTCGGGGAGAACCTGGTGCCCGAAGACCGCCTGCAGAAGGAGATGGAAAAGCTTTACCCCGTGGTGGAAGAGGAGGCCTAGGTGGCCCGGGTCCTGGTGGCGGTGACGGGGGGGGTGGCGGCCATCAAGGCCCCCCACCTGCTTCGCCTCCTCCGGGCCCGGGGCCACGAGGTGCGGGTCTTGGCCACCCCCAGGGCCCTCGCGTTCATCACCCCCCTTTCCCTGGCGGTGGCCGCCGGGGGCGAGGTGGCCACGGAGGAAGCCTGGTTCCGCCCCGACGGCCGGGCGCTTCACATTGAGCTGGCCCGCTGGGCGGATGCCGTCCTGGTGGCCCCCGCCACCGCGGACGCCATGGCCAAGGCCGCTTTGGGCCTTGCCGATGACCTCCTCTCCGCCACCCTCCTCGCCGGGGCCAAGCGGGTGGCCTGGGCCCCGGCCATGAACCAGGCCATGTGGCTCGCCCCCCAGACCCAGGCGCATGTGGAGCGGCTTCGGGCCCTGGGCCACGCCCTCTTCGGCCCCGCCTACGGGCCCTTGGCGGCGGTGGGCGAGGGGGAGGGCTGGGGGCGGATGCTGGAGCCCGAGGAGCTTGCGGAGCGGCTTCAAGCCTTCCTCACCCCCAAGGACCTCCAGGGCCTCAGGCTCCTGGTGTCCGCCGGGCCCACCCGGGAGTACCTGGACCCGGTGCGCTTCCTCTCCAACCCCTCCTCCGGGCGCATGGGCTACGCGGTGGCCGAGGCCGCCCGCGACCGGGGGGCGGAGGTGGTGCTGGTCGCTGGCCCCACCGCCCTGCCCGACCCCTGGGGGGTGGAGGTGGTGCGGGTGGAAAGCGCCCTGGAGATGCGCCAAGCCATACTGGAGCGCTATCCTTGGGCGCAGGCGGTGGTCATGGCGGCGGCGGTGGCCGACTACCGCCCGGCGGAGGTTTCGGCGGAGAAGGAACCCAAGGTGGCGGCGGAAAAGACCCTCCGTCTGGTCCCCAACCCCGACATCCTGAAGGAACTGGGGGAGCAGAAGGGGGGGAAGGTCCTGGTGGGCTTCGCCATGGAGACGGCGGAGGGGCTGGAGCGGGCTAGGGGCAAGCTCCTGCGCAAGAACCTGGACCTTATCGCCCTCAACTGGGTGAACCGCCAGGGGGTGGGCTTCGGCAGCCTCGAGAACGAGGTGGTCCTCCTCCTGCGGGACGGACGGGTGGAGGAACTCCCCCGTATGTCCAAGCGGCAAGTGGCCGACCGTATACTGGATTTCGTCAAGGAGTTCTGGAAACCGTAAGGGGTGCATATGCGAAGCAAAGCGGAGCGGCACCGCGCCATCCAGGAGATCGTGAGCCGCGAGGAGATCGGCACGCAGAAGGAGCTGGTGGAGCGCCTGCGGCAGCTGGGCTTTGACGTTACCCAGGCCACGGTAAGCCGGGATATCGCCGAGTTGCGCCTGGCCCGAGTGGCCCTGGGCAGGGGGCGGCACAAGTACGCCCTGCCCTCCATGGAGCTCCCCGAGGACGTTTACGAGGAACTCAAGCGGCAGTTTGGCCTCTTCGTGAAGGACGTGGACCGGGGAGGCAACATCCTGGTGGTGAAGACGGCGGAGGGGCACGCCTCCGGCATCGCCCTCCTCCTGGACCGCCTCCGGCGGGACGAGATCGTGGGCACCTTGGCCGGGGAGGATACGTTCTTGGTGGTGGCCCGGAGCGAGGAGGAGGCCAAGGCCTTAGAGCAGGAGCTGGGGGAGTTGCTCCTTTTGGGCCGGAGCCAGAGGCCAGGGCCCCAGGCTTCCTCCTGAGGCCGTGCCCGAACTCTTTTTGAAGTCCTTTCTCACCCTCTTCGTGGTCATGGACCCGGTGGGGCTGGTGCCTGTGTTTTTAGCCCTGGCCGGGGACCGTCCCCCCAGAAAGCAGGCCCAGATCGCTAGGAAAGCGGTGCTGGTGGCAGGGGGGCTTCTGATTTCCTTCTTCTTCTTCGGCCGGGGGCTTCTGGAGTACCTGGGCATCAGCCTGGATGCCCTGCGCATCGCCGGGGGGATCCTGCTTTTCCGCATCGCCACCGACATGGTTTTCGCCCACCACGAGCGGGAAACGGAGGAGGAGAAGGACGAGGCCCGGGAGCGGGCGGACATCTCCGTCTTCCCCCTGGCCATTCCCCTCATCGCCGGACCTGGGGCTTTGGCCAGCGTCCTCATCCTGGGCGGGGAGGCCCGGGGGGTGCCTTGGGGCTGGGCGGTGGTGCTCTTCAACGTTTTCTTGGTCCTCTTCCTGGCCTACCTGTTCCTGGGGGCGGCGGTGAGGGTGCGCCGGGCTCTGGGCCGCACGGGGGTGAACGTGGTCACCCGGGTCCTGGGCCTCCTTCTGGCCGCCTTGGCGGTGCAGTACGTGGCCGACGGGGTCAGGGGCCTCCTTTAGCCCGGTACATGCGCCGGTCGGCTTCCTGCAAAAGGGCCTCGAGGTCCTCGCCCTCCACGGCGAGCCCCCCGGCGGCTACGCCGTAGGGCAGGCCCTGCTGCAGCCGGGCGATGAGGGCGGGGATCTCTTCCGCAGCCAGGCCCAGGTGCAGGCTCACGAACTCGTCCCCGCCCACGCGGAAGGCCAGGTCGCGGCGGCGGGAGAGGCTTTTCAGCCCCTGGGCCAGGCGCTTCAGGGCCCGGTCCCCGGCGGCGTGGCCCTCCCGGTCGTTCAGGGCCTTGAGGTCGTTCAGGTCCCAGTAGATGAGGGCCAGGGGTTCCCCCAGGGTGCGGGCCTCCTGCAAGAGATGGGGGAAAGCCTCCTCCAGGGCGCGGCGGTTGCCCAGGCCCGTGAGGGGGTCGGTGCGGGCCGCTTCCTGCAGGGATTGGCGCTCCTTGAGGGCCTTGAGGAGGAGGGCAGCCTCGAGGGCGAAGGCCTGGGCCAGCTCCAGGGAGAGGGGGGTAAAGGCCTCAGGGTCGCTGAAGCTGTCCAGGTTCATGGCCGCCAGCACCTCCCCTTCCAAAACGATGGGCAGGCCCAAGGTGGCCTGGATCTCCAGGAGGCGGCCGTGCTCAAAGAAGGTGGGCCGGGCCTCCACCGTGCTCAGGCTGGAGAGGTGGCGGATCTCCGTTCCCTTCAATACCCGGGGTCGGCCTTTCAGCCAGTTGTCCACCCCGAGGCCGTACCAGGCGAGCTCCTCCTCCAAGGAGGTCCGGGCCCCCAGGAGCTTCTCGTGGAAGCCCTCCTGGGCCACCAGGTAGAAGAAGCCCCCTTCCCTGAGGAGGATGCTTCCCGCCTCCGCCCCGGGCACCACGGCCACCGCCTCCCGGATGAGGTCTTTCAGGAGCCCCTCCGGTTCCTCGTGCTGCAGGAGGCCCTTGAGAACGGAGAGAAGGCTTCCGTAAGCCCGGGAGCGCACGGAGAGGTCGCTCACCTCCACGAGGAGGAGGTAGGTGCCCTCCGGGGCGGGGAGGCGGGCCACCCGGTAGGTCTTTCCCCCCGCCTGGAGAAACTCTCCCTCGGGCAGGGGCAGGCCTTGGGCCTGGGGGTTGCGCACCACCCCGCTTGGTTGCAGGAGGAATACGGGGTAAGGGGCTTCCAGGAGGTTCATCCTTGGACCCCGGAGGAGCTGGCGGCTTGGCCCAGGAGAAGCCGGGCATGGGCCAAGGCGGCTTCGGTGTACTGGCCGGAAAGGAGGCGGGCCAGCTCCCGCACCCGCTCTTCCCCCTCCAGCACCTCCACCCGCACCTCCTGACCCTCCTTCCGCACCCGCAGGTGGCGATGGGCCCGGGCGGCGATCTGGGGCAGGTGGGTCACCACCAGCACCTGGCGGGTTTCGGCCAGCCGGGCCAGGCGCTCGGCCACCTGCCAGGCCGTCTCCCCGCCCACCCCGGTGTCCATCTCGTCGAAGACCACGGTGGGGGCCTCGGCCCCGGTGCGGAGGGCCAGGGCCAGGGCGATGCGGGAGAGCTCCCCACCGCTGGCGGCGGCAAGGGGGGCGGGGGGGAGGTGGGCGTTGGCGGAGAAGCGGAAGGCCACCTCCTCCAGGCCCTGGGGGCTGGGTTCGGGCAGGGGGTTCAGGTCCACCAGGAAGCGGGCCTGGGGGAAGCCCAAGGCGGAAAGCTCCGCCTCCATGCCCCTTTCCAGGGCCTCCGCCGCCCGGCTTCGGGCTTGGGAGAGGGCTTCGCCCCTTTCCAGGAGGGCTTCCCGCGCCGCCCTTAGGGCCCTTTCTAGCTCCTCGAGGCGCTCTTCGCCCCCTTGCAATGCGGCGAGCTCCTCCTCAGCCCTGGCGGCGTGGGCCAGGACCTCCTCCAGGCTGGGCCCGTACTTGCGCTTGAGCCTTTCCAGAAGGGCGAGCCGGGCCTCCAAGGCGGCGAGGCGCTCCGGGTCCCCCTCCAGCCCCTCCAGGTAGTCCTCCAGCTCCCGGGCCACCGCCCTGGCCCCCTCCAGGGCGCTTTCCAGATCTTCCGCCAGGGCGAAAAGGGTCCGGTCAAAGCGGCCGCCTGCCCGGAGTTCCCGGATGGCGCCTTGCAGGAGGTCCAGTGTCCCCCCCTCGGCCAAGGCGGTGTAGGCCTTGCCCGCGCGCTCCCGTAGGGCTTCTAGGTGGCGGAGCTTCTCCGCTTCCTCGGCAAGCTCCTGGTCCTCCCCGGGGCGGGGGCGGGCTTCCAGGATCTCCCGGAGCTGGAAGCGCAGGAGGTCCTCCCGCTCGCTCCGGGACCTCAGGGCCTCCTCCAGGGCCCGCTTCTCCTGGAGGAGGGCTTGATGGTGGGCGTAGGCCTCCCGGTAGCCCTCGAGGAGGCTTGGGGGCAAGAGGGCGTCCAGGAGTTCCCGCTGCCTTTTGGGCGAGAGGAGGGCAAGGGCGGCGTGCTGGGCGTGGAGGGAAAGCCACCTTTCCGCCTCCTCCTGAAGCTCCTTGAGGCTCACCACCTCCCCGTCCACGCGGGGGGTGGACCGGGCTCCCACCCGGCGGGAGAGGACCCGCTCCTCCCCCCCGGCGAAGAAGGCCGTCACGAGAAGGCTGTCGCCAAAAGGCCCGAGAAGCCCCTCGGCCTTGGCCCCCAGGAGCAGGGCCAGGGCGTCCACCAAGAGGCTCTTGCCCGCCCCGGTTTCCCCGGTGAGGACGTTCAGCCCAGGGCCGAGTTCCAAAGCGGCTTGGCGGATCACGGCGAGGTTCTGGACCTCGAGGCGCAGGAGCATCCTCAACCATTGTAGGGCCGAGGCGGGGTAAGGACCACCCGGGCGCCAACCTTCAATTCCGGGAAAGGCCAGAGAAGAGGACGGCACCTCCTCCGGCCCCTTGCTGCGGTGAACTAAGTACCCGGTTGTGGCCTGCGCCACTTCCAGGCAGTTAAGGCATCGGGTGGGCCAGGGCCAGCCGCCGCACCTCCTCCCGCAGGCCCTCGGAGGGGCCTTCCGTGAGGGCGCGGTCCATGAGGTCGGCCACCAGGGCCATCTCCTCCGGGGTGAAGCCCCGGGTGGTGAGGGCCGGGGTGCCCACGCGGATCCCCGAGGTGACGCGGGGGGGCTTGGGGTCAAAGGGGATGGCGTTTTTGTTCACGGTGATGCCCACGGCGTCCAGCCGCTCTTCCGCCTCCTTTCCCGTGAGTCCCTTAGGCCTTAGGTCCACCAGGAAGAGGTGGTTGTCCGTGCCTCCGGTGACGATGCGGTAGCCCCGATTTGCCAGCTCCTCCGCCAGGCGCCGGGCGTTTGCCACCACCAGCCGGCTGTACTCCTTGAACTCGGGCTGCAATGCCTCAAAGAAGGCCACCGCCTTGCCGGCGATCACATGTTCCAGGGGGCCGCCCTGGATGCCGGGGAAGATGAGCTTGTCTATCTTTTTGCCCAGCTCGAGGTCGTTGGAGAGAATAAGCCCGCCCCTCGGGCCCCTTAGGGTCTTGTGGGTGGTGCTGGTGACCACGTGGGCGTGGGGGAGGGGGTTTGGGTGAAGGCCCGCCGCCACCAGGCCGGCGAAGTGGGCCATGTCCACCACCAGGTAGGCCCCCACCTCCTCGGCGATCTCCCGGAAGGCCTGGAAGTCCCAGAAGCGGGGGTAGGCGCTTGAGCCGGCCACGATCACCTTGGGGCGGTGTTCCCGGGCCAAGCGGCGCACCTCGTCCAGGTCGATGAGCTCGGTATCGGGCCGGACCCCGTAGGAAACCACCTTGTAGAGCTTCCCGGAGAAGTTCACCTTGGAGCCGTGGGTAAGGTGGCCTCCCGCGGCCAGGTCCATGCCCATGAGGGTGTCCCCCGGCTCCATGAGGGCCATGTACACCGCCATGTTGGCCTGGGAGCCGGAGTGGGGCTGGACGTTGGCCCAAGCGGCGCCGAAGAGGGCTTTGGCCCGCTCTATGGCCAGGCTTTCCACCTGGTCGATGATCTCGCACCCCCCGTAGTAGCGGGCCCCGGGATACCCTTCCGCATACTTGTTGGTGAGGACGCTTCCTACCGCCTCCCGCACCTGGGCAGAGACGAAGTTCTCGCTGGCGATGAGCTCCAGGCCTTCCCGCTGGCGCTTTTCCTCCAGGGCGATGAGCTGGAAAAGGGTCTCGTCCCTCAGGCTGGTGCTGACCATAGGCCGATTATAGGTCTTTGACCGGGGGGCGTCTTCCCAAGGCGGGGCGGGCCGCCGATTGGTAAGCTGGGGCCATGAAAGGGAATGCCTTCACCATTTTGAAGTGGGGAGCCCTCCTGACCCTGGCCATCCTCCTCCTGGCCATCCTCTTGATCAACTTCACCTCCAGCCGCGACCTGCCGGAGCTGGTGCGGGTTCAGGTGGAGCGCTATGCGGTGTGCAGCTACTGGTTCTTCGGCTGGCACCTGGCCTCTACCGGGGCCTTCGCGTTTTCCTTCCTGGCCCTGGGCTTCGCGCTGGGCTTGGGCACGGGGCTCCTCCTGCGCCGGGGCATGGCGCGGGGCTAAGTACCCCGTCTTGGCGCAAGCCACGACGGGGTACGTAAGCCCAGGGCTCAGAGGATTTCCAGGGCCAGCTTTTCCCCCTCCTGGGGGACCCCGGCGGGGTAGCGGCCGTTAAAGCAGGCGAGGCAGACCGGTCCTCCGATGGCCCGCCTGACCCCCTCCTCGGAGAGGAAGGCCAGGGTGTTCGCCCCGATGTAGGCCCGGATCTCCTCCACGCTCTTTTCCGCGGCGATGAGCTCCTTGCGGGCGGCGGTGTCGATGCCGTAGTAGCAGGGGAAGCGGATGGGGGGGCTGCTGACGCGGAAGTGGACCTCCTTGGCCCCGGCCTCCTTCAGAAGGGCCACGATGTGGCGGCTGGTGGTGCCCCGCACGATGGAGTCGTCGATGAGCACCACCCGCTGGCCCCGCACCGCCGAGGTGGGGGAGAGCTTGAGGCGCGTTTTAAGATCCCGCAGGGCCTGGGTGGGCTGGATGAAGGTGCGCCCCGCGTAGGGGTTCTTGTAGAGGCCGTACTCCAGGGGAAGGCCCGAGGCTTTGGCGTAGCCCACCGCCGCCCCTATGCCCGAGTCCGGCACCGGCACCACGATGTCGGCCTCTGCAGGGGCTTCCCGGAAGAGCTCCATGCCCATGCGCACCCGGGCCTCGTAGGCCTCCACCCCGTCCAGCGGGCTGTCGGGCCGGGCGAAGTAGATCCACTCAAAAGCGCAAGGGGTGGGGTCGGCTGGGAGGACCTGGAGGCTTTTCAGCTCCCCTTCCTCCACCCAGACCATTTCCCCTGGGCGCACGTCCCTGAGGTACTCCGCCCCCATGAGGGTGAGGGCCGGGGGCTCGGAGGCGAAGGCGTAGCCTTGGGGCAGCTTGCCGATGGCCAGGGGCCTTACCCCGTGAGGGTCGCGCAGGGCCACCAGGGTTTTGCGGTCCATGAGGAGGATGGAGTACCCCCCCTCGAGGGCCTTCATGGTCTCGGCTGCGGCTTGGGGGAGGGGGAGGTGGGCCAGGCGGGCGATGAGGAGGAGCATCACCTCGGTGTCCGAGGTGCTTTGGAAGGTGGCTCCCTCCAGGAGGAGGCGGTCCCGGAGGGGCTTGGCGTTGGTGAAGTTGCCGTTGTGGGCGATGGCCAAGACCCCGTGGGCGGTGCGGGCGGTGAGGGGCTGGGCGTTGAAGCGGAGGTTGGAGCCGGTGGTGGAGTAGCGGGCGTGGGCCAGGCCCAGCCGGGCTTCCCCGAGGCGCAAGCGGGCCAGGCGCTCCTCGGTAAAGACCTGGTTCACCAGGCCCAGGTCCTTCTCCACCAGGAACTCCTTCCCGTCGGAAACGGCGATGCCCGCGGCCTCCTGCCCCCGGTGCTGAAGGGCAAGTAGACCCAGGTGCAAGAGGCCCGCCGCGTCCAGGGGGGTCCGGCTCCAGACCCCTAAGACCCCGCACTCCTCCTGTGGCTTATCCATCCAGCACCTCCCGCAAGGGCCTCTGCCAGGCGGCGAGAAGTTGGCGCACCTCCCACTCTAGCACCCCTTTAGGGGTCAGGACCGTGAGGGTCTCTCCCCCGGTCTCCCCCAGGACGCGGTAGGGGAGGCCGCGCTCCTCGAGGCGGAGGGCCGCCTCCTGGAGGCTTGCCTTGGGCACGGTGAAGAGGACGCGGCTGGCTCCTTCGCCGAAGAGGGTGGCCAGACCTGCATCCCGCACCTCCACCGTGCCCCCCAGGCCGTAGGGGAAGGTCATCTCCGCCAGGGCCACCAGGAGGCCCCCCTCCGCCAGGTCGTGGGCGGTCTGGGTGAGGCCTAAGGCGATGAGCTCCCGGATGGCCTCCTGCACCTGGCGCTCCCGCAGGAGGTCCAGCCTGGGGGGGTGGCCCAGCTCCTGCCCGGTGAGGAGGTAGAGCACCTCGCTCCCCCCAAGCTCCCCCGCCTCCTCCCCGATGAGGACGATGGCCTCCCCAGGGCGCCTAAAGCCCATCTCCGCCCGCTTCCTGATGTCCAAGACCCCCACCACCCCCACCATGGCCGTGGGGGGGATGCGCCGCCCGCCGCTTTCGTTGTAGAGGGAGACGTTCCCGGAAACCACCGGCACCCCCAAGGCCTCGCTGGCCTCCCTGAGGCCGGCGATGGTCTCCTGGAGCTCAAAGTAGCCCTCCGGGGTTTCTGGGCTTCCCAGGTTGAGGCCGTCGGTGTAGGCGAGGGGCCTTCCCCCCACCACGCTCACGTTGCGGCAGGCCTCCGCCAGGGCGTGCATGGCCCCAAGCCGGGGGTGGAGGCGGCTGTAGCGGGGGTTGTGGTCCACCTTGGCGGCGATGCCCAGGTTTGTGCCCTTCACCCACAAGACCGCCGCGTCCCCCTTGCCTGGGACCAGAGCGGTGCGGGTGCCCACCTGGTGGTCGTAGCGCTCGTAGACCGCCTCCCGGCTGGCGAGGTTGGGAGAGGCCAGGAGCCGGGGCAGCACTTCTTTGGGGTCGGCCTCGAGGGGAGGCAGGGGGGTTTCCCGGAGCCTGCGGATCTCCGGGTCTTCCTGGGCCAGGCGCACGTAGGTGGGGGCTTCCGCCAGGGCCTCCGTGGGCACCTCGGCCACCACCTCGCCCCCGAAGAGGACGCGGAAGACCCTCTCGGGGATGGTCTTGGCCACGGGCACGCAGTCCAGGCCCCAGCGCTGGAAGACCGCCTCCAGCTCCTTCTCCTTCCCCTCCTTGGGCACCAGGACCATGCGCTCCTGGCTTTCCGAGAGGAGGAGCTCGATGGGCCCCATCCCTGCCTCCCGGGTGGGGACCTGGTCCAGGTGGAGCTCCACCCCCAGGCCCGACTTGTGGGCGAGCTCCGAGAGGCTACTGGTGAGCCCTGCTGCCCCCATGTCCTGCACGCCTTCCACCAGGTCCCGCTCGATGGCCTCGAGGGTGGCCTCCATGAGAAGCTTTCCCAGGAAGGGGTCCCCCACCTGCACCGCTGGCCGGTCCTCCTCCTTGTCCTCGGCAAGCTCCCGGCTGGCGAAGGCCGCCCCACCGATCCCGTCCCTGCCCGTCTTGGCCCCGGCGTAGTAGACGGGCCGCCCCAAGGAGGCCCGGCTCCGCCGCAGGTGCTCCTCCTTCAGGAGGCCGAGGCACATGGCGTTTACCAGGGGGTTTTCCCGGTAGCCCTCGTGGAAGTAGAGGTCCCCGCCCACCGTGGGCACCCCGATGGCGTTGCCGTAGTGGGCGATGCCGGAGACCACCCCCTTGAGGAGGTAGCGGCTACGGGCCTCCTCCGGGGGGCCAAAGCGCAGGGAGTCCAGGAGGGCGATGGGCCGGGCCCCCATGCTCATGATGTCCCGGAGGATCCCCCCCACCCCAGTGGCGGCTCCCTGGAAGGGCTCCACCGCCGAGGGGTGGTTGTGGCTCTCGATCTTGAAGGCCACTGCCCACCCCTCCCCGAGGCGCACCACGCCCGCGTTCTCCCCGGGCCCCTGGAGGACCGCCTCCCCCTCCTTGGGGAGCTCCTTCAGGAGGGGGCGGGAGTTCTTGTAGGCGCAGTGCTCGCTCCACATCACCTTGAAGAGGAAGAGCTCCACCCGGTTGGGCTCCCGCCCGAGCCGCTTTTGGATCTCCCGGTACTCCTCCTCGGGGATGCCGATTTCCTTGGCGAAGGCTTCCATCACTCCAGAAGGGGTAGGAGCTCGCGGTGGTCCCGCACCTTGGCCGTGGGCTTCACCTCCCCGTTCACCTCCCGGTGGCCCACGTACTGCACGGCGAAGGGGTAGCCGGTGGCGAAGGCCCCCCGGATATCGGTCTGGGGCAGGTCGCCCACGTGCAGGGCCTCCTCCGGGGCCACGCCCAGGGCCTCGAGGGCCGCCCTGAAGGCCTCGGGCTTGGGCTTCACGAACCCCGTCTCGTCGGAGAAGCTGTAGGCTTGGAACACGTCCAGGCCCTGCCGCCTCAGGTGCTCCCGCAGGAGGCGGCCCGGGGTCATGCCGGTGTCGGAGACCAGGCCCAGGGGGTACTTCTTGGCCAGCTCCTTCAGCACCCCTACCCCAGGGAGGGGTTTGAGGTCGGCCAGGAGGGAGCTTTCCTCCAGCTTCCTGGCGGTAAGGGCGATGAGCCCGGGGTCGTGGGGGGCTCCCAGGAGGGCGAAGATGCGGGCCACCCGGTCGTAGACGCTCATGTGCTCCCCCGCCTTCCAAGCCTCCTCAAAGGCCAAAGCGGCCTGCCGGTAGGCCTCCCGCACCTCGTGCTCCTCCGCGGGGTGCCCCGCTTCGGAGAGGGCGTCCAGGAGGATTTCGTACCGGGCGGGCATGACCCTTTCCAAAAACGCTTCCCCCTCGGTGAAGAGGGTGCCCCAGAAGTCAAAGGTGATGGCCTTGGGTTTCATCGCGCTACCTCCTCCACAAGCCCCAGAAAGAGGGGCAGTCCGTCGGTGCCGCCCAGGACCTCGTCCACCGCCCGCTCGGGGTGGGGCATCATGCCCAGGACGTTGCCCTTCTCGTTCACGATGCCGGCGATGTCGTTCAGGCTCCCGTTGGGGTTGTAGTCCCCTTCGCCCCTTAGGGGGGCGTAGCGGAAGACCACCTGGCCTTCCCCTTCCAGCCTTTCCAGGGTTTCGGGGTCCGCGTAGTAGCGCCCTTCGGCGTGGGCGATGGGCAGGCGCAGGACCTGCCCCTTCTGGTAGAGGCGGGTGAAGGGGAGGTCGGTGCGCTCCACCCGCACCCCCACCTCCTTGCAGGTGAAGTGCAGGTTCAGGTTGGCCAGCAACGCCCCCGGCAAAAGCCCGGCCTCGGTGAGGACCTGGAAGCCGTTGCACACCCCGATGACCGGCCTCCCCTCCCGGGCGAAGCGGGCCACCTCCGCCATCACCGGGCTCTTGGCGGCCAAGGCCCCGGCCCTGAGGTAGTCCCCGTAGCTGAAGCCCCCGGGGAGGAAGACCCCGTCAAAGCCCTTTAGGCTTGTTTCCGTGTGCCACACGTACTCCGCCCTGAGGCCCGCCTTGGTGAGGGCGAAGCGGGTGTCCTCGTCGCAGTTGGAGCCGGGGAAGCGGACGATGGCCCACTTCATGAGAGTTCCTTTAAGGCCTCCAGGGTAAAGACCTCCATCACCGGGTTGGCGAGGAGCTTCCCCATGGCCTTGGCCTTTTCCTCGGCCTGCAGGAGGTTCTCCGCCTGGAAGACCACCTCCAGGACCTTTCCTACCCGCACCCCTTCCACCGGGTGGCCGAGGCCCTTTAGGACGCCCTCCACCGCCCGGCCTTGCGGGTCCAGGATGCCCTCTTTCAGCTCGATGAGCAAGGTGGCTTGGTATCTCGGCATGGCTAGACCTTTTCGGGTTCGGAAAGAACGCGCCTGAGCACCTCCTGGTAAGCCTCCTCCACGCCCCCCAGGTCCTTGCGGAAGCGGTCTTTGTCCATGGGTTCCCCCGTCTTCTGGTCCCAAAGGCGCATGGTGTCGGGGGAGATCTCGTCGGCGAGGAGAATCTCCCCATTCCTTTTGCCGAACTCCAGCTTGAAGTCGATGAGGTCCAGGCCCCTTGGGGCGAAGAAGGCCCGAAGGAGCTCCCCCACCCTCAGGGTGGTGGCCTTCACCTGGGCGAGCTCCTCCTCCTCCGCCAGCCCCAGGGCCAAAATGGCCTCCGGGCAGATCAAGGGATCGCCCAGGGCGTCGCTTTTGAGGGAGAACTCCACCAGGGGGTTCTTCAAGGGGATGCCCTCCTGCACCCCGTAGCGCTTGGCGAAGCTCCCCGCCGCCCGGAAGCGGAGGATGACCTCGAGGGGGAGGATCTCCACCCTTAGGACCCGCATCTCCCGCTCGGAGAGCTCCTCCAGGAAGTGGGTCTTTACCCCGTGGCCCTCCAGGTAGCGGAAGAGGACGGCGGAAACCCTGTTGTTCACCACCCCCTTGCCCGGGATGAGGCCCCGCTTCTGGGCGTTGAAGGCGGTGGCCTCGTCCTTGAAGTAGACCCGTAAGGTGTCCTCCCCCTCGGGGTAGAGGATCTTGGCCTTGCCCTCGTAGAGCTTTTCCATGCGCCTCCTTAGGGACTCGGGTCCCGTCTGGCCTCTATTTTAGCCCAGGAGGGGCTACACTGAAGGCATGCCCTTGTCCCTGGACCTTCTACGCCCCATCGGGGAAAGGGAGCTTTGGCTCCTCTCGGAGCGCAATTGCGGCTATCAACTGGAGCTTTCGCCGGAAGGGAGGCTTTGGGTGAGTCCCACAGGAGGGCAAAGCGGCCGTCGCAGCCTTCAGCTGGCCTTGTGGTAGACCCCTAAAGGCCAAAGCGGGCGTAGATGGCGTCCACGTGCCTGAGGAAGGGTTCCGGGTCAAAGAGGGCTTTCAGGGCCTCCCCCTTCAAGGGGTTTTCTGGGTCTTCTTCCAGGAGCGTCCGGAAGTCCCGGCCCTCCTCCCAGCTCCGTAGCGCGTTGCGTTGCACGATGGCGTAGGCCTTATCCCGGGGAAGGCCCTTCTGAATGAGGGCGTTCAGCACCTGCTGGGAGTAGATGAGGCCGCGGGTGAGGTCCAGGTTGCGCTTGAGGTTTTCCTCAAAGACCACCAGGCCCGCCAGGATGCCCCTAAGCCGCCTCAGGGCGTAGTGGGCTGCGGTGGTGGCGTCGGGGAGGACGACGCGCTCCACGGAGGAGTGGGAGATGTCCCGCTCGTGCCAGAGGGCGATGTTTTCCAGGGCGGGCCCTAAGTAGCCCCGGAGAAGCCTCGCCATCCCCGTGAGGTTTTCCAGGCCCACGGGGTTTTTCTTGTGGGGCATGGAGGAGCTTCCCGTCTGCCCTTCGCGGAAGGGCTCTTGCGCCTCCAGCACCTCGGTGCGCTGCAGGTGCCTTAGCTCCACCGCCACCCTTTCCAGGTTGCTTCCCAGGAGGGCCAGGGCGGCCAGCACCTCCCCGTGCCGGTCCCTAGGCACCACCTGGGTGGAAAGGGGTTCGGGCTTTAGGCCGAGCCGCCTCGCCACGTGGGCTTCCACCTCTGGGGGCACGTGGGCGTAGTTCCCCACGGAGCCCGAGAGCATGGCCACCCCGATGGCCTCCTGGGCTCGCCTTAGCCTTTCCTCGTCCCTCCCAAAGGCGGCGTAAAAGCTCAGGAAGCGGAGGCCGAAACTGGTGGGTTCGGCGTGGACCCCGTGGGTGCGGGCGATGGCGGGGGTGCGCCGGTAGCGGAGGGCCAGGCGCTTGAGCTCCTCCTGCACCCCCCTAAGCTCCTCCAGGATCAGGTCCAGGGCCTGCACCAGGAGGGCGTTTTGGGCGGTGTCCACCACGTCGGAGCTGGTGAGGCCCAGGTGCAGGTACCGCCCCACCTCCTCGTCTCCCGTCCACTCCACCAGGGCCCGGGTGAAGGCCACGATGTCGTGGCGGGTGGCTTCCTCTATTTCCGCCACCCGCTGGGCGAAGCCTTCGTCCAGGGGCTTTTCCTCAAGCCGCTTTAGGAGCCTGGCTGCCAGGCCCTTAGGCACCTGGCCCAGGGCCTCCCAGGCCTCGAGGGCGTAGGCCTCCACCAGGGCCCAGGTGCGGTAGCGGCTTTCCTCCGACCACAGCCGGGCCATTTCCGGGGTTTGGTAGCGGGGCACCATGCCCTAAGGGTACTAGAAGGGCAGGGTGAGGGCGAAGTCCGCCCGGTAGCCTTCCCCTTCCGGCCTTAGGTTAAGGAGCAGGTCCGCGCGAAAAATCCCGTCCTGGCGGTTGCCGATGCGGGGCATTCCCCTTTCCGCGTAAGGGGGTTGGGCGTAAACCTGGCGCTGGGCTTCCTCGGGGAAGAAAAGCTGGGTGGCGAAGCTTCGGCCTCCTGCTTCCACCCTGAGGTGCAGGTGGGGGGTGCGGCTTGGGTACCAGCCGGGGAAGAGGGTGAGGAACTCCGCCTGGCCCTGGTTGTCCGTGGGCTGCCAGCCCCGGCAGAAGACCCCGGGGGCGTTCACCCCCGAGTAACGGCCCAGGGCGTCCGTGTGCCAGAGGTCCACCCGGGCGCCCTCGAGGGGTCGGCAGGCGCGGTCCTGCACCCGGAGGGTAAGCCGAAGGGGGATCCCGGGGAGCCCTTCCCTCAAGTCCCTCCGCCGGG
Source organism: Thermus caliditerrae (assembly GCF_021462525.1). Classification (GTDB taxonomy): domain Bacteria; phylum Deinococcota; class Deinococci; order Deinococcales; family Thermaceae; genus Thermus; species Thermus caliditerrae. The sequence continues at coordinate 28,989 of NZ_JAKEDT010000019.1, read as the reverse complement.
GTACCTCCCTAAGGTAGTAGGGCCCTTCCGTGAGGGCTGGGGTGGGCGGGCACTGGGCCCGGGCCAGGGGCAGGGAAAGGAAAAGCCCTAAGAGGGAGCGCCGCTTCATTTTCGCCTCAAGCTGAGGTCCACCTCCAGCCGGATGCGGTTCTCCACGCTGAGGACCACCGCCACCCTGGGCTGGACCAGCTTGAACTTTTCAAAGGGAAACTCGGTTCTAAGGACCACCCGCACCTCCTGGCCCTTGAACTCCGCCTCCCCCTCCCAGGCCACCTCCTCGGTAACGTCCCGTATTGTGAGCTCTCCCACCACCCGCACGGGGAACTTGCCGCTTTGGGGCAGGGGGTTGGGCAGGCCCTCCACCGCCTTGGGGCGGAAGATGGCGGTGGGGAAGCGGTCCGTCTGCAAGGTGTTTTGCCTGAGGTAGTTGTCCCGGCGGGTTTGGTCGCTTTTGAGCTCCCGCAGGTCCACCACGAACTCCCCGCTGGCCCGCCCCTCCTGCAGGCTCACCTGGCCCCTCACCGCCTTGGTGGTGCCCACCGCATCGGTGATGCCGATCTGCACCAGTTGTTCCCGCACCCGATAACGAGCCTCCCCGGAGGCTACCTCAAAACTTTGGGCCAGGGCGGTAAGGGAAAGGACCTGAACCAGGGCCAACCATCGCATGCCATCACCCCCTGTGGCGCTACGAAAAGCGTAGCATGGGCTGGTTAGCCTTGGGTTAGAGGCGGCGGGTATAGACTTGGGCCATGCTCCGGGCCGTGTTCTTTGACGTGGGCAACACCCTCATTCTGGCCAGCCCCCGCTTCTGGCTTCTGCCCTTCCTGGAAGAGCGGGGACTCAAACCCGCCAAAGACCCCAGGGCTGCGGCCTTGGAAGCTTTCCGCTTTTACGAGGCGCACCACCTGGAGGCCCGCGACCTGGAGACGGCCCTAGGGCTTTGGCGGGAGTTTCATCGCAGGCTCTTTACGGGCATGGGCCTCGAGGCCCACGCCGAGGCCCTCTCCCGCGAGCTGGTGGAAAACTGGAAGAACCCGCGGTTTTGGCCGGTGGTGCCCGGGGCCCACGCCACCTTGGAGGCCCTAAGGCGGCGGGGCTATGCCCTGGCGGTGGTTTCCAACTGGGACGCCACCCTGCCGGAGATCCTGGAGGTGGTGGGCTTAAGACCTTACTTCCAGCACCTTTCGGTGAGCGCCCTTTCCGGGGCGGCCAAGCCCGATCCCAGGCTCTTCCACGAGGCCCTTTCGGCCTTGGGCGTGGCCCCGGAGGAGGCGGTGCACGTGGGGGACTCGGAGGCGGACCTCCTGGGGGCCCGGGGGGCGGGGGTCAGGCCCCTGCTCTTCGACCCCTCGGGGGAGAACCCGGAGGCCCTCCACCGGCTGGAAGCGGTGCTAGACTACCTGCCATGAGCGTGCGGCGGGCCATCTGGGGGGAGAAGGAGGAGGCCATAGAGAGGTCCCTGCGGGAGGTGGACGAGGACCTCTTCCGCTACATCCGGGACTTCGCCTACGAGGAGGTCCTGGCCCGACCAGGGCTGGACCTGAAGACCCGGGAACTTCTCGCCATCACCGCCCTCATCGCCCTGGGTAGCCCCAAGGAGCTGGCCACCCACCTGGAGGGGGCCTTGCGGGTGGGGGCCACTGAGGAGGAGGTGCGGGAGGCCATCCTGCAGTCCGCCCTCTTCCTGGGCTTTCCCCGGGCGCTGGCCGCCATGAAGCTCTTTCACAAGGTGCTCAAGGGCCGTGGTGCTCCTCACGAGGGGGAAGGATAGGGCGCTTTTGGAAAGGCTCGCCGCCTTGGGCATAGAGGCGGTGGAGGTGGCCCTGTTGGAGCAGGTGGACCTGCCGGCGCTGAAGGAGCTACCCGGAAAACTCCCTGCGGCCCACTGGGTGGCCGTCACCTCCAAGGAGGGGGCCAGGCGGCTGCTTTTTGCCTGGGAAAGGGCGGGAAGGCCCCCCCTTAAGGTGGCGGCGGTGGGGGAGGGAACGGGGGAGGTCCTGCGGGCAGGGGGGCTCCCCCCGGCCTTCGTCCCGGGAAGGGCCACGGCCAAGGACTTGGCAGAAGCCTTCCCGAAGGCGGAGAGGGTGCTCTTTGTGGCCGGGGACCTGGCGGGGCGGGACCTGGAGGTGGGGCTCCGCGGGCGGGGCATCCCGGTGGAGCGCCTCGAGGTCTACGCCACCCGGGAGCGGGCCCTGGCCCCGGAAGAGGTGGCCCTTCTGGAGCGGGCGGAGGTGGTGGCCTTCTTTAGCCCCAGCGGGGTGAGGGCCTTCACCCGCTGGACCCCAAGGCGGCCCAAGGCGGCCTGCATCGGCCCCAGCACCGCGGAAGAGGCCAGGCGGCTGGGCTTTCCCGTGGTGGCGGCGGAGCCCCCAGGCTTGGAGGGCCTTGTTCAAGCCATCTTCCGGGCCCTTTCATAAGGGCTTCCTCAAGGCTTGAGGGATTTCCGTTCCTTCTGGGATGGCGTATACTGGCGGGAGCCTATGGCCCTGCCCCTCTACTTGGTGGGCCTTAATCACAAGACCGCTCCCGTGGAGGTGCGGGAGCGGGCGGCCTTGGACCCGGTGGTGGCCCTGCCCGCCGCCCTGAGGACCCTGGGCAAGGGGGTGGCCCTTTCCACCTGCAACCGCACGGAGGTCTACGGACTGGGAAGCCCGCTAGCCGCCAAGGCCCTCCTCTTGGAACGGGGGGTGGAGGGACGCCACCTCTACGTGAGGGAGGGGGTGGAGGCCTTGCGCCACCTCTTCCGGGTGGCGGCGGGGCTGGACTCCTTGGTGGTGGGAGAGGCCCAGATCCTGGGCCAGGTGCGGGAGGCCCTTTTCTTGGCCCGGAAATACGGGGCCACGGAAAGCCTCCTGGAGAAGGCCTTCCAGTCGGCCATCGCCCTGGGCAAGCGGGCCCGGAGCGAGACGGGCATCGGGGCGGGGGCGGTGAGCGTGGCCTACGCCGCCCTGGACCTGGCCCTGGCGGTCTACGGGGACCTCACGGGGCTCGTGGTGGCCGTTTTGGGGGCGGGGGAGATGGCCGAGCTCTTCCTCACCCACCTGAAGGCCCAAGGGGTGGGCCGGGTCCTGGTGGTGAACCGAACCCCCGAAAGGGCCGAGGCCCTGGCGGAGCGCTTCGGCGGGGAGGCCTACCCCCTCACCGCCCTCCCCGAGGTCCTGCGCCAGGCGGATTTGGTGGTGGCCTCCGCCGCCGCGCCCCACTACCTGGTGCGCCCGGAGGACTTGCCCAGAAGGGCCAAGCCCCTCTTCCTCATCGACATCGCCCTGCCCCGGAATATCCACCCAGGGGTAGGCAGGCTCCCCCACGCCTACCTCTACAACCTGGACGACCTGGAAAGGGTGGTGGAGAGGAACCTAAAAGCCCGCCAGGGGGAGGTGCCCAAGGTGGAGGCCCTCATCGAGCAGGCCCTGGGAGACTATTTGGAGTGGTATGCGGGCCACCGGGTGCGGGAGGCCATCCGGGCCTTGGAAGAGCGGTTTTTCCGGGAAGTGGCCCGGGAGCTCCCCCACGCCGACCCCCTCACCTGGCACAAGGAGGCGGGCCGCCGGGCCCATCCCTGGATCCTGGCCCTGAAGGCCAGGAGCCGGGACTTCCTCCAGGGGCCTCCTTGCCCCAGGGAGTGCCCCCTTTTGGCCTTCCGCCCACCTAGGCCATGATCCTCCCCTCCTTCTTGGCTGTCGCCGGGCTTCTCCTTTTGGCCCTGGGGCTTTTCTGGCCTCGAGGCCTGGCCCTGGGGGCCGCTTTCTACCTGGGGGCCGCCCTGGCCGATGCCCTCGCCAAGGGGTTCTTCGCTGGACCGGCCCAGCCCGCCCTGGTCCTGGGGGGGCTTCTGGCCCTACGGGGGGAAACCCTCCTCCTCCGGCCCAGGCTTGCCCCCTTGCGTCGCTACTTGCTCCTCCTTGCCCTTTTCCTGGGGCTTTTTGCCCTCAAGGCCCTGCCCCACGACGCTGGCCGCCTTCCCCTCTTCCTCACCCTGGTCCACGCGGGGGCCTTTTTGACGGCCTACCTGGCCCTGGCGGTGGGGGTGGGGGCGGGGACCATGTGCGCCCTGCAGGACCTGCGCCTCCGGGCCGCTCCGGAAAAGGCCCTGCTTTCTGCCCCCCTTTGGAGCCTGCGCCGCCTGGAGCAGGGCTACCTCAAGGTGGGCTACCTGGCCACCACCTTGGGCCTGGGAAGCGGCATGGCCTGGGCCTGGGGCTACTTCGGCAGCCCCCTGGCCCTGGACCCCAAGGAGGTCTCCGTTCTCCTGGCCTGGCTCCTCCTCACCGCCTACTTCCTCTTGGAGGAAAGGCTTCGGGGCTACCCGCGCATGGGGCTTCTCCTCCTGGCCTACGCCCTCCTCCTCTTCGCCTTCTTGGGGGCGCCCTTCCTGGGGTCCCGGCACCCCTCGAGGTTGGGCTTTTAGATATGTCAAGCTAAACTTGACAGATTATAAAGCCATGCCTTACACTCTGAGGTAAGGAGGTGAGGCATGGGCGGGTTTGGGCTGGACCTGGAGGCGGCCAAGGAGCGGTACCGGGAGCTCCTTGCAGAAGCCCAGCGGGAGCGGCTTCTTCGGCCCCTTAGAACCCCTTGGCGGAGGCGGCTCGCCCGTTGGTTCCGCCTCTTGGCCGTATGGCTGGAGCCCAAGCCTGCGGGATGGGGTATGGAGGAGGTCCGGCATGGAGGATAAGCGGCGCATCCTGGAGATGGTGCGGGAGGGGGTCCTCTCCCCCGAGGAAGCCCTGGAGCTGCTGGCGGTCCTCGAGAAGCAGCCAAGGCCGGAGGCGCCTGCGGCCCCCCCGGCCCCAGGCCATCCCCAGGTCCGGATCCTGGCCACGGGGGCTAACCTGGAGGTGCGTGGGCTGGGGGGCTTGGCCGAGCCGGAGGCGGAGGGCGGTGCCCTCCTGCGGGAAGGGGAAGGCTACGTGTACCGCGTGGCCTTTGGCGAAGGGGCGCTCCGGGTGCCGGAGGGGGCGTGGGTGGTCTTGGAGGCCAAGGGGAGTAAGGTGGAGCTTTCCCGAGTGGCCCTGAAGGGCCGGGCCCTGGGGGCCAACCTGGAGGGCGAGGCCCTGGTGGGGCTAGACCTGGAGGTGGTGGGAGGCAACCTGGAAGCAAGCCTCCTCCTCCGGGAGGGGGGGCACCGCCTCTCGGTCCGGGCGGGGAACGCTGAGCTCCGCTTCCTGCCGGGTTCGGACCTCCTTCTGGAGGCCCACGTGCGCTTGGGGCAGGTGGAGGCGGAGGGTCTTTGGCGCCCGGTGGCGGGCCCGGGAAGCTTCCGGGGCTTCCTGGGCGAGGGGCGGGCCCAGCTTACGGCCCGGGTGGTCATGGGCAACCTGGAACTGGAGGCCTGAGATGCAGGAGAAGCGGCGGGTCCTGGAGATGCTGAGGGCGGGGGAGATCGGGGTGGAGGAGGCCCTGGCCCTCCTGGAGGCGGTGGAGGGGCCCAAGTCCCTCACGAAGCCGGCGGCTAAGCTCTTGCGCGTGCGCATCCATGCCCAGGACAAGGGGAAGCCGGTGCGGGTGAACGTGAACCTTCCTTTGGCCCTGGTAGAGCTTCTGGAGAAGTTCCTGCCCGAGGAGGCCAAGCTGGCCCTGGCGGGCCGGGGGGTGAACCTCAAGGACCTCCTGGCCCTGGTGCGGGAGGGGGTGCCCGAGGGCAAGCTGGTGGAGATCGAGGCCGAGGAGGAGGGCCACCCGGTGCAGGTGCTGGTGGAGGTGGTGTGAGGCGGCTTCCCCCCTTGCGTCCCCGGTTCCTTTACCTGGTGGTGCGGGGGCCTTTCCCCTGGCCCCTGCCGGTGCTCCTTCCCCTCTTCGCCCTGGAGTGGACCCTCCTCGCCGTGCTTTTCCTCCTCAAAACCAAGGCCCTGCTCCGGGGGAGACCCCTCCGGGGGCTGCCCTTGAAGGGGGTTTTCGCCCTCCGGAGTTTGCCGCCTCTGGCCCTGATATGGGTAGCGGCCGAGGAGGTGGAGGTCAAGGTGGGACTATGGTGATCAGGCCCGTTCCCGTGCGTTGCCCGGCCTGCGAGGGGCCGCTGGCGGTGAAGGCCCTTTTCTGCCCGCAATGCGGCACCGAGGTGCACGGCCAGTTCGCCCTGAACGAGTTCGCCCTGTTGCCCAGGGAGCACCTGGACTTCCTTAGGCTTTTCGTGAAGACCCGGGGAAACTTGAAGGAGGTGGAACGCGTTCTTGGGGTTTCCTACCCCACGGTCCGGGCCCGGCTGGACGCTCTCCTCAAGGCCCTGGGCTACGAGGCGGAGGAGGAAAGGGGCGAGGAGCGCCTCGAGGTGCTGGAGGCCCTGCGGCGGGGGGAGATCACCGTGGAGGAGGCGGTGGCGCGGCTGAAGGGAGAGCGAAGCTGAAGGCCGTGCCCTGGCCCACCTCGCTTTCCACCCAGATCTCCCCCCCGTGGGCCTCGAGGATGGCCTTCACGATGGCCAGGCCCAGGCCCGAGCCTCCCCGCTCCCGGTCCCGGGCCTTGTCCACCCGGTAGAAGCGCTCAAAGAGGTGGGGGAGGTGCTCCTTGGGGATGCCCTCCCCGTCGTCCTCCACCCGCACCACCACCTTCTCCCCCAGGTCAAAGGCCCTGAGCCAGATGTGCTGGGCCTTGGCCTTGATGGCGTTGGAAAGAAGGTTGGCCAAGACCTGGTGGAGCCGGTCCGGGTCGCCTTGCACCCAAAGCTCCGGGGAGGCTTCCACCTCTATCTTCCCCTCAAAGCTTTTGCCAAACTCTTCCCTAACCTCCTCCAGGAGGTCCAAGACCCGCACGGGCACGGGCTCCATGCGCCAGGTGCCGCTTTGGGAGAGCTCCAGGAGGTCGGAAACCAGCTTCCCCATGCGCTCCGCCTCCCGCTTCACCACCTCCAGGCTTTCCTTCTGCGCCTCCGTGAGGGGGGTGCGCCGGAGGAGGTAGCCCACGTGCCCCAGGATGGCGGTAAGGGGGGTGCGGAGCTCGTGAGAGGCGTCCTGGAGGAAGCGGGTTTGGGCTTCAAAGGCCTTTTGCATGCGGGAGAGCATGCCGTTTAAGGCCCGCACTAAAGCCGCCACCTCGTCCTTCCCCTCGGGCTCGGGCAAGGCTTCGGGGCGTTCGGAGATGGCCTCGGCCCGCCTTGCCACCCATTCCAAGGGCTCCAGGGCCCGGGCCACCAGGTTCCGGGCCAGGAGGATGGAGAGGAGGAGGACCAGAAGGGCCGTGCCCGCGTAGATGCGGGCAAACTGGGCTAGGGTGCTTTCCAGGCTGTCTTCCGGGCGCCCCACCAGGAGGAGCCCCTTCCACGTGGTGCCCGAGAGGTTCACCTCCACCCGGCGGGCGTAGACCAGAAGGCGCAGGGGCGGGCCTTCCCGGGGAAGCTCGGCGTGGGCCCAGACCTCTCCCTGCTTCAGGAGGGCGTGGTAGTCGGCCTCCTTCAGGAGGAGGCGCTGGCTCCCCAGGGCCGGGCTCTTCTGCAGGCTGATGCCCCCCTCCCTGGCCAAAAGGGCCGGGTCTTCCTCGGGGAGGAGCTGGAGCTCGGCGTAGAGGCCTGCGGGAAGCCCGGCTTCCAGGAGGGCCTGCCCTCCCAGGTTGAGGAGGCGCACCACCTGGTTGCTGGCCTCCAGAAGCTCCAGGCGCAGGTTGCGGTAGAGGAAGCTTCGGAGAAGGCCCTCGAGGGCCAGCCCCAAAACCAGCAGGGTGGCGAGGAGGAGGCCCGCGGTGAGGAGGGTGATGCGGGTGCGCAGGGTCATGGAGGGGGCTTAGTCCTCCCGGAGCACGTAGCCCACCCCCCGCACCGTGTGGATGAGGCGCCTTTCCCCCGCGGCCTCCAGCTTCTTGCGCAGGTAGCCGATGTACACGTCCACCACGTTGCTCCCGCCCTGGTAGCCGGGCCAGACCTTCTCCTCGATCTCGTAGCGGCTGAAGACCTTGCCCGGGTTCTTGGCCAGGAGCTCCAACAGCTCAAACTCCTTGTTGGAAAGCTCGATGCGCCGCCCAGAACGGAAAACCTCGCGGCCCTCGAGGTTGATGATGAGGTCCGCCACCCGGATCTCCCCGGTGATGGCCGGGCTCACCCGGCGCAGGTGGGCCCGCACCCGGGCCAGGAGCTCCTCTATGGAGAAGGGCTTCACCAGGTAGTCGTCCGCCCCCGCGTCCAGGCCCTCCACCTTGTCCTCGACGCGGTCCTTGGCGGTGAGGATCAGGATGGGCACGTTGGAGGTCTTGCGGATGCGCTTTGCCACCTCGATCCCGTCCATGACGGGGAGCATCAGNACCTCGGTGCGGTAGCCCTCCGCCTGCAACTCTAGCTCTATGAAGCGGGCGATGTCCTTCTCGTCCTCCACGATCAGGATCAGGGGGGGTTCCATACCCCCCAGGATACTCACTTTCTCATGAGAAAGCTAGGTGTAGAGGCTGAGGACCGCCAGGTACATGAAGAGGCTCCCCAGGAGCACCAGGAGGTGCCAAAGCCCGTGGAAGCCCACCTTCTCCGGCCAGGGGTTGGGCCTTTTGCCTGCGTACACTATGGCCCCCAGGGTGTAGAAGGCGCCGGAGGTGGCCATGAGGGCGAAGGTGGAAAGGGGCAGGTGGAGCCTGGGCAGGAAGAGGACGGAAAGCCACCCCAGGGCCAGGTAGGCCAGGGTGTAGAGCCAGCGGGGGGCTTTGAGGAAGAAGAGGCGGAAGGCCACGCCCAATAGGGCCAGGCCCCAGACCAAGCCCAGGGCGAAGGGCCGGAAGCCCTCGTGGAGCCCCTCCACCAGGAAGGGGGTGTAGCTTCCAGCGATGAAGAGGAAGATGGCGGCGTGGTCCAGGCGCCTGAGCCAGGCCAAGGCCCGCTTCTCCACGCGAAGGGCGTGGTAGAGGGCGCTGGCTCCAAACATCAGGGCCATGGTGAGGCCGAAGAGGAGGAGGGCGGGCCAGGACGCCCTGGGGGCCAGAAGGAGGAGAAGGAGGCCTCCCAGAAGGGCCAGGGGCACCCCCAGGGCGTGGCTTAGGGCGTTGAAGGGCTCGCGGACCATGCCCTAGCCTACCAGACCCAAAGCGGCTTCCAGCTCCGCCACCTTCTTCACCGTGCGCAGGAGGGCGTCGGGGTTAAGGCTTAGGGAGTCGATGCCCTTTTCCACCAAAAAGGCGGCGAACTCAGGGTAGTCGGAAGGGGCCTGGCCGCAGATGCCCACCTTCTTCCCCTTGGCGTGGGCCTTCTCGATGAGCATGGCCGCCAGGGCCTGCACTGTGGGCCTGCGCTCGTCAAAGAGGGCGGCCACCCGCTCCGAGTCCCGGTCCAGGCCTAGGGCGAGCTGGGTGAGGTCGTTGGAGCCGATGGAGAAGCCGTCAAAGAGCTCACAGAAGGCCTCGGCCTCCAGGATGTTGGAGGGGATCTCCGCCATCACGTAGACCTGGAGGCCGTCTTCCCCCCGCCTCAGGCCCCCTTCTGCCATCACCTCCAACACCTTCCTCCCCTCCTCCGGGGTGCGGCAGAAGGGGACCATCACCATCAGGTTCTTCAGGCCCATCTCCTCCCGCACCCGCTTCACCGCCTGCACCTCGAGGAGGAAGCCTTCCTTGTAGTCCGGGTGGTAGTAGCGGCTTGCCCCCCGCCAGCCCAGCATGGGGTTTTCCTCCTTGGGCTCGAAGAGGTGGCCGCCGATGAGGCGGGCGTACTCGTTGGTCTTGAAGTCGGAAAAGCGCAGGAGGACGGGCCTGGGGTAGAAGGCGGCGGCGATGAGGGCGATGCCCTGGGCGAGGCGGTCCAAGAAGTAGGCCCGTTTGTCGGGGTAGCCTTCGGTGAGCTCGGCCACCTGGCGCTGCACCTCCTTGGGGAGGCTTGGGAAGCGGGTAAGGGCCAGGGGGTGGACGCGGACGTGGCTGGCGAAGACGAACTCCATGCGCAAAAGCCCTACCCCGTCCGTGGGGAGGAGGCTGGCCCTTAGGGCCTCGTCCGGGGTGCCCACGTTGACCAGGATCTGGGTGCGGGTCTTGGGCAGGGTGTCGGGGCGCACCTCTTCCACCTCAAAGGGCAACGCCCCCCGGTAGATCCGGCCCGTTTCTCCTTCGGCGCAGGAGACCGTGACCGCTTCCCCGTCGGGGATGCGTTCCGTGGCTCCCATAGCCCCCACCACCGCGGGCACCCCCAGCTCCCGGGCCACGATGGCGGCGTGGGAGGTGCGCCCGCCCCGTTCCGTGACGATGGCCGCCGCCCGCTTCATGATGGGCTCCCAGTCGGGGTTGGTGGTCTCGGTGACCAGCACCTCTCCCTCCTGGAAGCGGTCCATCTCCTTGGGGTCCTTGAGCACCCGGGCCTTGCCCGTGGCGATGGCCTCCCCCACCGCCAAGCCCTCCGCCAGGACCTCTCCCCGCTCCTGGAGGCGGTAGACCCTGAGGACGGGGGTCTTCTGGGAGTGCACGGTTTCGGGCCGGGCCTGGAGGATGAAGAGCTCCCCGGTGGGGCCATCCTTGGCCCACTCGATGTCCATGGGGGTGGGAGCCCCCCGCTTTTGGCTGTAGTGCTCTTCGATCTTCAAGGACCAGTCCGCGAGGAGGAGGGCTTCCGCATCGGCCAAGGCGAACTGGTTCCGGAGGTAGGGGGGGGTGGGGCGGTTTTTCAGGCGGCCCTCTCTGGGGTCGAAGGCCAGGGTGAGCTCCTTGGAGCCCAGGCGCTTGTGGACCAAGGCCTTGTACCCCTGCTTCAGGGTCTCCTTGTGCACGTAGTACCCGTCCGGCCCCACCCGCCCCTGGACGATGTTCTCCCCCAGTCCCCAGATGGCGGTGATGTAGACGAAGCCCGGGTGGCCGGTGTCGGGGTCCAGGGTGAAGATGACCCCGCTACTGGCGGTGTCGGCCCGCACCATGCGCTGAACGCCCACGGAAAGGGCCACCTTCAGGTGGTCGAAGCCCATGTGGGCCCGGTAGCTGATGGCCCTGGCGGTGAAGAGGCTGGCCATGGCCCGCTTCACATGCAGAAGGAGGTCTTCCTCCCCCTGGACGTAGAGGTAGCTCTCCTGCTGCCCGGCGAAGCTGGCGGTGGGGAGGTCCTCGGCGGTGGCGCTGCTGCGCACCGCCACGGGAAGGGCTTCTTCCCCAGCCTCCTCGGAAAGCTTCCGGTAGGCGAGGCGGATCTCCTCCTCGAGGTCCTCCGGGTACTTCCCCTTTAGGATCAGATTCCGCAGGCGGCGGCTGGCCCTTTGCAAGGCGGCGGGGTTCTCCACGTCCAGCCCTGCAAGCTCCTGGGCGATGGCTTCACGGAGGCCGTTATGTTCCAGGAAGTGCCAGTAGGCCTCGCTGGTGGTGGCGAACCCTCCGGGCACCTTGACCCCCAAGGGGGCAAGCTCGCGGATCATCTCCCCCAAGGAGGCGTTCTTTCCCCCCACCAGGGGCACGTCCTCCAGGCCCACTTCCGTAAAAAAGCGCACCCACCTCACGGTATCCCTCCTTTCCGCAAAACCTCCTTCAACACCCCTTCAGGGCTCTCCCCCTCGTAGAGGGCCTCCTCCGTGAGGAAGAGGCGGTGGGGGAGGGCAAGGAAGGCGGCGTCCTTGAGCTCCTTCCAGTCCACCAGGGGCTTGCCCCGCAGGTAGGCCAGGGCTCTGGCCAAGGCCAGCCAGGCCTTGGCCCCCCGGGGGGAGAGGCCCATGCGGAGGCGCCGGTCCTCCCCCGTGAGGAAGGCCACGTGGGTGATGGCCTCCAGGGCCTCCTTGGCCACCCGCACCTCCCGCGCCTCGGCCTGCGCCTTGAGGAAGTCCACCTTTTGGGGCTCGGGCACCTTTGGCTCTTCCGTGAGGATCTTGAGCCACACCTCCCGCCTGGGGGGGCGGAAGGGGATCCTGGCGGTGAAGCGGTCCAGCTGGGCCTCAGGCAGAGGGTAGGTGCCCTCGAGCTCTAAAGGGTTTTGCGTGGCCACCACGAAGAAGGGCTCCGGCAGGGGGTGGCGCACCCCCCCTGCGGTCACCGCCCTTTCCTGCATGGCCTCGAGGAGAGCCGACTGCACCTTGGGCGGGGCCCGGTTGACCTCATCGGCCAACACCACCTGGGCGAAGAGGGGCCCTGGGAGGAACTCGAAGCGCCCCTCGCGGAAGACCTCGCTTCCCGTGAGGTCCTGGGGCAGGAGGTCGGGGGTGAACTGGATGCGCTTGTAGCTGAGGCCGCTTCCTTTGGCGAAGCTTTCCGCCAGGAGGGTTTTGCCCAAGCCCGGCACCCCTTCCAAAAGGGCGTGCCCCCGGGCCAGGAGGGTGGCCAAAAGGGCCTCTATGGCCTCCTCCTGCCCGAAGAGCACCCGGTTTAGGGCTTCCCGAAGAAGGGAAAGCGCCTGGGGAGCCTCCGCCATGCCATGGCCTCCTCTCCCCAGGTTAGAGGGTTTTGGGAAGCGGTGCTAGGGCCTATTGCCCCTCGGCGGCCCTTCTTTCCTGCACGATCTTCTGCGCCAGGTGGGGCGGCACCTCGGCGTAGTGGCTGAACTCTAGGGTGTAGGCCCCGGCCCCTCCGGTGAGGCTGGGGAGGGCCTTGTAGTACTCCAAGACCTCCGCCAAAGGCACCTCGGCCCGCACCGCGGCCAGGGCCCCCTCCTGCTCCATGCCCAGGATGCGCCCCCTCCGGGCCTGGAGGTCCGAAAGGATGTCCCCCACCCGGTCCTGGGGGGCCACCACCTTGATCTGGTAGATGGGCTCCAGGAGAACGGGGCTCGCCTGCTCCATCACCTTTTTGAAGGCCATGCTGGCGGCGATCTGGAAGGCGAGGTCACTGGAGTCCACCTCGTGGTAGGAGCCGTTGTAGACGATGGCCTTGAAGCCCATCACCGGATAGCCTGCCAGGACCCCCTTCTTGGCCGCCTCGAGGATCCCTTCTTCAATGGCCTCCTGGTACTTGCTGGGGATGACGCCGCCGGTGATGCGCCACTCAAAGCTGTACTCGGGGGCGGGTTCCAGGCGGAGCCACACGTCCCCGTACTGGCCGTGGCCCCCGGTCTGCTTCTTGTACTTGCCCTGACCTTCCGCCACCCGGCGGATGGTTTCCCGATAGGGCACCTTGGGGACGCTGAAGTCCACCTCCACCCCGTAGTCCGACAGGCGCTCCTTGGCGGTGGTGAGGTGGAGCTCCCCGTGGCCCCACAGGAGGAACTCCCCGGTTTCCTCCTGGCGCTCCAGCTTGAGGCTGGGGTCCTCCTCCAGAAGCTTCCTCAAGGCCTCCCCCAGCTTGGCCTCGTCGGTCTTGCCCTTGGGGTGGATGGCCACGGGCACGTTGGGTTCGGGCAGGCGGGCGAAGGGCACCTCCTCGCTCTCCGGCCTTTCTCCTTGCCACAGGACCATCCCCCGGTGAAGGTTCTCCGCCTTGGGCAGGCCCAGGATGTAGCCCGCCTCGGCCTCCTCCACCTCCAGGAGGTCCTTGCCCATGGGCACGTAGAGGTGGGGGAGGCGCACCGACCCCGCCTCGCTCAAGAGGGCGTCCCCCGGCTTCAGCCGGCCCCGGTAGAGGCGCACGTAGGCCACCTGGCCCATGAAGGGGTCCACCTGGACCTTGAAGACCTTGGCCAAGGCAGGGCCTTCCCCGAAGCGCTCCTCGGGGGAGGGCAGGGCTTCCAGGATGAGGTCTAGAAGGGGCAAAACCCCGATGCCCTCCGTGCCCGAAGCCAGGGCCACCGGGTAGAGGAGGCCCTTGCGCACCGCTTCGTGGAAGGCCCTCTCCAGGGCCTCCCCCGTGACCTCCTCCCCTTCCAGGTACTTCTCCAGGAGGGTTTCATCGGTTTCCACGATGGCCTCGAGGACCTCCTGGCGGAAGCGCTCGGCGCGCTCCTTCTCCCCCTCAGGCAGGGGCACTTCCACTTCCCCCCCGTTCTGGTAGCGGTAGGCCTTGCCGTGGAAGACGTCGATGAGCCCCACCCAGCGCCTGCCTTCGAAAAGGGGCAGGTCGATGGGCAGGATGTGGCCCAGGGTGGCCCGGAGGTCCTCCAAAAGGGCGTAGTAATCCCCACCCTTGTCCAGCTTGGTGATGACCACCATGCGGGCCAGGCCCAGCCTCTCGGCCACGGTCCAAGCCCTTTCCGTGCCCACCTGTACCCCGCTTTCCGCGGATACCGTCACCAGGGCGGCGTCCGCGGCCTCCAGGGCTCCCCGTATTTCCCCCACGAAGTCCCCGTAGCCGGGGGCGTCCAGGAGGAAGATGCGGTGCCCCTTGTGGCGCAGGGGGGCTACCCCGGTGCGCACCGTGGTGCGGTGGAGCTTGGCCTCGGGGGTGTAGTCGGTGGTGGTGGTGCCGTCCTCCACCCGGCCCATTCGGTCCTTGGCTCCGGTCTTGTAGAGAAGCGCTTCGGTGAGGGTGGTTTTGCCGCTTCCCGCGTGGCCCACCAGGGCGACGGTTCGGGTCAGCGCAGCTAGCTTGGCCATGGTCCCTCCTTCTAGGTGCCCATAGTATAGGGCCAAGGAGGGGGCGATTGTCCCAAGTGCTCTACGTCCCGAGAAGGCTTCTGGAGACGACCCGGGCCCACTTGGCCCGGGAAGCGCCCAAGGAGGGGGTGGGGCTTTGGGCGGGGAGGCGGGAGGTGGAGCGGGTTATCCCTCTACCCAACGCCCACCCTGAGCCCCTTACCGGCTACCTGGCGGAGCCCTTGGCCCTCCTCAAGGCCCTGAAAGCGCTGGAGAGGGAGGGGCTTGCCCTCCTCGCCATCTACCACTCCCATCCCCGGGGCCCCGCCTTCCCCAGCCCCACGGACATCAAGGAGGCCCGCTGGCGGGTGCCCTACGTCATCTTCGGCACCGATGGTTTTAGGGCTTTTCTCCTGCCAGAAGGGCAGGAGGTGCCGCTGGCCTTGTTGCCCTAAGCATCCGCACCCAAAGGTTGCTCCATCGGTCAAAGCCAAAGTGGCTTGCTCATGGCCTCTTTGGGGTCCCCGTCGTGGCGCAAGCCACGACGGGGTACTTAGCCCCCGTAAAACCAACCCGTATCCCACATGACCAGGGGCTTGGCCTCAAAGCGCACCCCCGCCTCCACCACCTCCGCCACCACCAGGCTGTGGTCCCCGCCCTCGTAGAGGTGGCGCACCTCGGCTTCCAGCCAGTAGGGGAGCTCGGTGAGGAGGGGAAGCCCGAAGGTGGGGGAGGGCGCAAAGGGGTGGCCGTTCAAGGTGTCTCCCTCCCGCTGGGTGGGCTTGAAGAAGTCCTGGGCGATGCCCTTCTGGTCCTGGGCCAGGGTCATAAGGGCGAGCTTCCCCGTGCGCCCGATGAGTTCGTGCAGGCGGCTATCCCGCTTCACCCCCAGGGCGATGAGGGGCGGGGTAAAGGAGGCTTGGGTTACCCAGTTCACCGTGCCCGCGGCGTACTCCTCGCCGTCCTTGGCGGTCAAGATGTACAGGCCGTAGGTGAAGCTCCGGAGGACTTTCTTCTTGGCCTCGAGGTCCATACCGCCCCCCATTTTAAGCGCTCCGTTGCGGCCTAAGTACCCCGACAGAGGCCCAAGAAAGGCCCGGGACAAGGCGCTTCCGGCCCTTGCCCATGGGGCCAGCTTCGTGGGCGGGCACCTAGCCTTCCGCCAAGAGGGTCTTCCGCAGGGCCTCGTGGATCCGCCCGTTGCTGGCCACGATGTAGCGGTGGCCCAGGCGGTAAGGCTTCCCCTCCAGGTCGGTGACCTGGCCCCCCGCCTCCTCCACGATGAGCCAGCCCGCGGCCACATCCCAGGGGTTGAGCTTGACCTCCCAGAAGCCGTCCAGCCGCCCCGCGGCCACGTAGACCAGGTCCAAGGCGGCGGCCCCAGGGCGGCGCACCAGAAGCCCTTTGGAAAGGGCCCGCTGGAAGTAGGTGAGGTTCTCCGGGTCCTTGGCCACGTCGTAGGGGAACCCGGTGGCGAGGAGGCTTCCCAGAAGCTCTTTCCGTTCCGTGACCCGGATGGGCCTCCCGTTGAGGTAAGCCCCCTCGCCCCGCACCGCGTAAAAGGCCTCCCCCCGGCTGGTGTCCATCACCACCCCCACCTGAACTTGTCCCTCCACCTCCAAGGCGATGGAAACCCCATAGAAGGGAAAGCCGTGGGCGTAGTTCACCGTGCCGTCCAAGGGGTCCACGATGAAGCGCAAGGCCTTACCGCCTTCGCTGCCCCCCTCCTCCCCCAGGAAGCCCGCCTCGGGGAAGCGGGAGAGGAGCATGGCCTTAAGGGCTTCCTCCGACTCCCGGTCCGCCTGGGTTACCAGGTCGGTGGGACCGGACTTGGTGCCTTGGGTGAAGCCCTTTTCCAGGTAGTAGCGGTGGATGCCCTGGGCCAGGTGGGCGGCCTCCAGCATGGCCTCGAGGTAGGGAAAGAGGGGGTGCTTCCTGCCGATCACGCCCCCATCATACCCCCGGCTTCCACGCTTCCAAGCGGGCGAAGAAGGCCTTGAGCTTGGCCTGGCTTTTCACCCCAGGGGCCTCCTCCACCCCGCTGGCCAGGTCGATGGCGTAGGGCCCTAGGGACAAGACCTCCTCCAGGTTCTCCGGGGTAATGCCCCCCGCCAGGATGACCAGTTTTCCCGTCCCCAAGAGGGGAAGGGCCCAGGCCCTGGGGTAGCCCTCCCCGCTCCCGGGGGCCTTCCCGTCCAGGAGGAGGGCGTTGGCCGGGTAATCGGCCCACTCGGGCCTCGCCGGGCCTTCCAGGGAGAAGGCTTTAACCACCGGGTAGAAGCGCCCCACCCTTTCCGCCCACTCCGGGGGCTCTTGGCCGTGGAGCTGGGCCACCTGGAGCCGGGCCTTCTCCATGAGCGTTAGCACTTCCTCTGGCTCCTGGTCGCGGAAGACCCCCACCCGCACCACCAAGGGTCCCAGGGCTCCGGAGATGATCCGGGCGGCTTCCGGGGAGATGCGCCTTTTGGAACCCGGGGCGAGGACGAAGCCCAGGGCGTAGGCGCCCAGGGCCTCCGCCAGGAGGGCGTCCTCGAGGCGGGTGAGGCCACAGATCTTCACCCGGACCCTCATGGGAGAAGTATAAGGCCGGACCCTTCGGCCCGGCCCCTGGCGCTCAGCGCCTTACCCGCACTTGGAATAGCCGCAGACCTGGCATTTCCAGCACCCTTCCTCCCGCACCAGGGCTTTTTCCCCGCAGGAAGGGCACTTGCTGGCGCCCGCCAGCTCGATGCCGCCTCCGGAGAGGCTTGGGAGGGGCTCCACCACCGGTGGGGGTGGGGCCGCAGGTGCGCCCTTGAAGGCCTCCGGGATGGTTTCCAGGGCCACGGCGATGAGGTCCGCCTTGCTGGACACCAGCCTGCCCTGGTAGGTGCCGTAAAGACCGCCGTTGATGCCCCGGAGGGTGCGCACCAAGGCTTCTGGGGGCACGCCGTACTGCAGGGCGATGGACACCACCCGGCCCAGGGCCTCGGAGTCGGCGTTGGCCTCGTCCCCCGCCTTGCCCGAGGTGAGGATGACCTCAATCGGCTTGTCCCCCAGCAGGTTCACCGTGACCAGGAAGCTCCGCTTTTGCCCATCAGGGGAGAGAAGCTTGACCATGTCGGTGAAGCCCAGAAGCCTCCCCGGGCGCTCGTAGACCGGCTGGCCGGGCCGGGAGGGGGCGGGGGGAGCCTCCTCCGAGGGGCCTGCCGCCTGGACCTCTTTGGCCTCGGGGACAGGCTCGGCCTTCTGCTCCTCTTTGGTTTCCTTCCTTACCGTGAGCACCTGGAACTCCCTCGAGCCGTCCCGGTACACGGTGATGCCCTTGCACCCCGTGCGGTAGGCCTCGGCGTAGGCGGCCTCCACGTCCTCCACGGTGGCCTGGTTGGGGAGGTTGATGGTGTTGTGGGAGAGGATGCCGTTGACCACATAGCTGTGAACCTCGTCCACCTCAATGTCGTACATCTCCACCTCGCCCACCTCTTCCACCTCCACCACCCGGTAGGCGAGGACCTCCGTGGGCCACCCCAGGCGATCCGCGGTTCGGTTGTAGGCTACCTGAACCCCCCGGTGGCGTATGGACTTCAGGTTGGCGTAACCCGGATGGTCCGGGCCCACGCGGGTGGCAGCTACCAGGGTTTCAGGAACGAAGACCCGATAGAGCTTTTCCACCCTGGGTATCCGCTTGTGGGACTCAATGGGCTCGATGAGGTCCTGCAGGGGGCCCGAAACCACCGCGGAATAGACGAAGTAGCTTTCCTTCGTCGCCTCCACCCGTTTGCGCCCTTGGTAGACCGTGGGCAGGCCGAAACTGCGGGCCAGCTCTGCTGCCTCGTAGGCCAAGCGCTGGCTCCGCCCCTCATAGACCACCAGGCCAAGGTCGGGCCGGGCGTACCCGTCGAGGGTGAGCCCCCTGAGGAAGGCCAGCTTCTCTTCGGGGCTGCCCTGCAGGATCTGTTGGGGGGTTCGCTTGTTCCGGGCCCCTTTGCCGATTAAGTCCTCCACCAAGCGGGCCAGGCGCCGAGAGGTCAAGTAGAGGTTGCGCACCCCGGTGCGCTTGTCCAAAGTGCACTTGGGTTGGGTCGCAAAAAGCTTCTGGACCACATCTCGGAAGGCTGCCTCTACCTCTTCGCTCTTGGTGGCGATGCCCACGAAGCCCGTGCTCTCCACTGTGGACCCGTCCGCGGCCATCATGCCCAGGAAGAGGGCCAGATCAGGGGACATACGCTCGGGAAGAGGCAGGTTCTTGGCGTTGGTCAGCAGAGGGTAATCCTGCGGAAGGGGAGCGCCGCCCGGGCCGTGAGAGGGTACCAGCTTGCCCAGCACCACGTCCCCGGGAGCAAGGTCCCGCATGAGCCGCCAGCCACTGGGGGTGAGCACCCGGTGGCTTTCCCAGGCCCCCACGAGCTCCGCCCCGTTATCCAGGCGGATCCTAACCGCCCGCTTCTTCCCGGCGGCATAATGGGCCGTGATGCGGTACCCTTCGGCGGTGTAGAGCCCCTCCACTGGGGCAAAGGTGTCTTCCGGGTGAGGGGGAGCGAGGTCTTCTATGGGTATCAGGCCGCGGGAGGTGGGGATCAGGGTGCCTTTGGCGATGCACTTGGAGAGGCTGTTGGCTGCCAACCCCTCGGCGTCGAAAGCCCGCTGCACTACCCCTTGCATGCGCACATGGTCCAAGGGGTGGATGTCGTGGGCGCACTCAAAGACTTCCCGGATGGGCTCGGGCACGAAGGGGAGGTTCTTGACCGAGCCGTGCCCGTCCTCCTGGATGGCGGCGATCACCTTGTCCCAGTCCCACTTGCCGTCCTTCTCGTAGCCGGGGGCTGGGGGGTGGGCCTCCATGAGCTCCACGAAGAGGGGGTGCAGAAGGGGCTTGTACTCCCCGCCGATCCTGCGCCAGACGAAGGGGCTGAAGACGGGCTCGATGCCGCTAGAGACCCCCATGAGCATGGAGGTGGTGCCGGTGGGGGCCACGGTGAGGACGGCCACGTTGCGCCGGGGCTTCACCCCTAGGGCCTGGAAGTAGTCCCGGTGTTCCTCGTAAAGGGGGAAGACCCCCCGCTCCTCCGCCAGGGCCTCCGAGGCCCGGATGGCTTCCTCCCGCATGGCGGAGATGATCTCGTAGACCTTCTCCCTGGCCTTTTCCGAGGAGTAGGGGAGGCCCATCTTGATGAGGGCGTCCGCCAGGCCCATGACCCCAAGGCCGAGCCTCCTGAGCTTCTTGGCCGCCTCCTCGTTGTCGGGAAGGGCGAACTTGTTGACATCGAGAACGTTGTCCAGGAAGCGGATGGCGGTGGGGACGTCCTTCCGGAACTCCGCCATCTGGAACTCCCCGTCCTTCACGTAGGCCGCCAGGTTCAAAGCCCCCAGGTCGCAGGGCTCGCCCACGGTGAGGGGGATCTCCCCGCAGTTGTGGCAGACAAGGCCTTCGGCCACCAGGCTGTGGGTGACCGGCTCGGTAAGGTCGTATACAGGTGCCGTGCCAGCGGGTTCCACCGAGGCCACCGTGGCCACAAAGGGTTTGCGGTAGCTACCCCGGGAGCGTTGCTGCAAAAAGGCACGCAGCTTCTCCTGCTTTTCGGGCTGGAGAAAGCCCACCGCCTCGGTAAAGCGATCGCGGTTTTGTCCTCCCAGGATGAGCTCGTACTGCTCGGCCACGGGATAGGTCCTACGCCCGCCCCGGCCGTCGGGCAGGAGCTTGTGCCCTGCGGCCCGCCGCCTGTGGATTTTCCCGTAGATACCCAGGTTGAGAAGCAGGAGCTGGACGTCCTGCAAAAGCCCCAGGCTGGAGGAGGCCAGGCGGACGGTGGCGTCTTGCTTCCTTGGGTTCACCTGAACCGAGCCGTCCGCGCTGAAGAGGCCCCGCAGGAACCCCACCACCGCTTCCCGAGGAGCCCGAAAGAGGCTTTCGGGGACCCGCTTTTCCGTGGCCTTGGCGGGTTTGACTCCCAGGGCTTGGAAGAACTCCGCGGGGATTCGGTTGAAGTGCAGGTGGTACGTGTTGAAGGGGGTTTCCTGAAGGGTTCCTCTGCCAAACCAGTCCTGGAGCAAGGTGGGCAGCCAGGACACCTCCTCAAAGTCCTTTCGCGAAAAGTAGAACCCTACCCCGTCTTCCCGCAGGTACCCGTCTCCCAGGAGCCAGCCTAAGGCCACGCCCAGCTCCTGGCTCCAACGGGTGGGCAGGTGGGCATACTGCGCCTTCACGTCCTCCCGGCCCTGCCCGCTTCGGCTTCCGGCAGTGGCCACCCGTTCCCGGACCACCGCCAGAACGGGTGGGGGAAGGAGGTCTTCCTTGGGGAAAAGCCCTTCGCCGCTTTGTACCAGAACGCGGTCTCCGGGCTTTAGCGTGCCAACTTCCCGGTAACCCTCTGGGGTGAGGACCAGGTGGTCGGGGGTGAGGGTGAGCTCGAGGCCCTCCCGGGTCCTGAGGCGTACCACAGGCTTCACCCCGGTGAAAAAGGCCTTGGCGGCCCGGCGTACCGTGGTGCCCGTGTGCGGTAAGGGGTGCCCCACCCCTCCGAAGGGGGCGCGGTTGTCGGTGACCAGGAAAAAGCTCCCTTTCTCAGCGAGTTCGGCGATGGGTACCAGGCCGTGTTCCGTGGGGATACGGGTGGAGCCCACGAAGCAGGGGTTGGTGGAGCGGATCTGGTATCGCTCCCCCAAGCCCTTGAGGGCAGAAAGCTCATTGATCCGGTCCACGAAGATGAGCCCCGGCTCCCCCGTGGCCCAGGCGTGCCAGGCGATCTCGTGCCAGAGCCAGCGGGCAGGTACCTGGCCGCTGTAGAGGGGCACGGGCTTGGCCCCGTCCGCCCGCTCGGGGAGTTCGGGCACCTTCCCCGTGTAGGGGCCCTCCACCGGGTGGGGGTAGTACTTGCCCGACACCTCCACCGGGGTCACGGGCCAGAGGGCGTCCGCCTCCAGGGCCTTCATGAAAGCGTCCGTGACCAGGACGGAGATGTTGAAGGTGGAGATGTCCCCCTCGGCCTTCTCCCGGTCCAGGTCCTTGGCGGTGAGGAAGTCCAGGAGGTCGGGGTGCTCGATGGAGAGGGTGGCCATTCCCGCACCCCTCCGCGTCCCCCCCTGGCGCACCACCCGGAGGACCGGGGCGTACACGTAGCGCAAGGTAGCCACCGGGCCCGCCGCCTCTGCCCCCAGGGCGGCCCATTCCAGGAAGTGGTCAAAGATTTCAAAGAGGAAGCTCACGGGCCCGGAGCTGGTCCCCCCGGAGCCCCGGATGGGAGCTCCCTCCGGCCTTAGGAGGCTAAAGTCCACGTGGGGTTCCTGGCCCCGCCGGGCCAGGTCCGCGGCCTCCTTGGCGGCCTCGATGATGCCTCCCATGTCGTCCGGCACCCGGATGAGCTCCTGAGGAGGTTCCTTCACCGTGAGCACGCCGTAGCGTTCCGCCAGGGCCTTCAGCTCGGGGGGAAGCTCCCCGTAGACCACCCGCACGAAGTTCTTAAGGGCGATCTCCTCCTTGGGGCCGTCGGGGTTGGTGGGGGGACGCATGAGGCCTCGGATGAAGTCCTCCACGTCCTTGTGCTCGGTGGCGAGGTAGGCCACACCCCGCACCGCTTGGCGCTTGCGGCCGCCCCGGGAGCGGTAGGGGTCCAGGTTGACCCCGTTGCCCCCGCCCACCTTGGTGACCAGGGCCAGCTTCTTGGCCACCTCCATGATGCCTTCAAAGCTTTCCGGGGGGTTCTCCGTGGCCCCTTGCACGAAGCAGTTCAGAAGGTTGCCGTGGGCGGTGCCAGCCCCCGCCAGGATGCGCCCCCCGGGGGAGAAGCGCTTGGAGGCCATGAGGTTGTAGAACTTCTCCTCCCAGTAGGCCCGGTCCTTAGGTTTTTCCACCTTGGCGATCTCCCGGGCCACCCGGCGGAACATGCCCAGGATGTCCCCGTCCCCCTCCTGCAAATACTGGCGCTTGGCGATGGCTTGCGCGTGTTCGTCAAAGAAATGCTCCATAAATGCCTCCGGTGTGTGGGCGGGCAATGACGCTTGCCCCGCGGGCTTTCCCCCATATCTTGGGGCAGACGCTCGCAATGCTACAACCCATGGAGTTTTCACCGCAAGTGGGGGGGCTCACACTCTGACCAAGGTCGTTGACGAAGCCCTTTAAGGTTACCAGAATGGGAAGGATGCGCGCGGCGTTCCGCACCTTGGGTTGCAAGGTAAATCAGGTGGAAACCGAAGCCCTCTTGGGCTTCCTCAAAGCCCTGGAGCCGGAGGTGGTTCCCCTGGAGGAGGGGGCGGACTTGGTGGTCATCAACACCTGCGCGGTGACCACCACCGCCGAGGCGGACGCACGCAAGGAGATCCGCCGGGCCAGGCGGGCCAATCCAGAGGCCTTCATCGTGGTCACGGGGTGCTACGCCGAGCTCTCCCCCGAGGCGGTGCGGGAGCTGGGGGCGGACGCCGTGGTGCCCAACTCTCGCAAAGCGGAGCTTCCCAAGGTGATCCTGGAGCACTTCGGCCTCCCCGCGGACCCCATCACCACTCCCCCCAACGAGTTCTGGGGGGCAGGGGAGAGGGGGCTACTCAATAGCCGGGTGAGGGCCTTTTTGAAGGTGCAGGATGGCTGCCAGGCGGGATGCGCCTACTGCATCATCCCCCGCCTCCGGGGCAAGGAGCGCCACCGGGACTACCGGGAGGCCCTGGCGGAGGCCAAGGCCCTCCTAGGGGTAGGGGTGAAGGAGATTGTGCTCACCGGGGTTCGGCTTGGCAGCTACCGGGGCCACCCCAGGGGCCTGGCGGGCCTGGTGGAGGACCTCCGTCACCTGGGGGCCAAGGTGCGTCTTTCCTCCATTGAGCCCGAGGACACCGGGGAAGACCTCCTCCGGGTCCTCGCCCGCCACGCCCCTGAGGTTCGGCCCCACCTGCACCTCTCCCTGCAGACGGGTTCCGACCGCCTCCTCAGGCTCATGGGCCGTCGTTACGACAAGGCCTACTACCGCGCCCTGGTGGCCAGGGCCTACGAGCTCATTCCTGGTTTCGCCCTCACCACCGACGTGATCGCCGGGCTTCCCACCGAGACCGAGGAGGAGCACCGGGAGACCCTGGCCTTCCTGGAGGAGCTCAGGCCCACCCGGGTCCACGCCTTCACCTACACTCCTCGTCCCAAAACCCGGGCCGCCGCCATGCCCCAGGTGCCCCCTGAGGTCAGGAAGCGGCGCACCAAGGAGCTCATCGCCCTGGCCCAGCGCCTGGCGGAAGAGCGCCTCCGCCCTAAGCTCGGGAGCCGGGTGGAGGTGCTGGTGGAAAGGGTGCAGGGGAACCTGGCCTTAGGGCACACCCCGGACTACTACGAGGCTAAGCTCTCCGGCCCGGCCCGGCCGGGGGAGACGGTGTGGGCCCAGGTGGAGGGGGTGGAAGGGTACGTCCTCCTGGGCCGGGTGGAGGGGGTGAAGGAGGCGGCCTCCCTGCCCCTGGAACTCCCTCTAGGGTAGACTTTCCCCATGGACTGCGTTTTCTGCCGGATTATCCGGGGGGAGTTGCCCTCGAGGAAGGTGTACGAGGACGAGGGCTTCGTGGCCTTCCACGACATAAGGCCCAAGGCTCCGGTGCACGTCCTGGTGGTGCCCAAGGAGCACGTGGAGAAGCTTTCCGACTACCCCGACACCGAGGAGGGGGAAAGGCAACTTGGGGCCCTTTTCCGCACCGCCAACCGCGTGGCGAAGCTCCTGGGCCTGGAGGGCTACAAGGTACAGGTGCACGTGGGGGCAAAGGGGGGACAGGAGGTCTTCCACGTGCACGTCCACGTCATGGGGAGCCCTTCCTGAGGGTAAAGCGGTCCAGCACCCGCCCATCGGGGCTCAGGGCATAGCCCACCAGGGCGCCTTTCTGGACTTCTAGAAAGAGGGCGTGGTGGGCCACGGCCACGGCCCGGCTCTGGGGGGAAGGGGGTTTGGTGGGGTAAATGCTCGCGCCGCCGCCCCCCACCACCAGGTGGGCGGTGGGGCCCACCTCCAGGCGCTCGTAGTGGTGGTCGTGCCCGGCCAGGACCAGGGGCACCTGGAAGCGCAGGAGGAGGGGTTCCAGGAGGCTCCGCAGGGTGGGACTTCCCCCGTGGAGCCCCGAGGAGTAGAGGGGGCGGTGCAGGACCACCATCCGCCAGGGGGCTTGGGAGGTGGCCAGGGCTTCTTCCAGCCAGCGCCGCTGGGCCAAGAGGTCCCCTTCCGTGTAGAGGATGAAGGCCTCGAGGGACCCAAGCCGCACCCGGTAGGTGGGTCGTTCCAAGCCGAAGCGCTTCAGCTGGTTGGGCAGGTTGGGGGCATCGTGGTTTCCGAAGGCGGGGTAGAGGGGCACGGGGGGGAGCTCTTGGAGGAAGCGCTCCACCACCTGGCCTTTGGGATAGAAGTTGTCCCCAGCGGTGAGGAGGGCGGCCAGGGGGCTTCGGGCGTGCTCTTGGCGCAGGAGGGCGGCCACCTGGGCCCGGCCTGGGGTGTCCTGCCCCCAGTCCCCCATCACCGCCAGGCGCTCCGCTTGGGCCAGGCCCAGGAGAAGGAGGAGGGCCAGGGTGCGGCGCACTAGGCTTCCGCAGCCCCGTGGGGCTTGAGGGTGGCTTCCTCCACCCCGGCCTTCTCCACCACCTCCTCCGCCACCAGGATGGGGGCCTGGGCCCTCAGGGCCAGGGCCATGGCGTCGGAGGGGCGGGCGTCCACCTCCAGCTCGATGCCCCGGTGTTCCAGGATGAGGCGGGCGTAGAAGGTGCCGTCTTGGAGGTCGGTGATCTCCACCCGCTTCAGCTTGCCCTGGAGCATGTCCATCACCGAGAGGAGGAGGTCGGGGGTGAGGGGACGGGGGGGCTTTTCCCCCTGCAGGGCCACCACGATGTGATGGGCCTCGAGGGGGCCAATCACGATGGGCAGAAGCTTGTCGTTCTCCGTCCTGAGCAGGACCACCACGCTGCCGTTTTGGGGGTCCACGCCCAGGGTTTCAATCTTGGCGCTGAGCATACTTTGAGTATAGACTGGGCGGCGTGAGGACTTACCCTGTGGAGATCGCCGGGGTGCGCCGCGAGCTTCCCATCGTCCAGGTGGGGCCAGACGTGGCTGTGGCCCTACTGAACCTTTTGGGGGACACCGAGCTCACCGAGGCCGCCGCGGAGGAGCTGGCTAGGCGCCTGCCCCCGGAGGTGGAAACCCTGGTTACCCCCGAGGTCAAGGCGGTGCCCTTGGCCCACGCCCTTTCCCGCATTGCCCAGCGCCCCTACGTGGTGGCTCGGAAAACGGAGAAGCCCTACATGATCAACCCCGTGAGCCGCCAGGTGCTGTCCATCACCACGGGCAAACCCCAGCTCTTGGTGCTGGATGGGGCGGATATCCCCCTCATTCGGGGGAAAAAGGTGGCCATCGTGGACGACGTGGTGTCCACCGGTTCCACCCTTTCCGGCCTCCGGGAGCTGATTGAGAGCGTGGGGGGGCAGGTGGTGGCGGTGCTGGCGGTGTTCACCGAGGGTACGCCACGCCAGGACGTGATCGCCTTGGGCCACCTTCCCCTGTTCAAACCCGAGTAGGAGGTCTATATGGAGACCTATCCCATCACCATCGGCGGGGTCACCCGCCACGTCCCCCTCATTGAGCCCCTTCCGGGGCGGCGCATCCCCTTGGTGGAGTTCCTGGGGGATCCGGAACTGGTGCGGGCTGCGGCCAAGGCCCTGAGGCCCCTGGTGCCCGCGGGCACGGAGGTCCTCTTCACCACGGAAACAAGCCCCATTCCCCTCACCCACGTGCTGGCGGAGGAGATGGGGCTACCTTACGTGGTGGCCCGGCGCCGCCGCCGCCCCTACATGGAAGACCCCATCATCCAGGAGGTGCAGACCCTGACCCTGGGGGTGGGGGAGGTGCTTTGGCTGGACCGGCGCTTCGCCGAGAAGCTTTTGAACCAGAAGGTGGCCTTGGTCTCCGACGTGGTTTCCAGCGGTGAGACCATGAAGGCCATGGAGCGCATGGTCCAGCGGGCGGGGGGCAAGGTGGTGGCGCGGCTCGCCGCCTTCCGTCAAGGAAGCCCCACCCTGGAGGTGCTCACCGTGGCGGAGCTACCGGTGCTCTGAGGGTCGCCGAGGGGGGCCTGGACATGGTCCAGGCCCCCTTGTATTCTGGGCAGGGGTTTCACTATGAAACGGATAGGGACAGCGGCTTTGTTCCTGATGAGCTTGGCGTGGGCGGCCTTTTCTGACCTTCCCCAGGGGACTTTGGCCGAGCAGGTGGAGCGGGTGGTGGCCGCGGGGTGGATGCAGGGCTACCCGGACGGCACCTTCCGGGGACAGGAGCCCCTTAACCGCTACCAGCTGGCGGCCGCCTTGGGCCGGGTGCTGAAGGAGCTGGGCGTGGAGGCCCGGGCGGTGTCCTTCCCCGACGTGCCCCAGGGGCACTGGGCTGCGGAGCCTTTGGCGTTGGCGGTGGCCTGGGGGCTGGTGTCGGGGTATCCCGACGGCACCTTCCGGGGGCAGGAGCCCCTTTCCAGGGCGGCGCTGGCCGTGGTGTTGTCCAAACTGCTGGAGCGTTTGGGTGAGGTTAAGGAAGGGGCTCTGCCTTGGGACGTGCCCCAGGGGCACTGGGCGGCGACCGCGGTGCGCAGGGTGGTGGGGGCTGGGGTTATGGACCTCAACCCTGACGGCTCGTTTGGCCTCGAGGCCCCGGTGAACCGCTACCAGCTGGCCAAGGCTTTAGCCATTCTTCACCCCGTGGTGGAGGCCAAACGCCCTAAGCCTGCGGTGGGCGCAGGGCCTTCCGTGCCGACGGGAGGCACCCAGGCCGGGGTGGGGTTGGAACCCCTGGAGATGGCCGGCCACTGGGTTGGGACCGCACGGGGTCGCACGGTGGTGGTTGGGGAAAAGGTCTGGGTGCTGGAAGGGGGCGCCTTCAAGGAGATCGGCCCTGTACCTTCGGGTGCGGTGGCGCTACCCCCCTGGGTGCTCCGGGAAGGGGCCCTCGAGGATGGGAAGCAACGCTACGTGCCCTTGGGTGCGGAAGGGGGTAAGGGGGTGCTTCCGGCGGTCTTCAAGGGCATGAAGGAGGGCCATCTGGCCCTGGACCCCACGGGAAACTACCTGGTGGTGGCCAACGCCCGGCCCCTTTGCTCCTGTCCCAGCCGCGTGGTGCGTCTGGTTCTGCTGATGGCCAACCCGGTGGGCCTGTATGCGGAGTACCTCTATCTTCTGGACGAACCTGGGGCCCACGTGGCGGGCGTGGCATGGCCCGAATCCAAAAACCTCTTGGTGATGGAGAGCGCTTCAGGAAAGGCAAGGGTGTATCGGGTCAACCTCAATGCCGGAGAAGACATTGCCTTTAGCGCTTGGGACGAAGGGGGTCTGGAGGAGCGGAACCCGCTTCCCGTGAGGCCGGTGGCCAAAGTGCTCGTGGCGGAACTGCCCCTGGGGGAAGCGCAGGGGCTAGCGGCTGAGGGGCCCGACCGCCTCCTGACCACTGCTGCCGGCAAGGTCTTGCGGCTTCAACTGCCCAGCGCCCTCTGGTAAGGGGCGTAGATTTCCGCCCGGAGGCCGAGCCTCCGGGCGACTGCCACGTTCTCGGGGTCGTCGTCCAGGTAGAGGGTCTCTTCGGGCGCGAGCCTGAGGGCTTTCAGGGCAAGGAGGAAGGCCCGGGGGTCGGGTTTGGCCACCCCCAGGGCGCAGGAGGCAAAGAAGCCGTCCACGTAAGGGGCTAGGCCGTGGTAGGCCAGGCTTTCCCGAAGGCTTGGGAGGGTGTTGGAGAGGACCCCCACCTTGAGCCCCTGGGCTTTGAGGTTCCGGAGCAGCGCCTCTGCCCCAGGGGCTTGGCGCATGAAGTGGTAGTAGCGCAGGGAAAGAAGCTTTGCTTCAGGCACGCGAAGCTCCTGGGAAACCCGCAACACCTGCTTCCGCCAGAAGCGGGCTTCCTCCTCGAGGGTCCGCACCTGGAGGTGGCGCACAGCTTCGTTGATCTCGTGCACCACCTGGGCCAGGGCGGCCAGGGCCTTTTCCAACCCCGCCCCGTGGATGGAAAGCTCCAGGGCTTTTTTGTAAAGGGCCTCCTCGTCCATGAGGAGGAGAACGCCGTCCCGGTCCAGAAGCGCTCCCCGCATGGCCTAGAGTCTAGCACCGTTGGGCCATGCTCCTTGGGTCATCTAACCCCACGAACCCCCCCTTCTGTGGCCAGGTACTCCACGGGTACATCCCAGGGATCGTGGGGAAGAAGGGGAAAGAGCAGGGCTTCGGGTACCACCCCCACCCTTTCCGCCCCCACCGAGGCCAGAAAGCGGTCGTAGAACCCCTTGCCGTGGCCCAGGCGGTAGCCCTCCCGATCGAAGGCCAGCCCCGGCACCACCACCAGGTCCAAGACCCCGGGGTCCACCGCGGGGGTGGTGGGCTCCAGGAGGCCGAAGGGGCCTGGGGCCAGGGGGCCCCAGGGGTGGACCGTGAGCCCCTTTCCCGCCACCTTGGGCAGGTAGTAGCGGGCCGGGTAGCGCTGGGGTAGCGCCAGAAGATCCAGCTCATGGGGGAGGGGATGGTAGAGGAGGATGTCCTGGAACCCCATGACTTTCAGCCAGGGCAGAAGCGCCTTTAGGACCTGGGAGGAGAGGGCTTCGCGGTCCAGGCTTCGCCACAGGCTGAGAGCGCGGCGGCGCAGGGCGGGTTTGTCCACGGGGGAAGGGTACCACCCCCGCTGAGCTCTCCCTCTAAGTTCGGACATCCCTTGCCTCCTGGGGATGAGGGGGAACAGGAAATAGC
>NZ_JAKEDT010000018.1 GCF_021462525.1 Thermus caliditerrae | reverse complement strand
TCTCCTTCCATCCCCTCTCCGCCCTCAGGTTCCTGGGGCTCTATGCGGTATAACGGTCAAGTCTGGGCCTCAGGGTTCTTTGGGCCTTGGGCACGGAGGTCGTGGTATCCTCAGGGCCGGGCCCTGGGCCCGGCCGATGTTGCAACTGGAGAACATCACCAAGCGCTTTGGCCCCGTGGTGGCCAACCATCGGGTGACCCTCGAGGTGGGCCCAGGAGAGGTGCTCGCCCTTTTGGGGGAAAACGGGGCAGGGAAGACCACGCTGGTGAGCATCCTCTACGGCCTCTACGCCCCGGACGAGGGGCGGATTTTCCTGGAGGGTAGGGAGGTGCGCATCCCTTCTCCTAGGGCCGCCCAGCGCTTAGGCATCGCCCTGGTGCCCCAGCACCCGGAGCTCATCGAGGCCCATAGCGTGGCGGAGAACCTGGCCCTGGGGCTGGACCTGCCGGCCTTCTTCTCCCGGGGTGCCCTGGTGCGCCGGTTGAGGGACCTCCTCAGGGACCACCCCTTGGGCGTGGACCTCGAGGCCCCCGTGGGGCGGCTTTCCGCGGGGGAAAAGCAGAGGGTGGAGCTCCTGCGGGCCCTTCTCAACCGGCCCAAGGTCCTCATCCTGGACGAGCCCACCAGCGTCCTCGCCCCGCAGGAGGCCGAAGGCCTCTTCCAAGAGGTGCGCCGCCTCAAAGGGATGGGTATGGCGGTGATCTTCATCAGCCACAAGCTGGAGGAGGTCTTGGCCATCGCCGACCGCATCGCGGTCTTGCGGGGCGGGGAAAAGGTGGGGGAGGTGCGCCGGGGGGAGGCGGACAAAGACCTCCTGGTGCGGCTCATGGTGGGGCGGAGCGTGGCCCCACCGCCCAAGGCCCCGCCCCCAGGGGAGGAGGTGGTCTTGGAGGTGCAGGACCTTCTGGTGCCCCGGCACGGCTTTCCCCTGCAGGGGGTTTCCTTTACCCTGCGGGCCGGGGAGGTGCTGGGGGTGGCGGGGGTGGCGGGAAGCGGCCAGACGGAGCTCCTCGAGGCCCTGGCGGGCCTCAGGCCCTACCGCGGGGAAGTGCGCTTTTTGGGAAAACCCCTCCCCAAGGATCCTGCTCGCCTCTTCTCCTTGGGCATTGCTCACATCCCCGAGGAGCGCGCCATGGGTGTGGTGGGGGGGATGAGCGTGGCGGAAAACCTGGCCCTACGCACCTACCGGTCCTACGCCCGGGGCGGGTTCCTGGACTACCGGCGCCTGGAGCAGGACACCCAGGGGTTTATCGCCCAGTACGGCATAAAAACCCCTTCGCCCCGCACCCCGGTGCGCTTTTTGTCCGGCGGCAACGTCCAGAAGGTGATCCTGGCCCGGGAACTGCGGGGGGGGCCTAAACTCCTCCTGGCCATGCACCCCACCTACGGGGTGGACGTGGGAGCGGCGGAGGAGGTGCACGGGCGCATCCTGGACCTGGTGCGCCAGGGGGCGGCGGTTCTCCTGGTGAGCGAGGACCTAGATGAGATTTTGTCCCTCTCCCACCGGGTGGCCGCCCTGTACCACGGACGCCTGGTGGGGCCTCTGCCCCGGGAGGAGGCGGACCGGGAGCGGCTTGGGCGCATGATGACGGAGGGGCGAGCATGAGGTGGGAGCTGGACCCCAACCCGAGCCCGGGGAAGGTGGCCCTCACCTATGGGCTCTTCCTGGCCTTGACCCTCCTGGCCCTGGGCGTTCTCTTCTGGGCCTACGGGGTTTCCCCCTTGAAGGCCTATGGCCTCCTCCTTTCGCCCTTGGGAGACAGCCTGGGCCTGGCCGAGGTGGCCCGGCGTACCATCCCGCTCCTCCTCATCGGTTCGGGGCTGGCCCTGGCCTTTCGCGTGGGCTTTTTCAACATAGGGGCGGAAGGGCAGCTCCTCATGGGGGCGGTGGGAGCGGCCTATGTGGCCCTCTTTCTTCCCTCGGGCCCCTGGACCCTGGTCCTGATGTTCCTCGTGGGCGGGGGGTTGGGGGCCTTCTGGGTGGGGATGGCCGCCTGGCTCCGGGTGCGCTTTGGGGCCAGCGAAATCCTCACTACCCTCATGCAGAACTACCTGGCCTACTACCTGGTGGTCTACCTGGTGGCGGGTCCCTGGAAGGGGCAGTTCGTGTTTGGCTTCCTTTACACCGACCGGTTTCCCCAGGAAGCCCAGCTTCCCCGGCTGGGGGACACCCTGGTCCACGGGCCCACCTTGCTGCTGGGGGTCCTGGCGGCGGTGGCCTTGCACCTCCTCCTCTTCCGCACCCCCTTGGGCTTTGAGTGGCGGGTGCTGGGGGAGAACCCTCAGGTAGCCCGCTACTTGGGTTTGAAAGGGGGGCAGCTACTTCTTTTGGCAGGGGCCCTTTCCGGCCTTCTTTCCGGTTTCGCCGGGGTAGGGGAGGTGGCGGGGATCCACCTGAGGCTCTTGGAGCCCGCTCAGATTTCTCTGGGCTACGGCTTCACCGCCATCCTGGCGGCCTGGCTGGCCCGGGGCAGGCCCCTCTTGGTCCTCCTCACCGCTCCCCTACTGGGCCTGATTTTGGCTGGAGGGGATGCCCTGAAGCTTTCCCTGTCCATGCCCTTTCGCGTGGTGGATGTGGTGGCTGGGCTTCTGCTCCTCGCCCTCATCGGGGCGGAGGCCGCAAGCCGCCACCGCCTGGTCTGGAGGCGCTAATGGAAGAGGCGCTGTTGCGTGCGGTACTCTTTGGCACCCCTATCCTCCTGGCCTCCCTGGGGGCCCTTCTTTCCGAACGGGCTGGGGTCGTGAACCTGGGGGTGGAGGGGATGATGGCCCTTTCTGCCCTGGCGGCCTTTGCGGTGGCTCAGGAAGCCGGTCCCGCTTTGGGGGCCTTGGCCGGGGTAGGGGTGGGGATGTTCCTGGGGCTCTTCCTGGGAGTTTTCACGGTTTCCCTCCGGGCCAACCAGTTTGTGGCGGGGCTGGCGGTGGCCGCCTTGGGGCTTGGAGCCTCAGGGTTATTGGGGAAGCGGTAC
Organism: Thermus caliditerrae; assembly: GCF_021462525.1. Classification (GTDB taxonomy): domain Bacteria; phylum Deinococcota; class Deinococci; order Deinococcales; family Thermaceae; genus Thermus; species Thermus caliditerrae. The sequence goes on along the minus strand of NZ_JAKEDT010000018.1, from coordinate 48,183 downwards.
GAGGGGGTGCCCCTGGCGCACCCCCTGCCTGAGGAGGGCTTTGCCCTCTTGGCCTTGGGTCTGGCTTTAGCCCTGCATTACCTTTTGCTGGGTAGCCGCTTTGGCCTGTACCTGCGCAGCGTGGGGGAGAACCCGAGGGCGGCAGACCTCTTCGGGGTGAACGTGGATGGGGTGCGTTATGGGGCCCTGGGCTTAGGGGGAGGGCTCGTCGGGCTCGCTGGGGCCTACCTCTCCCTGGCTTACCGCCCCTCCTGGACGGACGGCATGACCTCAGGGCTCGGCTGGGTGGCCATCGCCTTGGTGATCCTGGCGGCCTGGCAGCCCCTTAGGGCGGTTTTCGGCGCGTACTTTTTCGGGCTACTTTTCTTCCTGCAGTTCCGCCTGCAGGGCAGTGTACCTATACCGTCCGAGGCCTTTGCCGCCATGCCCTATCTTCTGGTTATCCTGGTCCTGTCGCTCTCGGGCCGCACCCGGGCCCCTAAGGCCCTGGGCGTGCCCTTTGAGCGGGGGAGGTAGAGGATGCGAAAACTGCTGCCGCTTGTGCTGGTGCTTCTGGGTTTGGCCTTGGGGCAAGGGGATAAGCTCAAGGCCTGTTTCATCTACGTGGGGCCCATCGGGGATGCGGGCTGGACCTACGCCCATGACCTGGGGCGGAAGAAGGCCGAGGCTGCCTTGCCCTGGTTGGAGACCCGGTACGTGGAGAGCGTGCCCGAGGCCCAGGCCCTTCCGGTCATCGACCGCTTCGTGAAGGAAGGGTGCCAGGTGATCTTCGCCACCAGCTTCGGGTACATGGAGGCGGTCCTCGAGGGAGCGAAGAAGTACCCGAACGTCATCTTTGCCCACGCTACTGGGATCAAGCGGGCTCCCAACGTGGCCACCTACATGGCCGACTTTTACCAGGTCTACTACCTGAACGGCCTGGCGGCCGGGGCCCTTTCCAAGACGGGCAAGGTGGGCTACGTGGCCGCCTTCCCCATCCCCGAGGTGAAGCGCCACATCAACGCCTTCACCCTGGGGGTGCGGGCGGTGAACCCCAAGGCCCAGGTCCTGGTGCGCTGGATCAACGCCTGGTACGACCCGGCCAAGGCCCGGGAGGCCACGGAGGCCCTGCTGGCCCAGGGGGCGGACGTCTTCGCCTTCACCGAGGACACCCCCACGGTCATCCAGACCGCGGCTAAGAAGGGGGCCTACTCTTTCGGCCACTACACCCCCATGCTGAAGTTCGCCCCCAACCACGTGGTTTCCGGCCAGATCGTCCACTGGGATGTCATCTACATTGACTTCCTCAAGAGGGTAAAGGAGGGGGTCTACACCGCCAAGAACCTAGAGAACGTGGACTACTTCTGGCTCCTGCAGCACAAGGCGGTGGAGATGGGGGCGGACTACGGGGTGCCCATCAACCCCAAGCACGTGCCCCTGTTGCAGAAGGCCCAGATGACGGTTGGGGGCAAGAAGGTCAGCGTGTACGACCGCATCATGGCCCTTATGAAGGACATGCAGAGCCCCAAGCCCACCTTTGACCCCTTCACCGGGCCCATCCAGGACCGCAAGGGGATGGTGCGCATCCCGGCGGGGAAAAAGGCTACCTTGCAGGAGCTCCTCAGCATGGAATGGGCGGCCCCGGGCGTGGTGGGGGACTGGCCGGGTGAGCCGAAGTAAAAGGGAAGGCAGCGAGGGCCGGGGGTGGCCCGGCCCTCGCTTCTTTGGGCTACTTCCTTCCCTAGAGGCTACGGAACACGGCCTCGAGGATCTCCAGGCCCATGGCCGCCTCCTCCCGGGTGAGGACGAGGGGTGGGGCGATGCGGAGGGCGGAAGGCCCCGCGGGGAGGAGGAGGAGCCCCTTCTGGAAGGCCAGCTCCACCGCCTTATCCCTGAGGTCGGGCCGCTCCTCCTCGGGGGTGCCGAAGTCCAGGCCGATCATCAGGCCCCGGCCCCGCACGTCCCCCAGGAAGGGGTAGCGGGCCTGCATTCCCCGGAGCTCCTGAAGCAAAAAGGCCCCCACCTGGGTGGCGTTTTCCATCAAGCCCCCTTCCAGCAGGTCCAAGGTGGCGTGGGCTGCGGCCGCGGAGACCGCCTGGCCGCCGAAGGTGGTGCCATGGGCCCCGGGGCGCCAGCTTGCGAGCTCCTCCCGGAAGAGGAGGGCGCTCAAGGGGTAGCCGGAGGCCAGGCCCTTGGCCAGAACGTACACGTCCGCCTGCACCCCTTCGTGTTCCAAGGCGAAGAAAAGGCCCGTGCGCCCGGCCCCCGTCTGCACCTCGTCGGCCACCAGGAGGATGCCGTGCCGCTCCAGGAGGGCCTTGAGCTTGGGGATGAAGCCCGGGGGCGGCACCAGGTACCCGCCTTCACCCTGGATGGGCTCCAGGAAGAAGGCAGCCACCTCCTCCGGGGGCAAGACCGTGCGGAAGAGGTGCTCCAGGTGCGCCAGGACCGCCTCGCCCACCTCTTCCGGCCTAGCCCCCAAGGGGGGACGGAAGGGGTTGGGGAAGGGCACGTGGACCACCCCGGGAAGGAGGGGGGCGAAGCCCTTGCGGTAGGCGCTCTTGCTGGCGGTGAGGGACAGGGATCCCAGGCTCCTGCCGTGGAAGGCCCCGGTGAAAGCCAGGAGGTAGGGCCTGCCCGTGTGGTGGCGCACCAGCTTGATGGCCGCCTCGATGCCCTCGGTGCCGGAGTTGCCGAAGAAGACCCGGTAGCCGCCGCCCAGCTTCTCGGCCAGCCGCTCTGCCAAGGAGAGGGTGGGCTCATGGGTGAAGTCGGAGAAACAAACGTGAGCGAAGCGCTCCGCCTGGGCCTTTACCGCCTCCAACACCTTGGGGTGGGCATAGCCGGTGGTGTTCACGGCGATCCCCGCCATGAAGTCCAGGAAGACGTTGCCGTCCACGTCCTCCAGGAACACCCCTTGCCCCCGGGCGGGGACGAAGGGGTAAGGTCGCACGTAGGAAGGGGAGAGCACCGCTTGCCCCTTTTCCATCAGGGCTTTGGCTTTGGGCCCCGGGAGGGGCGTTTTCACTTCCGGTTTCATACGGGGCCAGTCTACCAGGGAGCCCGAACGATTCCCAGGCGCACTTTATGCGCGAGTGGCGCAGGCTTTTGCGTCCGCGCCATTTCTTCTGGAAAGGGGCTTAGGTCCCCGAAGGAGCCTCAGAGAAGGCCTCGAGCCCGGAGGTGGGGCCGGGCGTAAAAGAGGGTGAGGGCCGTGGAGGCGTCCTCCACCCCCCCCCGTTCCAGAAGGGCGTAGAGCTCTCCCAGGGGCAGTTCTAGGGGCTCCAGGAGTTCCCCGTCTTCCAGCCGGGGAGGGGCCACCACCTCCGCTCCCAGGGCCAGGAAGGGGTGGAAGACCACCGCGGTGAAGGAGGGTTGGGGGTGAAAGGGGGGCAGGGGGAGAACTTCCTGGGCCTGGGCACCCACTTCCTCCAAAAGCTCGCGCCGGGCGGCTTCCTCCGGGGTTTCCCCAGGATCCACCTTGCCCGCGGGGATCTCCAGGAGGAACTTGCCCGTGGGGTGGCGGTACTGGCGGATGAGGAGGGCGGTGGCCCTTGCGGTTACAGGTAGGACGAAGCTTGCCGCCACCGGCCCAGGGCGGTAGATGTAGGTGAGCTCCTTGCCGGTGTGGGTGCGCAACCTTTCCCGTACCAGCCTTACGGGCTCGGAGAGGATTTCTTCCAGCTCGAGGCGCTTCCAGGGGCTCATCGCGTTAAGCGCTCGATGACCCGGCGCACCTTCTCCCCGGGGGCCCTGGGGCCCAAGGCCTTGGTGACCGCGCCGATGGCCGCCAGGGGGGTCTTGAACTGGGAAAAGTCGATGTTTTCTCGGATCCAGGCTTCGATCTCCTCCTCGCTCATCTCCTTTGGCAGGAAGCGGTCTAAAAACGCCACCTCAAAGGCGTTGCCCTGCTCTAGGGCGATTTCCCTCAGCGCCTTCAGCACCTTCACCGCTTCGGCGTCGGGCAGGGGTTTGCCGTCCCCCTTCCGGTCCAGCTCCGCCTTCACCACCCGGGCGAAGTCCAGGGTCTTCTGGTCCCGGGCCTTCATGGCCTCCTTGATGGTCGCCTTGATGGCCTCGTAGATGCTCATCCTCCTTAGTGTAGCCGGTAGAATGCGCCTTATGTGGGCGCTTCTTTCCGTTTCCGATAAGCGGGGGCTGGTGCCCTTTGCCGAGGGGCTCTTAGGCCTTGGCTTCCGGCTTCTCGCCACCGGGGGGACCTATAAAGCCTTGGTGGAGACGGGGCTTCCCGTGACCTACATCTCGGATTTCACGGGGTTCCCTGAGGTCCTCGAGGGCCGGGTGAAGACCCTGCACCCCAAGGTGCATGCCGGGCTTCTGGCCCGCCCCGACCAGGAGGAGGAGCTTAGGGCCTTGGGCTTGGAGCGCATCGGGGTGCTGGCGGTGAACCTCTACCCCTTCCGGGAAACCGTGGCCCGCGGGGCCGCCTTCGCCGAGGCCCTGGAGCAGATCGATATCGGGGGGCCGGCCATGCTCCGGGCGGCGGCCAAGAACCACCTGGCGGTGCTTCCCGTCTGCGACCCCGAGGACTATCCGCGGGTCCTCGAGGCCCTGAAAGAGGGCCCGACGCCGGAGTTCCGCAAAGAGCTTGCCCGCAAGGCCTTCGCCCACACCGCGGCCTACGACGCCGCCATCGCCGAGTGGCTTGCCGGGGAGAAGTTCCCGCCCGAGAAGTTCTTGGTCCTCAGGCGGGAAAGCCCCTTGCGCTACGGGGAAAACCCCCACCAGGAGGCGGCGCTTTACCGGGTTTTAGGGGAGGAGGGGCCCCTTTTGCAGGCGGAGGTCCTCCAGGGCAAGGCCATGAGCTTCAACAACTATCTGGACGCCGAGGCCGCCTGGAACCTGGTCTCCGAGTTTGGCGAGCCCGCCTGCGTGGCCATCAAGCACCAAAACCCCTGCGGGGTGGCCCTGGGGCAGGACCCCTTGGAGGCCTACCGCAAGGCCTACGAGGCCGACCCGGTTTCCATCTTCGGCGGCATTGTGGCCTTCAACCGGGAGGTGGACGGAGCCACGGCGGAGGCCATGCGGGAGGTCTTCTTGGAGGTGGTCCTGGCCCCGGGGTATACGGAGGAGGCCCTGGAAGTCTTTTCTCGGAAGAAGAACCTGCGCCTCCTCAAGGTGCCCTTTCCTGCCCAAGGCCCCTACCTGGACCTCCGCCGCCTCCGGGGCGGGGTGCTCCTCCAAGACGCCGACACCGAAGACCCCATCGAGTCCAAGGTGGTCACCCGGAAGGCCCCCAGCGAGGAGGAGTGGGCCGACCTCCTCTTCGCCTGGAAGGTGGTGAAGCACGTGCGCTCCAATGCCATCGTGGTGGCCAAGGGGGGGCAGACCCTGGGCATCGGGGTGGGGCAGACTAACCGCTACGCCGCCGCCAAGCACGCCCTCAAGACCGCCAAGGAGAAGGCCCAGGGGGCAGTTCTGGCCTCAGACGCCTTCTTCCCCTTCGACGACGTGGTGCGCCTGGCGGGAGAGTTCGGGATCGCCGCCATCATCCAGCCCGGGGGAAGCGTGCGGGACGAGGACTCCATCCGGGCGGCGGACGAGCTGGGCCTGGCCATGGTCTTCACCGGGGTGCGGCACTTCCGGCACTAAGGGCTGCTTAGTAGGCTTTTCGGCCTTGGGTTTCCCTTAGGCGCCGGTGGGCCTCCCTAAAGCCCACCAGCTTGCGGCTTTCCTCGTCGTAGAGGTGCATGTCAGCGAAGGCGATCTTGAAGGCATCCTTCAGGGTGACGGTGGGGGCCACCTTCACCAGGTCCACCTCCTCCTGCACCTTGGGCAGCAGGTAGTTGGGGATCTTGGGGGCCAGGTGGTGGATGTGGTGGAAGCCGATGTTCCCCGTGAGCCACTGCAGGACCTTGGGAAGCTTCAGGTAGGTGCTTCCCTCCATGGCCGCTTTGAGGTACTCCCAGCGGGGGTCGTGCTCCCAGTAGACGTCCTCAAACTGGTGCTGCACGTAGAAGAGGAAGATCCCCATCATCCCCGCCAAGTACTGGATGGGGAGGTAGACGAAAAGGAGGGTCTTCACCCCGAAGGAAACCACGATCCCTGCCAGCAAAAGGGCCAGGAAGAGGTTGGTGAGGGCCACGGAGTTGCGCACCGAGGGCTTGTCCGACCCATAGCCCAAGGGCAGGCGGTAGGAGAGCATGAAGACGTAGATGGGCCCCAGGAGGAACATGACGAAGGGGTTGCGGTATAGGCGGTAGGCGAGCCGCTGCCAAGGGGTGGCCCGCAGGTACTCCTCGAGGGTCATGGTGTAGATGTCCCCCACCCCCCGCTTGTCCAGGTTGCCGCTGGTGGCGTGGTGGCGGGCGTGGGATAGTTGCCAGTGGTGGTAGGGAACCAGAGTCAAAACCCCAGTGAAGAAGCCCAGAAGGTCGTTGGCCCACTTCTTGGGGAAGAAGGAGCCGTGGCCGGCGTCGTGTTGCAGGATGAAAAGGCGGACCAAGAAAAGGGCGGCCACGAGGTCCAGAAGGAGGGTCAGGGCCAGGGAAACGGAAAGGGCCTTGTGGGCCAGGTAAAAGAGGAGGAGAAGGGGAAGAAGGGTGTCCGCCACCTGGCGTAGGCTTCTTAGGGTGTTGGGCTTGGCGTAGGGTTTGATGAGGGGGATCCAGTCTTTGGGTTCGACTCGCTGAGGTTTGGCGTTCGGCATAAGCACTCCTCTTCTGGGGAGTGGTTCATGCTAGCCCTTTGGACCATGAGGACCATGAGGGCCAGGGCCTACCTCCTGGGGCCCTCGTCCCCGGAGGACCTAGGCAAGGCCGCGTCCTTTCGGTTGCCTCAGCGGGGCTTAAGCCGCTCCTCGGAGTCCAGGAGGAGGGTCACGGGGCCATCGTTCACCAGGTGCACCCGCATGTGGGCCCCGTACACCCCGGTTTCCACGTGCACGCCCTGTTGCAAGAAGGCCTCTATGGCCGCTTCGTAGAGCCGCTTGCCCAGGTCGGGCGGGGCAGCCCGGACAAAGGAGGGTCGGTTTCCCTTGCGGGTCTCCGCGTAAAGGGTGAACTGACTCACGAGGAGCACCTCTCCACCCACCTCCTTGAGTGAGAGGTTCATCTTTCCAGCCTTGTCGGGGAAGATGCGTAGGGCCACGATCTTGCGCGCCAGGTAAAGGGCGTCCTCCACCGTGTCCCCATGCCCCACCCCCAGGAGGACGAGAAGCCCTAGGCCAATCCTTCCCACCTCCTCGCCATTCACCTCCACAAAGGCCTCGGAAACCCGTTGCACCACCGCCCGCATCCCTCACCTCCTGGGACCGGCGAAGAGGGCCACGGTGCCCGGGCCCGCGTGGACGCTTACCGCCGCTCCTGCCCGCAAGGTGCCCAAGACCTCCACGCCTTCCATCCTAAGGGCCTCGTCCAAGGTTCTGGCTCCCTCGGGGTTGCTCGCATGGGCCAGGTGAACGAGCCCCCCAGTCGGGAAGTCCCGGCGAAAGAGCTCCACCAGCCTGCGCAGACCCTCCTTGAAGCCCCGCACCCGGGAGCCAGCCAGGACCCGACCCCCCTTGACCTCCAGCACCGGAAGGATTCTGAGAAGCCCGCCCATGAATCTCTGCAGGCCGGAGATCCGCCCGGAGCGGTGCAGGTAGATAAGGGTTTCGGGGAGGACATAGCCCCGCACCCTCTCCCGGTAGGGGGCGAGGGCTTCCTCCAGGTGTTCCCAGGCCACCCCTTTTCTTAGAAGGCGGCGGGCTTCCTCCAGCACCAAGAGGAGGCCCCCGTTCAGGGACCAGGAATCCAGCACCTGGACCCTTTCCCCGAACTCCTGGGCTACCGCCATAGCGGTGGCCACGGTTCCCGAGAGGTGGCCGGACACGTGGACGGAAAGCACCCGCTCGTGGGCTTGCAGGAGGGTTTCGTAGGTGGAGCGCAGGTCCTCCGGGGCCACCTGGCTGGTGGAAAGGCGCTCCCCCTTCTCCAGGAGGGCCAAAACCTCTTCTGGGCTGATCTCTACCAGGTCGCGGTAGGCCTTGTCCTTCCAGACCACCTGCTGGGGCACCACGTGGATGCCATACCTCAGGCCCTCTTCCGGGGAGAGCCCCAGGGTGGAGTCGGCCACGAAGGCCACGCTAGAGGCTGTACGCATAAAAGCCGTAGGTTCCGGGTCCGGTGTGGCTGGCGATCACCGCCCCCAGCTCGCTCACCAAAGCTTCCTCCACCGGAAGCCCTGAGGAGAGGACCAGCTCCTTAAGCTCTTTGACCGCCTGCTCTTCTGCGCTGTACAAGAAGAAGGCCCGGATGCGCCCACGCCCCGCCGCCCAAGCCTTGAAGTCCTTTAGGATCTCCTCTTTGGCTTTCCTTTCCCCCCGGGCGCGGCCCGCAGCTTCCACGCGGCCGTCCTTGAGGGTGAGGATGGGTTTGATGCCCAGGAGGGTGCCCAAAAGAGCTTGGGCCCCGCCGATGCGCCCGCCACGCTTCAAAAATTCCAAGGTGGCCACGCTGAAGCGGACGAAGTGGTCCCGGCGGATGCGCTCAAGCTCCTGGAGCACCTCCTTTAGGGATTGCCCTTCGGCGAGGAGTTCATGGGCCCGGAGCACCATCATGCCGATGCCCAAGGAAGCCGCCTGGCTGTCCAACACGGTGATGCGGCCGGGGAAGCTCTGCGCCGCCAGCTCCGCCGACTGCACCGTGCCCGAGAGTTTGGCGGAGATGTGAAGGGAAAGGACGTGGTCCGCTTCCGCTAAAGCGTCCTGGTAGGCCTTGAGGAAGTCCTCGGGGGAGGGTTGGCTGGTGGTGGGGAAAGCCTCCCCCTGGCGCACCTTGCGGAAGATCTCCTCAGGAGTGATCTCCTCCCAGTCTCGGTACACCCTGCCCCCCAGGTTCACGTAAAGGGGCACTGCCCGGATCCCCAGGCGCTCTCGCAGGGGCTTCGGTAGGTCAGAGGTGGAGTCGGTTACCAAGGCTACCTTCATCAGGCCTCCTTGTGGTCCGGCCCAGGATACCATAGGGGCCCGGTGTAGTGTAGCGGCCCGGTTGCCCCGGGGGTCGGTTTTTGTTAGGGTCAAGGGTATATGTGGCGGGTCCTGGTGTCCGATGATATGCGGTTGGGGGACGTGAGGTACCCCGGGGTACTCTTGGACTACCGGCCGGGCATAGGGCGGGAGGAGCTTTTAGAGATCATCCCCGCCTACGATGCCCTCATCACCCGGAGCCGAACCCAGGTGGATGCGGAACTGCTCCAGCGGGGCAAGCGGCTCAAGGTGGTGGGCCGGGGTGGGGTGGGCGTGGACAATGTGGACCTCGAGGCGGCAAGCCGCCTGGGCATCCTGGTGGTGAACGTGCCCGAGGCCAACACCCGCTCCGCGGCGGAGCTGGCCTTTGGCCTCCTCCTGGCGGCGGCCCGGGGGATTGCCCTTTCCGACCGCAAGATCCGCGCCGGGGAGTGGGACCGGAAGTTCCTGGGCTTGGAGCTTAAGGGGAAAACCCTGGGCATTGTCGGTTTGGGGAGGATCGGAAGCCAGGTGGCCCGCTTCGCCAAGGGGTTTGAGATGCGGGTCTTGGCCTACGACCCCTACATCCCCCGCACCCGGGCGGAAAGCCTGGGGGTGGAGCTTTTGGAGGACCTTTCCGACATGCTCCGGCAGAGCCATTTCCTCACCGTCCACACCCCCCTCACCGAGGAAACGCGAGGGATGATCGGCAGGCGGGAACTCTACCTCCTGCCCCGGGGGGCGGTGGTGGTGAACGCCGCCAGGGGGGGGATTGTGGACGAAAAGGCCCTGTTGGAGGTTTTGGAGGAAGGCCACCTGTTCGCCGCTGGCCTGGACGTGTTTACCCAGGAGCCTCCCCCCAAGGACCACCCGCTTCTTAACCACCCGAAGGTGGTCCTCACCGCCCACCTGGGGGCCAACACGGTGGAGGCCCAGGAGCGGGTGGGGGAGGCCGTCCTCGAGCGGGTGGTGCGCACCTTGGAGGGGGACCTTTCCTACGCCCTCAACACCGGCTTTGACCCCGAGGCCCTCGAGGCCCTTAAGGGGTTTCTGCCCCTGGGGGAGGCTTTAGGCAAGCTCCTGGCCCAGATCACCCGCGGGCGGCCACAGGTCTTGGAGGTGAGCTTCCTGGGCCAGTTTGAAAAGGACCCCGAGCCCGCGGCCAGCGCCGTGGCCAAGGGATTTCTCTCCCGGGTGCTGGGGGGGGAGGCGGTGAACCTGGTGTCCGCCCGGCCCCTCCTGAAGGACCGGGGCATCCGCCTCGTCACCCGCAAGGAGGAGCAGGCGGGGGAGTACACCAGGCTTCTGGAGGTGCGCCTAGCCACCGACCAGGAGGAGCGCCGGGCCCGGGGGGTGGTGATGGGGGGTAAGCCCCGCCTGGTGGGCATCGACGACTACGCCCTCGAGGTGGTGCCCGAGGGGTACATGCTGGTCTGCGTGAACTACGACCGCCCCGGGGTGGTGGGCCAGGTGGGGACCCTTCTGGGGGAGGCGGGGGTGAACATCGCCGGGATGCAGCTGGGGCGGGACGTGCCTGGGGGCAGGGCGCTTTTCGTCCTGGGCGTGGACCAAAAGCCCGCCCCCGAGGTGCTGGAGGCCCTGAGGGCCCTGCCGGTCCTGGAGCGGGTGGACCTGGCGGAGCTCTAGGCGCGGGGCACGGGATCGGATTGGGAGCCAAAGGGCACAGAGCCGGTCGGTGAAGCACCCGGCCCCGGCTTGCCCCTCCCGGCGGGCCCAGGCGGCGCCCGCCCCGGGGGCCGCCCCCTTGCACCCGCTTTGGATTTCAAAAGTTCACTATTGACAAAACTTACTGATCTCTTTACGCTGGAGCCATGGACCCTGCCCTGAAGCGGTGGGTGGAGGAGACCGCCCTCCTCTTCGAGGCGGCGGGCCTTCCCCGGATGGCGGGCCGGGTTCTGGCCTTTCTCCTGGTGGCCGAGCCGGCGGAACAGAGCGCCAAGGAGATGGGGGAGGCCCTATCCGCCAGCAAGGGGGCCTTGAGCGGCGCCCTGAACCTCCTCACCCGGTTGCAGCTGGTGGAGCGCCTGCGCCGCCCGGGGGAGCGGGCGGACCGGTACGCCGTGCGCCCGGGGGCCTGGCGGCGGCTCCTTTTGGAGAAGGCCCGCACCCTTGCCCTATACCGGGAGCAGGCGGAGAAGGGGCTGGCCCTGGTGGGAGAGGCTCGGGGGGAAAGGCTCAGGGAGATGCGGGACCTCTACGCCTTCTTTGAGCGGGAGCTTCCTAAGCTCTTGGAGAGGTTTCCGGGGGAGGCATGAGCCTTCTTAGGTTGGCCTGGCGGAACGTGCTCCGGCAGAGGCGGCGTACGGCCCTGCTTTCCCTGGTGGTGGTCTACGTGACCGTGGCCGTGCTCTTCCTGTTCGGCTTCCTGGACGGCTACGGGGAGAGCCTGGTGGAAGCTTACGCCCAGTACGTGGAGGCCCCGGTGGTGGTGGCCCGGGAGGTTTGGTGGCAGGACCCAGACCCGGAAAACGGCTTCCGAGAGCTGCCAGCGGTGGCCCACCCCCTGGTGCAGGCGGCCACGCCCAGGCTTTCCCTCTACGCCCTCCTCCGCTCCCCCTACCGGGTGCAGGGAGGGGTGGTCCTGGGGGTGGACCCGGAGGGGGAAAAGACCCTCTCCCGCGTGCCCTTTAAGGTGAGCCAGGGCCGGTGGCTTTCCGCCCCCGGCGAGGCGGTCCTGGGCCAGCGCCTGGCGGAGCGGCTGGACGTGCGGGTGGGGGAGAGGCTGGTGGTGGAAACGGGGAAGGGGGCCTTGGGCCTTTTGGTGGTGGGCCTGGTGCGAGCCGGGGTGGGGAATGTGGACTTCGGCGGGGTTTACGTGCACCTGGAGGACGCCCGGAGGCTTTCCGGGGGAAGGGTGCTGGCCACCCACCTGGCCCTGAAGGTGCCCCGGGGGAAGGAGGAGGGGGTGGCCCAGGCCCTGAACCAGGCTTTGCCGGAGGGGCTTCGCGCCCAGGGAGTGTGGGAGCTCATGGGTCCCATCCGGGCGGACTACGAGGGTAGCCGCCTCTTCTACGTGCCCCTCCTGGGCCTTTTCATGCTTCTGGCGGCGGTGGCCGTGGTGAGCACCACCTACGTGAGCGTGCGGGAAAGGCTTAGGGAGTTCGCGGTGGCGGAGAGCCTGGGGCTCTCCCCCTTCCGCCTGGCGGCTCAGGTGGCCCTCGAGGCCGCCCTGGCCAGCGGCCTGGGCCTCCTCCTGGGCCTCCTCCTGGGCTACGCCCTCCTCTGGTACACCTCCACCCACGACGTCTTCGGTCCCCTCATGCGCCTTTCCGTGGAGCTTTTGCCGGAGTCGGGGCTTTCCGAGCACCTCTACACCGCTCTGCGCCCGGTCTACGCCCTCTACGCCGCCATGGTGGTGGGCCTTTCGGCCCTCCTGGCCCTTCTCTTCCCGGGCCGGCTGGTTCTTGCCCTGGAGCCCACCCGCTACCTGAAGGGGGAGTGAGATGAAGCGGTTTGGCATCCTTCTTTTGGCCCTTGCGGCCTTCGCCCTGGGGCAAAGCCCCCTGGAGAAGCTGAAGTCCGCTTTGGACCGCCTGCGGGGGCCTGCCCACCAGGCGGTCTACGCGCTCAAGGTGGAGCGGCCTGGGTCCAGCCGCACCTACCGCCTTAGGGTCTACACCGATGGCGAACGGGCCCACCTCCGGGTCCTGGAGCCCAAAGCGGAGGCGGGGATGGCCTTCCTCTCCCTGGGCCAGGACCTCTACCTCTATGACCCCCGCCTGGGCCGCACCTTGCGCCTGCCGCCTTCGGGCAGGAGCGAGCGGTTTTTGGGATCGGACCTCACCTACCAGGACCTCATGGGGCGGGACCTGGAGGAGCTTTTCCAGGTGACCGAGGAAGGAGGCACCCTGCGCCTTGTTCCCAAGCCTGGCGCGCCCACCCCGTACGGCCGGGTGGAGGTGTACCTCAGGGAGGGCTTCATCGAGCGCGTCCTCTACTACGACCAGCGGGGGCAGGCGGTGCGGGAGCTCCGAATGGGGAGCTACCAGCGCCTAGACGGGGCCTACTTGCCCAGGACCCTGGAGCTAAAGGACCTCACCCGGCAGGGCTACCGCACCCTGGTGGAGGTGACCGAGGTCCAGGTGGGCCCGGTGCCCGAGCGTTGCTTCAGCCCGCTGTACCTGGAAAGGGGGTGCTAGGTGCTCCGCCTGGCCTGGCGCAACCTGTGGCGCACCCCGGGCCGAAGCCTCACCACCGGGGGCGTGGTGGCCCTGGTGGTCTTCCTCTCCCTGGTCTTCCTCTCGGTGTACGCCGGAGCGTTTGACGCCTTCTTCCGGCTCCTTTTGGAGCGCACCGGGCACCTGGTGGTGCGGGTGGAGGGGTACGAGGAGAAGGAGGATTTGGAGAGCTTGGCCTTTGCCCCGCCCGCCCTGCCGCTCCCTTCCGGGGCGCGGGTGGAAGGGGTGGTGGAGGGGGGGTGCCTGGTCCTTGCCGGGGAGCGGAGCCGCTACGCGGTGGTCACGGGTCTGGAGCCCGCGGGCTTGGCCCGGCAGAAGAACCTCCTCAAGGCGGGCCGCCTGCCGGAGGCCCCGGGGGAGGCCCTCTTGGGCGAGGCCCTGGCCCAGGCCCTTAGGGTGGGCCTGGGGGACGAGGTGGTGGCCTACGCCCCCGGGGGCTTGGGCCTTGGGGTGTACGCCTTCCGGGTGGTGGGGCTTTTGGACCTGCCGGAGACCCACCTCGAGGCCCGCACCCTGGTAGTCCCTCTGGCCGACGCCCAGGCCCTCCTGGCCCCGGGCCGGGTGACCCGGCTGGAGGTGCGCCTGGAAGGCCTTGGGCTTTACGACCTCAAGCCCCTGGAGGAGCTCAAAGCTGCCCTGAAGCCCCACCTCCAGGGGTTGGTGGCTGAGACTTGGCTGGAGGCCAACCCCATTTACGCCGCCATCCTGCCCCTTTACGACACGGTGATGGCCCTTTATGTGGGCGTCTTCTTCCTCCTCGGGGGGCTCATCCTCTTGAACGCCCTCTACCTCTCCCTGGTGGAACGGGTGCGGGAGTTCGGGCTTTTGGCCGCCCTGGGCCTCACCGGGCGGCGGGTCATGGCCCTGGTCTTCTGGGAAAGCCTCCTCCTGGTGGGGGTCTTTGCCTTGGTGGGCTTGGGGGCCGGGCTTCTGGTGCACCTGGAGCTGGCGGACGGCTTCCGCTTGCCCCTGCCTCAGTGGATTTTGGAGCAGTACCGGGAGTTTGGCCTGCCGGAGGTGCTCTACGGGCGGCTTTCGCTGAAGGAGATCCTCCTTACCTTGGGGTATGCGGTGGGGACGGGGCTTTTGGCGGCCTTATGGCCGGGGTGGCTGGCCTCGAGGCTGGAGCCGGTGGAGGCCATGCGCTACGTGCCGTAGGAGGTGAGGATGCCCATCTTGGAAGCCAAAGGCGTGCGCAAGGTGTACCGGGGGGACGGGGTGGAGACGGAGGCCCTGAGGGGGGTGGACCTCGCCCTGGAGCCGGGGGAGTTCACCGCCCTGGTGGGGCCCTCGGGGAGCGGGAAGAGCACCCTCCTGCACCTTCTTTCGGGGTTGGACCTGCCCACGGAGGGAGAGGTGTGGGTGGGCGGGGTGGCCCTTTCCCGGCTTTCCCGCTCGGAGCGGGCCCGCTTCCGGCTGGAGAGGATTGGCCTGGTGTTTCAGGCCTACAACCTCCTGCCCGTTCTCACCGCCCTGGAGAACGCGGCCTTCGTCTTGGAACTGCGGGGCCTTCCCCGGCCCGAGCGGGAGCGGCGGGCCATGGAGGCCCTGGCGGCCCTGGGCCTAAGGGAGAAGGCGGGGCGGTTCCCCCGGCAGCTTTCCGGCGGGGAGCAACAGCGGGTGGCCGTGGCCCGGGCCCTGGCGGCGGAGCCCCTTTTGGTCCTGGCCGACGAGCCCACCGCCAACCTGGACTCCAAAACGGGCTTGGCCCTCATCGAGCGCATGAAGATCCTGAACGAGGAGAAGGGGGTGACCTTTCTCTTCTCCACCCATGACCCCAGGCTTCTGGAGCACGTGCGGCGCATCGTGCGCCTGGAGGACGGGCGCATTGTGGGGGAGGAGCGCCGCTAGGCGAGGGTTCAGAAGATGCGGCGGTTCGTGGGGTTCCTCGCCCTTGTCCTATCCCCAACCTTGGCCCAGGGGTACGAGGTGGGGGCCTTCGGCTTGGGGGGCCAGATTACCCTGTACCTCCGCCTTTTGGGGGAGGTGCCCGTGGAGGGGGGGCGGCTATTCTACGCCCTGGCCTCCTACCTCCAGCCGGGCCTGGGGGAGGGAGGGCTTGCCGTGGAGCGCCTTTACCTGGCGGCGGCGGGGGAGGCGAGCCTCACCCTGGGGCGCTTCCCCTATACCTTCGGCGAGGGGCGGCTTTTTCCCTACACCTGGAATGCCCCTAGCCCCGCGGCCGGGGTAGAAGGGGTGTGGGGTGGCTTCCTCACCCTCTACGGGGCGGCCCGCCTGCGTCTGGGGTACGCCTGGGGCCCGGGGGTGTTCGCCGAGGCCGCATGGGGGGACCTCAAGGCCCTGGCCTTCCCCGGAGGGGTGGGACTGGCGGGAAGCGCCCGCCTGGGAGAGGCGGTGGTTTACGGGGAGGCGATGGGGCTTGCTTCCGGGCCGAGGGCGCTTTTGGGGTGGAGCTGGGCCTGGGGCCCCGGGGAGATGGTGTTGGAGGCCGCCTACCCGTTGGGGGTGGGGCTGGCCTGGATGGGGCAGGTGGAGGGCCTGGGGGTTTCCCTAAGGGCCTCCTATGGGCAAGGCTGGTCCTGGGGCCTGGGGCTGGGGTGGGAGGGGTTCAGGGTGGAGCTGGGAGGAGTGGGGCCTTTATGGCGGTGGAGCGGAAGCTGGAGTGGGGAGTTTTAGCACAAGCAGAGATTATCGTGACATAAATCACTTACGTTTGCCAAACCCGTATACCAACTCCTCCCCCTTGCGTACCACCAAAAGGAGGGCTGGGCGGCCCAAGCTGTCCCTAAGCAGGTACTTGGTGCGCACCTCTCCGTCCACCACCTTTTCCTCCTGCCCCTCCACAAAGTACCCCACGGCGGCGAAGGCGGTGAGCACCTGCTGCACGAACGCGGCGTGCAGGCGGCTGGCGATCCCCCTGGCGACAAAGGCCTCGAGGGCGTACCCCTTGGCCTCGGGGAAGCGGAGAAGGAGGGGCTCGGGGCTCCTGGCCTTGTAGGTGCCCGAGGGCAGGCGCACCGCCGGGTCCAGGCCCGAGGCCAGGGCCGCCACCGCCGTTGCCTCCACCAAGGTTTGGGCGAACCCGCCGCCCAGGAAGAGGAGGAGAGCCAGGCCAAGCGCCCTTAGGTTTTCCATACCCGGTATCTTAGCCCATCAGGAGGTCCCGGGCGCGGAGGGCCAGGTGCACCCGGGCCAGGACCTCGGGCTGGGAAAGGGGACCCAAGGTGGCCTCAATGCGCCTCAGGCGGTAGCGCAGGGTGTTGGGGTGGACGTGGAGAGTGCCCGCGGCCTCCTCTACGCTGCCTGCGGCCATGTAGGCCTCGAGGGTCTTGAGGAGCTTGGGAGGCAGGGGTAGGTAGCGCTCCACCAGGGCCTTGAGGTCTTCGGGGGATTGTTGCAGGAGGACAAAGGCCACGGGGTCCAGGCCGCTGAAGGAGAGGGCCTCCCCAGGCCGGGCCGCCTTGAGGGCGATGAGGGCCTCGCGGTAGGCGTTTTGCACCTCCTCCCCGGCCGCGTGAACCGCGGAGTACCCAAGGCGGCTTCCCGGGGCGAGGGCCTGGAGGAGGCCCTCCGCCTCCTTGCGGGGGGTGTGCACCTGCCACATGGCCGCCACCCGGTTGCCCCGCACAGCAAGGAGGTAGGGCACCCCCAGGCGGTCCAGGTAGGTGCCCGCCCGACGCTGGATTTCCAAGGTGGCCTCCCGCCGCCTTTCCTCTGCCAAGCGGTGGCGGCCCAGCACCTCCGGTGGTTCCAAAAGGGCCAAGACCCACTCCACCCCTTCGGTGAAGCCAAAGGCGAAGAGGCGTTCGGGCTCGGCCTCACCCAGGATGAGGCCCTCTAGCAAAGCCCCACCCAGGGATTCCTCCCGCATCCTCTCCAAAGAGCGTTCCAGGGCCCTAACCCGCAGCAGCCTGGCCGCCACTTCCAAAAGCCCCCGGGCCTGGTGCAGGACTTCCTCGTCCCCAAAGGCCGCCAAAATCCCCTCCCCGGCCTCCAGGGCCACCCACCCTCGACCCTCTCCGGGCTCCTTGGGAGCTTTGGGGGGCACCGTGCCGGCGAAGCCCAGCACCTCCCCCCAGGGGGCCACCCGGGCCAGGGCCAGGCCGGTGGCCTGGTAGAGAACCTCCAAAAAGGGCCTTTCTGGGAGCTTGAGCAAGAGGTCCAAAAGACTGGCTAGACCGAGACCCGCCCCCAAATGGAAAAGGCGCAAGGCTAGGGCCCTGGCCAGCTCCTCCCGCTTTAGCCAGGGAGGGTAGAGGGCCACGCCTAAGCCCTCCTGCCTGGCGTAGGCTAAAAGCTCCGAGTCGGGAGCAGGAAGGAGGAAGCCGCTGGCAGTGCGGTAGCGCCAGAGGCTCCCCTCGGGGCGGAAAAGGAGGAGGGCCCCCTCCAAGGGGAGGAGGGGCCTGGCCTCCTCGAGGAGGTAGAGGACGGGGCGGTCCGAGGGGACCAGGACCTCGAGGCCCAGGGCTTGGACCAGGTCATGGAAGGCTATAGAGTTTTCGCCAAATAACCCGCTAGACATGGTTGGCTTTTACAATATTCTGCTCGGTCCTTACGCGCAAGGGGGGTATTTTGTTGAAGAGAACAAAGATATAGTGAAACCCTGGTCTGCACACAGTTGCCTCATGGGACGCTAGAGGGCAGGCTGGAAGGCGAAAGGAGCAACATGTTCCGCGGGTCCATCCCACCCTTGCCTACCCCTTTTCTCCAAGGGCGCGTCGACGAAGAGGCCTTAAGGAGGCTCGTGGAGCGGGCCATCCAGGGGGGCTCCCACGGGATCAGCGTGGGGGGCACCACCGGGGAGCCCGGCACCCAGACCCTGGAAGAAAGAAAGCGGGTCATAGAGGTGGCCCTGGAGCAGGCGGCGGGTCGGGTGCCGGTGATCCCCGGCACCGGCGCCCTGCGCCTGGAGGAGACCCTGGAGCTCACCCGCTTCGCCAAGGAGGCGAGGGCCCAAGGGGCTATGGTCATCGTGCCCTACTACGTCAAGCCCAACCAGGAGGGCCTCTACCGCTACTTCGCCGAGGTGGCCAAGGCGGTGTCCGACTTTCCCATCCTCCTCTACAACATCCCCGGCCGGGCGGGAGTGGAGATCGCCCCCAAGACCGTGGCCCGCTTACGGCGGGACTTTCCCCACATCGTGGGCCTCAAGCACTCTTCCAAGGACTTGGAGTACCTCTCCCACCTCTTCCATGAGGTGGGCCAGGACTTCCTGGTGTTCTGCGGCCTAGAGAGCCTCACCCTCCCCATGATGAGCCTGGGAGCGGTGGGCACCATCGCCGCCACCGCCAACTGGCTCCCCCAGGAGGTAGCGAAGCTCACCGAGCTCGCCCTGGCGGGGGACTACGCTGGGGCCAGGGAGCTTCACTACCACCTCCTCGAGGCCAACGAGGCCATCTTCTGGGACACCAACCCCATTCCCCTGAAGACGGTGCTTTCCTGGATGGGCCTTTTGGAGAAGGAGTGGCGTCTCCCCTTGGGCCCCACCACCCCCGAGGTGGAGGAGCGGCTAAGGGCCATGGCCCGGCGCTACCGCCTGATCGGGGAGGAGGCATGAAGCTCTGCCGCTTCCTGGCCAAGGGCAGGCTCCACCACGGGGTGTACCGGGACGGCCTCCTCCTGGACGAAGCCGGGGAGGCCCATGATCCCAAGGAGGTCACCTGGCTCCTCCCCTTTACCCCCGGCAAGGTGATGGGGGTGGCCCTGAACTACGCGGACCACGCGGAGGAGCTGGGCCTTTCCCGTCCCGAGGAACCCGCACTTTTTTGGAAGCCAAACAATAGCCTCCTTCCCCATAAGGGCGTGGTGCGTTACCCCAAGGGGGCGGAGTACATGCATTACGAGGTGGAGCTGGCGGTGGTGGTGGGCCGGCCCATGCGCCGGGTGAAGGCCAAGGACGCCCTGGACTATGTCCTGGGCTACACCATCGCCAACGACCTGGTGGTGCGGGACCACGTTTCCAACACCTTCCGCCCCCCCATCCGGGCCAAGGGGCGGGATACCTTCGGCCCCTTGGGGCCCTTCCTGGTGGTGGACGAGGTGGAAGACCCCCAGAACCTCTGGCTTCGCGCCTACGTGAACGGGGAGCTGAGGCAGGAGGGGCACACCTCGAGGATGCTCTACAGCGTGGCGGAGCTTTTGGAGTACATATCCGAGTTCATGACCCTGGAGCCCTACGACGTGCTCCTCACCGGGACGCCCAAGGGCATAAGCCGGGTGCTTCCCGGGGATGTCATGCGGCTGGAGATCCAAGGGCTTGGCGCTTTGGAAAACCCCATTGAGGAGGAGGCATGAGGTACCAGGACCAGGTGGCCGGGATTCCCCGGGAAAGGATCGAGGCCATTCGAAACGCCCTAAAGGGGTGGACGGCCCTTCACTTCATCGGCGGGGAGTTCCACCCCTCGGAAAGCGGGGAGGTCTTCCCCACCCTGGACCCTTCCACGGGCGAAGTGCTCTCCCACGCCGCCCGGGGCGGGGAAAAGGAGGTGGACCGGGCGGCCCGGGCAGCCCACGAGGCCTTCCAAAGGTGGAGCCGCACCCCAGCCCGGGAGCGGAAGCGCTACCTCCTCAGGATCGCCGAGCTTCTGGAGAAGAACGCGGACGAGCTCGCCGTGGTGGAGGCCCTGGACGCGGGGCAGGTGTTGCGCATCGTCAAGGCCCAGGTGGCCCGCACGGCGGAGAACTTCGCCTTCTATGCGGAGTACGCGGAGCACGCCATGGAGGACCGCACCTTCCCCGTGGACCGGGACTGGCTTTACTACAGCCTGAGGGTCCCGGCTGGGCCGGTGGGCATCATCACCCCCTGGAACGCCCCCCTGATGCTCTCCACCTGGCGCATCGCCCCCGCCCTGGCCTTCGGGGACACCGTGGTCTTGAAGCCCGCGGAGTGGAGCCCCTTAACCGCCAGCAAGCTGGCGGAGATCGTGCAGGAGGCGGACCTTCCCCCTGGGGTCTTCAACCTGGTCCAGGGCTTTGGGGAGGAGGCGGGGGCCGCCCTGGTGGCCCACCCCTTGGTGCCCCTCCTCACCCTCACCGGGGAGACGGAAACCGGGAAGATCGTCATGCAAAACGCCGCCCGCCACCTCAAGCGGCTTTCCCTGGAGCTTGGCGGGAAAAGCCCGGCCCTGGTCTTTGCCGACGCCGATTTGGAAAGAGCTTTGGATGCGGTGGTCTTCCAGATCTATTCCTTCAACGGGGAGAGGTGTACCGCCAGCTCCCGCCTCCTGGTGGAGGAGTCCATCTTTGAGACCTTTGTGGAGAGGGTAGCCGAAAGGGCCCGGGCCATCCGGGTGGGTCACCCCCTGGACCCCGAGACCGAGGTGGGCCCCCTCATCCACCCCGAGCACCTGGAGCGGGTTTTGGGGTATGTGGAGGCGGGCCTTAAGGAGGGGGCGAGGCTTCTCGTGGGCGGGAAGAGGGCCACCGCCTCCTTCCGCGGGGAGGACCTCTCCCGGGGGAACTACCTGGAGCCCACCCTCTTCGTGGGGGAAAACCGCATGCGCATCGCCCAGGAGGAGATCTTCGGGCCAGTGTTGGTGGCCATTTCCTTTAGGGATGAGGAGGAGGCCTTGAGGCTGGCCAACGACACCAAGTACGGCCTCGCCGCCTACGTGTTCACCCGGGACCTGGAAAGGGCCCACCGCCTGGCCTTGGAGCTGGAGGCGGGCCTGGTGTACCTCAACAGCCACAACGTGCGCCACCTGCCTACTCCCTTTGGCGGGGTGAAGGAAAGCGGCGATCGGCGGGAAGGCGGCCACTACGCCCTGGAGTTCTACACCGACCTCAAGGCCGTGGGGCTTCCCCTAAGGCCCCCCCACGTGCCCAGGTTCGGAAAGAGGTGAAAGGATGGCAAGGATGGGAGCGGAGTATCTGGAAGCCTTGAAGGAGCGGCCCCCCAATCTCTGGTACAAGGGGGAGAAGGTGGAGGACCCCACCAGCCACCCGGTCTTCCGGGGGATCGTGCGCACCATGGCGGCCCTTTACGACCTGCAGCACGACCCCCGGTACCGGGAGGCCCTCACCTATGAGGAGGAGGGGAAGCGGCACGGGATGAGCTTCCTCATCCCCAGGACCAAGGAGGACCTGCGGCGCCGGAGCCAGGCCTACAAGCTCTGGGCCGACCAGAACCTGGGGATGATGGGCCGTAGCCCCGACTACCTGAACGCCGTGGTCATGGCCTATGCCGCCAGCGCCGAGTACTTTGGGGAGTTTGCCGACAACGTGCGGGCCTACTACCGTTACCTCCGCGACCACGACCTGGCCACCACCCATGCCCTCACCAACCCCCAGGTGAACCGGGCCAAGCCCCCCTCGGCTCAGCCCGACCCCTACATCCCCGTGGGGGTGGTGCGGCAGACGGAAAAGGGCATCGTGGTGCGGGGGGCGCGCATGACCGCCACCTTTCCTCTGGCGGACGAGGTCCTCATCTTTCCCTCCACCCTCCTCAAGGAGGGCCCCGGGAGCGAGAAGTACGCCATCGCCTTTGCCCTCCCCACCTCCACCCCAGGACTCCACTTCGTCTGCCGGGAGGCCCTGGTGGGGGGGGACAGCCCCTTCGACTACCCCCTCTCGAGCCGCCTCGAGGAGATGGACTGCCTGGTGGTCTTTGACGACGTCCTGGTGCCCTGGGAGCGGGTCTTCATCCTGGGGAACGTGGAGCTCTGCAACAACGCCTACGCCGCCACCGGGGCCCTCCACCACATGGCCCACCAGGTGGTGGTCCTGAAGACCGCCAAGACCGAGGCCTTCTTGGGGGTGGCCTCCCTCATGGCCGAAGGGATTGGGGCCGACGCCTACGGGCACGTGCAGGAGAAGATCGCCGAGATCATCGTCTACCTGGAGGCCATGCGGGCCTTCTGGACCCGGGCGGAGGAGGAGGCCAAAGAGAACGCCTACGGCCTCCTGGTGCCCGACCGGGGCGCCTTGGACGGGGCCCGGAACCTCTACCCAAGGCTCTATCCCAGGATCCGGGAGATCGTGGAGCAGATCGGGGCCAGCGGCCTCATCACCTTGCCCTCGGAGCGGGACTTCCGGGGACCCTTGGCGCCCCTTTTGGAGAAGTACCTGCAGGGGGCCACCCTGGAGGCCAAGGAGCGGGTGGCCCTCTTCCGCCTGGCCTGGGACATGACCCTTTCGGGCTTCGGGGCCAGGCAGGAGCTCTACGAGCGCTTCTTCTTCGGGGATCCGGTGCGCATGCACCAGACGCTTTTCGGGGTCTACGACAAGGAACCCTACAAGGCCCGCATCCGCGAGTACCTGAAGGGGGTCCTCCAGGCCCTAGAGGAGGTGAAGGCCTGATGGCGGACGGGCTTCAGGAAGCCTTCCGGGAGGCCCTCGCCCGCTTCGCCGCCGGGGTGACGGTGGTCTCGGCCCAGCACGGGGGAGAGGAGCGGGGCATGACCGCCACCGCCTTCATGTCCTTGAGCCTGGAGCCTCCCCTGGTGGCCCTGGGCATCCACGAGAAGGCCAAGCTCTGGCCGGTCCTCGAGGCCGCCCGCGCCTTTAGCGTGAGTCTCCTCCGGGAGGGGCAGGAGGCGGTTTCCCAGCACTTCGCTGGCCGACCGCAGGAGGGGGTGGCCTTGGAGGAGGGGAGGGTGCCAGGGGCTTTGGCGGTGCTTCGCTGCCGCCTGGAGGCGGTCTACCCGGGGGGGGACCACCGCCTGGTGGTGGGCCGGGTGGAGAGGGTGGAGCTTGGGGAAATGGGGCCTCCCCTGGTGTACTTCGCCCGCGGCTACAGGAGGGTGGTATGGCCATCGTAAGGGTGGGGTTCATCGAGCTTTGGGTGCAGGACCTGGAAAGGAGCTTGGAGTTCTACGAGGGGCTTCTGGGCTTTCGCCTGGAACATAGGGAGGGAAAAAGCGCCTACCTCCGGGGCTACGAGGAGCTGGAGTGGAGCCTCAAGCTCACCCAGGCGGAGCGGCCCGCTGTGCGGAGCCTGGGCTTCAAGGTAGACGGGAACGGGATGGAACAGGCCCAAGCCTGGGCCCTTCAGGAGGGGCTTCCCCACCGGCTGGAGGCCGACTGGGGCAGGCCCAGGGTCCTTCGGGTGCAGGACCCCTTCGGCTACCCCTTGGCCTTCTACCACGAGGCGGAGAAGCTTCCCCGCATCCTGCAGGAGTACCACCTCTACCGGGGCCCTGGGGTGTTGCGCATCGACCACCTGAACCTCTTTTGCCCAGAGGTGGCCGAGGCCACCCGCTACTACCAGGAGCACTTGGGCTTTCGTCTCACCGAGTACACCGAGGACGAAGGGGGCAGGCTTTGGGCCAGCTGGCTCCACCGCAAGGGCAACGTCCACGATGTGGCCTTCACCAACGGGGAAGGCCCTAGGCTCCACCACTTCGCCTACTGGCTTCCCGAGCCCATGGCCATCCTCAAGGCGGCGGACATCCTGGCGGGGGCCAGGCGCACGGACCAGATCGAAAGGGGCCCGGGGCGGCACGGGATCTCCAACGCCATGTTCCTTTACCTCAAGGACCCGGACGGGCACCGCATCGAGCTTTACACCTCCGACTACCTCACCGTGGACCCCGACCTGTCCCCGGTGCGCTGGAGCCTGAACGACCCCCGCCGCCAGACCCTTTGGGGGCACCGTACCCCCAAGAGCTGGTTCCTGGAGGGGAGCGCCCTTTTGGACCTCGAGGACCAGCCGGAGCCCACCCGCCCCTCGCCGCTTTCCGGCATCCCCGAGCACGTCACCTAGCTTGACGGGACAAAAGTCCCTACGTAGACTGGGGGCAAAACCGAACGGTTGTTTGTTAGACCCAATCCGGGCAGACCCGGTGGGAAGGAAGGGAGGAAGAGCATGAAGCGTTGGCTGGCGATGGTACTGGTACTGGCCCTGGCGGCCTCAGCCCAAGAGGCCTTGAAGGTGGGCGTGGTGGTCTCGGCCACGGGGCCTGCAGCTTCCTTGGGCATCCCCGAGCGGAACACCTTCCTCATGCTCCAAGAAATCCTGGACCGCACGGGGGGCGTGGCCGGGCGCAAGGTGCAGTTCGTGATCCTAGACGATGCCTCCGACACCACCCAGGCGGTGCGCAACACCCGGCGCCTGGTGGAGGAGGGGGCGGTGGCCATCGTGGGCACCACCACCACCCCGGCCTCCTTGGGCATGATCCCCGTGGTGGCCGAGGCCAAGGTGCCCATGATTTCCCTGGCGGCCAGTAAGGACATCATCCATCCCGTGGACGCCCAGCGCTTCTGGGTCTTCAAAACCCCGCAGACGGAGGAGCTCATGGCCCGGGCCATCGTGGCGGACATGGTGGCCAGGGGCGTGAAGACGGTGGGCTACATCGGGTTCAACGACGCCTATGGGGAGGGCTGGGCCCGCTTCTTTGAGACGGAGGCCAAGGCCAAGGGTCTGCAGGTGGTGGTGAGCGAGCGCTATGCCCGCACCGATACTTCGGTGACGGGGCAGGCCCTGCGCATCATCGCCCGGAGGCCCGATGCGGTGCTGGTGGGGGCGAGCGGCACGCCCGCGGTTCTTCCCCAGCGCACCCTGAAGGAGCGGGGCTACGCGGGCCTCATCTACCAGACCCACGGGGTGGCCAACCCCGACTTCCTGCGGGTGGGGGGGAAGGACGTGGAGGGTACCCTCCTTCCCGCCGGGCCCATCCTGGTGGCGGAGCAGCTGCCCTCCGCCTACCCCACCAAGCGGGTAGCCCTGGACTACATCCAGCGCTACGAGGCCAAGTACGGCATCGGTAGCTACTCCACCTTCGGTGCCCACGCTTGGGACGCCTGGCTCATCCTCAAGCCCGCCCTGGAGAGGGCGTTGAAGCGGGCTGACCCGGCCAAGGACATGGCCGCCTTCCGTGCCGCTCTTCGGGACGAAATCGAGGCCACCCGCGGCCTGGTGGCCACCCACGGGGTGTTCACCTTTGGCAAGGACGAGCACCTGGGGCTGCGCTTTGAAGACGCGGCGGTGATGGTGCGGGTGGAGGGAGGCCGCTGGAAGTTGGAGCGGACCTTCCGCTAGACCATGGACGCCACCATCCTCGGCTTCCTCCTCCTGGACGGGTTGCAGAACGGGGTCGTGTACGGCCTCCTGGCCCTATCCCTGGTTCTGGTCTTCGCTGTAACCCGGGTGATCTTCGTGCCCATCGGGGAGCTTCTCATGTTTGCGCCCCTTTCCCTGGTCTGGCTCCTTTCGGGGAAGCTTCCCGGCACCCTCTGGCTGGCCCTGGTGCTGGGGGGAGCCTGGGCGCTTTTGGCCCGGGGGCGTGGGGCTGCCTTGCCCCTCTTGGGGGGAATGGGCCTTCTCCTGGTCTTTTTCCTCGCCCTGCGCTTCCCGCCCCTCGCCTACCCGGCGGTGGTCCTCCTGGTGGTCTACCTGGGGGTGGCCAGCTACCGGGTCTTCTTCCAGCCCATGCGGGAAGCCACGGTGCTGGCTTTCCTCATCATGGCCGTGGGGCTGCATGTGGCCTACCAGGGGTTGGGCCTCGTCTTCTTCGGTCCCGAGCAGTTCCGTCCCGAGCCCCTTCTTAGGGGTGACGCGGTGGTGGGGCTTTCCTGGCAAGGGGTCCTGGTCCTCCTCTTCGCTGTGGGCAGCGTGTTGGGGCTCTATCTGTTTTTCCGTCGGTCCCTTTTCGGCAAGGCCCTGCTGGCGGCGGCGGAAAACCGGCTTGGGGCCAGGCTCTCTGGCATCCCGCCCCAGGAAGCGGGGATGGTGGCTTTCGGCATCGCCAGCCTTCTGGCCGCCCTTTCCGGGCTCCTCCTGGCCCCCCTCATCAACGCCGCCTATTTCATGGGCTTCATGCTGGGCTTAAAGGGCTTCGTGGCGGCCATCCTGGGGGGGCTGGCCAGCTACCCGGTGGCCTTCTTGGGGGCGCTGGCAGTAGGCTTTTTTGAGAGTTTCACCAGCTTCTACGCCAGCGCCTATAAGGAGGCCTTGGTCTTTTTGCTCTTGGTGCCCGCGCTCTTCTACCAGAGCTTCAGGGTGCGCGCGGTGGAGGAGTGATGCGCTACCTGTGGTTTTTGCTCCTGCTCCTGCCCTTGGGGCTTGCGCCTTTCCCCTTCTACCTGACCCTCCTCAACTTCTTTGCTCTTTCCGCCATGGTGGCCCTTTCCCTCTACGTGCTCACCGGCCTGGCGGGCATGACCAGCTTCGCCCAGGCGGCTTTTATGGGGATGGGGGCTTATGCCACCGCCCTCCTTGCGGTCAAGGCCGGGCTTTCCCCCTGGGTGGGGCTTTTGGCGGGCCTAGCCCTCTCCCTCCTCCTGGCCTTGGTCCTGGGGGCTCTCACGGTGCGGCTCAAAGGGCACTTCCTGCCCCTTTCCACCATCGCGTGGCAGGTGGCCCTCTACATCCTGGCGGGGAACCTGGTGGGCCTCACCGGGGGGCACACCGGGCTCACCGACCTTCCCCCCTTGGTCCTCTTCGGCCTACCCGTGGACACGGGGTTCCGCTACGCCCTCTTCACCCTCTTCCTCCTGGTGCTTCTGGTCCTCGCCCTTTACAACCTGCGGGAAAGCCGTCTGGGAAGGGCGCTTTTGGCTATGCGGGGGGACGCCCTGGCCGCGGCCAGCTTTGGGGTGGACCCGGCGCGGTTGCGCCTCATGGCCTTCTTGCTCTCGGGGGCCATTGCGGGGCTTGCGGGGTTTTTGTACGCCCACTTCCTGCGCTTCGTGAACCCCACGCCCTTCAGCCTCGAGGCCTCCATCAAGTACCTGGTGATGGCCGTGGCCGGGGGGGTGGGGAGCATCCCCGGGGTGATGCTGGGGGCGGCCTTTTTCACCGGCCTCGAGGACTGGTTAAAGGACCTCCTGCCCCTCCTCTTGGGGCGGCAGGGCAACTACGAGACCATCGGCTATGGCCTTATTCTGGCCCTGATCCTCATCCTGGCCCCCAAGGGCCTCTGGCCCATGGTGGAGCGGTATCTGCCGAGCCGGGACCCAGGGCTACCCAAGGCGGAACCCCTTCCCCTCAAGAGCCCCAAAGGCCCCCGGGGTGAGGTGGTTCTGGGGGTCCAGGGCTTGCAGAAGTCCTTCGGGGGACTGATGGCGGTGGCAGGGGTTTCCTTCGACCTGAGGCGGGGGGAGATCCTGGCCTTGATCGGCCCCAACGGGGCGGGCAAGACCACCCTCTTCAACCTGATCACCGGCACCCTGGTGCCCGATGGAGGGAAGGTCTTCCTCTTCGGGCGGGAGGTCACCGGCCTCCCGCCTCACCGGGTGCACCTTCTGGGCCTGGGCCGCACCTTCCAGCACCCCCACCTCTTCCCGGAGCTCACCGTGCTGGAAAACGCTGCCTTGGGCACCTTCGCCCGGACCCGGGCGGGCTTCCCCCAGGTGCTTTTGGGCCTGCACCGCCGGGAGGAGGAGCGGGCCCTGGCCACCGCCTACGGGGCCCTCAGGCGGGTGGGCCTGGAGTCCTTGGCCCTGGAGCGGGCGGAGCGCCTGGCGGTGGGGCAGCAGCGCCTCCTGGAAATCGCCAGGTTGCTGGCCTCGGGCGCCGAGGTGCTCCTCCTGGACGAGCCGGCGGCGGGGCTTCGCGCCCGGGAGAAGCGGGAGCTTGCCCACCTCCTCCGCTCCCTCGCCCGGGAGGGGTACACCATCCTCATCGTGGACCACGACATGGACCTGATCATGGGCCTGGCGGACCGGGTGGTGGTCATGAACTACGGGCAGAAGATCGCCGAGGGCACGCCCCGGGAGGTGCAGCGGAACCCCTTGGTGCGGGCGGCTTACCTGGGGGAGGAGGAAGCGGCATGAGCCTACTCAGGGTGGAAGGGTTCACCGTGCGCTACGGGGCCCTCGAGGCGGTCCGCGAGGTGAGCTTCGCCCTGGAGGAGGGGGAAGCCCTCACCCTCATCGGCCCCAACGGGGCGGGGAAGACCTCGGTCTTGCGGGGGCTCCTGGGCCTGGCCCAGGCGGAGGGGCGGGTGTATCTGGGCGGGGAGGAGCTCAGGCCCAGGAGCCCCGAGGCCCTCTTGGAGCGGGGCCTGGTTCTGGTGCCCGAGGGCCGGGCCCTCTTCCCCGGGCTTTCCGTGGAGGACAACCTCCTCCTGGGGGGGTTCCACCGCTTCCGCAAGCGGCAACACCTCCGGCCCGACCTGGAGCGGGTCTATGCCCTTTTCCCCCGGCTTTTGGAGCGCAGGCGGCAGCCCGCGGGCACCCTTTCGGGGGGGGAGCAGCAGATGCTGGCCATCGGCCGGGCCCTCATGGCCAGGCCCCGGATCCTGCTTCTGGACGAGCCCTCCTTGGGCCTGGCCCCCCTGATGGTGCGGGAGATCTACCGCATCCTGGGGGAGCTGAAGCGGGAGGGCACCACCCTGCTCCTGGTGGAGCAAAACGCCAAGGTGGCCCTCTCCTTGGCCGACCGGGGGCTGGTCCTGGAGGCGGGGGAGGTGGCCTTGGAGGGCCCGGCGGAGGCCCTGCGCCAGGACCCCAAGGTGGTGGAGGCCTACCTGGGCCTCTCCCGGGAGGTGGAGGAGGGATGAGGCCCGATCCCTTCATGGCGGCTTTGGGCCTCGAGGTCCGGCACCTGGCCCCGGGGGAGGCGGTGGTGGCCGGGGTGGTGGGGGAGAGCCACCTGAACCTCCACGGCACCGCCCACGGGGGCTTCCTCTACGCCTTGGCGGACAGCGCCTTCGCCCTGGCCTCCAACGCCCGGGGCCCGGCGGTGGCCCTCTCCTGCCGCATGGACTACTTCCGTCCCGCGACCGCCGGGGCCTGGGTGGAGGCTAGGGCCAAGGAGGTGAACCTCTCCCGGCGCACCGCCACCTACCGGGTGGAGGTGGTGTCCGAGGGGAAACTGGTGGCCTTATTCACGGGAACGGTGTTTCGCCTGGGAGGGGATGCTTTTCCCGGTGCAGGGGAAGGGGTACCTTCCGGGCAGAACTCTGGATGGGAGGAGGAGGGATGATGTACCAACCGGAATTGGAAACCCTGTCCAGGGAAAGGCTTAGGGGTTTGCAGGAGGAAAGGCTTAGGGCCGTGGTGGCCTATGTGTACGAGAGGGTGCCCTTTTACCGAAGGCTTCTGGACGAAGCGGGGGTGGACCCCAAGGGGGTGCGGACCCTCGAGGACCTGCCCCGGCTCCCCTTCACCCGCAAGGACCACCTCCGGGAGAACTACCCCTTCGGCCTCTTCGCCGTGCCCCGGGAGGAGGTGGCCCGCATCCACGCCAGTAGCGGCACCACCGGCAAGCCCACGGTGGTGGGCTACACCAAGAAGGACCTGCAGGTTTTCGCCGAGGTGGTGGCCCGCTCCCTGGCGGCGGCGGGGGCTAAGCCAGGGATGATGCTCCACAACGCCTACGGCTACGGCCTCTTCACCGGGGGCTTGGGCCTGCACGCCGGGGCCGAGGCCCTGGGGATGACGGTGGTGCCGGTCTCCGGCGGCATGACCGAGCGCCAGCTCATGCTCATCCAGGACTTCCGCCCCGAGGTGATCTCCTGCACCCCTTCCTACGCCCAGACCCTGGCGGAGGAGTTCCGGAAGCGGGGGGTTTCCCCGGAGGAGCTATCCTTGGAATACGCCGTGCTGGGCGCTGAGCCCTGGACCGAGGCCATCCGGAAGCAGGTGGACGAGGGGCTTGGGGTGAGGAGCACCAACATCTACGGCCTCTCGGAGATCATCGGTCCTGGGGTGGCCAACGAGTGCGTGGAGGAGCGCCAGGGAAGCCACATCTGGGAGGACCACTTCCTCCCCGAGGTGGTGGACCCGGACACGGGGGAGCCTCTTCCCGAGGGCAAGGTGGGGGTCTTGGTCTTCACCACCCTCACCAAGGAGGCCATGCCCCTTTTGCGGTACTGGACCGGGGACCTCACCTTCCTCACCTACGAGGCCTGCTCCTGCGGCCGCACCCACGTGCGCATGGGCCCCATCCTGGGCCGCACCGACGACATGCTCATCATCCGCGGGGTGAACGTCTACCCCACGCAGGTGGAGGCGGTCCTCCTGGGCATTCCCGAGGTGGAGCCCTACTACCAGATCGTGGTGCGGCGGGAGGGCACCCTGGACGAGGCCGAGCTCAAGGTGGAGGTTTCCGAGGCCTTCTTCCAGGAGGTCGGCAAGAAGGCCCTTTCCGACGAGGTCATCGAGGCGGACCACCGCCTCCACGCCCTCCGGGAGAAGGTGGCCCACAAGATCAAGGACACCATCGGGGTGAGCATGCGGGTCACCCTCCTGGCCCCGGGGGAGGCCCCCAGGAGCGAGGGGGGCAAGCTCCGCCGGGTTTTGGACCTGAGGAAGTAGACCATGCGCCCTATCCCCATCGGGTTTGAGGCCACGTTCGAAACCGTGGTCACCGAGGCGATGACCGTGGACTTCGAGGAGCTTGGCCCCGTGCACCCGGTCTACGCCACCTACTGGATGGCCAAGCACATGGAGCTGGCCGGGCGCAAGATCATCCTTCCCTTTTTGGAGGAAGGGGAGGAGGGGATCGGGAGCTACGTGGAGGTGCGCCACCTGGCCTCGGCCCTGCCGGGGATGCGGGTGCGGATCGTGGCCCGGCACGAGGGCACAGAGGGAAACCGGGTGCACGCCAGCATGGTGGCCTACAACGAGCTGGGGGATCCGATCGGCCGGGGGCGCACGGAGCAGGTGATCCTGCCCAAGGCCAAGGTGGCGGAGATCTTCGCCCGGCTTAGGGAGCGCTGGAGGGCCGGGGAGTAGGGCCTGCGCGGCGCCACCCCTTGGTGGGGTCCGGGGATGGCGCTTTGGGTGTAGCCTCAAAGGGGAGGCGGCGATGAAGGTCAAGGGCAAGGTCGTGGTGGTTACGGGGGCGGGTAGCGGCCTGGGGCAGGCCTTGGTCTTGGAGCTTCTACGGCGTGGGGCCCGGGTAGCCGCGGTGGACCTCCGGCCTGAGGCCCTCGAGGCCACCCGCACCCAGGCGGGCACCATGGCCCAGGGGCTCAGCCTGCATCCCGTGGACGTGGCTGACCGGTTGCGGGTGGAGGCCCTTCCCGCAGAGGTGGAAGCCTTCCACGGCCAGGTGGATGGCCTCATCAACAACGCCGGCATCATCCAGCCCTTCAAGCGCCTTTGGGAGCTGGATCCGCCTGCCATTGAGCGGGTGATACGGGTCAACTTCTACGGAACCCTGCACATGACCCTGGCCTTTTTGCCTCGCCTCCTCGCCCGGCCCGAAGCCCACCTGGTGAACGTTTCCAGCATGGGAGGCTTTCTCCCGGTGCCCGGGCAGACGGCGTATGGGGCCTCCAAGGCCGCGGTGAAGCTCCTCACCGAGGGCCTTTGGGCGGAGCTTCAGAGTACCCCGGTGAGGGTGACCCTGGCGCTCCCTGGGGCCATGCGCACCGGCATTGCCCAGCACTCCGGGGTGGAGGCCCCCCAGGCTGGGGAAGGGGCTAAGATACCCCTTTTGGAGCCAGATCGTGCGGCCAAAATCCTCCTGGACGCGGTGGAGCGCGATGCCTTCCGCGTCCTCCTGGGCCAGGACGCAAGGACCATGGACCTCTTTTACCGCCTGAGCCCCCTCTGGGCTACNGGGGGGGGGGGCCCCAAAGAGGGCATGAGCACGCCACTTTGGCTTTGGCCGGTGGGGTAACCTTTGCGTGCGGGTACTTAGGAGGCCCTCACTTTTCCTCGGGAGAGGGACCATCCGTTCTGAAAGGAGCCGAAGGGCGCCGCCCTTGGGACCTCATCAGCCAGGCGGAGAGGCCCATGAAGAGGGTGAGGCCCAGGGTGGTGAGGGCGAAGGCCAGGTGGTGGTCGGCCAGCGTCCGGTAAGCGAGGGCCAAGGAGGTGCCCGCCAGGGTGCTCCCTACCGCCTGTCCTAAGGCGCGGGCCACGGAAAGGGCTCCTGAGGCCAGGCCCTCGAGGCCCCCCGGGGCCAGGGCGAGCACCTGGGCGTTGTTGGCCGCTTGGAAAAGGGCCCGCCCGACCCCGAGGAGGAGGAGCCCCAGGGCGGAGCCCCAAAGGGGATGCCAGAGGGGCAAAAGGGCGAAACCCACGCCAGCGGCTACCAAGAGGTAGGCCCCGAGAAGGGCCATGCGGTTGTACCCCAGGCGGTCCGCGGCGCGCCCTGCCCAGGCGCCCAGGAGGAGGAGCTGGACGGGACCGAGGAGGAGGAGCCCTCCAATGGCCCTGGGCGAGAGCCCCTCTGCTCCCAGGTGAAAGGCCAGGGCCACGGTGGTGCCCAGGGTGTGGAGGAAGTAGAGGGAGGTGGCCAACAGCGCCCGGGGAAAGCCGGGAGTTTGGAGAAGGTGGACCAGGGTACCCCTTTGGCGGGGTAGCGGGGGCAGGTTGCGGGAAAGGAGCAGGGCCAGAAGAGCGGCGGGCAAGGGGAGGAGGAAGACGTAGGGGAGGCCCCAGGTGGCGGCCATTCCTCCCAAAGCTGGTCCGAGAAGGGTGCCGGTGGCCACGGTGCTGGCCACCAGGCCCATGGCGTAGCCCCGGGCCTGGGGGAAGGCGCTGGTCGCCAGGCCCGGCACCAGCCCCACCACCATGGCCGTGGCCACCCCCTGAAGGAAGCGCAGGCCAAGGATGAGGTCCAGGCGGGGCGCCAGGGCGAGGGCAAAGGCCAAAGCCCCGTGCAGCACCAAACCCAGCCGGAACAGGCGCTGGGCTCCTATGCGGCTCGCCAACCCGGCCACGGGCAGGTACGCCAAGGCCGCGCCCAGAAGGCCCAGGGACACCGCTCCCTGGGCCGCTTCTGGCCCCACGTGGTGGACGCGGGCCAGGAGGGGGAGGGCAGGGGCCAGGCTGCTTTCGCTCACCGTGCCCAAAAGCACGCCGGAAAGGAGGGCCAGCAGGCGGGGGTCCACGGGGACAGCCTACCCCGCGGGCGGTGTAGGGAGAAAAGCGGTGTAGCCTTCGGAAGACTACACCTTTCCATGCTTCCATGCTCTGGGAAAAACTCAGAGGGTGAACACGCGTGTGTACCTTCTCTCGGAGGCCCGGGGGCTTTCCCGGGACCTTTTGGGCGGTAAAGGGTACGGGCTTGCGGAGATGGCCCAAGCCGGGCTCCCTGTTCCCCCGGCCCTCATCATCACCACGGAAGCCTGCCGCCGCTTCCTCAGGGAGGGGGCGGTGCCGGGGCTGTGGGAGGAGGTCAGGGCCAAGCTTTCGGCCCTCGAGGGCCTAACGGGCAAGCGCTTCGGCCACGGGGAGGGGGTTACCCCTCCCCTGCTCGTTTCCGTGCGCAGCGGGGCCCCGGTGTCCATGCCCGGCATGATGGACACCATCTTGAACTTGGGCCTGAACCTCGAGGGGGTCCAGGTCCTCGCCCGGGCCACGGGCAACCCCCGCTTTGCCTGGGACGCCTTCCGCCGCCTCCTCGCCATGTACGGGGAGGTGGTCTTGGGGGAGAAGGCGGAGGTCTTTGAGGCGAAGCTTTCCGCCCTTAAGGAGCGCCGGGGCGTGGCCTCCGATGCCGAGCTTTCCCCCGAGGACTTGGAAGAACTCAGCTTCCAGTACCTGCGCCACCTCGAGGCCCGGGACACCCCCTTTCCCATGGATCCCTGGGACCAGCTCCAAGGGGCCATCCTGGCGGTGTTCCGCAGCTGGCAAAACCCCAGGGCCAGGACCTACCGCCGCATTTACGGCATCCCCGAGGACCTGGGGACGGCGGTGGTGGTCCAGGCCATGGTCTTCGGCAACCTGGGGGAGGACTCCGGCACCGGGGTGGGCTTTACCCGCAACCCGGCCATGGGGGAAAAGGGGCTTTACGGGGAGTACCTGAGGAACGCCCAAGGGGAGGACGTGGTGGCGGGTATCCGCACCCCGGAACCCCTGGAGCGCCTCAAGGAGTATGCTCCAGAGCTTTACCGCGAGCTCGAGGGGGTGGCCCTCCTCCTGGAGCGCCACTTCCGGGACATGCAGGACTTTGAGTTCACCGTGGAGCGGGGGAAGCTTTACCTTCTGCAAACCCGCGCGGGGAAGCGCACCGCGCAGGCGGCGGTGAAAATCGCGGTGGAGATGGCCAAGGAGGGTGTCATCACCAAGGAGGAGGCCGTGGCCCGGGTGGAGGCCAACGCCCTTCCCGGCCTCCTCCGGCCCGCGGTGGACCGGGACCGGGCCCCTGAGCCCATCCTTAAGGGGCTTCCCGCCAGCCCGGGGGCCGCCGTGGGCCATGCGGTCTTCAGCAACGAGGCCGCGGAGCGCTTCCATGCCCAAGGCTTGCCCACCATCCTGGTGCGCCCCGAGACCACCCCCGAGGACATCACCGGCATGTACCTCTCCCGGGGCATTCTCACCGCCCGAGGGGGCCTGACCTCCCACGCGGCCGTGGTGGCCCGGGGCCTGGGGGTGCCCGCGGTGGTGGGGGCCGAGGCCCTTAGGGTGTACCCCGAGGAGGGGAGGGCCCAGGTGGGGGGCTTGGAGTTCAAGGAGGGGGAGGTCCTCACCATCGACGGCAGCACCGGGGAGGTGTACCTGGGGGCGGTGGCCTTGGTGGAGTCCGCAGGCGAGGCCCTTTTGCAGGAGCTCCTGGCTTGGGCCGAGCCGCACCGACACCTTGGGGTCAGGGCCAACGCCGACACCCCCGAGGACGCCCAGAGGGCCCGGGCCTTCGGCGCGGAGGGCATCGGGCTTTGCCGCACCGAGCACATGTTCTTCCACGAGGAGCGCATCCCCTGGGTGCGCCGCCTGATCCTGGCCCGCACGCCCGAGGAGGAGGCGGAGGCCTTGGAGAGGCTCTTCGCCTTCCAGAAGACGGACTTCAAAGAGATCCTCAAGGCCATGGACGGCCTGCCCGTCACCGTGCGCCTTTTGGACCCGCCCCTGCACGAGTTCCTGCCCCCCTTGCCGGACCTCGAGGGGAAGGCCCGCGCCGGGGACGAGGAGGCCCAAGCCCTTTTGGGAAGGGCCAAAGCCCTCCACGAGCAGAACCCCATGCTGGGCTTCCGCGGCGTGCGGCTCCTCCTCCTGCGCCCGGCCATTTTCCGCATGCAGCTAAGGGCGCTTCTGGAGGCGGCCAAGGAGCTTAAGGAGGAGGGTTTTGACCCCCGCCCCGAGGTGATGGTGCCCCTGGTGGCCGACCCCAAGGAGGTGGAACGGGCCAAGGCCCTGGCCGAGGAACTCTTCCAGGAGTACGGCCCCATCCCCTTCGGCACCATGATCGAAACCCCGCGGGCAGCGCTTCTGGCCACGGAGATCGCCCCCCTGGTGGACTTCTTCAGCTTCGGCACCAACGACCTCACCCAGATGGCCTTTGGCCTGTCCCGGGACGACGCCGGGAAGTTCCTCCCCCGCTACGTGGAGGAGGGTCTTTTCCCCTTTGACCCCACGGAGCGTCTGGACGAAAAGGGGGTGGGGAGGCTGCTTCGGCTGGCGGTGGAGGAGGGCAGGCGGGCCAACCCCAGGCTGAAGCTTGGCCTTTGCGGGGAGCACGGAGGGGAGGCCAGGAGCGTGCAGTTCGTGGCCGACCTCCTGGACTACACCTCGGCAAGCCCCTTCCGGGTGCTTACCGCCCGCTTGGCTGCGGCCCAGGCGGGGATGCGGGCCTCGAGGACGGTTCCGGGCTAGGGCCCAGAGCTCCAGGGAAAGGGTTGCGCCGCGACCTGCCAGCGTGTAGCCTCTAGGCGTACTCCGGAGGTGAACCATGCGTTGGCTGGTCGTGGTCGTTGGACTGGGGATGGCCCTGGCGCAAAAGCACCAGGTGCTCATCGGTACCGGCGGCGTAGGCGGCGTCTACTTCTATTACGGCACCGCGGTGGCGGAGATCCTCAACAAAGCGGGGGTAGTCCAGGCCCAGGCCATGCAGTCCGGGGGCTCCATCGAGAACCTCATGCTCCTGCGGGACCGCACGGACCCGGCAAGGGGGGTGTACTACTGCGGCACCGTGCTTCCGGACGCGGCCCTCATGGCCTACCAGGGGGAACCGAGCTTGTATGCCGCCGTGGCCCCGGCCCGGGACACCACCTTGGAAAATGCGGTGCGCTCCCGCGGGGGCAAGGTGCCCTACCACGAGGGGGCGGTCCGTTACTTCCGGGAGCGGGGGGTGTGGCGCTAAAAGGCCCGGATCTCCACCCCGGCTTCCTCCAGGGCCTTCCTTACCGCCTGGGCCACCTCGGGCCCCCGGGGGTTGTCCCCGTGGATGCAAAGCGTCTCTGCCCGGACCTCCACTTCCCCTCCGTCCAGGGCCTCCACCCGGCCTTCCAGGACCATCCTCAGGGCCCTGCGGGCGGCCTCTTGGGGATCGGTGATCCAGCTTCCTGGCAGGGAGCGGGGGGCGAGCTGGCCGCTTCGCAGGTAGGCCCTTTCGGGGAAGGCCTCGAGGACCACCCTCAGGCCCGCCCGTTTGGCCTCCTCCTCGTACACCGTGCCGGGGAGGACCACCAGGGGCACCTCGGGGTCAAAGGCCTTCACCGCCTCGGCGATGGCCCGCGCCGTTTCCCGGTCGCGGCAGGCCTTGAGGTAAAGGGCCCCGTGGGGCTTCACGTGGTGGAGCCTTAGGCCCTCCGCCTTGAGGAAGGCGTGAAGGGCTCCGATCTGGTAAAGCACGTCCGCGTACATCTCGTCAGGGGCAAGGGCCATCTCCCGGCGGCCAAAGCCCACCAGGTCGGGAAAGCCCGGGTGGGCCCCCACCGCCACCCCGTGGGCCTTGGCCAGGGCCACCGCCTCCCGCATCCGGCTTGGGCTTCCCCCGTGGAAGCCAGAGGCCAGGTTCACCGAGGTCACCAGAGGGAAGATCTCCCCATCATGGCCGTAGGTAAAGACCCCATAGGACTCCCCGGCATCGGCGTTGAGGTCTATTCGCATGGAGCACCTCCTGGTTCACAGGATAAACCTTGCCTCCTGCTCCCCGTAGAACAGGCGGAGTTCGGCCATGCCCTCGGGAACAAAGCGGTTTCCGATGCGCACCAGGGGCACGTCGTGGCCCGGGAAGATGCGGGGATGCTTTAGGACCCGCAGGCGGCTCCTCAGGGCTTCCTCGGGGTCCACGCAAGGGAGGGCTGGTGGCCCCTCGAGGTCGAAGCGGCTTTTGACCGCATCGCTTACCAGGGCACCGGCACCCTGGACCTCGAGGCCCAAAAGCCCTGGCGTGTGCCCTGGAAGGTGGAGGAGCCGTAGGCCCGGGAGAAGCTCCCCCTCCTCCCGCACCGCCCTGAGCCGCAGGCGTTCCAGAAGGGGTAGGAGGACGTAGAGGCAAGCGGGGTCACGGCGGGGGTTTTGCGCCACTCTTTCCGCGTGGTCCAACTCCCGTTCATGGACCACCACCTCCGCCTGGGGGAAAAGGTCCACGTTGGCCGCGTGGTCGAAGTGCAGGTGGCTCAAGACCACCACCTCCACGGCCTCGAGGGGGACGCCCAAGGCGGAAAGGCGTTGCCCTAGCCCCTCCCGTTCGCCAAAGCCCAGCGTGTCGTAGAGGATCGTTTTGGAAGCCAGGACGAGGTAGGCACTGGAAAGCCCCAGGTAGCCCCGGTGGCTTTGCCCGGGGAACCCGCTCCAGACGGGAAGGATGCGCACCTTATCCCCCCGTCATGGTCCGGGGAAGCCAGGTGGCCAGCTCCGGGAAGGCCAGGAGGAGGACCACCATAAAGAGGAGCACCCCCATGAAGGGCAGGGCGTAGCGGGCGATCTGGAAGAGGTCCTCCCCGGTGAGGGACTGGATGACGAAGAGGTTGAAGCCCACGGGCGGCGTGATCTGGGCCAGCTCCACCATGATCACCAGGTAGACCCCGAACCACAAGGGGTCCACCCCGATGGCCTTCACCACCGGCAGGATGACGCTGATGGTGAGGACCACGATGGAGATGCCATCCAAAAACCAGCCCAGCACGATGTAGACCAGGCTCAAGAAGACGATGAGGAGCACCGGGGTGATCCCCGCCTCCACGGCCCAAGCGGCCAGGGACCGGGGGATGCCGGTGAAGCCCATGGCCAGGGTGAGCACCCCCGCCCCCGCCAGG
Organism: Thermus caliditerrae; assembly: GCF_021462525.1. Lineage (GTDB taxonomy): Bacteria > Deinococcota > Deinococci > Deinococcales > Thermaceae > Thermus > Thermus caliditerrae. The sequence goes on along the minus strand of NZ_JAKEDT010000018.1, from coordinate 10,279 downwards.
ATGAGGCCGATCATGCTGGTGGCGCGCACCGCCCCTAGAAGGCTTTCCTGGAACATGGGGAAGGAAAGCTCCCGGTTCAAAGCGGCGAGGAGCAAAGCCCCTGCCACCCCGATGGCCGCGGCCTCCGTGGGGGTGGCCACCCCCAGGTAGATGGAGCCCAGGACCAAAAGGATGAGAAAGAGGACGGGGAGGACGCCGAAAAGCCCCTTCAGGATTTCCCCCAAGGGCCGCTTGGGTTCCTGGGGGAGTTCCCTTCGCCGCGCCAGGGCCAGAAGGCCCAGGAGGAGCATGAACAGGAGGGTGAGGACCACTCCCGGCACCACGCCCGCCATGAAGAGCCGGGCCACCGAAACCTCGGCCATGACCCCGTAGACGATCATGACCACGCTGGGGGGGATGAGGAAGCCCAGGGTACCCGCCCCCGCCAAGGAGCCCAGGGCCAGGGGCTTGGGGTAGCCCCGCCTTAGGAGCTCGGGCAGGGTGAAGCGGCCCACGGTGGCGGTGGTGGCGGCGGAGGAGCCGATGACCGCGGCGAAGAGGGCGCTGGCCACCACGTTCACGTGGAGAAGCCCCCCGGGAAGCCGGGCGAGGAGGGGGCTAAGCCCCTGGAAAAGCCCCTGGGCGAGCCGGGAGCGGTAGAGGACCTCCCCCATCCATATGAAGAGGGGCAAGGCCGCCAGGCTCCAGCCCGAGGTGCTGGTCCAACAGACTTGACCGCTGTACCGCCTAGAGCCCTAGGAACCGCGGGGCAGCCATGGGCTTGAAGGAGAAAGCCCCCAAGGCTGTCTTCTTTCGTCTTTAACCCCGGAACCGCCCTCGTTCGTGGGCGCTTGGCGGGCGCTCCAGGTCTTCCGACCGCCTGGAGCTTATCCCCGGGCGCGCTCCAGGAGGGCGGCCAGCTCGGCAAAGCCCCGCCCCCAGTCCTCTCCCTCCCGGAAGACCACGAAGGGCACCCCCTGGAGGGCCAAGGCCTCCCGCAGGCGCCGGTCCAGCTGGGCCCGCTCTGGATCCTGGTGGCTGGGCCCGTCCACGTACACCCCCACCCCCACCCGATAGAAGAAGTCAAAGCGGGTGAAGGTGTCGCCTGCGGGGAAGGGGTGCTGGGCCTCCTCGGGCAAGGGAAAGCCCCGCCTCTTGGCCTCCCGAAGCCAGCGGCGCTCCAGCTCGCTCTCGCAGGCCTTTAGGAGCCGCTCCAGGTGCTCCCCGTCTTCCTCCGGGATGAACTGGGCCTCCTGGAGCGAGCGGAAAAAGGGTAGGACCAGGTTCCGGTCCAGAAGCGCGTGGTCGGGCTGGTTGGCGTAGTCCATGAGGCATTCGTAGCAGGCCCGTTCGCACCCTTCTTCCCCCTCGTGCATGAGGCGCAGGGCGGTTTGGGCCAGGCGGTGGAGGGGGTGGGGCACCTCCTGCCCGGGCCACGCCGCCAGCGCCGCCAGGGCCCCTAGGCCCCCCTCTTGCCCCTCCACCAGGACCACCCGGAAGGGAGCCTCGGGCCGGGGCAGAGGCTGGAGGAAGCCAAAAAGCTCGTCGTCTGCCAGCTCTAAGGTCACGAGGGCCGCTTTGCGGAAGGCGGCCAGAAGGCTTTTGTAAAAGGGCACGGTGTGGCTGCGGTCCATCCCGGGGGGCAAGGGCACCTCCAGGGCCAAGGTGTCGGCCTCAGCCTCCGCCTGGAAGACCAGGTTGCCCATCAGGTCCTCCGGGGTGGCGCCTGCGGGGCAGCGGCCTCGCTTTCCCTCCCGGCTGGGGTGTTCCTCCAGCTCCTTCTCGCTGAGGAGGAAGCGGCGGCACCGCTCGCAGACCACAAAGCCCCCGCTCAGGGGCTTGTCGCCTTCCTCGCCCATCCAGGCCCTGAGCCCCTTGTTCAGAGCCACCACCTGGGCGTTGTGCTCGTAAAGGAGGACCACCTCCCCAGAACGGAAGCGCCGGGGGGAGGCCTTGCGGTAGTCCCAGGCCACCTCGTAGCCCAGGCGGGCCCGTTCTTCCTCGTCGCTGGCGATGCGCCGCCGGGGCACTCCCAGGGTCACGGGAAGGGGGGAGAGGAGGACGGCGGGGGGGATGGAGGAGAGGTCCTTGCCGCAGGCCCGGCAGGTGTTCCCCAGGGTTTCCACGTGGCCGCAGGTGCACCGCTTGCCCCGCTCCAAGGAGGCCCGCTTGGGCAGGAAGGCGGCCCGTTCCAGGGTGTAGCGTCGGCCCCGGTAGTAGACGGCGTTGCCCGGGGCCAGCTCCGTGAGGGCGATGAAGGGAGGGCGCTCCAGGCGGCGCACCTCCCGACCCGGCTCCAAAAGCTCGGCCCAGGAGAGGGCCCGGGCGAAGGCGTAGTTGGGCAGAAAGCCTCGTCCCGCCAGGTAGTCCCGCAGGTCCAGGTCCACCAGGTGAGCCCGCTGGGTCTCAGCCCGGCTTACTTCCTCCTGCATCTCCTTCAGTAGGGGGTGTTTGGGCCCCATGCCCCGCAGGCGGGCGGTGTACTCCGCATAGCGCCCTTGGGCGTCCTGAAACTCCTGGCGCCAGGGGCCAAGTTCCTGGTCCAGGTCTCCCACGAAGCCGTCCACCACCTGGGCCACCAGTTCCCCGGTGAACCAGGGAAAGCGGCCCATCTCCTCGGCGAAGGCTTGGCGCACCGCCTCGAGGATCCCCTCCCGGGTCCCGTGCAGGCGCTCCGCCAGGTCCTGGCGGAAGGCGGCTTTGAGGGGCAGTCCCCCGGCCAGGTCCTCCACGTCCACCGCATCCTTTAGGGTGCGGGGCAGGGAAAAGCCGCCTTGGGCCAGCACCTCCAGCACCAGGGCCCGCACGTGGGCTTTGAGGAGGCGGGGGTTGTCCAGGAGGAAGCGGGGGGCCTCGATGGTGCCCCGGACCATCTTCTCCGGGTAGCGGTAGAAGTAGGCGTCGTGCCCCGAGGCCCCGGCGAAGGCCTGCACCAGGGCAGGCTGGCCTTTCCGCCCCGCCCGCCCGGAGCGCTGGGCGTAGCTGGCGGGGGAGGGGGGGATGTTGCGCAGGAAGACGCTGGACAGCGCTCCGATGTCAATGCCCATCTCCAGGGTGGGGGTGGCCACCAGGACGACCAGGGGATCCTGGGGATCGCGGAAGCGCTCCTCCAGCCTGCGCCGTTCCTCCCCCGCCACCTGGCCGGAGTGGGCCCGGGCCTCCAGGGGCGTAGAGAAGCTCCGCCGCCCGTAGAGCTCCTGGTAGAAGAGGTGGACTTCCCGCTCCTCCAGGGACTGCGCCGGGTACTCGGGGGAGAGGCGCAGGGCCTCGAGGTCCCCGGTGTAGGTGCTGCGGGGGCAGTAGAGGAAGCGGCCTCCCGTGGCTTCCACCTGGACGGCGTTCGGGCTGAGCACCAGCCCGTGCACCTGGCCCCGGCCCCAGGCGGGCAGGCTGTGGGCCTTGAGGAGGCCCAGCTCTGGCTCCTTTAGGGCGCTCACCAGGCGCTTCAAGAGGGCCCGGGCCTCCTCCCAGGAAAGGCACAGGGCGGCCATGGCCCAAGCCTCAAAAAGGCTGGGGCGCCGCTCGCCGTAGAGGCGGAAGGTGTGCCCGTAGCGGGGCGCTGACCCCTGGGGGTACTCCAGAACCAGGGCCGCCCCCACGGGCTCCACGAAGACCTCCTGCGGGTACAAGAAGAGCTTTTCCTCCACCTCCAGGCGGAACCGCCAGGGGTCCAGCAAGGGGTGGTAGAAGGCCCCCCGGCGGCGCATGAGGTCCAGGAAGCCCACCAGAAAGTCCCGCCGCACCTCCTGGGGAAGCTTCCCTGCCTTACCCCAGACCTCCTCCCTTTCCAGCAGGTGGTCCAGGTGGCGGTAGCGGTAGCGCACCAGCCCGGCGGCCTCCAGGTTCTTCAGGTTGGGCTGGGTGTTGCGGGTGGCCTCGAGGACCGCCGCCAGGGAAAGGAGCTGGCGGAAGGCCTGGCCCTCGGGGGCGTAGAGGTCAAAGAGGGGGGTCGTCTCGGGGCGGGGGTCGCTTTGCCGCCACACCTCGTAGACCCGATCTCCCAGCACCCCCAGGTACACGGGCCCCCCTTGGAGCACTTCCAAGACCGTCTGCCGGAAGAGCACCTTGCGGAAGAGGTCTTGAAAGTGGGCCGCCTGGAACTCGGCATCCTGGCGGTTGTCGGTGAAGACGATGACCTTGCGCTCCTCAGGCGGCAGGCTGGACAGGGTGGCCAGGAGGAGCACGTCTGTGGCGGTGGAGCGTCCCACCAGGCCGAAGGCGGAAAGCTTGCGGATCTCGCTGCCCCGCCGGGAGTGGGCCACCTGGCAGGTGGGGCAGAACTGGAAGGGGTAGGGGAGAACGGCCACCGCTACCCCTTCGGGGCTCTCCTGGCCGGTGTAGGGGTCCAGGGAGAGGTTCACCGGGAGAAGGGGTTCCTTGTCGCGCCGGACCCGCCCCTCCCCGTCCAGCCAGTCCTCGGGGGGCGGCTCCTCTTTGGGGTTCCAAGGGGCGGGGCGCAGGTAGCGCACCCCCTCGGAAAAGGGCTGGAGGAGGGAGGGCCCAGGGAGGTAGCGCCCCCCCTCGAGGCGGGCCACCAGGTACTCCTGCCCGCAGTTGCGGCAGAGGACCACGGGGTAGGCGGGCTTGTCGTTGAGGAAGCGCTCTCCCCGCAGGGAAAGGGCGGAGAGGTCTAGGGTGGCGGTGAGCTCCGGGGCCTGGGCGTAGAAGGCGTGGATGCGGGGCACGAGCCGCCCCGTGGCCGCCCCCACCCGCAGGGCCAGCTCCAGGTGGCTGCGGGCCAGCTCTTGGCTCAGGCCCGCCTGTTGGGCCAGCCCCTGGGCCAGCTCCGAGAGGGTCCGGGGATCGGCCAAGGCCTCCTCCAGGAAGGCTAGGGCCCGGACCACCGCCTCCTCCTGCCCCTCCACCTGCTCCCGCAAAGGGGCGGGCAGAAGCCCCCAGTCCAGGGGGGGTGGGGCCTCGTGCCTCTCCCCGATGACCCGCTCCACAGGCACCCCGAAGAGCTGGGAGGCAAAGCGCCGGATGGCTTCTTCCCCCCGGTCCACGGTGGCGGAGGTGCCGATGACCTGGAGGGTCTGGGTGGTGCCCGTGTGCTGCTTGAGCCGCCGGATGAGGAGGGCCACGTCGGCCCCCCGCAGGCCCGCGTAGGTGTGTACCTCGTCCAGGACCAGGTAGCGCAGGACGCCCCGGTGCTCCGGGGGGAAGAGGAGGCGGTCCTCCCCCCGGGTGAGGAGGAGCTCCAGCTGGACGTAGTTGGTCATGAGGATGTCCGGGGGGTTCTGGCGGATCTCTTCGCGGCTCAGGACCTCGGCGTCGCTCACGGGGCGCTCCTGGGCCAGGCGCTCCCGGAGGGCCTGGCCCTCCTTGCGGCTCACAGGGGTGTCCCCGTTGTAGAGGGCGATGCGCAACCCCGAGCCGTGGAGGCGGAGGGCGAAGTCCCGGTACTGGGAGTTGGCCAGGGCGTTCATGGGGTAGACGATGAGGGCCTTGATCCCGGGGCGGCGCTCCCGCAGGGCGTAGGCCAGGATGGGCAGGCCAAAGGCCAGGCTCTTGCCCGAGCCGGTGCCCGTGGCCACCACGAAGCTCTCTCCCCTCGAGGCCGCCTCCAGGGCCTCGTACTGGTGCCAGTAGGGGCGGATGGGCTCTGGGTCTTGGAGGTCCTCGGGGTTTTTCCGCAGGAGGGGGCGGGCTTCTGGGGGAAGCAGGCCCTGCTGGATCAGCTGGTCCACGCTGGGGCCCAGGAGGTAGCGCCGTTGGCGGGCCAGGAAGGGCTCGCGCCAGAGAAGGCTTTCCTCCTCCACTCCCCGGCGGATGGCCTCGTAGACCCTGGGGTTTCGGGGAAGCACGAAGCTCTCGGCGTAGCCGCGGAAGGCGCTTTGCACCTGCTCCAGCTGGCGGAAGGGGTCCCGCGGGGGAGGATGGGCTGCCTCCTGCACCCCCGGCAAGCCCAGCCAGCCCAGGGCCAGGCCCTTCAGGCCTGGGGGCATGGTGGCCAACCCCAGGCGCTGGGCCAGCGCTTCGGGCGAAAGGCCCAAGGCGGTAAGCGGGGCCAGGAGGGGCTGCACCCGGCCCCACTCGGGCTCCGGCACCTCGGACCAGTCCAGGTCTTCCCCCGAGATCACCTGGGGAAGCACCTGGCCGAACCAGCGCTGGGGCTCGAGGTCCTCCGGAGAAAGCTTCCAGGGCATGAACCCAGTCTACCGCCGAGGCCCTGTGGCGGTGTGCAAAGCGCACGCGAATGGGAAAAGGCCCTACCTAGACTGTAGGCATGAGCGTTAGCTGGCCGATAGGCACCGTTTTTCTTACCCCCACCGAGGACCATGTGCGGGTGCTCATGCCGGAGGACCTGGCTACCGCCGATGGCCGGGCCTTGAGCCGCTGGCCCTTGGTCCCCATCCGCGCCAACCTTGACGTGAAGGGGGTGTACGTCCGGGGGCTTACCCCAGAGCCCTTAGGACCTAACGGGGCGAGGAGCTTGTTGCGGTTAGGCAGTTCCCTGCCCCCAGTGGCCTGCAATCCGGACAAGGTACCGCGCGGGGGGCTTGAGGTGCGGGTACTGGACCTGCACACCTTGCCCAACCGCGACTTGCCGGAAAGGTACGTGCGCACCCCCGTGGGGGAACTTCTGTACCGGCTGAAGTACGGTCTGAAAGACCTGCCCGAGGCCCAGGCGCGGTGGCAAGCAGCTTTCCTGGCTGACCGTTTGGCGGCTACCCTGGCTCATGTCCTTCGGGAAGAACCCCTCCCTGTCCAGGCCGTGGTGCCTGCTCCTTACAGCCTGGAGCGCCCATGGCAACCCCTGCTCTTGGTGGCCGAGGCCCTGGGGCGGCTCCTTCGGGTGCCCGTGGTGCCGGCTTTGCATAAAGCGGATGGGGTTTCGGTGAAGAACTTGCCCTATGAGGAAAGGCATCGGGTTCTGGCCCGTGCCGTGCGAGGGGAGAGTCGAGGGGTGCCCGAAAAGGTGTTGCTTCTGGACGATCTTCTGGAAAGTGGGGCTACCCTCGAGGTGTCCGCTGAGGTTCTACGACAGCTTGGGGCACGGGAGGTGTGGCCCTTCGCCCTCACCGTGGACCGTCGGGCCTTGTAGCATGGAGGCATGGAGCTACGCCTGCAGCGGGTGAATCCAGAGGAAGAAGCCTACCCGCGCCGCCTGCGGGAGCTGGGGTCGAAGGGAAGGCCGCCGCCCCTTTATATCCTGGGGCAGGAAAGCCTCCTCAACCCAAAGCAGGCCCTGGCGGTCATAGGCTCCCGCAACGCTGACCCCCAAGCTCTTCAGTTAGCCTGGGAGGCAGGCTACTACTTCGCTGATAACGGCTACGCGGTGGTTTCCGGGTTGGCCCGGGGCGTGGACCTCGAAGCCACCCTGGGCGCTTTGGAAGTGGGCCAGGCGGTGGCTGTGGTGCCTTACGGCCTAGAGAGCCTCGAGGCCCGCCGCGCTCTAAAGCGCTTCGGCCCCTACCTGGAAGGCAAACTCGTCTTGGTTAGCGAGTTGGAGCCCCAAGTCCCTTGGCAGGCTCGCTTTGCCATGATGCGCAACCGTTTGGTGGTGAGCCTAGCCGATGCCGTCTTGGTGGCGCAAACGGGCTTGAAGGAAACGGAGCGGGACGGTCGCAAGGTAAAAAGCGGCACTTGGGATGCGGTGGAAAAGGCCCGGCAGCTGGGTCGCCCCGTGTTTGTCCTGGATCTTCCCTTAGAGGGCAACCAGGCCCTCATCCAGGCGGGGCTGGCCGAGCCCCTTCCCCCAGGGCGCGAAGGCTTTTACCGCTTGGAGGATAGGCTCTTTTCAGGGAAAGAAAGGGAGAAAAAGCCGCAGGCGGAGGTCATTCAGCCCCCTCTTTTTCTGGATTGAGAGCAATCCCATCCTTCCGCAGGCCCCAGGACCAAGGGGTCTTCTCCACCACGCTCAAGGGGAGCTTACCGGGGCGGTACAGCCCCCCGGCGGGCTTGGTGAGCCAGTAGACCTGGGCCAGGGCCTCCTCCAAGGAGAGGTCTCCTTGCACCACCTCCACCCGCAGGGCTCGAGGCCACCCGGGGTTGCCCGGATGGGTGTGCAGGTAAGCCGCCTCGGGCAGGAAGGGGAAGTAACTTCCCAAGGGAAGCGCCTTTTGGGAGAAGCGCAGGCGGCTTTCCTGAAGCCACACCACCGGCTTCCCCGTCCAGCCCAGGACCTCCTCCAAGCCTTTCTCTCCCCCGAGGTAGTGGACCAGGGTGTCCGGAGGCAGGTGCTCCTCCTCCGGCAGGCCCTGGCCCTGCCCCAGGGTCTGCCCGCCAGGGTCCACAAGCCGCCAGGCAAAGCCTTCCCGTCCCTGGTGCAGGCCCAGGACGTGCCGGGTGAACCCCTCCAGCCGGAAGGGCAGAGCCCCCGCCCGGACTGCCAGGTCGTAGGCGAAGCTCTTGGCTTTGGGCTTTTCGGTGAGGGTGCTGGGGTTCACCACCTGCGTCCAGGCCCAGGGCTTCAGGAGCCCTCTGATCCACTTCACCTCGGCTTCCCCTAGGTCCTCTGGGGCAAGGATCACCGCCAGGTCCGCCTTCTTGGGCTCCCCTTCCCCCACCTTCCCGCTTCGGGTGTAGCGCACAGGGGGCAGGACCAGCTCCAGGTCCAGGCCCCAGCGGGCCCAGGTTTCCCGAAGGCTCGGAACGCCCGCCAGCGCCTCCACCACATGGGGGGCCTTGGAGCGGAGCCTTTCCTGCTCCACAAAGTGGTAGAGGAGGAGTTCCCGTGCGGAAAGCCTCCGGGTTTCTCGGGTGAAGGTGGACCCGCCTTGGCGGCGTTCCTCGCGGCCCCGCTCCCTGACCCGCAGGTGCTCGGAGGTCTGGCCCGAGGGGCGTTGGCGGACTTCCAGCGTCTCCCCATCGGGGAAGGCCAGGAGGACCTGTACCCGCTTGGGCTCCAGGAACCCCAGGGCTTCCACCTCCTTGGCCTCGGTGGCGGTGCCCCGGGCCATGCGGAGGCCGCCTTGGGCCACCACCGGAAGAGGGGAGGGCAGGGCCAGGGGGGTGGGGTCCAGGAAGTCGGCGAAGGCCGCTACCGCCTCCAGCAGGCGATCAAAGCGGAACTGGTTGGCGGCAAAGGCATCCAGGGAGAGGCGCCGGGTGCCCGTGCCCTGGGCGGCCTGGGCCTCGAGGGCCGCCTGAACCGAGGGGGGAAGGAGGAGCCAAGCGGTGGCAGGGGCGTGGTCCAGGGGGAAGGTCCTGCGGGCCTTGGGGTCCAGGGCCCGCAGGTTGTGCGGGGAGGCAAGGGCTTGGAAATAGGCCACCAAACCCTCGGGCAAGGCGCCCCAGCCCTCTTGGCTGCGCACCCTGTGCTCCAGGTCCACCAGGGCAAAAAAGCCCCCTTCTAAGCGCACGACTTCCAGGCGGTAGGCCGGGTGGGTTACCAGGGCGAAGGAACGGCCCGCCCAAGGGCCCTGGGCCACCTGGCCCTCCGCCACGCGGTAGGCCTCGAGGTCCAGCCAACCGCTTTCCACCCGTACAAACCCCTTGGTCCTGAGCTTCTGGCTCAGGTGGCTGTTCAGGGCCAAGACGCGTTCCCGCAAATCCTTCACCGGCTCCTCGGCCACGAAGGGGGCATGCACCTCGGGCGCTTCTAGCCCGTACACCCAAACCTCGGTGTCCTTTTGGAGGGCGTACCATCCGGTGGCGCGCAAAAAGGCGAGGGCCTTTTCAGGATTGCTGGGGCGGAAGCGGAAAACCCTGGCCGCTTCCGGGTTCACCTTGAGGGGAAAAAGGTTGACCTGCAGGGGCTCTTCTTGGAACGGTGTGCTCACGGCCTTATGTTAAGCCTTGCTCCCAAAAAGCCTGGCCCACGCCTCGAGGACCAACCTCCTGGTGCGGTACTCCCCAAAGCGCTTCTCCTCCTTCTCCCTCAGCACCCGGAAGGTTTCGCCGGGGAAGGTGCTGACCTCCCTGCGGCGGCGGTAGGCCTGGGGGTCCAGGGGGTCTTCCACCTCTTCCCAGTCCGAGAGGATGTCGGCAAGCTCCTTGGGGGTTAGGTCTTCGGGGTCCAGGATGTAGCGGAGTTGCTTGCGGTTCAGGCCGTAGAGGCGGGCGTAGTAGGCGTCCAGCTCCGCCCGCAAGAGGGCCCGGCGCTCCTCGTCCCAGCGGAAGGGGGGGAAGGGGTAGGGGCCTTCCGCCCAGGGGGGAGGCGCATCGGGATGGCCCCCGTTGTCCCGGTGCTGGGCCAGGAGGGCCCCCCGCAGGGCCTCGTCCGCCTCCTGCCACACGTCCTGGGCCAGGGGGGCCAGATCCCAGGCGGTGTAGGTGAGCTCCAGGATGCCAGACTTGACCGCTATACTGCATAGAGCCCCAGGAACCGCAGGGCGGCCATGGGGTTGAAGGAGAA
>NZ_JAKEDT010000017.1 GCF_021462525.1 Thermus caliditerrae | reverse complement strand
TACCAGATACGGGCTGCGCCCGCAAGGGGAGATTTACCACGAAACGGAGATGTGGGTAAAGTCCTGGAACGTGCCGACCCCGCTCCTTTTGGCCGCTAGCGCTCCACCTCCACCTTGATTTTATAGTTGCCCCGCCTCGTTTCGCCAAGCACCTCTAGAAGCCTCAGGCTTCCCAGGCCCTCCGCCAGGAGGGTGTCCCCCGGGGCCATCTCGTCCTTGGGGGAGGCGGGCCGGCCTTTGAGGCGCACCTTCCCCACCTTCACCCCCTGGGCGAAGTAGGTGCGGGAAACCCCGAAGCCCTTGGCCCCCACCGCATCCACCCTTAAGGAGGGCACCACCAGGGTGCGGACCCGCTCGCTCTTGGCCTTCAAAGCCCCTTCCGGCGGGGGCAGGAGAGCAAAGCCCGCCTCCTGGAGGGCCTTCTTCCCTTGGGGCAGGAGGGCTACCAGAAAGCCCCCCTCCCACGCCTCGAGGTCCCCCATGGCCTCCCCCAGGTCCGGGGGCTCCCGCTCCAGGAAGACCACCTCCACCGGGTCGTGGACGGAGGGGATCTCCGCCGGGTAGAGTACGGCCACCTTCCGCTCCGCCAGGGGGAAGCCGCCGAAGAAGGCCACCCTAAGCCCCTCGGCCCGGGCTGCCTCCTCCAGGAGGGCCTGGGCCTCGAGGTCCAGGAAGCCGGTCTGCACCACGCGCCCGCCCCGGGCCCGTTTGAGGTAGGAGGAGAGGTCCGCCACGAGGAAAGATGATACCCTAAGGAGAGTGGAAAGGCTTAAGGAAGCCGTCCGCCTGCTGGTGGAGGAGCTCAATCCCCTCGGGGTCTACCTCTTTGGCTCAGGAGCCCAAGGCCGTCTGACCCCAGAAAGCGACTTGGACCTGGCCGTCTTGGGCTTAGAGCCATACCCTCCCGAACGGCTCTTTGCCCTGCGGGGGCCCTTGAGCCTCCTCCTGGGGCGGGAGGTAGACCTGGTGGACCTCCGGCAGGCCGCCCTGCCCCTTCAGGCCCAGGTAGCCGCCTTCGGCCAACCCCTCTACCTGGCAGGGCCGGAAGCCGAGCGCTTTTTGGACCTGGCGCTCAAGGCTTACGCCCGCCTCAACGAGGAAAGGGCTGCTCTCCTGCGGGACGTGCGCACCCGGGGACGGATCTATGGATGACGTCCTCCTTAATAAAGCCGCGACCATAGAACGCTGCTTGAAGCGCATAGAGGAGGAGTACCGAGGCCATGAGGAAGAGTTGGAAACCAACTACACCCGCCAGGACGCCATCGTGCTCAACCTGCTCCGGGCCTGCGAAGCGGCCATAGACATGGCCATGCATGTGGTGCGGCTTAGGCGGCTGGGTTTACCGCAAACCTCACGGGAGGCCTTAGCCCTGTTGGAAAAAGCTGGGCTCCTTTCCCCAAGCCTCTCCCAGCGGATGCAGGCCATGGTGGGCTTCCGCAACGTGGCGGTGCACGACTACCAAGCCCTTTCCCTGCCTATCCTGCACCACATTCTCAAGGAGCGGCTTGGAGACTTCTTAGAGTTCAGCGAAACGCTACTCCGAACCCTCCCGGACCACGAAGCTTAATTGGGCGCTGGCCCTTTCCTCCCCCTCCACCAGGGCCCGCACCGCCACCTTCCCCAGGCCGCGGCGGAAGAGGAGGAGCTCGCCTTCTAGGATCAGGGTGTCCCCCGGCACCACGGGCTTTTTGAAGCGGGCCTCCTCCACCCCCACCAAAAAGACCAGCCCCCCGGGCCGGAACCCAGGCTGTTTGGCGATGGTCCCCACCGCCGCCTGGGCCATGGCCTCGAGGATCAGCACCCCCGGCATGATGGGGTAGCCGGGAAAGTGCCCCTGGAAGTGAGGCTCGTTGAAGGTGACGTTTTTGAGGGCCCGGAAGGTTTTCTCGTCGGCGTGGAGCACCCGGTCGATGAGGAGGAAGGGGTAGCGGTGGGGCAGGACCTTGAGGATCTCCCCGATCTCCACCCCATCACCTCCTCAAGACGTCGTCGGAGGAGAGGATGGTGTCCTCCAGCACGTGGAGCATCTCCAAGGCTCGCCCCGTGCCCAGGGCCACCGCCTCGATGGGGTTCTCCGCCACCACCACCGGCACCCCCGTGGCCTCCTGCAGGGCCACGTCCAGGTTCTTAAGCAAGGCCCCGCCCCCGGTGAGGAGGATGCCCCGCTCGTAGATGTCCGAGGCCAGCTCGGGCGGGGTGGTTTCCAGCACCCCCTTCACCCCCTGGAAGATCTTCTCCAGAGGCTCCTTGAGGGCCTCGGCCACGTCCTCGGCAGGGATCTCCGCAGTGCGGGGGAGGCCCGAGATGAGGTCCCGGCCCCGGACCTCGGCCACCTCCTGCTCCTCCCCCGGCAGGAGCTTGGCCCGGCCCAGCTGGATCTTGAGCTCCTCAGCGGTGCGCTCCCCGATGAGCAGGTTGTACTTCTGCCGGATGTAGCGGATGATGGCCTGGTCCATCTCGTTCCCGGCGATGCGCAGGCTCTCCGAGCGCACGATCCCCCCCAGGGAGATGACGGCGATGTCGGTGGAACCGCCCCCGATGTCCACCACCATGCTCCCCGTGGGCTCCGCCACCTGGATGCCCGCCCCGATGGCCGCGGCCAGGGGCTCCTCGATGAGGTAGACCTTCTGGGCCAAGGCGGAAACCGCCTGCACCACCGCCCGCCTTTCCACATCCGTGACCCCCGAGGGCACCCCCACCATGACCCGGGGCTTGAAGAAGCGGCTCATGGGGGAGAGCACCTTCTGCAGAAAGAGGAGGAGCATGCGCTCCGTGAGGGCGTAGTCGGCGATGACCCCGTCTTTGAGGGGCCTGACCGCCACGATGTTCCCCGGGGTGCGCCCCAGCATGCGGTAGGCCTCGGCCCCCACCGCCTTCACCTCCCGCTTCCCCTGCACCACCGCGATCACGGAGGGCTCGCGCAGGACGATGCCCTTCCCCCGCACGTAGATGAGGACGCTGGCCGTCCCCAGATCAATCCCGATGTCCTCGCCCCTCAGCATATCGCCCCATTCTAGCCTACCGGGCGTACTCCACCGCCCGGGTCTCCCGGACCACGGTCACCTGGACCTGGCCGGGGTAGTTCATCTCCCGCTCGATGCGGCCCGCGATCTCCCGGGCCAGCAGCGTGGCCTTGGCGTCGGTGATCTTATCGGGCTTGACGATGACCCGCACCTCCCTTCCCGCCTGCACCGCGAAGGCCGTCTCCACCCCGGGGAAGGAAAGGGCCACGCGCTCCAGGGCCTCCAAGCGCTGAAGGTACTCCTCCAAGGACTCCCGCCTGGCCCCCGGCCGGGCGGCGGAAAGGGCGTCGGCAGCCGCCACCAACACCGCATACACGGTCTCGGCGTTTTCCGGGTCGTGGTGGTGGGCGATGCCGTCTATGACCTCCGCGGGTTCCCCGAAGCGCCGGGCCAGGGCGATGCCGATCTCCACGTGGCTCCCCTCCACCTCCCGGTCCACGCTCTTGCCGATGTCGTGCAAAAGCCCCGCCCGCCGGGCCAGGGCGCTGTCCAGGCCCAGCTCCGCCGCCATGATCCCGGTGAGGTGGGCCACCTGGACCGAGTGCTTCAGCACGTTCTGGCCGTAGCTGGAGCGGAAGTGGAGCCGCCCCAAGAGCTGGATGAGGCCGGGCTTCAGCCCGACCACCCCGGCTTCCAGAGCTGCCTCCTCCCCCCTTTCGTAGATGAAGGTCTTCATCTCCTGCTTGGCCTTCTCCACCACCTCCTCGATGCGGCTCGGGTGGATGCGCCCGTCCTTCAAGAGCTCCTCCAGGGCCATGCGGGCGATCTCCCGGCGGATGGGGTTGAAGGAGGAAAGCAAGACCGCCTCCGGGGTGTCGTCGATGATGAGGTCCACCCCGGTAAGGGCTTCAAAGGTGCGGATGTTCCGCCCCTCGCGCCCGATGATGCGCCCCTTCATGGCGTCGGAGGGGATGGGCACCACGGAAACTGCCAGTTGGGCTGCGGTCTCCGAGGCTTGGCGCTGCATGGCCTGGGCCAGGATCTTCTGCGCCTCCCGCCGGGCCTCGAGGCGCACCCTTTCCAAAGCAGCCCGCACCTTCTGGGCCTTCTCCTCCTCCAGCTCCCGATCCAGCCTTTCCAAAATGAGCCGCCTCGCCTCCTCCGGGGAAAGGCCCGCCACCTCGTGGAGGCGCTTCTCCACCTCCTTTTCCCGCTCGGCCAGGAGGCCTTCCCGCTCCTTCATGGCTTCTTCCCGCTTGGCCAAGGCCTCCTCCAGGGCGTCCAGCTTGAGGGCCCGGGCGTCCAGGGCCTCGCCCCGCTTGGAAAGCCTTTCCGCCTCCCGGCGAAGCTCCTCCCGCTCCTCCTTGAGGCGGTCCCGCTCGGCCCTTAGCTCCTCCTGCAGGGCCTTGAGGCGCTCCCGCTCGGCCCTTAGCTCCTCCCGCTCGGCCTTCAGGCGCTCCTCGGCGTCGGCGAGGCGCTTGCGGGCCTCCGCTTCCTGGGCCTCAGCCCGCCTTTTGAGCTCCGCTTCCAGCTCCTGGCGGAGGGCCTTGGCCCTCTCCTCCGCCTCCTCCCGCAGGGCCTTGGCCTCCTGGCGGGCGGCCTCCAGGATCTCCTTGGCCTCCTTGCGGGCGGCCTCGAGGGCCTCCCTGGCCTCCCCCCTGGCCGCCTCCAGGAGCCTTTGGGCCTCCTCGCCGGAGCGGTCCTCCCCCCTGCGCCTCAGGAAGAGGGCAGCCCCCAGAAGAAGGACCAGGAGCAACAGCACCAGGTCCAGCAGGCTCATCTACTCCCCCTCTTCCTCGCTGGCGGCCAGCACCACTTCCCCGGCCCGCTCCAGCACCCTGGCCCGGATCTCCTCCAGAAGCTCGGGGTGCTCCCTGAGGTGCTCCGCCGCCTTCTCCTTGCCCTGGCCCAGGCGGGCCTCCCCGTAGGAGAACCAGCTCCCCGCCTTCTCGATGACGTTCGCGGCCACGGCCACGTTCACCAGGTCCATCACCGGATCCAGGCCCTTGCCGAAGTAGATCTCCAGCTCCGCTTCCCGGAAGGGCGGGGCCAGCTTGTTCTTCACCACCTTCACCTTCACCTTGATGCCCACGGCCTCGTTGCCCACCTTGATGGGCTGGCCGCTCTTGCGCACGTCCAGGCGCACGCTGGAGTAGAACTTGAGGGCCCGGCCCCCGGGGGTGGTCTCGGGGTTGCCGTACATGACCCCCACCTTCTCCCGCACTTGGTTGATGAAGATGGCGGCGGTATTGCTCTTGGAGAGCACCGCCGTGAGCTTCCTCAGAGCCTGGCTCATGAGCCGGGCCTGGAGGCCCACGTGCTGGTCCCCCATCTCCCCCTCGATCTCCGCCTTGGGGACCAGGGCGGCCACCGAGTCCACCACGATCACGTCCACCGCCCCCGAGCGGGCCAGAAGCTCCACGATCTCCAGGGCCTGCTCCCCGGTATCCGGCTGGGACACCAGGAGGTCTTCCACCTTCACCCCGAGCTTCTGGGCGTAGAGCGGGTCCAGGGCGTGCTCCGCATCCACGAAGGCGGCCACGCCCCCCTGCTTCTGGGCCTGGGCGATGATGGTAAGGGCCAAGGTGGTCTTGCCCCCGGACTCTGGGCCGTAGATCTCGATAACCCTTCCCCGGGGAATGCCCCCAATCCCCAAGGCCAGGTCCAGGCCCAAAGAGCCCGTAGGGATCACGTCCACCTGGAGCCTGGGCATCTCCCCCAGGCGCATCACCGCGCCCTTGCCGAACTCCTTCTCAATGGTCTTGAGCGTGTTTTCCAGCGCCTTCCTCTTGTTCTCGTCCATGCTCACCTCTAAGGGGGAATTTCTCCAAAATGGTGTACACCGGCCCCTTGGGCCTAAGCTCCGAACGCACCAGGGCGAACTCGGAAACCGGCCACTCCAGGCCGAAGACCACCGGGGGCACCCGGGGAGCCGGGGCCTTGCGCCGGGCCAAGGTGATGTGGGGCTTGAAGGGTTTGTCGCCTCCGGCCAAGAGGGCCTCCTCCCCCAAGGCTTCGGCCACCCCCTCCCTCAGGGCCTCGGCCAGAGGGGTAAACCCTTCCCCTTCCGCCTTGGCGAACCAGACCCGTGGGGTGCCCTCGTTGGGGAAGTAGCCGGTGCCGCGGATGCGGGCGGTGAAGGGGGGAAAACGCCGACCCAACCGGTGCCCCAGGGCCAGGAGGTCCGACAGGTCCTCCTCGGGCCTTTCTCCCAGAAAGAGCAGGGTGAGGTGGAGCTGGTGGGGCGCCACCTCCTTCCACCCCTTGTAGCGGGCCACTTGGCCCTGCGCCTCCACCAGGGTGCGCCGAACCTCTTCGGGAAGAAAGATGGCGTAGAAAAGCCTCATGTCAGCAAGAGGGCCAATGCGGCGTACACGCTCCGAAGCCTTACGGCCTCCCGATCGCCGGGAAAGCGGTAGCGGCGGGCTTCCGTTCCCCTAGGCCCCGCCAGGGCCACATAGACCGTGCCCACGGGTTCGCCTTCCAAAGGATCCGGCCCCGCCACCCCGGTGGTGGCCAGGGCATAGGTGGACCCGAAAAGCGCCCGGGCGGCCTCCGCCATGGCCTTGGCCGTCTCGGCGGAGACCGTCTTGGCGAGGAGTGCCTCCGGCACACCGAAGCGGGCCTTGGCCCCTACGGAATAGGATACCACGCCGCCCAGGTAAAAGCGGCTCGCCCCCGGCACCCGGGTGATCTCCGCCCCCAAAAGCCCCCCGGTGAGGCTTTCCATGGTGGCGAGGGTGGCCCCCTCCAGCTCCAAACGGCGCTTCACCGCCTCCGCCAGGGTGAGCTCCCCCTCGCCCCAGACCTCCTTCAGAAGGCGCTTCTTGATCTTCTCCGAAAGGTCGGCCACCAAATCCTCCCGGCCCCGCACCACCACCTCCACCCCCTGGAGCTTGGGGTAGGTGCCCACCTCCACCTCCTCCTCCCGCTTGAAAAGCTCCCCCAGGCGCTCCACGATGTCCGACTCCCCGATGCCCCAGGTCTTCAGCACCCTCTCCGCGTAGGGGCGGCGGGGCAGGTCCAGCCGGGGGAGCACCTCCTGCCACATGGGCCGCCACTCCGGCGGAGGCCCGGGAAGGAGGATCAGGTCCTTGCCCTCCTTCCGCACCCACCAGCCGGGGGCGGTGCCCCGGGGGTTTTTGAGCCAGGTGGCCGAGGGGATCTTCAGGGCCTGTTTGCGGTTGACCCCAGGCATGCTTCGGCCCCGGGCCAGGAAAAGGGCTTCGATCTCGGAAAGCACCGCCTCGTCCAGCTCCAAAGGCTCCCCCAAGGCCTCGGCCACCGCCTCCCGGGTCACGTCGTCCGGGGTGGGGCCAAGGCCCCCGGAAAGCACCACCAATCTGGCCCGCTCCCAGGCGGCCCGCACCTCCCGCACCAGGGGCCTGGGCTCATCCACCACCCTTAGGGTCCTCTCCACCTTGAGGGCGTAGGGCTTGAGGCTTCTTGCGATCTCCGCGGTGTTGGTGTCCAGGGTTTCCCCAAAGATGAGCTCCGTGCCTACGCCGATGATCTCCGCCCGCTCCATGTTGCCTCCTTGAAGGGAAGGGGCTCCAGAAGAAAGCGGCCCCCTTTCCCCTCCAGTTCCGCCCCGAAGGGCACCTCCTTGCGCACCACCGCCAGGCCCAGGAAGCCAAAGGGGGTTTGCAAAAGCCGCTTCGCCTCCCCCACCTTGCGGCCTTGCCAGTAAAGCTCTAGGGGAACTTCCGTCCCTGGGCCCAAGGCCCGGAGGCCCACCAGGTGGTGGTGGACCTCCTTCCCCTCCGTGCGGGCCATGATCTCCTGGCCCACGTAGCACCCCTTGCCGGAGTCCACCAGGTGGAGAAGCCCCACGCTCTGGGGCAGCTCCCCCCGGATGTCGGAAAGGAGGGGGAGGCCCTTTAGAAGGGTGTAGAGGGGGTAAAGCTCCAAGGGGTAGGCCCCCTCGCCGCTTTCCCCCACCTCCTCCCGCCCATCGGCGCGGAAGAGGCGGTAGAGGGGAAGCTCCACCAGCTCCACCTGGTCAAAGACAATGTAGCGCTCCAGGCGGGACTTGAGCCCCTCGAGGCTCCCCCAGGGGGCCAGGAGGAAGCCCTCGGGGTGGGGCAAGAGGGTGGCCGCCTCCTCGATCTGGCCCCGGTGGTTGAGGAAGAGGGTCCCCGCCGGGCCCGAAAGCCGCCTCAGGTCCCGGGTGGCCTGGCCCTGGAGGAAGGAGAAGGCATCGGGCCCCCGCACCAGCAACACGCCTGGCAAGGCGAAATACCCCTCGCCCGCCAAGGCCTTTTCCAGGGCCTGCTCCATGCCTCCCATTATTGACCAAAGGGTCAGGAAGGGGGAGAATGGCGGACGTGCGCTTTTTCTGGGGCTCCTTCGTGGCGCTCTTTCTGGTGGGGGTGATCGTGGCCCTGCCCGGGGCGGCCCTCCCCCATTGGCGGGCCCGGTACGGGGTGGAGGACGAGGTGTCCTGGTTTTTCACCGCCCTCCTCCTGGGCCTCCTCCTGGGGGTGCGCCTGGCCCAAGGGGAAAGGCGCCACCCCCTTCTGCCGGGAGCTCTCCTCCTGACGGGCCTGGCCCTCTTGGGACTAGCCTTCGCCCCCAGCTTTGCCCTGGTGGGGGCCCTGGCCTTTTTCCTGGGCCTGGGGGAGGGGGTGATGAATGTCCACGGCAACAGCCTGGTGGGCGAGCTTTTCCCGGAAAGGCGGGTGGCCCTCCTCAACCGGGTGAACGTGGCCTTCGGCCTGGGAGCGGTTTTCACCCCCTTCGCCCTCACCCTCCTGCCCTACACCGTGGTGCTCCTGCTGGCGGGCCTTCTGGCTGGGGCAGGAGCCCTCTTGCTTTGGAAGGCCCCGGCGGTGGCCCACATCCCCCAGGAGCGGGGGCGGGGGCTTTGGCCCTTTCTCTTGGCGGTGGCCCTGTACACGGGCCTCGAGGGCTCCTTGGCCACCTGGAACCGGGTCTGGCTGGAACGCCTGGGCCACGCCACCGCCACGGGGGGCGTGCTCCTTTCCCTCTACTGGCTCTTCCTGGCCCTTGGGCGGCTTCTTTTGGCGGAGCGGGTGGCGCAAAGCCCCCTGGCCGCCTTAAGGGGCCTCCTCGTGGGGGTTCTGGGGCTCCTCCTCCTCAACCTCCTCCCCCCCACCGCCCTCCTCTTTCCCCTGGTGGGCTTCTTCCTGGGCCCCCTCTTCTCCACCCTTTTCGCCCTGGTCCAGGCCCGCTTCGGCCACCGGGCCTTAGGGGGCCTCCTCTACGCCGGGGCCACGGGAAGCACCCTCATCCCCGCTCTCTTCGCCCTCCTACCCACGGGGGGCATCCCCGTGGGCCTCTTCGCCCTGGCCCTGGGGCTCTTCCTGCTGGTGGCCGGTTTGGAAGGGAGAAAAGCGCATGCTGAAGACCCTCCTCTTTGACCTGGACGGCACCCTGGCCGACACCGACCCCCTGCACCGCCTGGCCTGGCAGGAGGTCCTGGCCCCCTTGGGCCTTCAGGTAGACGAAGAGTTCTACCGCAAGCGCATCTCGGGCAGGCTGAATCCGGAGATTGTTCGGGACCTCCTTGGGCTGGAAGGGGAGGCGGCCTGGCGGCTCATCGAGGCCAAGGAAGCCCGCTTCCGGGAGCTGGCCCAGGATCTAAAACCCACCCCGGGGCTCCACGAGCTCCTGGCCGAGGCCGAGGCCCAGGGCCTCGCCTGGGGGGTGGTGACCAACGCCCCCAGGGCCAACGCCCACCACGTGCTTAGGGCCTTGGGCCTCCATCCGCCCCTCCTGGTCCTGGCGGAGGAGGTGGGCCGGGGCAAGCCCGACCCCCTGCCCTACCGGGTGGCCTTGGAGCGGCTGGGGATCCCCCCGGAGGAGGCCTTGGCCTTTGAGGACTCCCCTTCCGGGGTGAGGAGCGCCGTGGGGGCGGGGATCCCCACCTATGCCCTCCTCACGGGGCACGAGGAGAAAACCCTCCTCGAGGCGGGGGCTAAAGGAGTCCTCCGCCACTTCCACCAAGCCCTGGATTTACTCTAGGGCGTACCGCCGGAAGGACTCTTCGTCAAAACGGCCCTCCACCAGATCCTCAAAGTAGAGCCAGCCCTCGCGGAAGGGGGGGAAGGAGAAAAAGCCCCCTTCCGCCTTCAGGTGGAAGGCCAGCTCGTTGGGCTCGGTAACCCCTTGCTGGAAGGCTAGGAGGGCGGACTGGTAGGCGCCAAAGGAGCTCTGCGCCTGGCTGCCCACCATGGCCCGCTTGCCCTTTTCCCGGGCCAGGGAAAGCATCTCCAGGGTCCAAGTCACCCCAGTGCGGGCGGGCTTGAGGTTCAGGACGTCAAAGGTGTCCAAGGTGAGCTCCCGGCGGAGGTCCTTGGGGGTCATGGCCGAGTCGTCGGCGATGAGGGGGAGGATGTTCTTCTCCTTAAGCTTCCTTCTGGCCTCCACCTCCTCGATGGGCAAGGGCTCCTCCACGTAGAGGAGGCCGAGCTCCTTCCAGGCCAGGAGGTAGCGCTCGGCGTCCTTGGGGGATAAGGTCTCGTTGGCGTCGGCATAGAGCTCGGCGTCCGGAAAAGCCTCCTTAAGGCGGGCGATCCGCCGGGAGTCCCCCTCGAGGTCCCGGCCCACCTTCACCTTGAAGACCCGCACCCCCGCCCCGTAGGCCATGCGGGCATCGGCGAGCATCTCCTCTTCCGAGGCCATGCCCAGGAGGTAGGCCACCCGCACCCGGTGCTTGGCGGGCTTCAGGACCTGGTGAAGCTCCTCCCCCTCGCTCCTGGCCCAAGCCTCCCAGAGGGCGGTGTCCAGGGCCCCCTTAAGGGCATAGTTGCAGGGGAAGCCTTCCAAAACCGCGCGGATGGCCTCCTGGTCATCGGCCTCGAGGCCCAAGAGCCTGGGCCTCAGATACTCTAGCCCCGCCCGCACGCTCCCCAGGGTCTCCCCGTAGATGGTGGGCCGTATGGCCACCTCCGCCCGGCCCAGGGCGCTGTCGGAAAGCTCCACCTCCAAAAGGGCGTGCTCCAGGGCGGCCATCTCCGAGGCCTTCCCCCAGCGCAAGGGGGCCTTCAGGGGGATGCGGAAAGGGATAAGACGAAGGTCCTTAATGGTCGCCATAAGGCCATTCTAAGCACCCACACGCAAAGNGCCACGACGGGGTACTTAGAAGCCCCGCTCCCGCAAAAAGGCCCGCACCGCCAAGACCTCCTCCTCCGGCGAAAGCCTTTCGGTATCTAGGACAAGGGCCTGGGGATGGCCCTCCAAAAGGCGCAAAGGGCCTAGGGGATCGTAGTTGCGCTTCTCCTCGGCCACGATCTTGAGCTTGGCCAAGACCTCTTCCAAGGGCGCCAGGGCCAGGGCCTCCTCCAACTCTTCGGGCGAGAGCACCCCCTCGGCCAAGGCCCTTAGCTCCGCCCTTTCCTCTGGGCGAAGCTCCACCCGGTCAAAGGCATCCCGGCGGGAGAGGAGCCTCTTGAGCCTAGTGGCCTCCCGGGCGTGGAGGACCACGAAAAGGGCCTTGGGCAGGTGCTCCAAGGCGTAGGCCACCTCCGCCTCCCCCCTCAGGCCGTCAAAGAGGAGGAGGGGGTGGGGTTCCGCATACCCCCGGGCCAGCACCTCCGCCACCCCTCCCGGGAACTCCTCCCGGAAGCGCCGGGTGAGGCGGAAGCGCTCCTCCCGGGGGATGGGGGGCTTGGCCCCGTAGCGGGGGAGGACGTAAAGGTCCACCAGTTCCCGGCGATCGGGAAGGCGGGGTAGGCCCAGGGCCTCCACCAGCGTGCTCTTCCCCACCCCGGTGAGGCCCACCAGGATGAGAAGGGGCATGGACCCAAGGGGCTGAAGCCCGGGGGCAGGGTCAAGGGCGAAGCGGACCATGGTTCTGATTGTAGGCGCCGCGGCCACGGAGTACGATAAGCTTGATAATCACCGGTTATAGCCCCCTTCATTGCCCTGACGACGGGAAGCTAAAGGAGGTGAAGGGTATGCGGAAGAAGTGGCTTTGGATGGGTTTAGCCCTGGTTCTGTCGGCCTGTCCACAGCAAGCCCCCCAGGCCAACACCACCCCCGAGGAAACCTCTTCCTACCTGCAGACCGTGGCCCAGGACATCCAGCAGGTCCTCCAAGACCTACAAACCGCCCTGCAGGGCATCCTCCCCCTTCGGGTTCAGAGCCTCCAGGAGCTCAAGGCCTCCCTGGAAACCCTTTCCCGCCTCCCCTCCCTCCAATCCCTGGGCCTAGAACCCCTGGCTACGAGCGATCTCCCAAGGGGCAAGCTGGAATGCGTGGGGGGTATCTGCAACCAAACCGGTTCCTCGGACGACCTCGAGGTGCGCTTCAAAGAACAGGCCACAGATCCCTGGAACCTCGCCCTAGCGGATTGGAACGCCTCCCGGCTGGGGTCCCCCTCTTCCACCGTGTGGGTCCACACCCCCTCCAACACCACCGACACCCAGGAGATGCCCACCAAGGCGTACTTCTTCTTAGACCTGCGGGAAGACGGGGCTAAAGAGGGCGAAGCCACCCTGCAAGCCCAGTGGCGGCCAAGCACCTGCCTCATCGGCAAGTACCTCTTTGAGCCTGAAAACTTCTCCCTTAGCGGCCACCTGAACCACCCCAGCACCGCGGGCCGACTGGTGGACCTAAGGAAGCTGGCCTTTACCTCCTCCAGCACCCGGCTGGCCTTGGAGTGGGACCTCAGCACCCTGACAGAGGGCGGCCGTAGCGCCATGACCACCAAGGGCACCCTGGGCGTCAACGGAACCACCACGCCGGGCACGTGCGGAAGCCTCTTGGAGAACTTCGACGCCTCCACCGGTGATGTGAACCTGGAGCTCTCCACCGCCCACAGCTCCCTGCGGCTCGCCTTCAAGATCACCCAGGTGGAAGAGGAGCCCTTCCGCATCCACCTGAAAGACGGCTACCTGCAGGTAGACAGCAAAGTGGTCACCTTTGAGGGCATCCTGGACGACCAGAACGACAACTGCGTGCCCGGGGAGAACCTGGTGCTCCACTTCGCAGGCGGGCAGAACATGACCCTCGAGGAGTTCCTCATCCAATACATGGGTGCCCAGCCCTGCAATCAACCCTAAGCCTTTACTGCCCCGACGCCCTCGGCTTGAAGCCGGGGGCTTTTGCTAGGATAGGGGGGATATGAAGCGCCTAGTCGCCCCTTTCCTCCTGGTCCTCAGCCTGGCCCTGGCCCAGATGCCCGCTTATCCGGAGAACACCCTGGGGATTGGGTACGCCCCCGATAAGGGCATCTACCTGCAAGGAAGCGCCCTTTTGCCCTTCAGTCCCTTGGGAATCGACACGGGGCTGGATATGCAAGCCCTTCTTTCGCAAAACCCTGAGGTCTTTGCCCTCTTCAAGGCCAACCTCTTCCCCGGCCTGGTCCTCATGGACCTCTACACCTCGGTGGGGCTCGGGCTGGACCTGCGCTACCCCTTCGGGGTGCACCTAGGGCCGGTGGTGAGCCTCGAGGTGCCGGGAGGAGCCCTTTCCGCCTACGGGGGACTCGGCTACCAAAGTGGGTTCCACTTGGCCTGGGGAGCGGGGTTTAGGCTCTATCTGGAGCCCCTAGCCCTGGAGGTTTCCGCCTCTGACCGGTATCCCTTCCTCTTAAGCCTCCTCTACCTTTGGTAACCCGTGCGCCGCCTGCCCCTCGTCCTTTTCTCCCTCCCCGCCCTCCTCACCCTGGGCCTTTTCGTCCTCTACCCCTTCCTGGACGTCCTCCGCTTCTCCACCTGGGAGTGGTCGGGGCTTTCCGAGCCCCGGCCCGTGGGCCTGAAGAACTACCAGGACCTCCTTCAAGACCCTGCCTTCTGGGGAAGCCTCTGGGTGACCCTTAAATTCATGCTCCTGGCCCTACCCCTCTTCGTGGGGCTTTCCGTTGGCCTAGCGGTGGCCCTGGAGGGGGCCCCCTACGAGCGCTTCGCCAAGAGCCTCCTCTTCCTCCCGGGCCTCGTCACCTTGGGCGGGGCCACCCTAAGCTGGTACACCCTCTTCACCCCGGAATACGGGGCCCTGGCCCAGTTCCTGCCCATTCCCCCCTGGGACCGGGAGGGGTTTTGGGCCTTGGCGATGGTGGTCCTCTTCACCCTGTGGCGGCACCTGGGGTACGGGGTTCTGGTGGCCTCAGCCCGGCTCAAGGCCATCCCCAAAACGCTTTTGGAAGCCGCATATGTGGATGGGGCCGGACCTTGGGAAGCCTTCCGCCACGTGGTCCTTCCTCTCATGCGCCCGGCGGTGACGTTTTTGGTGGTAGTGGGCACCATCCTCTCCCTGCAGTCTTACGCTGCGGTCTTCCTCCTCACCCGTGGCGGGCCCTACGGGGCCACCCGGGTGCTGGGCTACTACCTTTACGAATCGGGGTTTGAGAACTTCCGCCTGGGCTACGCCGCCGCCGTCACCGTGGTGATCCTCCTCCTCACTCTCCTCTTCGCCTACGCCCAGCTAAGGCTTCTGCGTCACGGGGAAGAGTAGCGGTAGCGGGCCAGGTCCTGCAGGTGCCCCTCAAAGTCGGCGTTCAGGAAAAGCCTGCCCCTGGCGTGGAAGAAGTAGAGGTACGGGCGCCCTTTGGGATCGGTGCGCACCGGGTTGAGCACCGCCAGGAGGGCCGCCCGTCCGGGGTTGCCGATGGGCCCTGGGGGGAGGCCAGGGTAGCGGTAGGTGTTGTAGGGGGAGTCCACCCCGAAGTCCCCCGCCCTGCGGGAAAGCTCAGGAAGGCGCTTGCCCAGGGCGTAGGCCACGGTGGGGTCCGCCTGGAGGGGCATGCCCCGTTCCAAACGGTTCAGGAAGACTCCAGCGATCTTGGGCATCTCCTCTGGGCTTCCCGCCTCCGCCTGCACGATGGAGGCTAGGGTCACCCAAGCGTGCACGGAAAGGCCTTGCTCCTCGAGCAGGCGCCGCACCGGGGGGGTGAGCTCGGCGGCAAAGCGGCCGAGCATGGCCCGCACCACCTCTTCGGGACCCACCAAGAGGTCAAAGGTGTAGGTGGCGGGGAAGAGGTAGCCCTCGAGGGTGGGCCCCTCCACAAAGGAGGGCCTGACCGCCCCCGGCTCCCGGACGAGGCGCAAAAACCCCTCCCCGTCCAAGCCCGCCTGGGAAAGCCTTCGGGCGTAGTCCACCCCCCTCTCCCCCTCGGGGAAGGTGAGGGTTACCGTGAGGGGGCGCTCCCCCCCGGTGAGGGCCCGGGCCAGGCGGAAGGCCCCTTCCCCCTCGAGGCGGTAAACCCCCGGAACCAGCCTCTTGGCCCGGCCAGAAAAACGCAGGTAGGCGGAAAAGAGGTACCCGGAGCGCAAAAGCCCGGCCTCTTCCAGAATCCTGGCCACCTCCTGGCCCGTGGCCCCCTTGGGGATGCGCACGGTGGCCTCCTTTCCCGTGGGACCCAAAAGCCAGAGGGCGTAGAGGAGGAGAAGGGCGAAGGTGAGGAAGAGGACCACCACCCCCCGCCAAAGCCAGGTCCTAGAGCCTTCCCGCAAGATAGCCCTCCAAGAGGATCACCGCGCTCATCTCGTCCAACCGGCCCTTCTCCCGGCGGATCCGTTTGGGGGCATGTTTCAGGCGCCGGGCTGCTGCCTGGGTGGTGTAGCGCTCGTCCACAAGCTCCACCTCCACCCCCTTGGCCCTAAGCGCCTCCACCAGGGGAAGGACCCGCTTGGCCTGGGCGCTTTCCTTGAGGTCGGTGCGCAGGGGAAGGCCCACCACGAGCTTCCCTAATCCCTCCCGGCGCACGAAGTCCAGGAGGGCCGCCACATCCTCTTCCAGGCTCCTCCGCACCAGATACCCCCGGCCAAAGGCGAAGGGGCTCCCCTCCTCCCCCACCGCCAGGCCGATCCGGGCCTCCCCCACGTCAAGCGCGCCCACCCGCATACTGCACGCTGCGGTCCGCCAAGGCCACCCCCAGGTAGAGGAGGAAGACCCCTAGGGCCCTTCCCGCCTCCTCGAGGCCCACCACCCCGAAGCGGTTCAGGGTGCTGGTGGAGGCCAGCACCAAAGCGGCCAGGAAGATGAGGGCCGTGCCCTGGGCCCTAAGGGGGTTCTTGCGCCAGAAGAGCAGGGTGGTATAGAGGGCCCCCCCCGCCATGAGGAGGGTGCCCAGGAGGTTGAAGGGGATGGTCCAGAGGCGGGGGGAGGTGAGGCTGGGCTCGGGGAAGGCCGCCCCCGAAGGGGTGTAGGGGGCGGGTAGGCGGGCGAAGTCCAGGGGGGCGGAGGCCACCAGGAAAAGCCCGTAGAGGATGAAGGGGACAAGCCCCAAAAGCAGGGCACGGGCCGCCTTGGGGTTCAGGAGGGCCAGGCTTCCCAGGCCCAGGAAGGTCACCCCGTGCATGGCCCCGGCCAGGTACCAGAGGCGGTAGAGGAAGGGGTCCCAGGCCCCGAGGAGCTTGGCCATTAGCTCCGCGGAGACTGCCAGGGCGAAGAGGAGGAGGCCCAGGGCGTAGAGGGCGTTGTGGAGGGCGGGCCGCCTGCGGTACCGGGCGAAGGTGAGGCCGAAAAGGGCCCAGGAGAGGGCCACCGCTATCAGGCTCAAGAACAGGGTCATGCGGCCATTTTACCCTCAGGGGTACCCGGGATGGGTGTCCTTTAGGGGAGGAGTTCGGGAAGGGCCTGGCGGGCCTTTTCCGGGTCCAGACCCGCCCCCTGGGCCAAGGCCCCCCGGCCACCCCCCCGGCCCCCGGCCCGCTCGGTGAGGGCGCGGAAGAGGGCGCCCGCCTCGAGGCCCCCTTCCTGGGCCCTTGGGGAAAGCTTCAGCACCGCCTGACCCCCGCCCAGGACCAGGGCCACGTCTGCCCCCCTTTGCACCAGGTCGTCTGCCGCCTGGCGCAAAGCGGCCACGTCCACCCCGGAAAGCTCCACCACCCCGTAGCGCAGGCCGCCCTTTTCCGCCAGGGCCACCTCCTTCTTGAGCTCCGCCTGCACCAGCCGGGCCTTGAGGCTTTCCACCTCCTTCTCCTTCTGGCGGAGCTCATGCAGAAGTTTCTCCAGCCGCTCCTCCAGGGCGGCCTCCCCCACGGAAAGCCTCTCCGCCAAGGCCTTCAGGCGGTTCAAGCCCCCCCGGGCAAAGCGGATGGCCGCCTCCCCGGCCACCGCCTCCAACCGCCGCACCCCGGCGGAGACCGCCTCCTCCTTCTGGATGAGGAAGGCCCCGATCTCCCCCGTGCGCCGCACGTGGGTGCCCCCGCAGAGCTCCTTGGACTCCACCCCCGGCAGGGGGCTTCCCTCCACCCGCACCACCCGGACCACCTCCCCGTACTTCTCCCCGAAGAGGGCCATGGCCCCTTCCCGCTTGGCCTCCTCCAGGGGCATGTAGCGCCAGGTGACGGGGAAATCGGCCACGATCCAGCGGTTCACCAAAAGCTCAATGCGCTCCAACTCCTCCGGGGTGAGGGCCTCGGGGTGGGTGAAGTCAAAGCGCAGGCGGTCGGGGGCCACCAGGCTCCCCGCCTGGCGCACGTGGGGGCCCAAGACGGCCCGCAAGGCAGCGTGAAGGAGGTGGGTGGCGGTGTGGTGGCGCTCGGTGTCCCGGCGGGCAGGGTCCACCACCGCCCGCACCCGCTCCCCCACCCGCAAGACCCCCTCCTCCACCTTGGCCTTGTGCAGGAAAAGGCCCCGCTCGGTCTTCTGGGTGGTCTCCACCTTGGCCCGCCCGCCCGGCCACTCCAAGTGGCCAAAGTCCCCGATCTGCCCGCCCCCTTCCGCGTAGAAGGGGGTCCGGTCCAACACCACCTGCACCTCGGTGCCGGGCCCGGCCTCGGGAAGGCTCTGGTCCCCCGCCAGGAGGGCGAGGACGGTGCCCTCGGCCTCGAGGGCCCCGTAGCCCAGAAACTCCGTGGCCCCCTTCTCGGCGTAGAGCTCCTCCAGCACCTGGGCGCTCTTCTTGAAGATCTCCCGCTCGAAGGCCATGGCCGCCCGGGAACGCTCTTGCTGCTCCTCCATGGCCTTCTGAAAGCCCTCGGTGTCCACCCCAAACCCCCGCTCCGCGGCGATCTCCACCGTGAGGTCCAGGGGGAAACCGTAGGTGTCGTAGAGGCGAAAGGCCTCCCCCCCCGGCAGGGCCTCCCCCGGCTTGAGGCCCGAAAGAAGGGCGTCCAGCCGCTTAAGGCCCCCCTCCAGGGTCTCCAGGAAGCGCTCCTCCTCGAGGCGGATCTGCCTTTCCACCGCGGGCAGGTTCTCCCGCATCTCCGGGTAGAAGTCCCCCAGGACCTCGGCCACCACCGGGGCCAGGCGGTGGAGGAAGGGCTCCTGGAGGCCCAGGAGGTAGCCGTGCCTCAGGGCGCGCCTGAGGAGGCGGCGGATCACGTAGCCCCGCCCGGTGTTGGCGAAGACCACCCCGTCGGAGAGGGCCGCCACCACCGCCCGGATGTGGTCGGCGATCACCCGGTGGCTCACCGAGGCCTTCCCCTGGTAGGGCTTGCCGCTATAGAGGGCCACCCGCTCGATGATGGGGTAGAAGGTGTCCGTGCGGTAGAAGTCCTCCACATCCTGCAGGATGGCCGCCACCCGGTAGAGGCCCATGCCGGTGTCGATGTTCTTCTGGGGCAGGGGCTTGAGGATGCCGGGGCCAGGGATGGGGCCTTGGCGGTCGTACTGGGTGAAGACCAGGTTCCAGATCTCCACGAAGCGGTCCCCGCTTCCCGTGTTGGGCCCGGTCTCATCCGGGGTGCCGAAGGCAGGCCCCCGGTCGTAGAAGATCTCCGAGCAGGGGCCGGAAGGCCCGTTGGGCCCGTGGGTGATGGCCCCGCCCGGCCAGTAGTTCTCCTCCTCGCCGAAGCGGCCGATCCTTTCCTCGGGCACCCCCACCAGGTCCCGCCAGATGGCGTAGGCCTCGTCGTCGTCCTCATAGACCGTGACCCAGAGCCTCTCCGGGTCCAGGCCCAGCCACTTGGGATCGGTGAGGAACTCCCAGGCCCAGAGGATGGCCTCCTTCTTGAAGTAATCCCCAAAGGAGAAGTTGCCCAGCATCTCGAAGAAGGTGTTGTGCCGCCCCGTACGGCCCACGTTCTCAATGTCCCCCACCCGCAGGCACTTCTGGCAGGTGGTGACCCGCCGCCACTCCTTGCCCCCGAAGATGGGCTTGGCCCCTAGGAAGTAGGGCTTTAAGGGGGCCATGCCCGCGGAGGTGAAGAGCAAGGAAGGGTCGTTCTCGGGGATGAGGCTGAAGGAGGGCAGGCGCAGGTGCCCCTTGCCCTCAAAGAAGGCGAGGTACTTCTCGCGGATCTCGGCGGTGCGCATGCCTCTGATTATAGGGGCTCAACGCGCCGGTCTTCACCCCTTTGACGTCAAACCCTCATACCGTCAAAATGGTGGCATGGCCAGGCGCAAGACTACCCTTTACCTGGAGGAAGAGGTGCTCCGGGCCGCCAAAGTGCGGGCAGCAAGCCTGGGCCTAAGGGAGTCGGAGCTGGTGGAGCGGGCCTTGCGCCACTACCTGGGCCTGGAACGCCTCGAGGCCCTTCTCAAAGGCCCCCTCTCCGAGGAAGAGGCCCTGAAGCTGGCCTATCAGGAGCTCCACGCCTCCCGGGGATGATCCGCGCGGTCCTTGACCCGGGGGTGCTGGTGGCGGCCCTTCTTTCCTCCCAGGGGGCCCCGGCGCAACTTGTGCGCCTCTTGGTGAAAGGGCGTTTCCAGCTCGTCCTTTCCCCCAAGCTTCTCGAGGAAACCGAGCAGGTCCTAAAAAGACCCAAGTTCCGAGACCACGTGAACCTCGAGGAGGTCCAGGACTATCTGGCCTTCTTGGTCCGCTGGGGAGAGCTGGTCCCCGACCCTCCGGAAAGCCCGGGCCTATGCCCCGACCCCGGGGACGACTACCTGGTGGCCTTGGCGCGGGCCTCGAGGGCCAGGGTCCTGGTATCGGGGGATCGGCACCTGTTGGGGCTTTCCCATCCCGAACCCCCTGTGCTCACCCCCAGGGCCTTTCTGGAGCTTCTGGAATCCCTCGGGCCTCAGGCATAATGGGGCCATGACCGTCCAGATGCGCCGCTACCGGCTTAAGGAGGGCACCCGAGAAGCTTTCCAAAAGGTTTTCCTAGAGGTCATCGTCCCCCTGCGCCAGGCCATGGGCTTCAGGGTGCTTGGGGCCTACTGGCTCTCGGACCGGGACTTCCTCTGGTTCGTGGGGCACGAGAACTTCGCCGAGGCGGAGAAGGCTTACTACGAGCACCCCGAACGGAAGAAGGTGGACCCCCGGGTGTTCCTGGAAGAGATGGAAACCCGCTTCGTGGAGAGGCTCCTCTAACCTCTACCCGTTACCCTTTCACCGGGGCCCCCACGCGGACAAAGTCCGCGTGGGGTGGTATCACCGGGACCCCCACGGGGACTTCGTCTCCGTGGGGTGGTAGGACCTGTGCTCCCCCCCACACCCGGCCCGCTCCCAAGGGGTAAGCTTGGCCCTGTGGAGATCTTCCACCTGGTCCTACGCAACCTCCTGGCCCGCCCTGTGCGGAGCCTCCTCACCCTCCTCGGGGTCCTCATCGCCACCAGCAGCATGGTCCTCTTTCTCTCCTTCGGGGAGGGCTTAAGGCGCTCCCTCTTCCAGGAGCTTTCCCGGGTGGGCCCCGCCATCCAGGTGGTGCCGGAAGGCACGGAGGGCCTGGGTTTCGGCGCTTACCCGGAGATCACCCCCGCGCAGCTCCAGGCCCTGGAGGAGGCGGGCCGGGCCCTAGGGGTAAGGGCCTTGGTGCCCACCCTCTTCCTGAGCCGGGGCGGGTTTGACCCCCAGACCTCCTTCTTCTTCCAGGGCCTGCCCCCAGGGGTGGGGCCGGACCTCCTCTACCCCGGGGTAAGGGCCAAGGAAGGGCTTCTGGTGCCCAAGGCGGAAGGTGCGGTGGTGGGGGGGAAGGTGGCCAAACGGAGCCAGCTCGCCCTGGAAAGCCCCTTGCGCCTTTCCCCCCAGGTGACCCTTAGGGTGGAGGGCATCCTGGAGGAAAGCGGGGGCCTGGCGGACAACCTGATCTTCGTGCCCCTGGAGGCCTTGCAGAGGGTGCTGGGCACCCAGAACTTCAGCGCGGTCTTGGTAGCCCTCTCACCGGGACAAAGGGCGGAGGAAGTGGCGAGAAACCTGGAAAAGGCGGTCCCAGGCCTCAAAGCCCAGACCACGGGGGACGTGATGCGCTTTGCCGAGCGCGCTTTGCGCATCAGCGACCTGGTGCGCTTCGGCATCAGCCTGGTGGCCTTGATCGTGGGCGGGCTTCTGGTGGCCAACACGGTGATGATGTCCGTGTACGAGCGCACCCGGGAGTTCGGGGTCATGCGGGCTTTGGGAGCCAGGCGGGGCTTCATCTTCCGGCTGGTGGTCCTCGAGGCCCTCTTCCTGGCCCTCCTGGGCGGGACCCTGGGCCTGGCCCTGGGGGGCATGGTTTCCTACGCCATCAACCTCTATACCTTTTCCCAGGTGGGTCTGGCCCTCTCCGCCATCACCCTGCGCCTCGCCTTCTTCGCCCTCCTGGTGGCCTTGAGCCTGGGCCTTTTCGCCGGCCTCCTGCCCGCCTACAACGCCAGCCGCATCCCGGTGGTGGAAGCCCTGGGGAGGGTGTAAGGGGTGCCCATGCTGCGAGCAGAGAACCTCACCAAGCGCTACCGCCAAGGGGAGAAGGAAGTGGTGGCCCTAGCGGGCTTCACCTACGCCTTCCCCCTGGGGGCCACCGCGGTGGTGGGCCCTTCGGGAAGCGGCAAGACCACCCTGTTGAACCTGCTGGCGGGCTTTGACCTCCCCAGCGAGGGGGGAGTCTTTCTGGAGGAAACGCCCCTCCACCGCCTTCCCGAGGACGCGCGGGCCGAGGTGCGCCTGAAGCGGATGGGCTTCGTCTTCCAGCAGTGGAACCTGATCCCCACCCTCACCGCCTGGGAGAACGTGGCCTTCCCCCTGCTCCTCGCCGGGATACCCCCCAAGACCAGGCGAGAACGGGCTTTAGAGCTTCTGGAGAGGGTGGGCCTGGAAGCCCGGGCCTCCCACCTGCCGAGCCGCCTTTCCGGCGGGGAGCAGCAGCGGGTGGCCCTGGCCCGGGCCCTGGCCCTGGACCCCCCCATCCTCTTCGCCGACGAGCCCACGGGCAACCTGGACGCGGAGTCCCGAGAGCAGGTGGCCTCCCTCCTCTTTGAGGCGGGGCGGGAGCGGACCTTAATCCTCGTCACCCACGACCTGGAGCTGGCGGCCCGGGCGGAGCGCATCCTGCATCTTAAGGGGGGAAAGCTGGTGTGGGAAGAAGTTTCAAAGGTTTCTTAAAGCCAACACCTCTAGAGCGCTTTGTCTATTTCCATCGCAACTTATCCGTCGGGGAGCAGGAACAAAACGAAGCTCGTACCCCAAGCTCCTATAAAGGTCAACCACTCGGGACGTGGCCTGGTTAGAGATCACCACAGGCCCAGGGTATTGGGCTAAGAGCTCGGCCAAATCCACCTGGTCTTGCCAGGAGAATCCTCCGGGGCTATACTCTGTAAACTCCACGTCATAGGGTGGATCCGCATAGACGAAATCCTCAGGCGACAAGGGCACTCGCCGAAAATCCTCATTCGTGAAAACCCATTCCCGGAAAGCCTCCTGGTACAAGGAGAAGTCCGTGCGGTAGCTCACAGACGTGTACTTCCCAAAAGGAACGTTGAACTCCCCCTTCCGGTTAAAACGGCACAGCCCGTTGTATCCGGTGCGGTTTAAATAATAGAACAGCTGGGCTGCCTCCTCCGTTTCCCAGAGACCCTTCCGGATTAGCTCGTTGAACCTCTCTCGGTAGGCATAGTAGAGTTCGCGGTCGTAAGCCATGGGAAGGCTGATCCTTAGCCCACGTTGCACCCAGCGATAAAAGTTGATGAGATGGGGGTTCACATCGTTGAGCAAAGCACGTTCAGGTCTAAGGCCTAAAGCTATTGCCAACCCGCCCGCAAACAATTCAACAAACCTAAGGGACCGGTGGGACCGGTAAACGAGGGCCAACTGCGGGACCAGCCAGCGCTTACCGCCAGCCCACTTCAGCAGGGGCGGCAAACTTTTCGGCTCCTTCCCCGAAGGAGGGCCGGCCTGTTCAGGGAAAAGCAAGGGCTGAATCATCCCCCAAAAAACTTACGCAACCAAGCCTCCAAAAAAGCCTCGTGAACAAAGCCTTCCGTTAACGCCCAACGGCGCATCTTGGCTCCGAAACCCTCACCTCCAAGAACGACCACGGAGTGAACGCCAAAAAGGCGATCACGCTTCGCCTCCTCGGCTGCGCGAAAAAGCTTATCCTCCGCACTACCTGAGCCCGATTGCCATTTGCACTCCAAAAAGAGATACGGCCGACCCTCCTCTCTCTCCAAAACCGCAACATCCACCTTCCGGCCTTGCTCGCGAATCACACTCCCATGGGGCGAGGGGTATTCTGTGACCACGCGAAACCTCTCCTCCAAGCCAAGCTCGCGGATAACGCGCTCAACCAAGGCTTTGACATCGTCACGAAACCGGTCGCCCGGAGAAGGCATGGCCTCATATTACCCCGGGACATCCCGCCCACCCCTCCCGTGGCAAAATACCCCCCATGGGCAAGCGCATGGTGGTTGTGGGCGGCGTGGCAGGCGGGGCCTCCGCCGCCGCCAAGGCGAAGCGGGAGAACCCAGACCTCGAGGTGGTGGTCTACGAGAAATCCGGGTGGGTTTCCTACGGGGCCTGCGGCCTTCCCTACGTGCTCTCCGGGGAAATCCCCCGCCTGGAGCGGCTCGTGGCCCGCACCCCGGAGGAGTTCCGCAAAGGAGGGGTAGAGGTCCACACCCGCCACGAGGTGGTGGACGTGGACCCGGAGCTGAAAACCCTCACGGTCTTTGACCACGTGGAGGGGCGCACCTTCCAGGACCGCTACGACTACCTGGTCCTGGCCACGGGGGCCAAGCCCACCCTTCTCCCCATCCCAGGCACGGAGCAGGCGGGGGTCTACACCTTAAGGAGCATGGAGGACGGGGAGGCCCTCCTAAGGGCCCTGGAAGGGGCCAAGAGGGCCGCCATCCTGGGGGCGGGGTACATCGGCCTCGAGGTGGCCGAGGCCTTCCGCAAGCGGGGCCTGGAGGTAACCCTTTTGGAGCTCAAGGACCGCCCTCTCCCCCACTGGGACGAGGAGGTGGGGAACCTCCTCAAGGAGGAGCTGGAGCGGCACGGGGTGGAGGTCTGGACCGGGGTGAAGGTGGAGGCCCTCCGCGGCCAGGGCCGGGTGGAGGCGGTGGAGACCTCGGAAGGCGTGGTGTCTGCCGACCTGGTGCTAGTGGCCACGGGCATCCGGCCCAACACCCTCCTGGCCCAGGCCATGGGGGTGGCCCTGGGCCCCACGGGGGCCATCGCCACGGACGAGGAGATGCGCACCAACCTGGAAGGGGTCTACGCCGCCGGGGATGTGGCGGAAAGCTTCCACCGGGTGCTTGGGCGACCCTACTGGTTGCCGCTTGGAGACGTGGCCAACAAGCACGGGCGCACCGCGGGAGCGGTCATCGCCGGCAAGAAGGCCCGCTTCCACGGGGTGGTGGGCACGGCCATCTTCAAGGCCTTCGGCCTGGCGGTGGCCACCACCGGGCTCTCCCTGGAGGCGGCCCTGAAGGAGGGCTTCCGCGCCAAGAAGGCCTTCATCCAAAGCCGCGACGGGGCCCACTACTACCCGGGAAGCCAGCCCCTCTGGGTGGAGCTGGTCTACGAGGAAGGGACAGGAAGGCTTCTGGGCGGAGCGGTGGTGGCCAAAGGCCACGGGGCCCTGCGCATCGACGCCCTGGCCGCCCTCCTCCACCGGGGAGGCACGGTGGAGGACCTTCTGGCCCTGGACCTGGCCTACGCCCCACCCTACAGCCCCGTCTGGGACCCCCTCCTCATCGCCGCCCAGCAAGTGCGCTAGACACCTCGCCGGGGTTTGGGCCCCGGCGAGGGCGCCAAACGGGGTATGGGCAAGCTGCCTCCGCTCCTGCCCGTGGGGTCGCCTACGCGGGGGAATCCTCAACTTGGTGTAGCCAAGACCGGGACACACCGCCTTTGGGTGTGAACCTCTTGGCCTTACACACTACACTGGAAGCCTTCCCGCCTCCAGACTAGCACCTGGGAGGTGCAAGGTGGAACCCTTGAGCATGCTCACCCCGGAGATGCGGCAAGAGGCGGAGGCCCTGCGGCGCGAGTGGGAGACCAACCCCCGCTGGAAAGGGGTCAGGCGGGACTACCGCCCCGAGGACGTGGTGCGGCTCCGTCCCAGCGTGATGGTGGAGCACACCCTGGCCAAGCGAGGAGCGGAGAAACTCTGGCGGCTCCTCCATGAGCGCCCCTACGTGCACACCTTCGGGGCCTACACCGGGGCCATGGCGGTGGAGATGGTGCGGGCTGGCCTCGAGGCCATCTACCTCTCCGGCTGGCAGGTGGCTGCCGACGCCAACCTGGCCTGGCAGACCTACCCCGACCAGTCCCTCTACCCCTATAACTCCGTGCCCCAGATCGTGAAGCGCATCAACAACGCCCTGATGCGGGCCGATCAGATCGAGCGCTCCGAGGGCAAGGTGAGCCGGGACTGGTACGTGCCCATCGTGGCCGACGCCGAGGCGGGCTTCGGCGGAGCCTTGAACGTCTTTGAGCTCACCAAGGCCATGATCGAGGCGGGGGCTGCCGGCATCCACTACGAGGACCAGCTGGCCTCGGAGAAGAAGTGCGGCCACCTGGGGGGCAAGGTCTTGGTGCCCACCGCCCAGCACATCCGCACCCTGCAGGCCGCCCGCCTGGCGGCGGACATCATGGGGGTGCCCACGGTGATCATCGCTCGCACGGACGCCGAGGCCGCCACCCTGATCACCAGCGACATCGACGAGCGGGATCGGCCCTTCATCCTGCCCGGGGAGCGCACCCCTGAGGGCTTCTACCGGGTCCGGAACGGGATTGAGGCGGGCATCGCCCGGGCTTTGGCCTACGCCCCTTACGCCGACGTGATCTGGATGGAGACCTCCAAGCCCGACCTGGAGGAGGCCCGGAAGTTCGCCGAGGCGGTGAAGCGGGAGTTCCCCGATAAGCTCCTCGCTTACAACCTCTCCCCTTCCTTCAACTGGAAGAAGTTCCTGGACGACGAGACCATCGCCAAGTTCAACCGGGAGCTGGGGGAGATGGGCTACAAGTTCCAGTTCATCACCCTGGCGGGCTGGCACACCCTCAACTACTACACCTGGGAGCTGGCCAAGGGCTACAAGGCCCGGGGCATGCCCGCCTTCGTGGAGCTCCAAGAAAAGGAGTTCCTGGCCCAGGCCCAGGGCTTCACCGCGGTGAAGCACCAGCGGGAGGTGGGGGCGGGCTACTTCGACGAGGTGGTCCTGGCCCTGACCCAAGGGGAGGCCTCCACCCTGGCCCTCAAGGGCTCCACCGAGGAGGCCCAGTTCAACGAGCCTGTGCACTGAGCCTCCTCCCCCGCCGCCCCCGGAAACCGGGGGCGGTTTTCCATTTGCCCTGTTTTTTCTATGTAGACATATCCCACACCAAAGCGATATAGTGTAGTACATATGTCCGAAAGCGCTACACCCTGGCTTCGCTACCTGGAGGGCCTCCGGCCCCACCTGCGGGGACGGGACCACCGGGGCAAGCGGGGCTCGCTGCGCTGGCTGGAAGCCCTCATGGCCGAGCGGGGCGGGCGTGCGGGCACGGTGCGCAACATCCTCTACAAGGACCTGGGAAGCCCCGAGGAGAAGGAGCGGCTTTACGGGGTCATCGCCGACCTTTACCGGGAAGCGGGGCTCACGCCCCCGCCCCCGCCGGCGGAGCTTTTCCTAGAGAGCGCCCGTAAAGCTCTGGGCCGGGACAAGCGCCGCATCTTCCGCCGCTTCCTCAAAGAGCTGGAAAGCGGGGGACGCCCCCGGATGGTGGTGGTGGGGGGGCCCGCCACAGGGAAGGGGGTCCTCCTCTCCGCCCTCTCCCGGGCCCTCTCCGCCCTGCCGGGCAAGGAGCCCTTCCTCCTCAACCTGGGAGGGGAACTGGCCCAGGCCCTCATCCCCCTGGCGGAGGCCCTAGGGGTGGCGGAGGAGGTGCGGGCGCTTTTGGCCCAGCTTTCCCCCACCCAGCCCTACATCCTGCAGGGAGCCTTGGAAGGAGAGGTGCTCACCCTCCTGGCCAAGGCCCTGAACCGGGAAGGCCGCCCCCTCCTCCTCCGGGCCGAGGTGGAGGGAACCCTCGAGGGCCTCCTCTTAAGGGGTCCGGACGGCACGCACAAGGGCCTCGCCGCCTGGCTGGAGCCTTTTTTGAAGGGGCTCAGCATCCCCTACCTGGCCGCTTTGAGCGAGCCACCCCCCACCCTGCCCTACCAGCCCCTCTCCCCCCCAAGCCGCGAGGAGGCCCGGCGCTTCGTGCGGGAGAGGCTCCCCCACCTGCCCCCGGAAAGGCTGGAGGCCCTGGTGAACCAGGCGGGGCGCAACTTCGGGGAGCTTTCCCGTCTGGTCCTCCTGGAAGCCGCCAAACACGACCCCAAAACCCCTCTCCAGGACGACCCCGCCTTGAGGCCCTTGGTCCTGGCCCTCTCTGCCTTCAGCCCTGAAGCCGACCCCGCCTTCCCCCTGGAACTCCTGGAAAAGGCGCTGGGCAGGCCCTTGGAGAGGCTTTCCCAAGCCGAGCGGGCCCTTTTGGACTGGGTAGGGGAAGGCCTGGTGCGCCCCTCCCTCCGAAGCCTTCTCCCCGAGGAGGCCCCCAAGGAACTCCACCGCCTCGCCCTGGGGTTCTTTCCCAAGGAAAACCTCTTCCGCAAGCTCTACCACGCCCGGAAGGCAGGGGAGACCAGGGTGCTCCTGGCTCTCCTCCAGGAAGACCCCGCCCGCCTAGCCCTCCTCCCCGGCCTTTGGGAGGAGGCCAAAGCCTGGCCCCGGCAGGACCTCGAGGCCCTGGCGGCGGTGGTGGTGCGCTACCGGGCGGTCTTGGGCCAGTACGCCCACCCCGAGGCGGAAGAAGCCCTCCTGGTCCTCTCCCAGGCGGAAGACTCCTCCTTGCGCACCTGGGCCCGCATCAAGGGGGCGGAGGCCAAGGCCGACGCCGCCCTCTACCGGGAGGCGGAGGAGCTCCTCCCCCCCAAGGAGGACCTCACCCTCCTGGACGAGACCGCCCAGGCAGAGGGGCTTTTGGTGATGGCGGCGGTGGAGCGCTGGAAAGGGGACTACGAACGGGCGGCCCGCTTCGTGGAGGAGGCGCAAAAGCTCCCCGTGGCCCCCTTCCTGCGGGATAGGGTCCAGCTCTGGCGGGGCCTGGTGGCCAAGGATCTGGGCCGCTACCCCGAGGCCCTGGAGGCCCTGGCCCAGGTGGGCCACGACCCCCTCCTCCTGGGAAGGGCCCGCTACCAGATGGGGGACCTCCTCATGCGTTTGGGGCGCCTCGAGGCCAAGGAGCGCATGGAAGAAGGCCTCAAGGCCCTGGAGGAGGCCGGAGCCCCCAGGGACGAAGTGGCCCGGGTGCGGGCCCGCTACGCCACCCTCCTGAGGCGCCTAGGGCTTTACGAAGAGGCAGGAAGCGCCATCGCCAAGGCCCTTACCGAGGCCGAGGACCCCTTCACCCTGGCCCGGGTGCAGAGCGAGGCCGGCATCCTAGAGGTGGCCCGGGGCCGCCCCTTTGAGGCCCTTGCGCTGTTGCAAGGGGCTGAAGCCTATTTCCGCACCACGGGGGAACGGCCCAAGGAGGCCCGCTACCGCCACCTGCGCACCCTCTTCCGCCTGGGGGCGGCTTACCTCCTCCTGGAGGCAGGACAACCCTACCGGGCTCCCTTCCTGGGAGGGCTCCACGCCCCCACCGCCCGAGGCCTCTTGGAAGGCCTCCTGGCGGAAATCCCCTTGGAGGGCACCGACCGCTACACCGCCTTAAGGCTGGACACCGCAAACCTCCTAGCCCTCCTCCTACCCCCCGCCGAGGGCAAAGCCCTCCTCAAGCCCCTCCTGGACCTAGAAAATCCCTACCTCCGGGCCCAGGCCCGCCTGGGCTACGCCGAGGTCCTGGCCCGCGAGGGAAGCCTGGGGGAGGCCCTGGCCCAGGTGGTGGCCCTGCCCCCCCTAGAGGACCCCGGCCTCCTGGTCCAGGCCCGGGCGGTGGAGGTGCTGGCCCTTCTGGGCTTGGGAGAAAAGGAAGCCGCCTGGGCCAAGCTGGAGGAGGCCCGGCGAGGCCCTTTGCCCCCACCCTTCCGCTTCCAGCTGGGCCGCGCCCTGGGGCGCTTCTGCCCCGAGCTGCAAAGGCGCCTTCCCCCTTCTCCCCTGGCCCTCCCCGAGGCCCTGGGCTTCCTCCTGGCAAATCCCGACTAAATCACTATACTTTTGGAGGGGAAGAGGCTATACTCTTACTGCGAACGGGTCGCAGTAAGGCCCTGACCCGGCATCAGGAGGCATGATGAACCAGCTGGAAATCCGCGACCTCTGGGCTTCCATCGACGGA
This sequence comes from Thermus caliditerrae, assembly GCF_021462525.1. Taxonomy (GTDB): domain Bacteria; phylum Deinococcota; class Deinococci; order Deinococcales; family Thermaceae; genus Thermus; species Thermus caliditerrae. The sequence goes on along the minus strand of NZ_JAKEDT010000017.1, from coordinate 23,740 downwards.
GAGACCATCCTCAAGGGCGTCAACCTGGTGGTCCCCAAGGGCCAGGTCCACGCCCTCATGGGCCCCAACGGGGCCGGCAAAAGCACCTTGGGCAAGATCCTGGCGGGGGACCCCGAGTACACCGTGGAGCGGGGGGATATCCTCCTGGACGGGGAAAACATCCTGGAGCTTTCCCCGGACGAGCGGGCGAGGAAGGGCCTCTTCCTGGCCTTCCAGTACCCGGTGGAGGTGCCCGGCGTAACCATCGCCAACTTCCTGCGCATGGCCCTGCAGGCCCGGCTGGGCCGGGAGGTGGGTGTGGCGGAGTTCTGGGCCAAGGTGAAAAAGGCGCTGGAGCTTCTGGACTGGGACGAGGCCTACCTCTCCCGCTACCTCAACGAGGGCTTTTCCGGCGGGGAGAAGAAGCGCAACGAGATCCTCCAGCTTCTGGTCCTCGAGCCCACCTACGCCGTCTTGGACGAGACCGACTCCGGCCTGGACATCGACGCCCTCAAGGTGGTGGCCCGGGGGGTGAACGCCATGCGGGGCCCGAGCTTCGGCGCCCTGGTCATCACCCACTACCAGCGCCTCTTGAACTACATCGTCCCCGACCGGGTCCATGTGATGATGGACGGGAAGGTGGTGGCGGAGGGAGGTCCCGAGCTGGCCCTGGAACTGGAAGCTAAGGGCTACGAGTGGCTCCGGGAACAGGTAAAGGAGGGGGCATGAGCGAGGTGGACCTGAAGACTCTGGGGGAGGAGTACAAGTACCACTTCGTGGACGAGGTCAAGCCGGTCTTCGTGGCCGAGCGGGGCCTTACCCGGAGGGTGATCGAGGCCATCAGCTACCACAAGGGCGAGCCCGAGTGGATGCTGAAGTTCCGCCTGCGGGCCCTGGAGATCTTCCAGAAGAAGCCCATGCCCACCTGGGGCCCCGACCTCTCGGGCCTGGACCTGGACAACCTGGTCTACTACGTGAAGCCGGCGGAGACCCGGGACGCCAAGAGCTGGGAGGAGATCCCCGAGGAGATCCGCCGGACCTACGAGCGCCTGGGCATTCCCGAGGCCGAGCGCAAGGTACTCGCCGGGGTGGGGGCCCAGTACGACTCGGAGATGGTCTACCACCGGGTGAGGGAGGAGCTGGAGCGGCAGGGGGTCATCTTCGTGGCCATCGAGGAGGGGATGAAGAAGTACGAGGACCTCTTCAAGGAATACTTCGCCAAGGTGGTCCCCCCGGAGGACAACAAGTTCGCCGCCCTGAACTCCGCCGCCTGGTCCGGGGGTTCCTTCGTCTACATCCCCCCCGGGGTCAAGGTGGAGCTTCCCCTGCAGGCTTACTTCCGGGTGAACACCCCCGAGTTCGGGCAGTTTGAGCGCACCCTGATCATCGTGGACGAGGGGGCGGAGGTGCACTACATCGAGGGCTGCACCGCCCCCATGTACTCCACGGAGTCCTTGCACACTGGGGTCATCGAGATCGTGGTGAAGCGGGGAGCCCGGAGCCGCTACACCACCATCCAGAACTGGTCCACCAACATGTACAACCTGGTGACGCAAAGGGCCCTGGTCTACGGGGACGCCTTCCACGAGTGGCTGGACGGCAACCTGGGCTCCAAGGTCACCATGAAGTACCCCTCCAGCTACCTCCTGGAACCGGGGGCCCGCACGGAGATCCTCTCCATCGCCTTCGCCAAGACGGGGCAGCACCAGGACACCGGGGCCAAAATCATCCTGGGTGCCCCCCACACCTCGGGGACCATCGTCTCCAAGAGCATCTCCAAGGGGGAGGGGCGGGCCAGCTACCGGGGCCTGGTCAAGGTGCTGGAAGGGGCCAGGGGGGCCAAGGCCAACGTGGAGTGCGACGCCCTCCTCATCGACCCGGAAAGCCGCACCGACACCTACCCCTACATCGAGATCGAGGAGGACACCGCCCACGTGGGCCACGAGGCCACGGTTTCCAAGATCAACGACGAGCAGATCTTCTACCTGCAGACCCGGGGGCTCAAGGAGGACGAGGCCGCGGCCCTCATCGTGCGGGGGTTTATCGAGCCCATCGCCAAGGAGCTCCCTCTGGAGTACGCGGTGGAGCTCAACCGGCTCATCGAGCTGGAGATGGAGGGCTCCGTAGGCTAAGGGGCGTCCCTCTGGGGGCGGGGCCTTAAGGCCTCCCCCCTTCCCACGCAAGGAGGCAGGATGCAAGTACTGGACAAAACGCAGGTGGAGGCCCTCTCCCAGGCCTTGGGCGAGCCCGCCTGGGTGTTGGAGAAAAGGCTGAAGGCCCTCGAGGCCTTCGCCCGCCTCCCCTATCCCAGCAAGAAGGACGAGGCTTGGCGCTACACGGATCTCTCCGAAGCCCCCTTGGAACAAGGGGTGGAAACCCCCAAGGGGCTTAGCCTCTCCCGGGATGAGCTTCCCGAGCTGGTGAAGCGCCGCCTGGAGAAGACCGATGTTTCCGGCTTTCTGGTCTTCGTGGGCCCGGATTTGGTTTACGCCGAGGTGCCCGAGGAGCTCCGGCAGAAGGGCCTGGTCTTCACCAGCCTGGCCGAGGCCCTCAAGACCCACCCCAGCCAGGTGGAAGCCGCCCTCTTCCAAGGGGTGTACACCGAGGACAAGTTCGCCGCGGAAAACTCCGCCTTCTTCACCCATGGGGCCTTCCTCTACGTGCCCGCGGGGCTAGAGGTGGAAAAGCCCCTGGGGGTCTTCAAGGTGGTGGAAGGGGGTAGGGCTTCGGCAGGGCGGAGCCTCCTTTTCCTGGAAGACAACGCCAAGGCCGCCTACATCGAGGAGTACCTCTCCGCAGATCTCCCCCCCACCCTCCACCTCTCCGCCACGGAGATGGTCCTAAGGCCGGGAGCCCACCTGCGCCACGCCCACGTGCAGACCTTCGGCGAGGGGGTGTGGCACTTCCACCGGCAACGGGCCCTTCTGGAGCGGGACGCGGGCCTCAACGACCTGGTGGTGAACCTGGGCGGGCGCTATGCCCGGAGCGAGGTGGCCTCGGAGCTCCTGGGCCCAGGGGCGGAAAGCGAGATGCTGGGCCTCTACTTCGGCCACGGGCGGCAGCACTTTGACCACTACACCCTGCAGCACCACGTGGAGCACCACACCCGAAGCGACCTCCTCTACAAGGGGGCGGTGAAGGACGAGGCCCGGGCGGTCTTCTCCGGCCTCATCCGGCTGGAGCGGGGGGCCCAGAAGACCGACGCCTACCAGGCCAACCGCAACCTCATCCTCTCCCCCACCGCCCGGGTGGACTCCATCCCCCAGCTGGAGATCGGGGCCAACGACGTGCGCTGCACCCACGGAAGCACCACCGCCCCCGTGGACGAGATGCAACTCTTCTACCTGCAGTCCCGGGGCCTGCCCCGCACCCTGGCCCAGGAGCTTTTGGTCAAGGCCCACCTGGCGGACGTCCTCGGCCGCATCCCCCTAAAGGCCCTCCGGGCCCACATCGAGGCGGTGATCGAGGAGAAGGTGCGCATCTAGGCCATGTGGACCCCGGTAGCCCAGCTCGGCGAGTTCCAAAATGGCCGCCTGGTGGTGCGGCGCCCGGAGCACAAAAAGCCCATCCTCCTCCTCTTTACGGGGGAGGAGGTCTTCGCCCTGGAGGACGTCTGCACCCACGACGACGGCCCCCTGCACGAGGGAGAACTGGAAGACGGCAAGATCGTCTGCCCCCGGCACGGGGCCCGCTTTGACCTGAAGACAGGCCGCCAGACCCTCCCTGCCCCCAGACCCATCCGGGTCTTCCCCGCCAAGCTGGAAGGGGACACGGTCCTTCTGGACCTCTAATACCACCCCACGTGGGCGAAGTCCCCGTGGGGGCCCCAGTGATACCACCCCACGCGGACTTTGTCCGCGCGGGGGCCTCGGTGAAAGGGCATCCAAAGCCCCCGCCAGGTGAGGGGAGGGAAGGGTTCAACAGCGAGGGGTAGTTGAAGGCAACCGCAGGCCTCGAGGCCTGCGGTTGCCTTTTACCCTTGACACGGATCCCCTCAGGGGTTAGGGTAGGAGTACCCACCCCCCCTGGGGTGGGTGGAGGTCAGAATGGTAAAGCTGAGAGTGGAAGGCATGACCTGCAACCACTGCGCCATGGCGGTGAAGAAGGCCCTCCAGAAGGTGCCCGGCGTGGAGAAGGCCGAGGTGAGCCTGGAGCGGGCCGAGGCCCTGGTGGAGGGCCAGGCGGACCTCGAGGCCCTGATCCGGGCGGTGGAGGAAGAAGGCTACCGGGCTGCCCTGGCGGGTTAGGTCCATGCCCCACGACCACCTTCACCTGGACCCCAAGGTGCGGGAAGAGGCCAAAAGGCGCCTTCTCTCCGCCAAAGGCCACCTGGAGGGCATCCTGCGCATGCTGGAAGACCCCCACGTCTACTGCGTGGACGTGCTGAAGCAGCTGAAGGCGGTGGAGGGCGCTTTGGACCGGGTGGGGGAGATGGTCCTAAGGGCCCACCTCCGGGACCACGTGGCCACCGCCCACGAGCGGGGGGACGTGGAGGAGATCGTGGAGGAGCTGATGGAAGCCCTCAAGTACCGTTAGGAGGTAAACCATGCGCCTTTTTACCCTGCTGGTAGCCCTTTTCCTGCCCGCCTTGGCCCAGCACGTCCATACCCCGGTGGGGGATGCCGGAGAAAGGGCTTTCCTCTCGGGCATGATCGCCCACCACGAGGGGGCCCTGGAGATGGCCCGCTACGCCCTGGAAAAGGCTAAGGACCGGGAGGTGCGGGCCTGGGCCGAGGCCATCCTCAAGGAACAGGAGCGGGAAATCGCCCTCATGCGGAGCTGGCTCCCCAGCCTGGGCGGGCTGGACCAAGCCGCCTACGCCGCCATGGGGAAGGAGATGGCGGCCATGCTCCAAGAGCTCAAGAGGGCCAAGGACCCTGACCGGGCCTTCGTGGAGCTCATGCTCCTGCACCACAAGGGCGCGGTGGAGATGGCCCTCGCCGTGCTCCCCACCGCCAAGGATCGGCGGGTCTTGGACCTGGCCCGGGATATCATCCTGGCCCAGGCCAAGGAGATGCACGCCTTTAGGCTATGGCTCTTGAGGCAAAGGTAAAAGTCAGGGGCATGACCTGCGCCTCGTGCGTGGCGCGGGTGGAAAGGGCGCTCCAGCGCGCCCCTGGGGTGGAGGAGGCCCGGGTCAACCTCGCCACCGAGGAAGCCTTTTTGCGCCTCCAGGAAGGCGTGGACCTCAAAGAGGTACTGAAGCAGGTGGAGGAGGCGGGCTACGAGCCCGTGGTGGCCCGGGCGGAGATCCCCATCCGGGGCATGACCTGCGCCGCCTGCGCGGCCCGGGTGGAAAGGGCCCTGAAGGGGCTACCCGGGGTGCTTGCCGCCCACGTGAACCTGGCCACGGAGAAGGTCTCCTTGGAGTACCTCCCGGACACCGTGACCCTCCCCCGCCTGCACCAGGCCATCCGGGAGGCGGGGTACGAGCCCCTGGAGGTAGCCCAAGAGGAGAGGAAGGCCCCCGCTTACCCCTTGGATCTCCTCATCGCCCTGCCCTTTGCCTTCCTCACCCTTCTCCTCGCCATGGGGCCCATGCTCCTTCCCCTTCCCCACGTTCCCCCACTCCTCCAGGTCCTCACCGCCCTCCCCGTCCTCTACGCGGGCCGGCGCTTCTTCCGCCAGGCCCTGGCGGAGATCCGGCACCGTTCTCTGGGCATGAGCACCCTGGTGGCCCTGGGGGCAGGAAGCGCCTACCTCTACTCCTTTTTGGTCCTGCTCTTTCCCACCCTTTTCCCGGAGGAGGCCCGCCATCTCTACCTCGAGGCGGGGGCGGTGATCCTGGCCCTGATCCTTTTGGGCAAGCACCTGGAGGAAAAGGCCAAGGGGAAGGCCTCAGAGGCCATCCGCAAGCTCCTTTCCTTACGGCCCAAGACCGCCCGGGTGGTCCAGGAGGGGGAGGAAAGGGAGATCCCCGCTGAGGCCCTTATCCCTGGGGATCTGGTGCGGGTCCTCCCTGGCGAGCGCATCCCCGCCGATGGGGTGGTGGTGGAGGGCTTCAGCCACGTGGACGAGGCCATGCTCACCGGGGAGCCCATCCCCAAGGCCAAGGGGCCGGGGGATGAGGTGGTGGGGGGCACGGTGAACGGGGAAGGTCCCCTCCTCATCCGGGTAAGCCGGGTGGGCGAGGCCACGGTCCTGGCCCAGATGGCCCGCCTGGTGGAGGAGGCCCAGGCCTACAAGCCCCGGGTGCAGGAGGTGGCGGACCGCATCGCGGGCATCTTCGTGCCCATCGTGCTCCTCATCGGCCTTTTCACCTTCGGCCTCTGGCTCCTTTTGGGGCCTGGCCTCTCCTACGCCTTCGTGGCCCTTCTTTCCGTGCTCCTCATCGCCTGCCCCTGCGCCATGGGCCTGGCCACCCCGGCGGCCATCGCCGTGGCCACGGGGCGGGCGGCGCAGATGGGCCTCCTCTTCCGCAAGGGCCAGGCCCTGGAAAGCCTCGCCCGGGCGGACACCGTGGTCCTGGACAAAACCGGGACCCTGACCCAGGGGAAGCCCACCCTCACGGAAACCCTTGGGTTTGCCCTGGACCCCAAGGAGGCCCTGCGGCTCGCCGCCGCCTTGGAAAGGGAAAGCGAGCACCCCCTCGCCAAGGCGGTTTTGGAAGCGGCTCAGCACCTCCCCCTACCCGAGGCCGAAGGGGTGCGGGCCCTGCCCGGGGAGGGCCTCGAGGGGGTGGTGGAGGGCCGGAGGCTTTACCTGGGGGGTCCAGCCCTCATGGAGCGGCTCGGGGTACCCCTTCCCCGGGAGGCCCAGGCGCTTTCCCAGAAGGGCTACACTCCCCTTTACCTGGCGGATGGGGAGAGGCTTTTGGCCGCCTTTGGGGTCTTTGACCCCCCCAAGCCCGAGGCGGGGGAGGTGGTGGCGGCCCTGAAGCGTCTGGGCCTCAAGCCCGTCCTCCTCACCGGGGACCACCCCATCCCGGCCAGGCGGGTGGCCGAGGCCTTGGGCATAGGGGAGGTGCTGGCCGGGGTGCGCCCTGAGGGGAAGGTGGAGGCCATAAGGCGCCTCCAAGCGGAGGGGCGGAAGGTAATCTTCGTGGGGGACGGCCTCAACGACGCCGCCGCCTTGGCCCAGGCCGATGCGGGCGTCGCCCTGGCCTCGGGCACGGACATCGCGGTGGAGGCCGGGGATGTGATCCTGCTTTCGCCCAGCTTGGAAGGGTTGGTGCACGCCATCCTCCTCTCCCGGCGCACCTTAAGGACCATCTACCTCAACTTCTTCTGGGCCTACGCCTACAACCTCCTCCTCATCCCCGTGGCGGCTGGGGCTCTCTACCCCTTCACTGGGCTTCTTCTGAACCCCATGCTGGCGGCCGGGGCCATGAGCCTTTCCAGCCTCTTCGTGCTCACCAACTCCTTGAGGCTGAGGGGATTCCAACCGAAGAGCTTAACTGGAGCTTAACCGGCTCCGGCTAAGGTGAAACGGGAGGTGATGGGTATGTGGTGGTGCGGCAACTGGGGGTACATGGGTTGGTGGGGGCCCTTTTTCGGGCTTCTCTGGTTCGTCCTCCTGGGCCTCTTCGTCTACTGGCTGGTCCGGAGCCTGGTGCCGGAACGTCGGGACAGGGCCCTGGAGATCCTCAAGGAGCGGTACGCCCGGGGGGAGATCGACAAGGAAACCTTTGAGCGCATGAAGCGCGAGCTCGCATGAGGGTTCTCCTGGTGGACGACGACCCAGCCCTCCTCGAGGTCCTGGGGGCCTACCTGAGGGGGGCTGGGTTTGAGGTGCTGGAGGCACAGGATGGGGAAAAGGCCCTGGAGCTTTTTCCCCGGGCCGATCTCGTCGTCCTGGACCTCATGCTGCCCAAGTTGGATGGCTTCAAGGTCCTGGAGGAGGTGCGCCGGGAAAGGCCCGAGCTTCCCATCCTCATGTTGACCGCCAGGGGGGAGGAGGAGGAAAGGGTGAAGGGGCTGGAGCTAGGAGCCGATGACTACGTGGTCAAGCCCTTCAGCCCCAAGGAGGTGGTGGCCCGGGTCAAGGCCCTCCTAAGGCGAGCCGGCCTCAAGGAGGAGCTCAGCTATGGCCCCTTGCGCCTTTTTCCCAAGGAGCGGCAGGCCTACCTGAAGGGCAAGCCCCTTCCCCTTTCCCAGCTGGAGTTCGACCTCCTCCTCACCCTGGCCCAGCACCCGGGCATGGTCTTCACCCGGGAAAGGCTCTTGGAAAAGGTGTGGGGACCGGACTTCCCGGGCATAGACCGGGTGGTGGACGTGCACATCGCCGCTTTGAGAAAGAAGCTCATGGACGATCCGGAAAACCCCCGCTTCATCGAAACGGTACGGGGAGTGGGGTACCGCTTCCGGGAAACCGATGCGCCCCAAGATAGCTTCGCTGATCTTCGCTAAGCTCTTCCTCAGCCACCTTCTGGTGGCCCTCCTGGCCCTGTTCCTCTTCTTCCTCCTGGCGGAGGCCCTGGCCCCCTCCTTCTACCGGGGGCATGTGGAGCGCATGTACCACGCCCTATCCATGATGGGCGGGCTCATGATGGGCGAAGCCTTAAGGCGGGACCTCGAGGAAGGCCTCCGCTCCACCCTCACCACCGCCCTCCTCGCTGCCCTTCCCCTCTCCGTGGCCGGGGCTGCCCTCTCCGCCTCCTTCGCCAGCCTGCGCTTCTCCCGCACCGCCAGGCTTCTGGCCGAGGGAAGCCGCCGCATGGCCCAAGGGGAGTACCGGGTCCGCCTTCCCCCTCTGGAACGGGACGAGCTCGGCGAGGTGGCCCTTCACTTCAACCGCCTGGCCGAGGCCCTGGAACGGGTGGAACAAAGCCGGGTGGAGCTCATCGGCACCGTGGCCCACGAGCTCAGGACCCCCCTATCTGCCCTGCAAGCCTACGCCGAGGCCCTGGCGGACGGGGTCATGGAGCCCGAAAAAGCAGCGGAAAGGATCCAGCAGGAAGTGCGGGCCATGAGCCGGCTGATCCGGGATCTCTCCCTGGTTTCCCAGGTGGAATCGGGGGCTGTGGAGCTTCACCCCGAGCCCCTGGATCCCAAAGGCCTCCTGGAACAGGCGGCGGAACGCTTCCGCCCCGCCTTCCAGGCCAAGGGAGTGGCCCTGGAAGTGGCGGCCCCCTCCTTTCTCCCCCGGGTCTGGGCCGATGCGGAACGGACCCTCCAGGTGCTCGCCAACCTGCTTTCCAACGCCCTTCGCCACACTCCAGAGGGGGGAAGGGTGAGGCTTGGGGCGGAAAGGACAGGCCAGGCAGTGGTCTTCAGCGTGGAGGACACAGGGCCCGGCATCCCCGAGGATCACCTTCCCCGCATCTTTGAGCGCTTCTACCGCATCGACCCCTCCCGCAGCCGTCAAGACGGGGGAACCGGAGTGGGCCTCACCATCGCCAAGAGCCTGGTAGAAGCCATGGGGGGGAGGATCTGGGTGGAAAGCCAGCTGGGCCGGGGAAGCGTTTTCCGCTTCACCCTGCCCCTTTACACAGGCTTAACGGGAAAGGCTTAGGGTGGGAGCCATGAAGAAGCTTCTGGCGCTTGCCCTAGGCGTGGCTTTAGGCCTGGCCCAGACTCCCTCCCCCGAGGCCCTCAAAGGCCTGAAGCCCGAAGAGGCTCTAGCCCTGGCCAAGCGGTGGCGGCAGGAAGGGCAAAGGGTGGTGAGCTACGTGACCCCCGAGGCCTTTTTTTTCGAGTTCCCGGACGGCCGCAAGGCCCAGGTGGCCCTTAAGGACCGCTTCCTTCTGGCGGTGGCCCCTTACGTCAGCCGCACCCACCCCTGCCAGGTCCACTACTTCTCCAGCTGCACCGGGGAACTCCAGGAGGAAGTCTTTGAGGTCCGGGTGCTGGAGGGGGAAAAGGAGGTGCTCAAGACCCAGGTCAAAACGGGGAAGGACGGGTTCTTTGAGCTCTGGCTTCCCCGAAACCGCCGCTACACCCTAGAGATCCGCTGGGGGAACCTGGCAGCCACCGGCTCCGTGGCCACCTTCAGCCAAAGCCCCACCTGCCTTACCAGCCTCCGCCTGGCCTCACGGTAGAACGCCATGCGCCTCTTAACCTTCGCCCTCTTCCTCGGCATGGCCCTGGCCCAAACTCCCTTGGGTCCGGTGCCCACCCGGGATGTTCACGCCCTTTTGTGGCACTCCTCGGGAGCCTTGCTCCTGGGCCATCACGACGGCATCGTTGCCTGGTACAACGCCACTCCCCAGGACCTGGTGCGGCGGGACTGGGACGCCATGAACCTGGCCTGGGGAGGCGAACGCCTTATCGCGTCCGGGCACTGAATCCTTGCGGAAAGCCGTGATCTCAAGCGCTTCCGCGACCTAAGACCTAAGGGCCTTCCCGCCCTGGACCTCCACGCCTATGCCATCGATCCCAGGAAGCCTGAGGTCCACTACACTCTAGAGGCCGCCTACGCCCACTTCCGCAACCGGGACGGCGGGCAGACTTGGGCAAAGCTCCCCGCCCGAGGCCTGCCCAAAGCGAGGATGGCCTTCTTCCTGGAGGACCAAAAGGGCCGCCTCTGGGCTTCCCTTATGGGAGCAAGGATGGGGGCGAAAGCTTCCGCCCCATTCCCTCCCCTGACCCCGCCCCGGGACCCCTGGCCCTCTCTCCTTCGGACACCCTGTACCTGGGAGGAAAGCTCAGCCTCTGGCGGCGGACGGAAGCGGGGTGGCGCAGGATCTGGCAGGGAGCGGTCTTGGCCCTGGCCGCCCATCCCCAAGAGGAGGGTTTGCTGGCCTGGGTGGACGAAAGGGGCACCCTCTGGCAGGGGTGCTGAGAGCTATCCCTTCCAGGCCACCCCGGCCACGTGGGGGGCCACCAGGGGAAGGGGCAGGACGAAGGCTTCTGCCTCCACCTGGGCAAAGCCGGCTTCCCGGATGAGGCTCAAGGTTTCCCGGTTGGGGTGGCAGCCGTCCCCCAAAAACCCCCATAAGGGGCAGAGGAGGTCCTGGGCCCGGCGCAGGGAAGAGCCCCGGGGAGCGGCCACGTGCTCCAGGAAGACAAACCGCCCCCCGGGCTTCAACACCCTGAGGATCTCCGCCAAAGCCGCCCTGGGATCCGCCACCGAGCAGAGGACCAAGGTGGCCACCACCGCCTCCACGCTTTCCTCGGGCAGGGGAAGGGCCTCCGCCTGGCCCCAAAGGACCTCCCCGGAAAGCCCCCTAAGCCTCAGGGCCCGCTCCAGGTGGGGGTGAAGGTAGGGGTTGGGCTCGAGGCCAATCCAGTAAACGCCGTCCGGCAGATAGGCCAGGTTAACCCCCGTCCCCGGGCCGATCTCCAAAACCTTCCCCGCCAGGCCTCCCAGGAGTTTCTTCCGCCAGGGTTCGCTCAAGCCCAGGTGCCCACGGGAAAGGGCGGGAAGGAGGGCAGCGAATAACCGAGCCCTTAAGCCCCTCTTAGTCCCCATGACTCCCATGCTAGAGGTTCCAGTAAAGAACCGTGTCCAAAATCCCCAAAGCCACAAAGACGGCTCCTGCGCCCCTTAGAAGGCGGCTTCCCACACGCCGCATTCCCTTAAGGGCCTGGCCCCGGCCCATGCGGGCGAAGAGGAGGAGAAGCAAACCCAGGGGAAAGCCCGTCCCCAAAGCGAAAAGAAGGGGAAAGAGAAACCCAAAGGGCGAGGCCAGGGCCAAGGGAAGGAGAAGCCCGAAGAAGAGCCAGAAGAGGGTGGGGCAGAAGGCCAGGCCGTAAACCCCTCCCAGGGCCAGGGGCCCAAGAAGCCCACCCCACGCCCCCACCCGGGCCGCCCAGCGCTCTGGTCCCGTCCAAGCCAGGGGCCAGCGCATCACTCCCAAAAGGCCCAGGCCCACCAGGACCATAAAGGGCCCCAGGGCCAGCCGCACCGGGCGGAAGATGGCCCCGGGGTTGTCCAGGGTCCCGCCCAAAACGAAGAGAACCACCCCGGCGAGCACCAGGTAGGTGAAGGCCTTCCCCAGAAGAAAGGCCAGAAACCTGAGCCAGACCCTTCCCTCGAGGGCGGCTGAAACCAAGTAGGTCAGGGCGCTGGCCCCGGTGGTGATCTGGCAGGGGACGAAGGCTGCTAGGACCCCCAGGAGAAAAGCGGAAAGCCAAGGAACCCCCACCTCCCGCCTCAGGCCATCCACCCAGGGAGCCAAGAGAGCGTACAGGGTGTTGGCCGTTCGGTAAAGGCTTCGGGAAACCTCCTCCAGCAGCCCGCTTCCCAGGGCCAATCCCACCAGGCCTAGGACAACAAGACCAAGCGCCAGCAGCCCTCTTCGCATGCCCACCAGCTTAAGGGCCAAACGTTAAGCGCCGGTAAAACCCCTTTATGCCAGCTTAACAATACCGGCCTAGGGTACAGGTGGAGGTGGATCGTGGGCATGATGGGTTGGGGCAGCATGGGTTTCGGGTGGTTCTTCGGGCTTCTCAACATGCTCCTGGTGCTGGCTCTCTTGGGGCTTCTCCTGTACCTGGGCCTTCGGGCCTGGGAACGGGGAAGCGGGGAGCCGAGAAAGGATGCGGCTCTGGAAGCCCTGCGCCTCCGGTACGCCAGGGGCGAGCTGGACGAGGAAACCTACAAAAGGTTACGCAAGGAACTGGAAAAGGGAGGTGGAGCATGAAACGCTACGGTTTAACTTTAGGAGTTCTGGCCCTTATGCTTTTAGGCCTTGCCCTCACCCAGGGCATGATGGGGGGTTTTGGTCCGGGGATGATGGGTTACGGCCCGCAGTACGGTCCGGGGATGATGGGCTACGGCATGATGGGCGGCCACGGGATGATGGGCATGATGGCGGTCTATCCCCCGGAAGCCCAGCCCCTTCCCCAGAAAGAGGTCAAGGCGCGGGTGGAAGCCTACGCCAAGCGCATCTACCCGGGGGCACGCCTTCAGGACTTCATGGCCTTCAGCCAAAACTACTACGCCCAAGTGGTGGACGAGAAGGGGCAGGGGCTCTTTGAACTCATCGCCGACCGCTACACTGGGGTGGTTTCCCTAGAGCCCGGCCCCAACATGATGTGGAACGCCCGTTTCGGTATGATGACCTATTTCACCCCGGCCCCGCCGCGCTACAATCTGGAGGCGGCCCGGAAGCTGGCCGAGGAGTTCCTTGCCGGCTACCTCCCGGGGGCCCGGGTGCTGGAGGGGAGCACCTTCCCCGGCTACTATACCTTTGACTTCGGCCGCAAGGAGGTGGAGGGTATGCTCTCGGTCAACGCCTACACGGGGGAGGTCTGGCTCCACACCTGGCACGGCTTCTTCTTAGGGGAGTGACCCCAGTAAGGCCCCTACCTGGGGCAGCTACCCCAGGTAGGGGCTCGGAATCCTTCCTATACCCCCTCTAAACCGTTCACTGCCGCTTTCACGAAATGCCTTTCTCTCAAGCTCGGCTACACTTTGGGTAGGGAGGGTACCATGACGGACTTAAGGAAAACCCTGAAGACCAGCCTGGCCGAGGCCCGGGCCCGCCTGGAAGCCGCCTTGAAGGAAGAGGGGTTCGGCATCCTCACGGAGATCGACGTTTCCGCCACCCTGAAGGCCCGGTTGGGCCTGGAAAGGCCCCCTTACCTGATCCTGGGAGCCTGCAACCCGAGCCTCGCCGCCAAGGCCCTCGAGGCCGAACCCGATATCGGCCTCCTCCTTCCCTGCAATGCGGTGCTAAAGGAAGGCGAGGAAGGGGTGGAAATCCTCCTCCAAGACCCCAGGAACATGTTCCAGGTCCTTTCTCAGGAAAAGCAGGCGGCGCTCAAACCGGTGGTGGAAGAGGCCAGAAATCGTCTGGAAAAAGTCTTGACTCGGCTCTAGAGGGTTTCGAAGGGACCTTTATACTTCCTTTACAAACCTCCCCTACCCTGTGGAGGTATGAATGCGGATCGCCGAACCCTTTTAAAGCTCACCGCAGGCCTCCTCCTCTCCCCCCTGGCCAGGGGCCAGGCCTCCTTTCCCGAGCCCCCGGTTATCAAAAGCCGGGAAGGGGTGTTACAGGTGCGGTTGAAGGTGGCCCCCACTTCCGTTGCCGTAGCCGGGCGGGAAGCCCAGCTTTGGACCTACGGGGGCAGCTTCCCGGGGCCTACCCTTCGGGTACGCCCTGGGGACACGGTTCGCCTCGAGCTGGAAAACCTCCTTCCCGAGCCCACGAACCTACACTGGCACGGGCTTCCCATCTCCCCTAGGGTGGACGACCCCTTATTGGAAATCCCGCCCAAGGAGATCTGGAGTTACGCCTTCACCGTCCCTCAGGACCTGGCGGGCACCTTCTGGTACCATCCCCACCTGCACGGGCGGGTAGCCCCCCAGCTCTTCGCTGGGCTGGCGGGGGCCATGGTGGTGGAAAGCCCGCTGGACGGAATCCCTGAGCTCCGGGAAGCCGAGGAGCACCTTTTGGTTTTAAAGGACCTGGAGCTTGTGGGAGGCCGCCCCGCCCCCTATTCCCCCATGGACTGGATCAACGGCAAGGAAGGGAACCTCCTCCTGGTCAACGGGGCTTCCCGCCCCACCTTGCGGGCCGGCAAGGCCACCTTGCGCCTCCGCCTCCTGAACGCCAGCAACGCCCGCTACTACCGCCTCGGGTTGGAAGGGCATCCCCTTTACCTCATCGCCAGCGACGGAGGCTTCCTGGAGGAACCCTATGAGGTCCCCGAACTTCTCTTGGCCCCCGGGGAACGGGCAGAGGTCCTGGTGCGCTTCCAGAAGGAAGGGGCCTTCCGCCTCCTCGCCCTGCCCTACGACCGAGGGGCCCACATGATGGGCGGGATGGAGCACATGGGCCACGGGGGGATGTCCATGGGGGCAAGCCCCAGCGGCCCNCCCCCCCCTCCCCCGCGGGCCCCCGCCCCGCCCCAAACCCCTCCCCCTGCCCAAGGCCTTGGCCAAACTGCCCGCCCCCAACCCCAACCAGGCCAGGGTGACCCGGCGCCTCACCCTCACGGAGGACATGAGGGCCGGGAAGTTCTTCATCAACGGCCAAACCTTTGATCACCTCCGCGTGGACTTCCAGGGACGGGCGGGGGACCTCGAGGTGTGGGAGGTGGAAAACCAAGGGGACATGGACCACCCCTTCCACCTGCACACCCACCCCTTCCAGGTCCTCTCGGTGAACGGCAAAGCTCTTCCTTACCGCGCCCTCAAGGACGTGGTCAACCTCAAGGCCAAGGAAGTGGTGCGCCTTCTGGTTCCCCTTAGGAACCTGCCCGGGAAGACCGTCTTCCACTGCCACATCGTGGAGCACGAGGACCGGGGCATGATGGGGGTATTGGAGGTGGTCTAATGCATCCCCACCCCCATCCCCAGCCTCCCCCTGCCTCCTCCCAGGCCCAGGACCGGCATGCGGGCCACACCCCGGAGATGTTCCGAGACCGCTTCCTGGTCTCGCTTCTCCTCACCCTGCCGGTCCTCTACACCTCCGAGGAGGTGCGGGGTCTCCTCGGCTTTCCCCCTTGGAAGGGAGCCTCCTGGATCCCCCTCCTCCTGGGAACCCTGATCTACCTCTATGGCGGGGTCGTCTTCCTCCAGGGAGCTATTCGGGAGCTTAGGGGCAGGCGGCCGGGGATGATGACCCTGGTGGCCCTGGGGATCAGCGTGGCCTATGTCTACAGCCTGTCCGTGGAGCTGGGCCCCAAGGTAGCTCTGCTGACCGAGGGGAAGCCCTTCTGGTGGGAACTGGCCACCCTGGTGGACGTGATGCTCCTCGGCCACTTCCTGGAGATGAAGGCCATCCTGGGAGCGGGGGAGGCTTTAAAAGCCTTGGCCAAACTGATGCCCCAGACGGCCCATCGCCTGCGGGACGGCCGGATCGAGGATGTACCCACCAGCGCCCTTCGGGAGGGGAACCTCATCCTCATCCGCCCGGGGGAGCAGGTGCCCGCAGACGGGGTGGTGGTGGAAGGGGCCACCAGCATGAACGAGGCCTTCCTCACCGGGGAGTCCCGGCCCGTGGCCAAGGGGGTAGGGGACGAGGTCCTGGCCGGGGCGTTAAACGGGGAGGGCGCCATCCAGGTCCGGGTAACCCGCACCGGAACCTCCACCACCTTAGGCCAGATCATGCGCCTGGTGGAGGAAGCCCAGGCCTCCCGAAGCCGCTTCCAGGACCTGGGCGACCGGGCAGCGGGGTGGCTTTTCTACCTGGCGGTGCTGGGGGGAAGCGCCACCCTCCTTCTTTGGCTTGCGGCCAACGCTTCCTTGTCCTTTGCCCTGGAGCGGGCGGTGACCGTGGTGGTCATCGCCTGCCCCCACGCCTTGGGCCTGGCCATACCCTTGGTGGTGGTTAACGCCACAGCCATGGCCGCCCAAAGAGGGATCCTCATCCGCAACCGGGAGGCCTTTGAAAGGGCCACGGGCCTGCAGTACGTGGCCCTGGACAAGACCGGGACCCTCACCGAAGGGCGGTTCGAGGTGCGGGGGGTGTACGCGGAGGGCCTCGAGGAGGAGAGGGCCCTGGCCTTGGCCGCGGCCCTCGAGGCCTTCTCCGAACATCCCCTGGCCGAGGCCATCCGCGAGCACGCCAAGGCCCACCTGGGCCCTGAAACCCCCCTTCCTTCCCCCACCGGGGTACAGGCCGTGCCGGGCAAAGGGGTGGAGGGATACCTGGATGGACGGCTGTACCGGGTGGGCCGGCCAGAGTGGGCCAAGGAGCTGGGCCTTTCCCCCTCCCCCTATCTTGCCCAGGCCCTGGGGGAAATAGAGGCCCGGGGGGAAAGCGCGGTAGCACTCATGAACGAAACCCGCCTCCTCGCCCTTTTCGCTCTCCGCGACCGCCCGCGCCCTTCGGCCCGGGAGGCGATAAAGCGCTTAAAGGCCCTGGGCCTCACCCCTGTGATGGTCACCGGGGACGCCGAGGCGGTGGCGGAAACCCTGGCTGCAGAGCTGGGTATCGCCCTCTACCACGCCCGGGTCCTGCCCCAGGACAAGGCCCGGATCGTGCGGGAGCTAAAGTCCCAAGGCCCCACGGCCTTCGTGGGAGACGGCATCAACGATGCCCCTGCCCTCCTGGAGGCGGACCTCGGGGTGGCCATCGGGGCGGGCACCCACGTGGCCATGGAATCCGCCGATGTGGTGCTGGTCAAAAGCGACCCCCTGGACGTGGTCCGCCTCCTCCATCTGGCCCAGGCCACCCGTAGGAAAATGCTCCAAAACCTCTTCTGGGCCACGGGGTACAACGCCATCGCCCTGCCCCTGGCTGCGGGCGTGGCCTACCCCTTGGGTCTCCTCTTCCCGCCGGCCCTCGGAGCCCTCTTCATGAGCCTCTCCACCGTGGTGGTGGCCTTCAACGCCCTTCTCCTAAGGCGGGCACACCTGGATGCCTAGGGCTAGACTGGAGGCATGGACTTCACCACCTTAAGGGAGGACTTCCCCTTGATTGCGGGGCGGCCGGATCTGGTCTACCTGGACTCCGCCGCCACCAGCCAAAAGCCCAAGCGGGTCCTGGAAGCCCTGGACCGCTACTACAAGGAACTCAACGCCAACGTCCACCGCGGGGCCTACCGCCTCTCCGTGGCCGCCACCGAGGCCTACGAGGAGGCCCGGCGCCGCCTGGCCCGCTTCCTCAATGCCGAAGAGCGGGAGATCATCTTCGTGCGCAACACCACCGAGGCCATGAACCTGGTGGCCTACGCCTGGGGGCTGAGGAACCTGAAGGAAGGGGACGAGATCCTGGTCACGGAGATGGAGCACCATGCGGGGCTCGTGCCCTGGCACCTGGTGGCGGGGCTTACGGGGGCAAAGGTCAAGGCCATCCCCCTCACCGAGGAAGGGCGGCTGGACCTAAGCGCCCTGGACGCCCTCCTCACGGATAGGGTGAAGGTGGTTTCCCTGGTGCACATGTCCAATGTGCTCGGCACCATCAACCCCGTGGCGGAGATCGCCAGGAGGGCCAAGGCGGCCGGGGCCCTGGTGGTGGTGGATGGGGCCCAAAGCGCCCCCCACCTCCCCGTGGACGTGAAGGCCCTGGGGGCCGACTTCTTTGCCCTCTCGGGGCACAAGATGCTGGGGCCCACGGGGGCCGGGGTGCTCTTTGGGCGGTACGAGGTGCTGGAGGGGATGATGCCTTTCCTGGGCGGGGGAGAGATGATCCGAGAGGTCCACGTGGACCGCTCCACCTACGCCCCCCCGCCCCAGCGCTTTGAAGCCGGCACCCCACCCATCGCCGAGGCCATCGCCCTGGGGGAAGCGGCCCAGTACCTGATGGAAATCGGCATGGAGCGGGTGTTCGCCCACGACCGGGCCCTTTTGGACTACGCCCTGAAGCGCCTTGCGGAGGTGCCGGACCTGAAGGTCTACGGACCTATGGGGCCGGACCGGGGCGGGGTCATCCCCTTCACCTTAGGGCGGCTTCACGCCCACGACCTGGCCACCCTCCTGGACGGGGAGGGGATTGCAGTGCGGGCCGGGCACCACTGCGCCCAGCCCCTGCACCGCAAGCTGGGCCTGGCCGCCACGGCCCGGGCGAGCTTCTACCTCTACAACACCTTCGAGGAGGTGGACCGCTTCGTGGAAGCCCTCCTCCGCATCCATACCCGGTACCGGGCCTGGCTATAATGGGGGAATCCATGAGCGTCCTTGACGAGCTCTACCGGGAGATCATCCTTAAGCACTACCAAAGCCCCAAGAACTTTGGGGTCCTGCCCCAGGCCACCAAGGTGGCGGGAGGCATGAACCCCTCCTGCGGGGACCAGGTGGAGGTGATGGTGCGGCTGGAAGGGGATACCATCGCCGACATCCGCTTCCAGGGCCAGGGGTGCGCCATCAGCACCGCCAGCGCCTCCATGATGACCGAGCTGGTGAAGGGGAAGAAGGTGGCGGAGGCCCTGGAGCTTTCCAAGAAGTTCCAGGCCATGGTGGTGGAGGGCGCCCCCCCGGACCCCGCCCTGGGGGACCTCTTGGCCCTCCAAGGGGTGGCCAAGCTCCCCGCCCGGGTGAAGTGCGCCACCCTGGCCTGGCACGCCCTCGAGGAGGCCCTAAGGTGAAGCGCTACCCCGCCCACAAGGTCACGCCCCTTCTGGTGCAGTACCCGGACCTGATGGAGGTCTGGAAGGAAGCCGCCCAGGCGGAGCTCTTGCGGGCGGAAACCCGGGATGGGAAAAACTACGTGGTGGTGAAAGACCCAAGCCTCATCGCCCGGCTCAAGGCCCTGGGCGTGGAGGGCGAGCCCGTGGAGGAGGTATGACCCGCGGCCTGGTCTTCCTGCACGCCTTTCCCTACAACCCCCGCATGTGGGAGAAGGAGGTGGCCTACTTCCGGGGGAGGCTTCCGGTCCTTGCCCCCCACTACCTGGGCCTTCCCCTCTCCGAGGCGGCGGAGAAAGTCCTAGGGGAGATGGACGAGGCGGGGATGGAGGAGGCGGTCTTCGTGGGGCTTTCCATGGGGGGCTACCTCATCTTTGAGCTCTGGCGGAAGGCCCCCGAGCGCTTTTTGGGCCTCGTCCTGGCGGACACCCGCGCAGGAGCGGACACGGAGGAGGGCAAAAAAAACCGCTTGGCCCTTAGGGAGCGGGTGCTGCAGGAAGGGGTGGATTTCCTCCCCGAGGCCCTTCTCCCAAGCCACCTGGGCAAGACCACACAGGAGGAGAAGCCCGAGGTGGTGGCAAGGGCCAGGGCCCTCATCCTCGAGGCCACCCCCGAGGCGGTGGCCGGTAGCCTCCTGGCCCTGGCGGAACGGCCCGACTCCACCCCCCTGCTCCCCGGGATGCGCCGTCCGGCCCTGGTCCTGGTGGGGGAGGAAGATACCCTCACCCCGCCCGAGGAGGCCAAGCGCATGGCCAGGGCCCTGCCCGACGCCCGGTTGCTCATCCTCCCTGAGGCCGGGCACCTGGCCAACCTGGAAAACCCCAAGGCCTTCCGCACGGCCCTTCTCGGCTTTTTGGCCGAGGTGCTCTAAAGGCGGAAGGCCTCCTCGGCCCGCAACACGAGGTCCAGACAGGGGATTAAGGCCTCTTCCCCTTCCTCCTCCGCAAAGCCCTCGGGGGTCCTGCGGTAGAGGGTGAAGCGGCGGGCCTCGAGGTCCACCAGGAGGTACACCTCTAGGCTAGACAGGGTTTCGTAAAGGGCCCGCTTCTCCCGGCGGTCCTGGGCTTCGGTGGCGGTGGAAAGGACCTCCACCACCAAGCACGGGGCTTCCTCATAGTAGGGGTGGGGCGGCCCTGGGGCGCAGACCACCATCACGTCCGGGTAGTAGACCGCCTCATCCCGGATCCTAAGCTTCATGTCGCTCATGTACACCCGGCACCCCTTGGCCCTGGCCGCCTCCAGGAGGCGGGCGGCGATGTTGAGGGCCACCCGGTTGTGCAGGGCGCTGGCCCCGGCCATGGCGTAGAGGCGGCCCCGCAGGTACTCCCGCTTCACCGGGGAACGGGCCTCCTCCTCCAGGTAGGCCTCCAGGCTTAGGGGGAGCTTCCGGGCCAGCATACCCCCATGATGGCCGAGGGTTCGGCCTGCGAGCAAGCCCTGGAAAAACCCCATCCCCCGAGGGCCCTCACTCCGGCTTGGGCTCCCGGGCCATGAGGGCAGAGAGGGCCTTTAGGGGGTCCAGCCCTTCGTAGGCCACCCGGTAGACCGCCTCGGCGATGGGGAGCTCCACCCCGGCCTTCTCCTTCCAGGCCATGAGGGCCTTGACCGCGTAGAGCCCCTCCACCACCCCCCGGTCCTCGAGGCGCTCCAGGGCCTCCCCCCGCACCAGCCTCTCCCCCGCCCCCCGGTTGCGGGAGTGGAGGCTGTAGGCGGTGGCCAGGAGGTCCCCCAGGCCGGAAAGCCCGTAGAAGGTGGCCTCCTCCCCCCCCAGGGCGGTACCGAAGCGCACCATCTCCCTCAGGCCTCGAGTGAGGAGGGCTGCCTTGGCGTTATCCCCCAGGCGGAGCCCGTCCACCATCCCCGCCGCCAGGGCCAGGACGTTCTTGAGGGCCCCGCCCAGCTCCACGCCCCGGAGGTCGGAGCTGGTGTACACCCGGAAGGTGGGGCCGGAAAAGAGCTCCTGCACCCTTTTGGCCAGCTCCAAGGGCCCCGCCGCCACGCTGGCGGTGGGGAGAAAGCGGGCCACCTCCTCCGCGTGGTTGGGCCCGGAAAGGGCGGCCACGGGGCGGCCCGTGAGGGCGGCGATGACCTGGCTCGCCGTCCAAAGCCCTCCCTCCCGGAAGAAAAGGCCCTTGGTGGCCGAGAGGTACCAGGGGGCCAAGGGGAAAACCTTCAGGGTCTCCTCCAAGGCCTTGGAGGGCAGGGCTACCACGGCCAGCTCCGCTCCCATGAGGGCCTCCTCGGGGTCGGCGGTGGGGTAGAGGTAGGCGGGCAAGGCCACCCCCGGCAGGTAGTCCCGGTTCTCCCGCATGGCCCTAAGGGCCTCCGCCTGCTCCTTGCGCCGGACGAGGAGGGCAGTGGGCACGCCCCGGCTCGCCAGGAGCACCCCCAAGGCCGTCCCCCAGGCCCCCGCCCCCAGGATGGCCACCTTCATAGGAGGAAGCTCACCTCCCAGGCCTCGTACCAGGCGGCCAGGAGCAGGAAGAGCGCCCCCAAGTAGAAGGCGAGGAGGAGGCCCCTAAGCCCCTTGCGGTACCCCTCCCCCCCCGCGGTCTTGGCCAGGAGCACGAGGCCGCCAAAGGTCACCAGGATGTAGGCCTGGAGCTCCAGGAGGAGGGTGGGAAGGTGGGCGAGGAAGGCCTGCCCCAGGAGGGCCGGGGAGAGGGCGAAGCCGAAGACGAAGTAGCGGAGGGCGTTCAGGAGAAGCACAGGCACCCCAAAGAACAGGGCGGGCAGAAGCCCGGTGAGGAAGAGGCCCTGGGTGAAGTTCCACTGGAAGATGACCCCGGCGAGGACCAGGATCCCCTTCCCCACTGCCTCTTCAAGCCCGATGGCCTCGAGGGCCCCTCCAAACAGGGCCTGCAGCGCCTGGGCCATCTCCGGCATCCCGTAGGCCAGGAAGGCCCCCAAGGCGAAGAGGCCGTAGAGGAGGAGGTTGGTGAAGAGGTAAAGCCCCCGGTGGGCCCTAATCAGGGCCAGGGCCTCCAGAAGCCAAGCCCTGAAGGGCGAGGGCTGAAAGAGGAGGAAAAGCCAAAAAAGGGTAAGGAGGAGAAACCCCAGGCCCGCCGCGGGGCTGAGGAGGTACGGGGGCAGGGCCATTCCCTCGGGCCGGAAGTAGATCCGCCTGGCCTCTCCCTCCTGCAGGACCACCACCACTTCCCCCACCTCCTCCCCCCTGGCCGCGGGGAAAAAGACCCGGTTGCCCTCCACCCTAGGGCTTTCCAGGTTCAGGGAAAGTCCCTTGGGCGGCGGGGGGAAGAAAGCATAGCGTTCCAGGAGCCTGGGAGCCTCCTCTGGGGAAGCCCTTAGGACTTCCTCCAGCCTTGGGGAAAGCTCCCCCCTAAGCCAGCCCTCCACCGCCCGCCGCGCCACCTCCTCCGGAGCCCCCTGTCCCCAGACCAGGAGGACGAGGCCAAACCCCCAAAGCGCCGCCCAGCGCCCCACCCCTCAGACCTCCTCCAAGGGCAGGCCCTCCCGGCAGAGGGGGCAGGCTTCCTGGGGGTACTGGGGTACCTCCAGCCGGACCAGGGCCCGGAAGGGGACGCCAAAAGCCGCCTCGCCCCCGCTCCGGTCCACGATGGCCCCCACCCCCACCAGCACGCCCCCGCGGGCCTCTGCCGCCCGGATGGCCTTCCTGACGCTTTCCCCCGTGGTCACCACATCCTCCACCGCCAAAAAGCGCTCCCCCGGGTTCACGGTGAGGCCCCGGCGCAGGGTCATGCCCCCTTGCCCGTCCTTCTCGGCGAAGAGGGCCCGGGCCCCCAAGGCCTTGGCCACCACGAAGGAGAGCACCACCCCCCCCAGGGCCGGACCGATGACGAAGTCCACCCCTTCGTCCTCAAAAAGCTTGCCCAGGGCCTCCCCCACCGCCTCCGCGTATAGGGGGTGCTGGAGGAGGGCCGCAGATTGCAAAAAGAGGGGGGAGTGCAACCCCGAGCGCAGAAGGAAGTGGCCCTCCAGGAGGGCCCCCGTCCTGCGGTAAAGCTCAAGAACGTCCATCCCTCCTACTCTACCAAAGCCCTTAGGAGGTCCTCCGCTGCCTTCTTAGCCTCCTCCAGGTCCGGCCTGCCCCCAGGGTAGAAGAGGGCGCGGCTGGCGGCGTTGAGGAGGCCAGAGCCCTTCAGGGGCTTCCCCCCTTGCGCCCCCACCCCGGGGAGGAGGAGGGGCGCCTGGGGAGCCACCTCCCGCACTTCCTGGACAGCCTCTGGATAGGTGGCCCCTACCACCAGCCCTACCCGGCTCCAGGGGCCTTCCATAAGCTCCTTCCCTGCTTCCGCCAAGGCCTCCGCCAGGTGCAGGTAAAGGGGCTTCCCCCCCACGGGGAGGTCCTGCAGGAACCCTGAACCCGGGTTGGAGGTTTTGGCCAGGACGAAGACCGCCCCCCGGCTTTCCCAGGCGGCCTGGAAGAAGGGCTGCAAAGCCTCCAAACCCAGGTAGGGGTTCACGGTGAGGGCGCTTCCGGGAAAGCGCCGCAGGTACGCTTCCGCATAGGCCTCGGCGGTGGAGCCGATATCCCCCCGCTTGCCGTCAAAGATCACCGGCAGGCCCATCACCCGGGCCCCGCTGGCCAGCTCCAGGAGGAGGGCCATCCCCTCGAGGCCCAGGGCCTCAAAAAACGCCAGCTGGAACTTGACCGCGGCCAGGGAGGGCGCCAACGCCTCAAAAACCTCGAGGGCGTAGCGCCTGAGGTGAGGGACGGGCTCCCGGCCGTGAAGGCTTGGCCTCGGGTCCACCCCCAGGACAAGGGGGGGTCGGGAAAGCGCCTCCAGAAAGTCCACGCCTTCCACTATAGCAGGACTTTACCCACATCTCCGTTTCGTGGTAAATCTCCCCTTGCGGGCGCAGCCCGTATCTGGTAC
>NZ_JAKEDT010000016.1 GCF_021462525.1 Thermus caliditerrae | reverse complement strand
CGGTTTGCCATCCGGGAGGGTGGGCGGACCGTGGGCGCCGGCGTGGTCACCAAGATCCTGGAGTGAGCCTTGGGGGGAGGCTTGCCTCCCCCCACCCTAGCGAGGTGAGGCATGGCCAGCGAGGTCCGCATCAAGCTGCTCTTGGAGTGCACCGAGTGCAAGCGCCGCAACTACGCCACCGAGAAGAACAAGCGCAACACTACCTCCAAGCTGGAGCTCAAGAAGTACTGCCCTTGGTGCGATAAGCACACGGTCCACAAGGAAGTGAAGATCTGATGTTGGGCCGGATTGTCCGCTACTTCCAGGAAGCCCGGGCGGAGCTTTCCCGGGTTACCTGGCCCACGCGGGAGCAGATCGTGGAGGGAACCCAGGCCATTCTGGTCTTCACCCTGGCCTCCATGCTGGTCCTGGGGCTATACGATCTGGTTTTCCGCTTCCTGATAGGGCTTCTGCGATGAGCATTGAATGGTACGCGGTCCACACCTACGTGGGGCAGGAGGAGAAGGCCAAGGCCAACCTGGAGAAGCGGGTTAGGGCCTTTGGCATGGAGGACAAGATCTTCCAGGTCCTCATCCCCACGGAGGAGGTGGTGGAGCTCCGCGAGGGGGGCAAGAAGGAAGTCGTCAAAAAGAAGCTCTTCCCCGGATACCTCTTCGTGCAGATGGACCTGGGGGATGAGGAGGAGCCCAACGAGGCCTGGGAGGTGGTGCGGGGTACCCCGGGCATCACCGGCTTCGTGGGGGCAGGCACCCGCCCCGTGCCCCTCTCCCCGGACGAGGTGCGGCACATCCTGGAGGTTTCCGGCCTTTTGGGGAAGCGGGAGGCCCCCAAGGCCCAGGTGGCCTTCCGGGAGGGCGACCAGGTCCGGGTGGTCTCCGGCCCCTTCGCGGACTTTACCGGCACCGTGACCGAGATCAACCCGGAGAAGGGGAAGGTCAAGGTCATGGTCACCATCTTCGGGCGCGAGACCCCTGTGGAGCTGGACTTCTCCCAGGTGGTCAAGGCCTAAAAGGCGTCTGTACCCCCAACTTGGGGGGAGCCTAGGAGGGAAAAATGAAGAAAGTCGTTGCCGTAGTCAAGCTGCAGCTGCCCGCGGGCAAGGCCACGCCCGCGCCCCCTGTGGGCCCGGCCTTGGGTCAGCACGGGGCCAACATCATGGAGTTCGTGAAGGCTTTCAACGCGGCCACCGCCAACATGGGGGACGCCATCGTCCCCGTGGAGATCACCATCTACGCGGACCGCTCCTTCACCTTTATCACCAAGACCCCGCCCGCCAGCTACCTCATCCGCAAGGCTGCGGGCCTGGAGAAGGGGGCTCATAAGCCCGGCCGGGAGAAGGTGGGCCGCATCACCTGGCAGCAGGTTCTGGAGATCGCCAAGCAGAAGATGCCCGACATGAACACCACCGACCTCGAGGCCGCTGCCCGCATGATCGCGGGCTCGGCCCGCTCCATGGGGGTGGAGGTGGTGGGCGCGCCGGAGGTGAAGGATGCCTAAGCACGGCAAGCGCTACCGGGCCCTTTTGGAGAAGGTGGACCCTGCCAAGGTCTACACCATTGACGAGGCCGCCCGGCTGGTGAAGGAGCTGGCCACGGCCAAGTTTGACGAGACGGTGGAGGTCCACGCCAAGCTGGGCATTGACCCCCGCAAGTCCGACCAGAACGTGCGCGGCACCGTTTCCTTGCCCCATGGCCTGGGCAAGCAGGTGCGGGTTCTGGCCATCGCCAAGGGGGAGAAGATCAAGGAGGCCGAGGAGGCCGGGGCCGACTACGTGGGCGGGGAGGAGATCATCCAGAAGATCCTGGATGGCTGGATGGACTTCGACGCGGTGGTGGCCACCCCGGACGTGATGGGGGCGGTGGGCTCCAAGCTGGGCCGGATCCTCGGTCCCAGGGGCCTCCTCCCCAACCCCAAGGCCGGCACCGTGGGCTTCAACATCGGGGAGATCATCCGCGAGATCAAGGCGGGCCGCATCGAGTTCCGCAACGACAAGACCGGGGCCATCCACGCCCCCGTGGGCAAGGCGAGCTTCCCCCCGGAGAAGATTGCCGAAAACATCCGGGCCTTCCTCCGGGCCCTCGAGGCCAGCAAGCCCGAGGCGGCCAAGGGCACCTTCTTGCGCACGGTCTACGTGACCAGCACCATGGGGCCCAGCATCCGCATCAACCCTCATTCCTAAGCCCTCGTGGGTTTGGGGCCAGGGGCCAGCTTGACCCCTGGCCCTTTGCCCTTTAAACTCACCTATGGCACCCCGGGCGCGAGCGGCGCCCAGGCCAAAGACAGCGGGGGGCTAAAGGCCTTAAACATCCCGCCGAGGCGCTTGAGGGGGAGCGTTTCTCGAGAAGCCCAAAAAAGTCGGCCGGGGTTCCCCTGCCCCGAAAGGGAGGAAGGCGTGCCAAACAAGCGCAACGTTGAGCTTCTTGCCGCCCTCAAGGAGAACCTTGAGCGGGCCCGTGGCTCCTTCTTCCTGGTGAACTACCAGGGGCTCTCCGCCAAGGAGACCCACGCCCTGCGCCAGGCCCTAAAGGAGAAGGGGGCCCGGCTTTTCGTGGCCAAGAACACCTTGATCCGCATCGCCCTTAAGGAGCTTGGCCTGCCCGAGCTGGATGGCCTCCAGGGCCCAAGCGCCGTGGTCTTTTATGGGGACCCGGTGGCCGCGGCCAAGGCCCTTTCGGAGTTTGCCAAGAAGAACCCCAAGGGCATCCCCGAGGCCAAGGGCGGGCTCCTGCAGGGCCAGGTGCTCACGGCCAAGGACGTGGCCGCGCTGGCGGAGCTCCCCACCATGGACGAGCTCCGGGCGGAGCTCGTGGGCGTGTTGCAGGCCCCCATGGCGGAGTTCGTGGGGATCTTGGGCGGTGTGGCCCGCGAGCTGGTAGGCATCTTGGAAGCGTACGCGGAGAAGAAGGCGGCGTAGGAGGTAGAAGATGGCTTTGGACATTGAACGCATCAAGGAAGAGCTTTCTCAGGCTACGGTTTTGGAACTCAAGCAGCTCATCGACGTCCTCAAGGAGACCTGGGGCGTGACCGCGGCGGCCCCCGTGGCCGTGGCCGCGGCGCCTGCGGCGGCGGCTGCGGCGGCTCCCGTGGAGGAGAAGACCGAGTTTGACGTGATCCTCAAGGACGCGGGGGCCAAGAAGCTGGAGGTCATCAAGGAGCTTCGCGCCATCACCGGCCTGGGGCTCAAGGAGGCCAAGGACCTGGCGGAGAAGGGCGGCCCCGTCAAGGAGGGGATCGCCAAGGCCGAGGCCGAGGAGATCAAAAAGAAGCTCGAGGCCGTGGGCGCGGTGGTGGAGCTGAAGTAAGCCCCCGCCCCACGGGGTGCCCCCCAGGCCCAAGGGGCCTGGGGTTTTATTTCGCGGTTACAGGGCGCGGGCGGGGACCAGGGTAGCATGAGGCTCATGAGCGGGCTTCCCCGGGTGGTGGTGGGCCTTACGGGGGCCAGCGGCATGCCCTACGCCCTGGACCTCCTCGAGGCCCTAAGGGGCCTGGCGGAGGTGCACCTGGTGGTTTCCCAGGGGGCCAAAAGGGTCTTGTGGGAAGAGATGGGGCTTAGCCCCAAGGACCTCTACCCTTTGGCGAGCCGGGTCTACAAGGACAGCGACCTGGGGGCCCCCATCGCCTCAGGCTCCTTCCCCACCCGGGGGATGGTGGTGGTGCCCTGCTCGGCTACCACCTTGGGCAAGGTCGCCCTAGGCTTGGCGGACACCCTCCTTACCCGGGCGGCCTACGTGCACCTGAAGGAACGGCGCCCGCTGGTTCTGGTGCCCCGGGAAACCCCCCTGCCCCTCCCCACCCTGAGGGCCATGGTCCAGGTGGCCGAGGCGGGGGCGGTGGTCCTGCCGGCAAGCCCGGGCTTCTACCACCGGCCCAAGGAGATTGGGGATCTTTTGGGCTTCATCACCCAGCGCATCTTGGACCACCTAGGCTTAAGCGCCCAGCGGTCCCCCCGCTGGGGGGAGTGAGACCACCCCACGCGGACTCTGTCCCCGTGGGGGCCCCAGGTGGGGGGGTTAGGGCTGTGCGTCCCCTGCCAGGCGGAAGCATGGCGTTTTTTTGCGCAAGTGCGGTGATACGATAGGGCTGATGACCCTGACCCAGGAGCAAAGGCTGGTTCTGGACACGGTGCGCAAGCTGGCCAAGGAGGTCCTCTACCCTCTGGCCCCGGAGTACGACCGGGAGGGCAAGTACCCCTGGCCTCAGCTCAAGGCCCTGGCGGAGCTCGGCTTTCTGGGCATGACCACCCCCGAGGCCTGGGGGGGTGCGGGCCTGGACTCCGTCACCTGGGCTTTGGCCCTCGAGGAGATCGCCGCCGCTGACCCCAGCGTGGCGGTGATCGTTTCCGTGACCAGCGGGCTTCCCCAGTACATGCTCTTTCGCTTCGGCACCGAGGCGCAGCGGCGCAGATACCTCCTCCCCCTGGCCCGGGGGGAGTGGATCGGGGCCTTCTGCCTCACCGAGCCCCATGCGGGTTCGGATGCGGCCAGCATCCGCGCGGAGGCCAGGAGGGTTCCCGGGGGCTACGTGCTGAACGGCACCAAAAGCTGGATCACCTCCGCGGGCCAGGCGCAGCTGTACGTGGTCATGGCCCGCACGGAGAGGGGCATCAGCGCCTTCTTGGTGGAGAAGGACACCCCAGGGCTTTCCTTCGGCCCCCCCGAGGAGAAGATGGGCCTCCACGCCGCCCACACCGCCGAGGTGCGTCTGGAAGAGGTCTTCGTCCCCGAGGAGAACCTCCTGGGGGAGGAGGGGCGGGGCCTGGCCTACGCCCTGGCGGGTTTGGACTCGGGGCGCATCGGGGTGGCGGCCCAGGCGGTGGGCATCGCCCGGGGGGCCTTTGAGATCGCCAAGGCCTACGCTGACCAGCGGGAGCAGTTTGGCAGGAAGCTCCGCGAGCACCAGGCCATCGCCTTCAAGATTGCGGACATGCATGTGAAGATTGCCGCTGCCCGGGCCCTGGTCCTGGAGGCAGCTCGCAAAAAGGACCAGGGGGAGCGGTTCACCCTCGAGGCCAGCGCCGCCAAGCTCTTCGCCAGCCAGGTGGCGGTGGAGGTGACCCGGGAGGCGGTGCAGGTGCTTGGGGGTTATGGCTACCACCGGGACTACCGGGTGGAGCGCTACTACCGGGACGCCAAGGTGACGGAGATCTACGAGGGCACCTCGGAGATCCAACGCCACATCATCGCCCGGGAGCTATACCGCTAGCCCTTTCCTTTCTCATCCCCCCGGCTTAGGGTGGAGAGGGTATGCTCCGCCGCCTCCTTTCCCTCACCCGGCCCCTCTACTGGCTCTACGAAAGGCGCCTCCTGAAGGAGGTGAAAGGAGGCCCGGTTCCCAAGCACCTGGGCCTCATCCTGGACGGGAACCGCCGCTACGCCAAGGCTCTCGGCTTCTCGCCCACCAAGGGGCACGAGTTCGGGGTGCACAAGGCCTATGAGGTTCTGGAGTGGTGCCTGGAGATGGGCATCCGCACCGTCACGGTCTGGGTCTTTTCCACCGACAACTTCAAGCGCTCCCCCGAGGAGGTGGAGACCCTCATGCGCCTCTTCGTGCGGGAGGCCGAAAGGATGGCCGAGGACCACCGCATCCTGGAACACCAGGTGCAGGTCCGGGTCATCGGGCGGCGCGAAGGCTTTTCCGAGGAGGTGCTGAAGGCCCTCACCCGCCTTGAGGAGAGCACCCGCCACCATCAGGGGATGGTCCTCAACATCGCCATGGGCTACGGGGGGCGCGAGGAGATCGTGGATGCGGTGAAGCGGCTTTTGCTCGAGGCCGGGGAGCAAGGGCGCTCCCCCAAAGAGGTGGCCGAAACCCTCACCCCCGAGGCCATCGCCCAGTACCTCTACACCGCAGGCCTCCCTGACCCCGACTTCATCATCCGCACCTCGGGGGAGATTCGGCTTTCCGGCTTCCTCCTCTGGCAGTCCGCCTACTCGGAGTTCTACTTCGCCGACGTGCTATGGCCCGAGTTCCGCAAAATCGACTTCCTGCGGGCCCTAAGGAGCTATCAGGCCCGCGAGAGGCGGTTTGGGCGTTGACAAAATGCGCCCTTTCGTATACCCTTACAGGCAAGATGCTGGCCCTAGAGAAAAAACTCGGTCGCCGGGGGGTAGGATAGCCCTCTAAGGGTTTCTTATCCCCCGGCCCGAGTTCGGGCCGGTTTTCTTTTGGGGAGGGGCGCATGCGGGAATGGAAGATCATCGATTCCACCTTGCGGGAAGGGGAGCAGTTCGAGCGGGCCAACTTTTCCACGGCGGACAAGATTGAGATCGCCAAGGCCCTGGACGCCTTCGGGATTGAGTACATTGAGGTGACCACCCCCATGGCCTCCCCCCAGTCCCGCAAGGACGCGGAGGTGCTGGCCTCCTTGGGCCTGAAGGCTAAGGTGGTGACCCACATCCAGACCCGCCTGGATGCGGCCAAGGTGGCGGTGGAAACCGGGGTCCAGGGCATCGACCTCCTCTTCGGCACCAGCAAGTACCTGCGGGCGGCCCACGGGCGGGACATCCCCCGGATCATCGAAGAGGCCCGGGAGGTCATCCAGTTCATCCGCGAGGCCGCTCCCCATGTGGAGGTGCGCTTCTCTGCCGAGGACACCTTCCGCTCCGACGAGCACGACCTTTTGCAGATCTACGAGGCCATCGCCCCCTACGTGGACCGGGTGGGCCTGGCGGACACCGTGGGCATCGCCACGCCAAGGCAGGTCTACGCCCTGGTGCGGGAGGTGAGGCGGGTGGTGGGGCCTCATGTGGACATCGAGTTCCACGGCCATAACGACACGGGTTGCGCCATCGCCAACGCCTTTGAGGCCATTGAGGCGGGGGCCACCCATGTGGACACCACCATCCTGGGGATCGGGGAGCGGAACGGGATTACCCCTTTGGGGGGCTTCCTGGCCCGCATGTACACCCTGCAGCCCGAGTACGTAAAGGGCAAGTACCGGCTGGAGATGCTCCCTGAGCTGGACCGCATGGTGGCCAAGATGGTGGGGATTGAGGTCCCCTTCAACAACTACATCACCGGGGAGACGGCCTTCAGCCACAAGGCGGGGATGCACCTCAAGGCTATCTACCTCAACCCGGAGTCTTACGAGCCCTACCCGCCGGAGGTCTTCGGCGTGCGGCGCAAGCTCATCATCGCCTCCAAGCTCACCGGGCGGCACGCCATCAAGGCGCGGGCGGAGGAGCTTGGCCTCCATTACGGGGAGGAGGAACTGGCCCGCATCACCCAGCACATCAAGGCTCTGGCGGATAGGGGCCAGCTCACCCTGGAGGAGCTGGACCGGATCCTTAGGGAGTGGATCACGGCATGAGGCTAGAGTTGGCGGAACTCCTCCTCGGTGAGGCCAACCTGTTTCAGGATCTTTTTGAAGGTGCCCTTGGGAAGCTCTCCGCTGTGGAAGGGTATCACGGCTATCCGGCCATCGGGGTGGGCGTAAAGCCGATGCCCTCCTTTGGCCATGCGCTCCACGAACCCCAGGCGCTGAAGTTTTCTGGCTACCTCCTCGGGTCTAGGCGGCATCTATCCCCACCTGCACCGTGCGGACATCAGGAGGAAGAGAGCGGCCTGTTTCCTTCAGGTAAGCCAGTACCAACTCCAAGGCTTCTTTGGCGTGGTCCAAGGCTTCCTCGGGGGTTCGGCCAAAGGAATGGGCTTCGGGAATGGCGGGAAACTCGGCGATCCAGGTGCCCGGGGTTTCGGGGTCCTCATAGACGAGGGCGGTGTAGGTCATACCCTCAGTATAGGAGGCGGGCATGGGCCTGACTTTGGCGGAAAAGATCCTCTCCCATAAGGCGGGAAGAGAGGCGCGGGCGGGGGAGCTTCTTGTGGTGGAGGTGGATCAGGTGATGGTGGTGGACTCCATCGCCGGGAGCTTCTTCCGGCGCCTGGAGTACCTGGGGGCCACCCCCCGGTACCCGGAAAGGGTTTCCATCGTCATCGACCACGTGGCCCCGGCGGCGAACCTCGAGGTGGCCAAGGCCCAAAAGGAGATCAGGGAGTGGGGGCATAAGCACGGCATCCGGGTCTTTGACGTGGGCCGGGGGGTCTGTCACCAGGTGCTGGTGGAGGAGGGCCTAGCCCAGCCGGGCTGGATCGTGGTGGGCTCGGACTCCCACTCCACCACCTACGGGGCGGTGGGGGCCTTCGGCACGGGGATGGGGGCCACGGACATCGCCCTGGCCGCCGCCAGTGGCCGTACCTGGTTCAGGGTGCCGGAAAGCGTCAAGGTGACCTTCCGGGGGAGGCTTCCTAGAGGGGTCACCGCCAAGGACGCCGCCCTCGAGATGGTGCGCCTCCTCACCGCCGAGGGCGCCACCTACATGGCGGTGGAGATCCACCTCCTGGACGGGGCGGAGTCCTTGAGCCGGGGGGAGCGCATGACCCTGGCCAACCTCACGGTGGAGGCGGGGGCCAAGGCGGGGCTGGTGGTGCCCTCGGGGGAGATCCTGCAGCTTTACCGGGTGCCCGATTGGCTCTACCCCGACCCCGACGCCCGCTACGTGCGGGAGGTGGAGATCGACCTTTCCACCCTCTCTCCCAGGGTTTCCGTACCCTTCTATGTGGACAACGTGCACGAGGTGGCCGAGGTCCGGGGCAAGCGGGTGGACCAGGTCTTCATCGGCACCTGCACCAATGGGCGCATCGAGGACCTGAGGGCCGCCGCTGAGGTGCTCAAGGGGCGGAAGGTGGCCCCGGGGGTGCGCCTTCTCGTCATCCCCGCCAGCTCCCAGGTCTTGGAAGAGGCGGCCCGGGACGGCACCCTCCTGACCCTCCTTCAGGCTGGGGCTACCATCGGCACCCCGGGGTGCGGCCCCTGCATGGGGCGGCACATGGGGGTTTTGGCCCCGGGGGAGGTGTGCGTGTCCACCAGCAACCGCAACTTCCGGGGGCGGATGGGGGCGCCCGACGCCGAGATCTACCTGGCGAGCCCCCGGGTGGCCGCGGCCAGCGCCGTGGCCGGGTATATCGCCACCCCCGAGGACCTAGCCTCTTTGCCTCAGGAGGAAGCCCATGCCTAGGGTTTGGAAGTTTAGCGACCACATCAACACGGATGACATCCTTCCCGGCAAGTACGCTCCTTTCATGGTGGGGGAGGACCGGTTCCACACCTTTGCCTTCGCCCACCTGCGGCCCGAGTTCTCCAAAGAAGTAAGGCCCGGGGACATCCTGGTTTTTGGGAGGAACGCGGGGCTTGGCTCTAGCCGGGAGTACGCCCCCGAGGCCTTGAAGCGCCTCGGCATCCGGGCGGTGATCGCCAAGAGCTACGCCCGCATCTTCTTCCGCAACCTGGTGAACCTGGGGATCATTCCCTTTGAGTCGGAGGAGGTGGTGGATGCGCTAGAGGACGGCGACGAGGTGGAGTTGGACCTGGAAGGGGGGGTGTTGCGGAGGGGGGAAGAGCGTTTCCAGCTCCGCCCCCCACCCCCCTTCCTCCTGGAGGCGCTCAAGGAGGGTTCGCTTCTGGACTACTACAAGAAGCACGGCCGCTTCCCGGGGGAGTAGACTGGGCTCATGGAGGACCTGGAGATCACCTGTCCGGTGTGCGGCGAGGCCAGCGTGGTGCTGGCCGAAGACTTGGAGACCCTCGAGGTGGGGGACGTCTTGGAGTGCGAAGCCTGCGGGGCCTTCCTGGAGGTGGTCTCCCTGGACCCTTTGGAGGTGGAGGTGACGGAGGAGGGCTTAGAGGGCTTCTTCGTGGACTGCCCCCGTTGCGGGTACACCCTGGAGGTGTCCGAAGAGGACCGGGGCCAGGAGGTGCAGTGCCCCGAGTGCGGCTTCCGCTTCATCCCCGACTGGAGTGAGATAGAGGAGGAGGACGAGGAATGGTAGCCACTTGCCCTGAGTGCGGTGCGGAGCTTACCCTGGAGAACCCGGAACTGGGAGAGCTTTTGGTTTGCGAGGACTGCGGCGCGGAGCTGGAGGTGGTGGGGCTGGACCCCCTTCGCCTGGAGCCCGCCCCGGAGGAGGCGGAGGACTGGGGAGAGTGAGGCTATCCCCTTAGGGTAGGGAGCCTCGAGGCCCAGGACCGGGCTGAAGCCCGGCCTGGGGGTTCTTGGAAGGGGGAAGAGCCATCGCCATGCTGGCCATCCTGTACGACCGCATCCGCCCCGACGAAAAGATGCTCTTTGAGCGGGCCGAGGCCCTGGGCATCCCCTACAAAAAGGTCTACGCCCCCGCCCTGCGCATGGTCTTGGGGGAGAGGCCCAAGGAGCTGGAAGGGGTCACGGTAGCCCTGGAGCGGTGCGTGAGCCAGAGCCGGGGCCTGGCCGTGGCCCGGTACCTCACCGCCTTGGGCATCCCCGTGGTGAACCGGCCCGAGGTCATGGAAACCTGCGGGGACAAGTGGGCCACCAGCGTGGCCTTGGAGCGCCATGGCCTGCCCCAGCCCAGAACCGCCCTCCTCACCGATGCGGAGGAGGCCCTGAAGCTCATGGAGGAATGGGGCTATCCCGTGGTGCTGAAGCCCGTGATCGGGAGCTGGGGAAGGCTTCTCGCCAAGATTACTGACCGGGAGGCCGCCGAGGCCATCCTGGAGCACAAGGAGGTTCTAGGAGGCTTCCAGCACCAGCTTCTCTACCTCCAGGAGTACGTAAGGAAGCCCGGGCGGGACATCCGGGTCTTCGTGGTGGGGGATCGGGCCATCGCCGCCATCTACCGCCGCAGCCAGCATTGGATCACCAACACCGCCCGGGGCGGGCAGGCGGAAAACTGCCCCGTAACCCCGGAGATCGCGGAGCTTTCCGTGCGGGCGGCCCAGGCGGTGGGGGGCGGGGTGGTGGCCATCGACCTCTTTGAGTCCGAGCGGGGCCTTTTGGTGAACGAGGTGAACCACACCATGGAGTTCAAGAACTCCGTGCACACCACCGGGGTGGACATCCCCGGGGAGATCCTGCGCTACGCCTGGGAGGTGGCCCGTGGATAAGAAGACCCTCGCCATCGTGGGGGCCTCGGGCTACGCGGGGGGGGAGTTCTTGCGCCTGGCCCTCGGCCACCCCCATCTGGAGGTGAAGCAGGTGACCTCGAGGCGCTTCGCCGGGGAGCCCGTGGCCTTCGTCCATCCCAACCTGCGGGGCAGAACCAACCTGAAGTTCATCCCCCCGGAGAAACTGGAGCCCGCCGACATCCTGGTCCTTTCCCTGCCCCACGGGGTCTTCGCCCAGGAGTTTGAGCGCTACGCCAGCTTAGCCCCCATCCTCATCGACCTCTCCGCGGACTTCCGCCTCAAGGACCTCGAGCTTTACCGCAAGTACTACGGGGAGCACCCCCGGCCCGAGCTTCTGGGCCGCTTCGTCTACGCCCTGCCCGAGCTCTACCGGGACCGCTTGCGGGAAGCGGACTGGATGGCGGGGGCGGGGTGCAACGCCACTGCCACCATCCTGGGGCTCTACCCCCTCCTCCGCGGGGGCGTGCTCAAGCCAGGACCCATCTTCGTCACCCTCCTCATCTCCACCTCGGCGGCGGGGGCCGAGCCCAGCCCAGCCAGCCACCACCCCGAGCGGGCGGGCTCCCTCCGGGTCTACAAGCCCACGGGCCACCGCCACACCGCCGAGGTGGTGGAGCACCTGCCCGGCCGTCCCGAGGTCCACCTCACTGCCATCGCCACCGACCGGGTGCGGGGCATCCTCATGACCGCCCAGGCCTTTCTCCTGGACGGCTGGAGCGAGCGGGACGTGTGGCAGGCCTACCGGGAGGCCTATGGGGGGGAGCCTTTCATCCGCATCGTCAAGCAGAAGAAAGGCGTGCACCGCTACCCGGACCCCCGCTTCGTCCAGGGCACCAACTACGCGGACATCGGCTTCGAGCTAGAGGAGGACACCGGGCGCCTGGTGGTCATGGCGGCCATCGACAACCTGGTGAAGGGCACCGCCGGCCACGCCCTGCAGGCCCTCAACATCCGCATGGGCTGGCCTGAGACCCTGGGGCTGGAGTTTCCCGGGCTCCATCCTTGAGGCTGGGGCAGAGTAGGTGCTAGCATATACGCCATGAAGCGGACCACCCTCTACTTGCCCGAGGAGCTGGACCTTCTCCTTTCCCAGCTGGCCCGGCGGGAGGGGCGTTCCAAGGCCCAGCTGATCCGTGAAGCTTTGGAGCGCTTCGCCGAGGCCAAGAGGGAGGGGGTACTTCCCTCGTGGGTGGGGGTGGGGGAGAGTAGGGATCCGGGCTACATTGACCGGGACGAGGAGGAGCTCCTTCGGGCCCTGGAGGAGGAGGCTTGAGCCTCCTTTTGGACACCAGCGGCATCTTGGTGCTTCTGGACCGGAGGCATCCCTTACACCAGGTGGCGCGGGGGTTGCTCCGAGGGCAGCTTCTGGTGCCCATCACCGTGCTTCCCGAGGTGGATCATCTGGCTAGGAAGCACCTGGGGCCAGGCCCGGTGGAGCGTTTTCTCCAAGGCCTTTTGCGGGGAGAAGGCGTGCTCCTTCCTCTAGGTATGCCCGAGCTGGAGCGGACTTTGGAACTCATGGTCGCTCATCCCGAAGTGGGTTTCGTGGACGCTAGCCTGGTGGCCCTGGCCGAACGGCACCGGGTGCGGCGGGTGCTGACCCTGGACCGCAGGCACTTTCTGCGTTTTCGGCCCAAGGGGCTAGAGTACCTGGAGGTATTGCCGTGATCGTGGTGAAAGTGGGCGGTGCCGAGGGCATCGATTACGGGGCGGTGGCTAAGGACGCCGCCGCTTTGTGGAAGGAGGGGGTGAGGCTTCTTTTGGTGCACGGGGGGAGCGCCCTCACCAACCGGGTGGCGGAGGCCCTGGGCCACCCGCCCCGTTTCCTCACCCACTCTGGGGGGCAGGTGAGCCGCCTCACGGACAAGGAAACCCTGGACATCTTCCTCATGGTCTACTGCGGCCTCACCAACAAGCGGTTGGTGGAGCTGTTGCAGAAGGAAGGGGTGAACGCCCTCGGGCTTTCCGGGGTGGACGGGAGGCTTCTGGAAGGGCGCAGGAAGACCGCGGTGAAGTACGTGGAAGACGGCAAGGTGAAGATCCACCGCGGGGACTACACGGGCACCGTGGAGCGGGTGAACCGGGCCCTTTTGGACCTCCTCCTCGAGGCGGGGTATTTGCCCGTGATCACCCCTCCCGCCATCAGCTACGAGGGGGAGGCCATCAACACCGATGGGGACCAGGTGGCGGCCCTCTTGGCCACCGCTTATGGGGCCGAGGCCCTGGTCTATCTCTCCAACGTGCCCGGCCTTTTGGCCAACTACCCCGACGAGGCCAGCCTGGTGCGGGAGATCCCCGTGGAAAAGGTGGAGGCCCCCGAGTACCTGGCCCTAGCCCAGGGGCGGATGAAGCGCAAGGTGATGGGGGCGGTGGAGGCGGTGCGGGGTGGGGTCAAGCGGGTGGTCTTCGCCGACGCCCGGGTGGAAAACCCCATCAGGCGGGCCCTGGCCGGGGAGGGCACCGTGGTACGCTAGACCCATGGCGCGCTTCGCCCTGGTCCTCCACGCCCACCTCCCCTACGTGCGCTCCCACGGGATGTGGCCCTTTGGGGAGGAGACCCTGTACGAGGCCATGGCCGAGACCTACCTGCCCCTCCTGCGGGCCTTGGAGAGGCTTCACCAGGAGGGGGTGGAGGCCCGCTTCACCCTGGGCATCACCCCCATCCTGGCGGAGCAGCTGGCCGACGGCCGGATCAAGGAGGGCTTCCGCGCCTACGCCAAGGACCGCCTGGAGCGGGCCCAGGGCGACTACCTGCGCTACCAGGGGACGGACCTCGAGGCCAGCGCCCGCCACCAGGTGGCCTTCTGGGAGCTCACCCTGGACCACTTCCACCACCTAGGGGGCGACCTCCTCCAGGCCTTCCGCCGGGCCCAGGAGCGGGGGCAGGTGGAGCTCCTCACCTCCAGCGCCACCCACGGCTACTCTCCGCTTCTGGGATACGACGAGGCCCTCTGGGCCCAGATCAAGACGGGGGTGGCCACCTACCGCCGCCACTTCGCCAAGGACCCCACGGGCTACTGGCTTCCGGAGATGGCCTACCGGCCTAGGGGCTTCTGGAAGCCTCCGGTGGAGGGGGCGAGGGAGGGCTTCAGGGCCGGGGTGGACGAGCTTCTGATGCGCGCGGGCATCCGCTACACCTTCGTGGACGCCCATCTGGTCCAGGGGGGGAAGGCCCTTTCCCCCTACGGGGAGGCCTCCTTGGAGGTGGAGAGCGCCGAGGCCACCTTCTATGTGCACGAGCTGGAGTCGGGCCTGCGGGTCCTGGCCCGCAACCAGGAGACCGCCCTCCAGGTCTGGAGCGCGGACCACGGCTACCCCGGGGAGGGGCTTTACCGGGAGTTCCACCGCAAGGACCCCCTTTCCGGCCTCCACCACTGGCGGGTGACCCACCGGCAGGCGGACCTGGCCCAGAAGGCCCCCTACGACCCCGAGGCGGCCTTCGCCAAGGTGCGGGAGCACGCCGCTCACTTCGTGGGGCTCTTGGAGCGCCTGGCCCGGCAGCACCCGGATGGGGTCATCCTTGCCCCCTACGACGCCGAGCTCTTCGGCCACTGGTGGTACGAGGGGGTGGCTTGGCTGGAAGAGGTGCTCCGGCTTCTCGTCCGGGCGGAAGGGGTGCGGGCGGTGACGGCCAAGGAGGCGGTGCAGGGCAAGGCGGTGCGGGCCGCTTTGCCCGAGGGCTCCTGGGGCCGAGGTGGGGACCACCGGGTTTGGCTCAGCGAGGGAACCCTGGACTACTGGCGCCTGGTCTACCGGGCGGAGGGGGCCATGCGGGAGGCGGTGCGCCGGGGAAGCCTGCCCCCAAGGGTGCTCCAGCAGGCCATGCGGGAGCTTCTGCTCCTCGAGGCCTCCGATTGGCCCTTCCTCATCGATACCGGCCAGGCGGCGGAGTATGCCAAGGAGCGCTACCAGGGGCATGCCGAGGCCTTCTTCCGTCTCCTCCAGGGGGTTTCCCCGGAGGAGCTCAAGGCCTTGGAGGAGCGGGATAACCCCTTCCCGGAAGCCGACCCCAAGCTTTACCTGGAGCCCGGTTTGGTCCTTTCCTGAAGCGTAGGATAGGTCTGTGATCCGGCACGCCATACTGCAGTTCCGCCCTGAGAAGGCCAGGCTGAAGGAGAACCTGGCCCGCCTCGAGGGCCACCTGAAAGCCCTCCGCTCCCACGCCCCCGAGGTGGTGGTCCTGCCCGAGGCCGCCCTCACCGGCTACTTCCTGCAAGGGGGGGTGCGGGAGCTGACCCTGACCCGGTTTGAGCTTTTGGAGCTTCTCTCCGAGGTCCACCGGCGGGCGGGGTACGAGGGGCTTTTGGACGTGGTGGTGGGCTTTTACGAGCGGGACGAGGGAGCCTACTACAACAGCGCCGCCTACCTGGAGCTTCCCCACCGCATCGTCCACGTGCACCGCAAGGTCTTCCTGCCCACCTACGGGGTCTTTGACGAGGAGCGCTACCTGGCCCGGGGAAGCCGGGTGGGGGCCTTCCAGACCCGCTTTGGCCGCGCGGCCATCCTCATCTGCGAGGACTTCTGGCACTCCATCACCGCGGCCATCGCCGCTCTGGACGGGGCCGAGGTCCTCTACGTGCCTGCGGCCAGCCCGGCTCGGGGCTTCCATGGGGAGCGCCCAGAAAACGTGGAGCGCTGGCGCACCCTGGCCCGGGCGGTGGCGGCGGAGCACGGGGTGTACGTGGTGCTCTCCAGCCTGGTGGGGTTTGAGGCGGGGAAGGGGATGAGCGGAGGGAGCCTGGCGGTGGGGCCCGAAGGGCGGATCCTGGCGGAGGCCCCCCTCTTTGAGGAAGCGGCCCTTCTCTTCGCCCTGGACCGGGAACGCATCCCCCCTGTGCGTTACGATAGCCCCCTCCTTTCCGACCTGCAGGCCGCCTTGCCCCTTCTCCTTCCCGACCTGGAACGGGTGCTGCAAAAGGAGGGAAGATGACCGTTCTGGAAGCTCCCAAGGCCCAGGAGACCCTAGAGCTCAACTGGCCCCTGGTGGCTGACTTCCTCACCCGCTTCATACGGGAAGAGCTCGCCTGGCGGGGCTACGAAAAGGCCGTCGTGGCCGTCTCGGGAGGGGTGGACTCCGCCACCACCTTAGCCCTGGCGGTGCGGGCCCTGGGGCCTGAAAGGGTCCATGCCCTCTTCCTGCCCCATCGGGAAAGTAGCCCCCTTTCCCGGGAGCACGCCCACCTGGTGGCGGAGGCCTTTGGGGTGGCCCTGGAGGAGGTGGACATCACCCCCATGGTGGAGGGCTACGCCACGCAAACCCCGGACCTCACCCCTCACCGCAAGGGCAACGTCATGGCCCGGGCCCGCATGATCGTGCTCTTCGACAAGTCCCAGGCCTACGGGGCCTTGCCCTTGGGCACGGGCAACAAGACGGAAAGGCTTTTCGGCTACTTCACCTGGCACGGGGACGATACCCCCCCTGTGAACCCCTTGGGGGACCTCTACAAGACCCAGGTCTGGGCCCTGGCCCGCTTTCTTGGGGTGCCCGAGGCGGTGGTGGCCAAGGCCCCCACCGCCGACCTCATCCCGGGCCAGACGGACGAGGCCGACCTGGGGGTGCGCTACCTGCGGGCCGACGTCATCCTGGAGCACTACCTGAAGGGCTACCCTGACGCCTACATCGAGAGCCTGGGCTACACCCCTGAGGAGATCGCGCGGGTCAAGGAGCGGGTGAACCGCACCCACTGGAAGCGGGCCCTGCCCACCGTGGCGCTTCTTTCCTCCACCGCCATCGGGGAGTTCTACCTCCGCCCCTTGGACTACCGGCCATGACGGATGCGGAGCTCAAAGCCTACTTGGAAAGGGCGCGCACCATCGCCGTCCTCGGGGCCCACAAGGATCCCCTTCGCCCTGCCCACTACGTGCCCAAGTACCTCTTCGAGCAGGGCTACCGCCTCCTGCCCGTGAACCCCCGCTTTAGGGGAGAGGAGCTTTTCGGGACCAAGGTGGCGGGAAGCCTGGGGGAGATCCTCGAGCCCGTGGACATCTTGGACATCTTCCGCCCCCCGGAGGCCCTCATGGGCCATCTGGAGGAGGTTCTGGCCCTCCGCCCTGGGATGGTGTGGCTCCAGTCGGGCATCCGCCACCCTGCCTTTGAGGCCGCCTTGAGGCAGGCGGGCCTCCTGGTGGTGGCGGACCGTTGCCTCATGGTGGAACACCGGCGGCTCTTTTCCCTTTGACCGCGAAGGTCCTACTTCCCATGGAAGCCTGGCAGAAGGCCCTCCTCGCCTGGTACCGGGAGCAGGCCCGTACCCTTCCCTGGCGGGGGGAGAAGGACCCCTACCGGGTTTTGGTGGCCGAGGTCCTCCTCCAGCAGACGCGGGTGGAGCAGGCCATGCCCTACTACCGCCGCTTCCTGGAGCGCTTCCCCACCCTTGCCGCCTTGCGGGCAGCCTCCTTGGAGGAGGTGCTCAAGGTTTGGCAGGGGGCGGGCTACTACCGCCGGGCGGTGAACCTCCACCGCCTGGCCCAGGAGGTGGAGGCCCTGCCCCGAAGCTACGCCGAGCTCCTGAAGCTTCCCGGCCTCGGCCCCTACACTGCGGCGGCGGTGGCCTCCATGGCCTTTGGGGAGCGGGTGGCGGCGGTGGACGGGAACATAAGGAGGGTCCTTTCCCGGCTCTTCGCCTTGGAAGACCCCGCCCCTAAGGTGCTTCAGGACCTGGCGCAACGCCTTCTGCCGCAAGGGGAAGACCCGGGGGTTTGGAACCAGGCCCTCATGGACCTGGGGGCCATGGTCTGCCTCCCCAAAGCCCCCCGCTGCCTGGCCTGCCCCCTTAGGGCCTTCTGCCGGGGCCAGGAGGAGCCGGAGCGCTACCCCAGGCCCCGGCGTCGGGCCGTCCGGGAGGAGGCCCTGGCGGCTTTGGTCCTCCTGGGGCGGAAGGGGGTCCACCTGGAGCGGCTTTCCGGGCGCTTCCAAGGGCTATACGGGGTGCCGCTTTTCCCCCTGGAGGAGCTCCCCGAGCGGGCCCAGGCCTTCGGGGTGGCCCCCAGGCCTGCGGGGAAGGTGCGCCACGCCCTCACCCACCGCCGCCTCGAGGTCCAGGTCTACCTGGCCCCCTGGGAAGGGGAGGGGGAGGACCCCTGGGAGAAGCCCCTACCCAAGCTCATGGAGAAGGTGCTCCGCCAGGCGCAGGCCCTCTTGGCTCATGAGGGCGTAGTCCCCTTCCCGCACGCAAAGCCCTAGGCCGTAGAGCCTCTCTAGCCGCTTCAAGCGGAAGGTGGCCGCTTCCCACTCCTCAGGGTGGAAGGCGTGGTAGCGCACCCGGTAGCCCGGGGTGGTGGGGGTTTCGGGTACCTCGCCCTCCCGCTCCAGGAAGCGGAAGCCCAGGGCCAGGAGGTGCTGGAAAAGGTCGGGGTAGCTGGCCTCGGAAAGCCTCCCCGCCTCCTCCTCCACCTCCCCTATCCGGAGCCTAGCCCCCAGGAAGCTCCCCACCGCCAGCACCACCCGTTCCGCCTCCACCGGGGGGCCTTCCCAGGTGCTCACCCCCACCACGCGGCTTCCCTCCAAGAGGAGGCCCGTGGCCGTGGCCTGGAAAAGGTGCAGGTTCCTTTCGGCCTCCAGCAGGTACTTGGCCCGGGCGTGGAAGGCCCAAAGCCGCTCATCCTTGGGGTCATAGGCCCTTTCCAGCAGGCTCCCTTGGGGAAAGGGGGGCTTTGGGGGGAGGAAGGGCATCATCACCGAGTCCAGGCTCTGGGTGAGGAGGCCCACCCGCACCCCTTCTTGCGCCAGCCGGTAGGCGGCCTCGCTCCCCGCGAAGCCCGCCCCCACGATGAGGACCTGATACGCGCCCATAACGAAAAAAGGCCCCGAAGGGCCGTTTGGCGGGCCGTGAAGGACTCGAACCTCCAACCCCCGGTTTTGGAGACCGGTGCTCTGCCAGTTGAGCTAACGGCCCCCGCCTCCAGGGATTGTAGCACACCCTTTGGTGGAGGCCAAGGGGCGCGGCGGGCATAGAATGGGGCCATGCCCCGCGGTCTGGTTCTGGCCCTCTTCCTCTCCCTGGCCCTGGCCCAGACCCATACCGTGGCTCCTGGGGACACCCTCTTCTCCCTGGCCCGGCGCTACGGCACCACGGTGGAGGAGCTCATGCGCCTGAACGGGCTGGAGAGCTTCCTCATCCAACCCGGCCAGGTGCTCAGGCTCCCGGAGAAAACAGAGCGCACCCACGTGGTGGCCCCCGGGGACACCCTCTTCTCCCTGGCCCGGCGCTATGGCACCACGGTGGAAGACCTGATGCGCCTCAACGGCCTCGCTTCCCCGGAGATCCGGGTGGGGCAGGTGCTCAAGCTTCCTGGGGCCTCCGGTCAGGCGCTAGCTCCGGGGGAGGAGGCCCCTGCAGCCCTTCCTGGGGAACGCCAAACGGAGCCCCCTTCGGACGCCAAGGAGGACTACGACCCGGAAAGCCCCCTTCTGAAGGTGGTCCTCCGCTACCTGGGGGTGCCCTACAAGTATGGGGCCAGCTCCCCCACCTCCCTGGACTGCTCCGCCTTCGTGGCCCAGGTCTACGCCGAGCTGGGGGTGGCCCTGCCCCGCACCAGCCGGGAACAGTTCCGCACCCTGCCTCCGGCGGACACCCTGCGCCCTGGGGACCTGGTCTTCTTCAGCTTCGGGGGCAAGGAAGTGGACCACGTGGGCATCTACCTGGGCCGGGGTGTCTTCGCCCACGCCTCTAGCTACGGGAGCCGGGTGGTCATCGAGAGCCTCGAGGCCCCCTTCTATCAGAAGGCCTACCGGGGCGCCCGGCGGGTGGTGCAGGAGGCGGGGAAATAGGTGCCCGCCGGGGCCTCAGGGCCAGTCTTTGATCTCTCCCCGGGCCTTCCCGAGGGCGGTGAGGAGGGCCTCCCCGGGCCGACCCTCCCCGCGGAAGGCCTCGGTCTCCCGCTCCAGCCAGGCCTCTCCCTCCCGGAAGAGCACCCCCCGGGCCTCCCTCAGGGCCTCCTCCAGGAGGGCTCCCAGGGAGTAGAAGGGGGCGCCTTGGGGCAGGTCGGGGTCAAAGCCCTGGCGGGCGAGGGCCCGGCCATAAGGTCCTTCCCGCCCCTCCATGGCCCCGCCCTGGGCGAAGTAGCGCTTGAGCACCCTCCCCCAGTCTCCCACGCGGCTGTAGGGGGCCATGGCCTGGAAGCCCGCTTCCAGGTCCTCAGGCCCGTAAGGGCGGTAGCGGTTCTCGTGCACCACCAGCCTCCGGGGAAGCCGGGGCCTGGGGGGGCCCGCCTCGTCCGGCACCCCCACCGCCAGGCCCACCGCGGGGATGACCCCTTTGGGAAGCTCCAGGAGGTTGATGAGCTCCTCCACCCCGTTCAGCACCCCCCCGATGAAGCAGACCCCGTAACCTAAGGCCTCAGCGGTAAGGGCCAGGTAGCTGGCGGCAAGCCCTGCATCTAAGAGGGCGAAGTGCAAGGCGGTTTTGGGCCAGAAGGCCATCCTTTCCCCCCGATAGGCGAGAAGCCTCTCCAGGCGATGGACGTCCGCCAGGAAAACGAAGAACTCCGCTGCCTGGCGGATGTGCTCCTGGTTACCGGAAAGCTGGGCCACCCTTTCCCTGAGCCCGGGGTCCGTAATCCGGATGGCGCTGTAAAGCTGGGCACTGGCGTCGGTGGGGGCTCTTTGCAGGGCGAAGAGGAGCTTTTCCAAGTCTTCCTCGGGTATGGGCACCGGCTTAAAGCGGCGCACGCTGCGCCTTTGGGCCAGGATGGGAAGAAGGTCCACCGCCATCCTCCCCACTATAGGCCTAGCCAGGCCATGTACGCCCTCCATAGGGTTTCCCCGAAGAAGAAGGCCACCACCCCGCCCAAGGCCAGGTAAGGGCCGAAGGGGATCTTGCGCTGGCGGAGGAGGAGGCCCAGGAGGGCCCCGGCGAA
The DNA here is from genome assembly GCF_021462525.1 of Thermus caliditerrae. Taxonomy (GTDB): domain Bacteria; phylum Deinococcota; class Deinococci; order Deinococcales; family Thermaceae; genus Thermus; species Thermus caliditerrae. The sequence continues at coordinate 34,126 of NZ_JAKEDT010000016.1, read as the reverse complement.
GACCCCCAGGAAGAGCCCCAAGAAGGCGTAAAGCCCAAGCCAGGCCCCCAAGGCACCCAAAAGCTTCACATCCCCGTAGCCCATGGCCACGGGCTCTTCTTCCGTCTCTGGCGGTGAGGGGCGCAAGGCCCAGTAGAGCCCCCCCGCCAGGGCCAGACCCCCTGCGGCCAGGAGGGTCCCTTTCAGCGCCTCGAGGAAATCCCCGCCCAGGAGGGGGGAGAGGAGGAGGAAAAGGGGCAGAAGGGGCAGGGTGACCCTGTCGGGGAGAACCACCGCCTTCCCGGTGCGCCCCGAAAGGGCCCAGGTGAGGAAGGCCAGGGCCATCCCCACCCCTGGTCCCAGGAGGGTGCCGAAGAGGGCCGCCATGTGCACCTGGTGGGGGCCCACGGGCACCTCCGCCCTCCCTTCCCGGAAGCGCCTCAGGAAAAGCCCCCCGTACCCGGCGATAAGGGCCAGGGCCCCGGCGGCGAGGAGGGCCCCGTCCAGGGCCTCGACAAAGGGGCGGGGGAAGGAGAGGAGGTAGGCAGAAAGGAGCCCCAGGAAGAGGAGGCCGTAGGTGAGGCCGTCGGGAAGCTCGTAGGTGTCCAGGTCGATGAAGGCCAGGGCTACCAGAAGGCCCAAGAAGGCGAAGACCAGGAGGGTCTCCAAGGAAGGGGGATAAAAGAGGCTTGTCAAGAGGAAAAGCCCCCCGGTCAGGGCCTCCACCAGGGGGTAGCGATGGCTGATGGGGCGATGGCAGTAGCGGCACCTTCCCCCAAGGACCAGGTAGGAGAGAACCGGGACCAGGTCCACAGGGCCAAGGCGGTGGCCGCAATGGGGGCAGCGGGAGGGGGGGAAGACAATGGACTCCCCTTTGGGCAGACGATGGATGACCACGTTCAGGAAGGAGCCCACCAGGAGGCCTAAGACCAGGGCGAAGAGGGGCCACATGGGGGCATTTTATGGGAGGAAGGCTTTCACGGTGTTTTGGCGGGAGGGGAGTATGATGCCCCCGTGACGCCGGAAACCGCCTATCAGCACCTTTTGGAGTTTCAAAGGGAAACGGCTTACCTGGCCTCTTTGGGCGCTTTGGCCGCATGGGACCAGCGCACCATGATCCCCAGGAAGGGCCATGAGCACCGGGCGAGGCAGATGGCGGCCCTGGCCCGGCTTCTCCACCAGCGGGCCACCGACCCCAGGATTGGGGAGTGGCTAGGGGTGGTGGAGGGTTCTTCCCTGGTGCAAGACCCCCTTTCCGATGCCGCGGTGAACGTGCGGGAGTGGCGGCAGGCCTACGAGCGGGCCCGGGCCATCCCCGAGCGCCTTATGGTGGAGCTGGCCCAGGCTCAGAGCGAGGGGGAAAGCTATTGGGAAGAGGCCCGTCCCAGGGACGACTGGCGGGGCTTCCTGCCCTACCTGAAGCGCATCTTTGCCCTCACCAAGGAGAAGGCGGAGATCCTCTTCTCCCTCCCCGTGGCTCCGGGGGACCCGCCCTACGGGGAGCTCTACGACGCCCTCCTGGATGGGTACGAGCCAGGGATGCGGGCGGCGGAACTGGTGCCCCTCTTCGCCGAGCTGAGGGAGGGCCTCCAGGGCCTCTTGGACCGCATCCTGGGAAGCGGCAGGCGGCCCGACACCGCTTTCCTGCACCGCCCCTATCCCAAAGAGGCGCAACGGGCCTTTGCTCTGGAGCTCCTGCAGGCCTGCGGCTACGACCTGGAAGGGGGCCGCCTGGACCCCACCGCCCACCCCTTTGAGATCTCCATCGGCCCTGGGGACGTGCGCATCACCACCCGCTACTTCGAGGACTTCTTCAACGCCGGCATATTCGGCACCCTGCACGAGATGGGCCACGCCCTCTACGAGCAGGGCCTGCCCAAGGAGCACTGGGGAACCCCAAGGGGGGAGGCGGTCTCCTTGGGGGTGCACGAGTCGCAAAGCCGCACCTGGGAGAACCTGGTGGGCCGCTCCCTGGGCTTCTGGGAACGCTTCTTCCCCCGGGCCAAGGAGCTCTTCCCCAGCCTCCAGGACGTGGCCCTGGAGGACTTCCACCGGGCGGTGAACGCCGTGGAGCCCTCCCTGATCCGGGTGGAGGCCGACGAGGTCACTTATAACCTCCACATCCTGGTGCGCCTGGAGCTGGAGCTGGCCCTCTTCCGCGGGGAGCTTGCCCTGGAGGACCTGCCCGGGGCCTGGGCGGAAAAGTACCGGGCCTACCTGGGGGTGGCCCCCAAGGACTACAAGGACGGGGTGATGCAGGACGTGCATTGGTCCGGGGGGCTTTTCGGCTACTTCCCCACCTACACCCTGGGCAACCTCTACGCCGCCCAGTTCTTCGGGAAGGCCCAGGAGGAGCTTGGGGACCTCGAGGGCCTCTTCCGCCGGGGGGAGTTCCGGCCCTTTTTGGACTGGAGCCGGAGGAAGATCCACGCCGAGGGGAGCCGCCTCCGGCCTAGGGCCCTGGTGGAGCGGGTGACCGGCCAATCCCCCAGCGCCCAGCCCTTCTTGGCTTACCTGGAGGGGAAGTACCGGGCCCTTTACGGCCTCTGACGGGGCAGGACGGGCAGGAGGGCCAGGAGGAGGAGGACGCTGGCCGCCCAGAGGGCCCCCTCCCCTGTGCCCGCTACTTCCGCAAAGAAGCCTGCCGCCGTCGGCCCCATCGCTTGCCCCAAGGCGAAGGCTGCGGTGGAAAGCCCCATGGCCCTGGGCCAGGCGGAAGGGGGCAGGAGGGCGCGGAAGGCCTGGGTGAGGGCGGTGATGACGCCTAAAAAGGAGAGGCCGAAGAGGAAGGCGCTGAGGGCAGGAAGGCTTTGGGCTAAAGGGGGTAGGCTCCCCAAGAAGAGGACCAGAAGCACGTGGAAAAGCCCCCGCCTTCCCCCCACCCGCTCCACCCAGGGACCCCAAAGGGGTCCGGTGAGGAGGGCCCCTACGCCCAGGAGGGTGAAGAGGAGGAGGGCTTCCCCCACGGCGGCCGCCACGAAGGTCATGTAGCCGATGTACCCCGCCCCATAGAGGCCATAGGCCAGGAGGAGGGGGAGGATGGGCCCCAGGCCCCCTTCCCCCCGGGCCGGGGGCGGGGGTTCCCGCAAGAGGGGCCAAGTGTGGAGGACCGGAAGGCCCAGGAGCAGGCTGAAAACCCCTAGCCGGGCCCAGGCGGCTTCCGGGCTCCCCACGCCCAGGAGGATCCAGGGGGCCAGGAGAAGCCCCACCCCCACGCCCCCGTAGTAGACCCCCAGGGCCCGGCCCGAGCCCCCTAGGGTCATGAGGAGGGCGGCCCCGCCCACGAAGACCAGGGCGCCCAGGAAGCCCTGGAAAAGCCTGAGGGCGAACACCCAGGGAAACCCCCCGGGCCCGGTGAAGGCCAGTACCGCTCCCTGAAAGAGGAGGGCCAGAAAGAAGCCCCAGCGGTAGCCTGTCCTCCCCAGGAGGCGGTGGCTGAGGAAGGCTCCCAGGAGGTAGCCCAGGGTGTTGGCGCTACCCAAAAGGCCCGCCTCGGCGTAGGAAAGGCCCCAGGCCCCCTGCATGAGGGGCAGGACCAGGGCATAGGCGAAGCGTCCCAACCCCAGGGCTAAAGCGGGCCCCAGGGCCAGAAGGAGAGCCTTAGTAGCCATGGAGGAGCCCGCGCCCCTTGGCCAGGCGCACCGCACGGCGGAAGAGGAAAAGCCCCGCCCCCAGGTAGACGAGGCCGTTCAGGAAGCTAAGGAAAAGGGGGGCAGGGTCAAGGGGGGCCCCTTCCGCCAGCATCCTGCGGGCCAGCGCCGCTCCCGGCGCCAAGGGCAGGAGGCGGAAGAGCCCTTCTCCGGGGGCCTGCAGGAGGAAGAGGAGGAGGAACTGGGAGAGGCCCAGGAGCTGGCCGATCCTTTTGTAAAGGAGAGCCAGGCTGCCCACGGCGAAGCCCAGGCCATAGCCTCCCAGGAGCACCGCCAGGAAGGGGAGGAGGACCTGAGGGGTGAAGGCAAGCCGGGCCCCGGTGAGGGCCATCAGGACCAGGGCGATGAGGAAGACCAAAAGCCCCTGGGTAAAGAGGCCCGCCAGGTCCCGAACCAGGTAGAGGCGCACCGGCCCGTAGGGGGTGAGGAAGACCTGTTCCAGGGTTCCCGTCTGAGTTTCCTCCATAAGGCCGAAGGAGAGGCCGTTGTAAGCGGAAAGGGTGAAGGTCCAAAGCAGGTAGCCCACCAGCACGGCCTCGAGCCTCCCTCCAAACTCCACCCCGGGCCCCGCCAGGAAGCGGGCCCCCAGGAAGAGGAGGTAGAAGATGAGGCTCAAGGTGACCACCGCCCCCAAAAGCTCCAGGGGGTAACGGCGGAGGGCCAAAAGGCTTCTCCAGACTTCCACCAGCAAGAGGTCAAGCACGCCCCACCACCTTCAAGAAAACCTCCAAGAGGTCCGCCTCCGCCTTGGCCACCTTCTTGAGGGGCAGGGGCTTCAGGGCCTCCAGCACCCGCCAAAGCGCCTCCCCGTCCCCCCGAACCAGGAACGGGCCCTCGCCTTCTACCCCCAGGGCGCGGAGCTGGGCCAAGACCCCAGGGGGTGGGGGGGCTTCCAGCTCCAGCACGTAGTGCTCCCCGGCGAAGCGGGCGAGGAGGGCTTCCTTGCTCTCCTCCAGCACCACCTCTCCCCGGTGGATGATGGCCACCTGGTGGGCCAGGGCCTCGGCCACCTCCAACTGGTGGGTGGTGAGCAGGATGGCCTTGCCCCCTTTGGCCAAGGCGCGGATCTTGTCCTGCATCTGGAGGCTGGTATCCACGTCCAGGCCCAGGGTGGGCTCGTCCAGGAGGAGCACCTCGGGATCGTGGACCAGGGCCTGGAGGAGGGCCAGCTTCTGCTGCATTCCCCGGGAGAGGTGGCGCACCTCGGTGTGGGCCTTGTCCCAAAGGCCGTACTCCTCCAGAAGCGCCAGGGCTCGCTTCCGGGCCGCAGCCAGGCGCAGGCCCCGGGCTACCCCGAAGTAGACCAGGTTCTCCAAAGCGGTGAGCCGCCAGTAGGTGTTGCGGTTGCCCTCCAGGACTGCCCCCAGGTGCCTTAGGGCCCAGGGGTCGCGGAAGGGATCTTGGCCAAGGAGGCGCACCTCCCCCGCGTCGGGGAGGAGGAGGCCGGAGAGCATCTTCACCGTGGTGGTCTTGCCAGCCCCGTTCTTGCCCAAGAAGGCCAGCACCTCCCCCGGGCGAAGCGCCAGGCTCACGCCCCGGACGGCCTCGAGGGCCCCAAAGCGCTTCCTGAGCCCCTGGGCCTCTAGAAGAGCGGGTTCCACGGGGCCATTCTACTTCCTGCTCCAGCGCTCCTGGTCCCGCTCCCGGTACTTGGCCATGGCCTTGAGGAAGGCTTCTTCCAGGTCTATGCCCTCCCGGTTGGCCAGGGAGATGAGGACGAAGAGGAGGTCGGCGAGCTCCTCCGCCAGGTCCCCTTCGGCCTCGCCGGGCTTGGGCTTCTTGCCGTGGCGGTGGGCCAGGACCCGGGCCACCTCCCCGAGCTCCTCGGTGAGGCGGGCCAGCATGAGGAGGGGTGGGAAGTACCCCTCCTTAAACTGGCCGATCCAGGCGTCCACCTCCTTTTGGGCTTCCTTGAAGGTGAGGGGCGTTTCCATGGGTCCTCCCTAGAGGCGCAGGATGTAGGCGGCGAGAAGCCGCACTGCCCGCTCCACGTCGCGGAAGTCCACCATCTCCACCGGGGAGTGCATGTAGCGCAAGGGGATGGAAACGATGCCCGTGGGGATGCCCTCCCGCACCTTGGCCACCTCGTCGGCGTCGGTGCCGGACCACCGCCCGTGGGCGTTCAGGACGTAAGGGATGCCCTCCTCTTCCGCCGCCTGCCGCAGGCCCTTCAGGACCTCCCGGTCCACGAAGGGCCCCACGTCCAGCACCACGCCCCGGCCCAGCTCCGCCTCCCCCACCCGGGCTTTATCCATGCCGGGGGCGGCGCTGTCGTGGTGCACGTCCACCACCAGGGCCAGGTCGGGGGCCTCGCGGAAGGCAGCGGTGCGGGCGCCAAAAGCCCCGATCTCCTCCTGCACCGTGGCCACCGCCACCACCTCCGCCTCGGTCTTCCCCGCCACCAGGCGGAGGGCCTCGAGGACCACGAAGGCCCCCAGGCGGTTGTCCAGGGCCTTGGACACCAGGCGCTCCCCCAGAAGCCACTGGGGGGCCTGGTCCAAGACGCCCACCGCCCCCACCTCGAGGTGGGCTAAGGCCTCCTCCCGGCTTCCCGCCCCGATGTCGGCGAAGAGGTCCTCAAGCTCCACCGCCTTCTTGCGCTCCTCCTCCTTCAGGACGTGGACCGCCTTCCGGCCCACCACCCCCAGCACGTGCCCCCGCTTCCCCAAAAAGCGCAGGCGCTGGCCCACCAGCACCTGCGGGTCCCAGCCCCCCAGGGGCTTCAGGCGCAAAAAGCCCTTCTCCTCCACGTGGCTCACGATGACCCCGATCTCGTCCGCGTGCCCCAGGAGGAGGACCTTGGGCCTGCCCCCTGGGTTGAGGCGGGCGTAGGCGTTGCCGTGGCGGTCCCGCTCCGCCTGGGCGAACCCCGCCGCCTTCTCCAGGAAGACCCCGGTGGCCTCCTCCTCAAAGCCCGAGGGCCCGGCGGCCAAAAGGAGCTTTTCTAAAAACTCCAGGTCGGGCGCGTAGTCCATGGCCAAAGCTTACAATGCCCCCATGAAGGCCCTGGCCCTCATCGCCCACGATGCCAAGAAGGAGGAGATGGTGGCCTTTTGCCAACGGCACCGGGAGCTTCTTTCCCGCTTTCCCCTTTTGGCCACGGGCACCACGGGGAAACGCATCCAGGAGGCCACCGGCCTCGAGGTGGAGCGGGTTCTTTCCGGTCCCCTGGGAGGAGATATGCAGATCGGGTCCAAGGTAGCTGAGGGAAAGGTGCTTTGCGTGCTCTTCTTCCAGGATCCCCTCACCCCTAAGCCCCACGAGCCCGACGTGCAGGCCCTCATGCGGGTGTGCAACGTGCACGGGGTGCCCCTGGCCACCAACCCCCAGGCGGCGGAGGCCCTCATCCCCTGGCTGGCCAGCCAGGCGGGCTAAAGGGTTTTGCGGTAACTCAAAGCCTCAGCCACGTGGGCCTCTTCCACCTGCTCGGAGGCCATGAGGTCGGCCACGGTGCGGGCCACCCGCAGGAGGCGGTCGTAGCTTCGGGCGGAAAGGAGCATCTTCTTGGCGGCGGCCTGAAGAAGGGCCTCGGCCCCAGGGGTGAGGCGCACGTGCTCGCGCAGGGCCTTGCCCGCAAGCTCCCCGTTGGGCCGCCCCTGCCGGGCGAGCATCCTTTCCCGGGCTCTCAAGACCCGTTCCCGCACCACCTCGGTGCTTTCCCCCTCGGGGGCGCGGGCGAGCTCGGCGGGGGTGAGGCGGGGCACCTCCACCACCAGGTCAAACCGGTCCAGGAGGGGCCCGGAGATCTTGCCCACGTAGCGCCCGCGGCTTGCGGGGGTGCAGGTGCAGGCCCTTTCGGGATCCCCGTACCAGCCGCAGGGACAAGGGTTCATGGCCGCCACCAGGAGGAAGCGGGCGGGAAAGGTGAGGCTGGCCTTGGCCCGGGCCACGGTCACCACCCCGTCCTCCAGGGGTTGGCGCAGGGCCTCCAAGGCGTCCCGGGAGAACTCGGGGAACTCGTCCAGGAAGAGCACCCCCCGGTGGGCCAGGGAAACCTCCCCCGGCTTGGGGATGGCCCCGCCCCCGATGAGGCCCGCATAGCTCACCGTGTGGTGGGGGGCGCGGAAAGGGGGGTTGCGGAGGAGGCCCTTCAGGGCTTGGCCTGCGGCGGAGTGGATGCGGCTCACCTCGAGGGCGGCCTCCTGGGAGAGGGGGGGTAGGAGGAAGGGGAGGCGCCTGGCCAGCATGGTCTTTCCCGAGCCGGGGCTTCCCACCATGAGGAGGTGGTGGTAGCCTGCAGCGGCGATCTCTAAGGCGCGTTTGGCCTTGGCCTGGCCCTTGACGTCCCGGAGGTCCAGGGCCTCGAGGAGGACCGCGGGGTCCTCCGGCTCGGCCCTCTGGGTGGCTTCCTCCCCCTTGAGGTAGACCACCGCCTGGAGGAGGCTTTCCGCCCCCCAGACCTCCACCCCCTCCACCAAGGCGGCCTCCTTGGCGCTTTCCAGTGGAAGGAGAAGCTTTTTCCCCTCGGCCAAGGCCCCCAGGGCCAGGTTCACCGCCCCGGGCACCGGGCGAAGGGCTCCGTCCAGCCCCAGCTCCCCCGCCACCGCCAGGCCGGAAAGGCTTTCCAAGGGCACCACCCCTTGGGCCGCCAGGAGCCCCAGGGCGATGGGCAGGTCAAAGTGGCTGCCCTCCTTCCTGAGCTCCGCCGGGGCCAGGTTCACCACCACCCGGGCCTGGGGGTAGGGGAAGCCCGCGTTTTTGAGGGCGGCCCTTACCCTTTCCCGGCTTTCCTCCACCGCCTTGTCCGGCAGGCCCACCAGGGCGTAGCTGGGAAGCCCAGGACTGACGTCCACCTCTACGGTGACGGGAACCGCGTCCAGGCCGAAGAGGGTGTAGCTTCTGACCTGGGCTAGCATGGAGGGAGTTTATCACAGGGTTGTCAGTTTTTCCGGGGAGTGCCCTTTGGCATACAGGGGTTTAGAGGCCCTACTATAGGGCTATGCCGGGCCTTGGGGCTTGGGGCTCATATGACAAAGTCCGGGCGGCCCTGGCGGAGCGCCGCGGACTTCTGGAGCGCTTGGGGGGCTTGCCCCTGGCCTTGCTCCAGGTGGCCAACGAGGAGTGGCTGTACATGCTCCAAGAGGACACCCGCCACTCCCTGGCCATGGAGGGATACTTCGCCACCGAGAGGGAGCTGGAAGCCGTGGTCCAAGGCCGAAGGGGTTCCCTGGAGGTGCTCAACTACTTCCGCACGGCCCAGTACACCTACGGCCTGGCCTTCCAATACCACAAGGAGAGCCAGCTTCACCTCGACCTCCCTCTGATCAACAACATTCACGCCATGCTCTTCCAGGGAACCACCCAGGATCGCTACAGGGGCCAGCCCGCCGACGGGATCAAGCGGCAGATCGCCGGGGCCCCGGTGCAACCCCCCTTAGAGGCCACGGACTACCTGCGGGCCTTTGTGAAGCTGGCGCTCTGGTTGTTGCGGGAGCGGGAGGCGCTGGAGGCCCTGGCCAAGACCCACGCCCTTTTCGAGGCCATCCACCCCTACCGTGACGGCAACGGCCGGGTAGGGCGCATCCTCCTCAACTACCTGGCTCTTCTCCAAGGCCTTCCCCCTCTGGCTATCAAGGGTCTTACCCAGAAGGAACGGGAGCGCTACTATGCCGCCTTGCAGGAGGCGGATCGGGGCTTCCACCGGGGTTTCCCTCCCCCGGAGCCGGAGGCCCTTTTGCGGGCTTTGGACCTGGGGGAGTTCCGGCCCTTGGCCCTCTTGTTGGCGGAGGCCTTGGCGCCTCGGCTGGACAACCTGGTGGCCTTGGCCCTGATCCGCTTTCACGACCTAAAGCCTTTGGAGGAGGTGGCTCAGGATTTGGGCGTGAGCCGGGTTCTGGTCTACCAGTGGGTGAGCCGGGGGCGGTTGGTGGTCTACCGCCCTCGAGGCGGCAAACGCCCCCTTTCCCACCCCTGGCTCTTTTTGGGCACCCGGGAGCATCCGCCGGTTCTTCCCCCTACCCTCCCCCCAGAGCGCCCCTCCTGGGAGGACAGGATCCGGGACCTCCAGCAGAGCCTATGGGCTCCTAGGGGTTAGCAAAGGCAAGTAGAGGAAAAGGGCCAGGAAGAGAAGCCCCAGAAGCCCGCCGAAGGCCCACCCGTACCCCAAGGCCCCCACCGCCACCCCCACCCCCCACTGCAGGAGGAAGGTACCCCCGATGCCGAAGAGGTTCACCAAGGTGGTGCCCCGGCCCACCAGGTGGGGGGGCACCAGCTCCCGGGCCTGGGTGAGGGTGAGGATGTTGAAGGCCCCGAAGAACCCGAGGAGAAGGTAGGCGGGGAGGAGGAACCCGAGGAGGAGGAGGATCAGGCCCAGGGCGAAGAGGAGGGCGGAGAGGACCAGGACCCGGGCGGTGCCGAAGCGGTCGGCCAGGTATCCGGAGAGGAGGAAGCCCAAGACCGCCGTCCCCGAGTAGAGGAGGAGGAGGTTCCCCACCGCCACCGCCGAAAGGCCCAGGTGGTAGGCGTAGGCCCCGGCCCAGAGGGTCTGCAGGGCCAGGAAGCTTCCCGCAAAGGCCAAGGCCAAAAAGGCCACCCGCAGGAGCCTGGGGTTGCCCAGGACCTCCCTCAGCCCCCCGCCTCCTTCCCCCCGGGGCCAGGGAACCCCAGGGGGGGTGTTCCGCACCCCCAGGTAGAGGAGCAGGGCCACCAGCACCACCACCCCGGCCCCCAGGAGGAAGACCCCCCGCCAGCCCATGGCCTCCTTCATGAGGGCCAGGGGGGTGGCCGCCAAAAGCCCCCCTGTGGCCCCCAGGCCCACCAGCAGGGTGGAGACCGTGGCGTAGCCCTTGGGAAACCACAGGCTGAAGGCCTTCAGCGCCCCCATGAGGGCGGCGGCCATTCCCACCCCGATCAGGGCCCGGCCCAGGGCCAGGACGGGGAAGCTCGGCGCCAGGGCGAAGACCAGGCTGCCGGAGGCGGCCACGAGGAGGAGGGCCGGGGTGACGGCCCGGGGGCCGTAGCGGTCCAGGAGGCTTCCCAAGGGAAGCTGCACCGCGGCGAAGGCCAGGTAGAAGAGGCTGGTCATGAAGCCGAGCTCCGCCGGGCCCAAGCCTAAGTCTTGGGAGAGGTCCTTGGAAAGCACCGCATTGGCCGAGCGGTAGAAGTAGGAGAGGAAATAGCCCAGGGTGAAGAGGAAAAACACGCGCGCCGCCATATCACCTCCGGTTCAGGGCCACGCCCAGGAGGATCAGGCCACCGCCCAGGAGGGCCTCCAGCCGCAAGGGTTGCCCCGCCAGGGGCCAGGCGAAGACCGCTCCCGCCACCGGTTCCAGCATGGCCACCAAGGTGGCCTGGCGGGCGGGAAAGGTGCGCACCCCCAGGAGGAAAAGCCCAAAGGGCACCACCGTGCCGAAGACCACCAGGTAGGCCACCGCGCCCCAGCCTTCCAGGTCCAGGGCCAGGACCTGGGGCAGGTGCAGGAGGAGCACCGGCAGGGAGAGAAGGCTCCCCACCCCCGTGGCCACCCCCAGGCTCACCAGGGGCGGGGTTTTGAGCCCGTAAGAGAGGGCCGCGTACAGGGCAAAGGACACCGCGGAGAGGAGGCCGTAGCCCACCCCCAAGGGGCCTCCCGCCAGACCCCCGGGTCCCACCACCAGCGCGTAGGCCCCCAGGAGGGCCAGGGCCACGCCAAGGAGGGCTCTCAGAGGTAGCCTTTCGCCCCGCACCAAGGCGTACAGGGTCAGGAGGGCCGGGGCCAGGTACTGAAGGAAGATGCCCGTGGCCACGGTGGTGGCGTGGATGGCCAGGTAGTAGAAGGCCTGGGCCCCTGAGAGGGCGAACCCCACCCAAAGAAGCCGCGGGCGCTCGCGGGCGCTGGGGGGAAAGCGCAACACCAGGGGCAGGAGGAGGAGGAAGCTCAGGAGGAAGCGCAAGGGGATGAGGACCGAAGGGGGGATGGCCTCCATGAACCGGCCCGCCAGGGCCCCGCCCAGGCCCCAAAGCAAAGCGGCCAAGGCCACGTAGATCACCGCCGACCTCCCACCACCGCTAGCCCCACCCCCAGGAGGAGGACCAGGGCCCCCAGGAGGACCTGAACCCCAGGAAGCTCCCCGAAGAGGAGGAAGGCCAGGAGGCTCGCCCCCACCGGCTCAAAGAGGATGGCCAGGGTGACCAGGACCGGGGGGATGTGCCGGGTGGCCCAGTTGAAGCTGGTGTGGCCTACCAGCTGGGGCAGAAGGGCCATGAGGAGGATATAGCCGTAGACCGCCAGGGGATAGCCTCCGTAGCCCCCACCGAAGAGGTAGGGCAGGGGAAGGAGAAGGAGGGCCGCGGCGGTGTAGGCCAGGCGCACGTACTCCAGGATGGAGAGGCCCCGCCTCTGGGCTTCCCGGCCCAGGAGGAAGTAGAGGGATGCGGCCACAGCGCCCAGGAGGGCCAGGATATCCCCCAGGAGGGGGTTGCTTCCTGACCCCCCTTGGGCGTCCCCGAGCCCGATCAAAAGCCCTCCCAAGAGGGCTATCCCCACCCCCAAGAGGGTGAGGCCGGAAGGGATTTCTTTGAAGAAGAGCCAACCGAAGAGGGTGACCCACACCGGGTTGGTGGTGACCAGGGCGGTGCTGGCCGCCACCGAGGTGTAGGAGAGGGAGGTGATCCAAAAGGCGAAGTGAAGGGCCAAAAACCCTCCGGCGGCTAAGGCGTAGGGAAGGCCTGCCCGGCTTCGGGGGAGGGTACGCCAGCCAGGGGCCAGAAGCAGGGCGGCCAGGCCCATGCGCCCGGCGCTCATCACCAGGCTGAAGGCGAGGCTCGAGTCCCCGGAGGCCGCCAGGGCCAGGCGCACCAGGATGGAGCCGAAGCTGATGGCCAGGATGCCCAGGAGGAGCACGGCGGCGATCTTGAGCCCGGAGGGCCGCATGGGGGCATTCTTTCATAAGCTCCAGGCCTCTGACCAGTAGGTCAGCGCTTGCCCATGGGGCAAATGCCCATACCGGGGTTGGTATACTGGCCCGGAAGGAGGTCCTATGGTGACCGTTGCGGTTCCAAAGGAAAGGGCTCCTGGGGAAAGAAGGGTAGCCCTGGTGCCCGAGGTGGTGGCCCGCCTGGTGAAGCAGGGGGCCAGGGTGCGGGTGGAAAAGGGTGCCGGGGAAGGCGCCTACTACCCCGACGCCGCCTACCTCGAGGCGGGGGCGGAAGTGGTGGAGCGAGGTGCGCTCCTAAAGGGAGCCAATCTCCTCTTCACCGTCCAGCCGCCTCCTGAGGACCTGATCGGAGCCCTCGAGCCCGGGGCCATCGTGGTGGGCTTTGTCCAGGCCCACAAAAACCTGGACCTGGTGAAGGCCCTGGCCGCCAAGAAGGCCACGGTCATCGCCATGGAGCTCATCCCCCGCATCACCCGGGCCCAGAGCATGGACGCCCTCTCCAGCCAGGCCACGGTGGCGGGGTACCTGGCCGCCCTGCACGCGGCCAGGCTTTCCCCCCGGTTCTTCCCCATGCTCACCACCGCCGCGGGCACCATCCGCCCCGCCAAAGTGATGGTCATGGGGGTGGGGGTGGCGGGCCTCATGGCCATCGCCACCGCCAAGCGCCTGGGGGCCCAGGTCTTCGCCTACGACGTGCGCAAGGCAGCGGTGGAGCAGGCCCTCTCCCTGGGGGCCAAGCCCATTGAGCTCCCCATCAGCGCAGAAGGGGAGGGCGGCTACGCCCGCGAGCTCACCGAGGAGGAAAAGCGTATCCAGCACGAGGCCCTCAGGGAGCACGTGGCGGGTATGGACGCCATCATCACCACCGCCCAGGTGCCGGGCCGTCGGGCCCCCATCCTCCTCACGGAGGACATGATGGAGCGCCTGAAGCCGGGCACCGTGGTGGTGGACCTGGCCGCCGAGTCGGGCGGCAACTGCGTCCTCACCCGGCCGGGGGAGGTGGTGGAGGTGAAGGGGGTGCGGATCTTTGGCCCCTTGAACCTGCCCAGCGAGCTGGCCGTCCACGCCTCAGAGATGTACGCCAAGAACCTCCTGAACCTCTCCAGCCTGCTCATGGAAAAGGGCGAGTTTGCCCCCAAGTGGGAGGACGAGATTATCCAAGGCGCCCTCCTCATGAAGGAGGGGGAGATCCTGCACGGGCCCACCAAGGCCCTCGTGGGAGGTGCGTGATGGAGTTTGGCTTCTGGTCTGCCCTTTACATCTTCGTGCTCACGGCCTTCTTGGGGTACGAGCTCATTACGCGGGTGCCCGTCATCCTCCACACCCCCTTGATGTCGGGGTCCAACTTCATCCACGGGGTGGTGGTGGTGGGGGCCATGGTGGTCCTGGGCCACGCGGAAACCAGTTTGGAGAAGCTCATCGGCTTCCTGGGGGTGATCCTGGGAGCGGCCAACGCCGCCGGGGGGTATGCGGTCACGGTGCGCATGCTGGAGATGTTTGAGAAGAAGCCGGGCAAGGGGGGTGGTCAGTAATGGACCTCATCCAGGCGGCCTACTTCGTGGTGGCCATCCTCTTCATCGTGGGCCTGAAGCGCATGGCCCACCCCACCACCGCCAAAAGCGGCATCGTGTGGGCGGGATGGGGCATGGCCTTGGCGGTAGTGGCCACCTTCTTCTGGCCGGGGATGCAGAACTTTGGCCTCATGCTCATCGCTCTCCTGGTGGGCTCGGTGGTGGCCTGGTGGGCGGCGGTGAAGGTGGCCATGACCGACATGCCCCAGATGGTGGCCATCTACAACGGCATGGGCGGCGGTGCGGCCGCCACCATCGCCGCGGTGGAGCTTCTGAAGGGAGCCTTTGAGAACCCGGGCCTCATGGCCCTGGCCATCCTGGGGGGCCTCATCGGCAGCGTGGCCTTCACGGGTAGCCTCATCGCCTTCGCCAAGCTCCAGGGCATCATGAAAAGCCGCCCCATCCTCTTCCCGGGGCAGAAGGTGGTGAACGCCCTGGTGCTCCTCTTCACGGTGCTCCTGGGCTTCTCCCTGCTCTGGAACGACCCCACCCTGAGCATTGTGCTCTTTTTCCTCCTGGCCCTTCTCTTCGGCATCCTCATGACCCTGCCCATCGGTGGTGGGGACATGCCCGTGGCCATCTCCTTCTACAACGCCTTCACCGGCATGGCGGTGGGCTTTGAGGGCTTCGCCGTGGGGAACCCGGCCCTGATGGTGGCGGGGACCCTGGTGGGGGCTGCGGGTACCCTCCTCACGGTGCTCATGGCCAAGGCCATGAACCGCTCGGTGTGGAGCGTGCTGGTGGGCGGCTTCGGCGTGGAGCAGGAGGCGGGCGAGGTCAAGGGGAGCCTCAAGCCCATCGACGTGGAGGATGCCGCCGTGATGCTGGCCTACGCCAGCAAGGTGGTCTTCGTGCCTGGCTACGGGATGGCCCTTTCCCAGGCCCAGCACAAGGTGAAGGAGCTGGCCGACCTCTTGGAGAGCAAGGGGGTGGAGGTGAAGTTCGCCATCCACCCGGTGGCGGGGCGGATGCCGGGGCACATGAACGTGCTTTTGGCGGAGGCCGGGGTGGACTACGACAAGCTGAAGGACCTCGAGGAGATCAACCCCGAGTTCCCCACCGTGGACGTGGCGGTGGTCATCGGGGCCAACGACGTGGTGAACCCCGCCGCCCGCCGTCCGGGGAGCCCCCTTTACGGCATGCCCATCCTGGACGTGGACAAGGCCAAGAACGTGATCGTCATCAAGCGCGGCCAGGGTAAGGGCTTCGCCGGGGTGGAGAACGAGCTCTTCTACGCCGACAACACCCGCATGCTCTACGGGGACGCCCAGAACGTCCTCACCCAGCTCACCCAGGCCCTGAAGAAGCTCTAGGGCTCGCGGGCTTCGGACCCGGGGAGCCTCCCCGGGTCCTTGCTTCTTGACGCCTTGGGGGGGGCCTGCTATAGTGCCTAATGCGGTCGGTCCGCGGTAGCTCAGCTGGTAGAGCGGCCGGCTGTTAACCGGTTGGTCGCAGGTTCGAGTCCTGCCCGCGGAGCCAGGTGGGGGCCTTAGGGCCCCCTGGGTCTTTTATTTGGGGGGCGAAACGGGTATAATCCTTCCTCGTGCGGCCTGCCGGGCCCGGAAGGGAGGTGGAGATGCGCAAGTACGAGGTGAACGTCATCCTGAATCCCAACCTGGACCAGAGCCAGCTCGCCCTGGAGAAGGAGATCATTGGCAAGGTTCTCGAGGCCTTTGGGGCCCGGGTGGAGAAGGTGGAGGAGTGGGGCCTTCGCCGCCTGGCCTACCCCATCGCCAAGGACCCCCAGGGCTACTTTCTTTGGTACCAGGTGGAGATGCCCGAGGACCGGGTGAACGACCTGGCCCGGGAGCTTCGCCTACGCGACAACGTGCGCCGGGTCATGGTGGTGAAAACCCAGGAGCCCCTCCTCACCAAGGCGTAGACTGTTTCCATGGCAAGAGGCCTGAACCGTGTATTCCTCATAGGCACCCTCACCGCCCAGCCGGACATGAAGTACACGGCGGGGGGCATGGCCATCTTGGACCTCAACCTGGCGGGCCAGGACGTCCTGGTGGACGAGATGGGCCAGGAGCGGGAGATCCCCTGGTACCACCGGGTGCGCCTTCTGGGTCGCCAGGCGGAGATGTGGGGGGATGCGCTCCGGCAGGGCCAGCTCCTCTTCGTGGAGGGGCGGTTGGAGTACCGCCAGTGGGAGCGGGAGGGGGAGAAGCGGAGCGAGGTGCAAGTGCGGGCCGACTTCGTGGACCCCCTGGCGGAAAGGGGCCGCGAGACCCTGGCGGACACCCGCGGCCAGCCCCGGCTCCGCCGCGCCCTGAACCAAGTGATCCTCATGGGGAACCTGACCCGCGACCCGGATCTGCGCTACACCCCCCAGGGGACGGCGGTGGTGCGGCTCGGCCTGGCGGTGAACGAGCGCCGCCGTGGCCAGGGAGCCGAGGAGGAGAAGACCCACTTCATCGAGGTTCAGGCCTGGCGTGACCTGGCCGAGTGGGCCGGGGAGCTCAAGCGGGGCGACGGGCTTTTGGTCATCGGCCGTTTGGTGAACGACTCCTGGACGAGCTCCAGCGGGGAGAGGCGCTTCCAGACCCGTGTGGAAGCCCTCCGCCTGGAGCAACCCACCCGTGGGCCTGAAAGAGCCGGCGGAAGCAGGCCCCAGGAGGCTAAGCCCTCCGTCCAGACGGGTGGGGTGGACATCGACGAAGGACTGGAAGACTTCCCGCCGGAGGAGGATTTGCCGTTTTGAACAACAAGAACGTTAAACCCAAGAAAGAGGCGCAGCGGCGCCCCTCCAGGAAGGCCAAGGTCAAGGCCACCCTGGGGGAGTTTGACCTGAAGGACTACCGCAACGTGGAGGTTCTGAAGCGGTTCCTGTCGGAGACGGGGAAGATCCTTCCCCGCCGCCGCACGGGGCTTTCCGCCAAGGAGCAGCGCATCCTGGCCCGCACCATCAAGCGGGCCCGGGTGCTGGGGCTTCTTCCCTTCACGGAGAAGCTGGTGCGCAAGTAGGGGGTACGCATGAAGGTCATCTTGCTGGAACCCCTAGAGAACCTGGGCGACGTGGGCCAGGTGGTGCGGGTAAAGCCTGGCTACGCTAAGAACTACCTCCTGCCCCGGGGTCTGGCGGTCTTGGCCACGGAGAGCAACCTGAAGGCCCTCGAGGCCAAGATCCGCGCCCAGGCCAAGCGCCTGGCGGAAAGGAAGGCCGAGGCCGAGCGCCTGAAGGAGATCCTGGAGAACCTCACCCTCACCATCCCGGTGCGGGCGGGGGAGACCAAGATCTACGGCTCGGTGACCGCCAAGGACATCGCCGAAGCCCTCGCCCGCCAGCACGGCATCACCATTGACCCCAAGCGCCTAGGGCTGGAGAAGCCCATCAAGGAGCTGGGGGAGTACGTCCTCACCTACAAGCCCCACCCCGAGGTGCCCATCCAGGTGAAGGTGAGCGTGGTGGCCCAGTAGGGGCCAGGGCCCGGCAGGCCGCAAGGGGCCCCCAGGCGGGGCCCCTTAAGCTTTTTCCATGCGGCGGGTGCTCATCACGGGAGCGGGTAGCGGCATCGGCCTGGCCACGGCCAGGCTCCTTGCCGCCAGGGGGTACCGGGTCTACGGCGGGGTGCGGAAGGAGGAGGACACAGAGCGCCTAAGGGCCTTAGGGGTGGAGCCCCTTCTCCTGGACGTGACCCGGGAGGAGGACCTCCTTGAGGCACGGGAGGCTTTGGGGGGAGGGGGGCTTTTCGGCCTGGTGGCCAACGCGGGGGTGGCGGTGGCGGGGCCCTTGGAGCTGGTGCCCCCTTCCGCCTTCCGGCAAGCCTTGGAGGTGAACGTCCTGGGGGCTTTCGCCACGGTGCGGGCTTTCTTGCCCCTGTTGCGGGAGGGCGGAGGGCGGGTGGTGCTCATGGGTTCGGTTTCCGGCCTGGTGGCCCTGCCCCTCCTGGGGCCTTACGCCGCCAGCAAGTTTGCCCTCGAGGCCCTGGCCGACGCCCTAAGGGTGGAGCTAACGCCCTTTGGGGTGAAGGTAATCCTCTTGGAGCCGGGCTCCGTGGCCACCCCCATCTGGGAGCGCGCGGAACGGGCGGCGGAGGGCTACCTGCTCCCGCCTCCCCCCGGCACGGAAGGGATCTACGGGCGCTACCTGGAGGTGGCCCGGAGGATGGCCCGGAGGAACGCGAGGCGGGGACTTCCCCCGGAAAGGGTGGCGGAGGCGGTGCTCCGCGCCCTGGAAAGCCCCCGTCCCCGGGCCCGCTACCTGGTGGCCAGGCGGGATAGGGCCTGGCAGACCCTCCTCCTGCGCCTCCTGCCCACCCCCTTGCGGGACCGGCTCTTGGCCCGGGCCCTGGGGGTTTAAGCACCCCGTCGCGGCTTGCGCCACGACGGGGGCCCCAAAGAGGCCATCAGCACGCCGCTTTGGCCTTGGCCGATGGGGCAACCTTTGTGTGCGGACACTTAGGGGGCGAGCTTTGCGGCGGCCAGGAGGAGCACGTGGCCGTCCCGCCGCTCTAGGCGGGCCTCGAGGGCCTGCACCGGGAGGTGGCGGCGCAATACCGCCAGCACCTCGTCCAGCAACTGTTCGGCCAAGGCGGGGTCCATGGCCTCGGGTTCCATTTCCAAAAGCATCTCCAGGCGGCTTTCCACACCCATGCCCCCATCTTTGCCTTCCCAGGTCAGGCCCCAGTCATGGGGGTTTGTGGTGGCGGTGGCCTGTCTGCCCTGGGCCTGGCGTATGCTTAGGGACGTGGAGTTCTTGGTGGAGGACCTTGGCCTTCTACCTTACGAGGAGGCCTGGGCGTACCAGAAGGAGGTGCACCAGGAGGTGGTAAGGGGAAAGCGTCCCCCCACCCTCCTCCTCCTGGAGCATCCTCGGGTTATCACCTTGGGCCGGAAGGCCACGGGGGAGAACCTGCTTTTCCCGGAAAGCTGGTACCGGGAAAACGGCTTTGAGCTCTTTTGGGTGGAGCGGGGCGGGGACGTCACCTACCACGGCCCCGGGCAGCTGGTGGGCTACCCCATCTTCCCCGTGGGCCGGGAGGTGCGCCGCTTCCTGCGCCAGATCGAGGAGGTCATCGTGAAGGTGGCGGCGGGCTACGGCCTGGAGGCCTACCCCACCCCAGGGTACGCGGGGGTCTGGGTGGGGGAGGACAAGCTCTGCGCCATCGGGGTGGCGGTGAAGGAGGACGTGAGCTTCCACGGCTTCGCCCTGAACGTGTCCACCGACCTCAACGACTTCTCCGTCATCATCCCCTGCGGCTTGAAGGGCAAGGGGGTGACCTCTTTGGAGAAGCTCTTGGGCCGCAAGGTGCCCATGCCCGAGGTGAAGGAAAGGGTGGTGCAGGCCTTCGCGGAGGTGTTCGGCCTGGCGCCCCGCTACAGGGAGGAACGGCATGAAGCCCAAGTTTGAAACGGTGGAGCTCCTCGCCCCCACGGGGGAGGTGATCGAGCTTAAGGTGGTGAAAAACGGCCTAGCCCAAGCCCGGCCCGAGCCCGTGGACCGGCAAAAGCCCGCCTGGCTTAAGGCCTCCCTGCCCACGGGAGCCAAGTACCAGGCCCTGAAGCACACCGTGGAGGAGCTCAGACTTCACACCGTCTGCCAGGAGGCCATCTGCCCCAACGTGGGGGAGTGCTGGACCCACGGCACCCTCACGGTGATGATCCTGGGCGGCGTCTGCACCCGGGCCTGCAAGTTCTGCGCCGTGGACACGGGGAACCCCCGCGGGATCGTGGACCCCGAGGAGCCCCAGCGGGTGGCCGAGGCCATCAGCAGGCTCGGCATCCGCTACGTGGTCCTCACCAGCGTGGACCGGGACGATCTCCCGGATGGCGGGGCCGCCCACTTCGCCGCCACCATAAGGGCCATCAAGGCCAAGGCCCCTGGGGTTCTGGTGGAGGCCCTGACCCCCGATTTCCAGGGGGACCTGAAGGCGGTGGAAGCGGTCTTGGACGCTTCCCCTGAGGTCTACGCCCAGAACCTGGAAACCGTTCGCCGCCTCACCCCCAAGGTGCGCGATCCCCGCGCCGGGTACGAGCAGACCCTGAAGGTCCTGGCCCACGCCAAGCGCTACCGCCCGGATATCCTCACCAAGAGCAGCCTCATGCTGGGCCTGGGGGAGACCGAGGAGGAGATCCTCGAGGCCATGCGGGACCTCAGGGCCGCGGGGGTGGACATCCTCACCCTGGGCCAGTACCTGCGCCCCACCCCGGCCCACCTGCCGGTGGAGCGCTACGTGCCCCCTGAGGACTTCAAGCGGTACGAGGCCTGGGGGTACGAGCTGGACTTCAAGGAGGTGTTTTCCGGGCCCCTGGTGCGGAGCTCCTACCGGGCGGACCGGGTCTTCCTGGAGGCCACCTCCCGCCCATGAGCCGCCTCTTCCTCTTGGACCTTCTGGCCCTCCTCCTCTTCGCCGGGGTGGGGCTTCTTTCCCACGGCCAGCCCGTAAACGCAGGGGGGCTTGCCCGGAACGTCCTCCCCGTTCTCTTCGTCTGGCTCCTCCTGGCCCCCTTCCTCGGCACCTACCGCCGGCCCACCTGGAAAAACCTCCTCCTCACCTGGGCCCTTGCCTTCCCTGCGGGGCTATGGCTTAGGCAGATGGTCCTGGGTGAGGGGTTTGGGGTGGGCTTCTTCGTCTTCCTCGCCGTGGCCATGGGCTTCAGCCTCCTCTTCCTCCTCCTCCTCCGGGGCCTCGCCAAGCTCCTCAGGCTCTGGTAAAAAGGGGGCATGGAAAAGGTCGCCTTCCTCGGTCTTGGGGCCATGGGCTACCCCATGGCCGGTCATCTGGCGAAGAGGTTTCCCACCCTGGTCTGGAACCGCACCTTCGCCAAGGCCCTTAAGCACCAGGAGGAGTTTGGCTCCCAGGCGGTGCCCCTGGAAGGGGTGGCGGAGGCCCGGGTGATCTTCACCTGCCTGCCCACCACCAAGGAGGTGGCCGAGGTGGCGGAAGCCCTCCTGCCCCACCTCCGCCCCGGCACCTACTGGGTGGACGCCACCAGCGGGGAGCCCGAGGGAAGCCGCAAGCTGGCGGAGCGCCTCCTGGAGCGGGGCGTGGTTTACCTGGATGCCCCGGTCTCCGGTGGGACCATTGGGGCGGAAAAGGGTACCCTCACGGTGATGATGGGGGGACCAGAGGAGGCCGTAGAGAGGGTGAAGCCCTACCTGGCCTACGCCAAGAAGGTGGTCCACGTGGGGCCCGTGGGGGCGGGGCACGCGGTGAAGGCCATCAACAATGCCCTCCTGGCGGTGAACCTCTGGGCGGCGGGGGAAGGGCTTCTCGCCCTGGTGCGGCAAGGGGTGTCCGCGGAGAAGGCCCTCGAGGTCATCAACGCCTCCTCGGGCCGCTCCAACGCCACGGAGAACCTCATCCCCGAGCGCGTGATAAGCCGCGCCTTTCCCAAGACCTTTGCCCTGGGCCTTTTGGTGAAGGACTTGGGCATCGCCATGGGGGTTCTGGACGGGGAAAAGGCCCCAAGCCCCCTGCTTCGCCTCACCCGGGAGNGGGGGGGGGGGCCCCAAAGAGGCGATAAGCAAGCCGCTTTGGCTTTAGCCGATGGGGCAACCTTTGTGCTCGGGTGTAATAAGAACTCCCTGTGAATCTATCCGCCAGGATGGGGTCAGGCAACTGGCCATACACTATCTACCACTTGCGGCCAGGGGGATATTGAGGGAAGGCTGCAAAAGGAGTTCTTATAATACCCCTTGCCGTTGAACCCTTCCCTCCCTTCGCCTGGCGGGGGCCTTGGATACCCTTTCACCGGGGCCCCCACGGGGACGAAGTCCCCGTGGGGTGGTATCACCGGGGCTCCCAGGCGGACAAAGTCCGCGTGGGGTGGCATCAGCAGGGCCCCCACGGGGACGAACTCCCCGTGGGGTGGTATCAGCGGTTCAGGATGTGGATGGCCTGCCGGTGGAGGGCCTCCGCCGCCTCCATGAGCCCCTCGGAGAGGGTGGGGTGGGCGTGGACGGTGAGGGCGAGGTCCGAGACCGTGGCCCCCATCTCCAGGGCCAAGGTGGCCTCGGCGATGAGCTCCCCCGCCTGGGGGCCCACGAGGAAGACCCCAAGAAGGAGGTCGGTTTCCTCATCCCCCACCACCTTGATAAGGCCCTCCGCCCCCCCTAGGGTAAGGGCCCGGCCGCTGGCGGAAAGGGGGAACTTCCCCACCTTCACCTTATAGCCCGCCTTCCTGGCCTCCTCCTCTGTGAGCCCCACCCCGGCCCATTCGGGTCCGGTGTAGACCACGCTGGGTACCTGGAAGTCGAAGAGGGCATTTTTCCCGGCGGCGTTCTCGGCGGCCACCAGGCCCTCCTTCATAGCCTTGTGGGCGAGAAGGGGGGGACGGGCCACGTCCCCGATGGCGTAGACCCCAGGGGCGGAGGTTTCCATGCGGGCGTTCACCTGGATGAAGCCCCGTTCGTCCACCTTTACCCCGGCCTTTTCCAGGCCAAGCCCTTCCGTGCGGGGCTTGCGGCCCACGGCCACCAGGATTTTGTCCACCACCAGGGTTTCCCCCTGGCCCCCCTGGGCGGGCTCCAGGGTGACGTGGAGGCCATCTTTCTTCTTCTCGTAGCCCACGGCCTTGGTGCCGGTGCGCACCCGGAGGCCTTCCTTCTCCAGGGCCTTGCGCAACAGGGCGGCGGTCTCGGGGTCGCCTGCGGGGAGGATTTCCGGCATGAACTCAATGAGGGTCACCTCTGAGCCCAGCCGGTGGTAGACCTGGCCCAGCTCGAGGCCCACCGCCCCGCCCCCGATCACCAGGAGGCGCTTGGGGATGCCCTCTTCCACCTTTAGGGCCCGGGTGGAGTCCCAAATGTCCTCGCCGAAGAGGAAGCCCTTGAGGGCCACGGGCTCGCTCCCCGTGGCCACGATGACGCTTTTTCCCCCGTAGCGCTCCCCGTTCACCTCGATCTCCTTAGGCCCCGCGAAGCGGGCGTAGCCCCGCACAAGCTCCACCCGGTTGCCCTTCAAAAGCCCCGCCACGCCCCCGGTGAGCCGCTTCACCACGCTCTCCCGCCAGGCGGCAAGCTTCTTTAGGTCCACCTCGGGGCTCGCCTTCACCCCGAAGCCCTCGGCCACCTTGAGGTGGTGGAGGGTTTCCGCCGCGTGCAGAAGGGCCTTGGTGGGGATGCACCCCACGTTCAGGCATACCCCGCCCACCTCGCCGGCCTCCACCGCCAGCACCTTCAGGCCGAGCTGGGCTCCCCGGATGGCGGCGTGGTAGCCTCCGGGGCCGGTGCCGATCACGATTAGGTCGTAGGTCTTCATGGGGTCCATCCTACATTTCCAGAAGGAGGAGCTCGGGGTTCTCCAAAAGCCGGATCACCTCGCGGGTGAAAGCCGCTGCCTCGGCCCCGTCCACCAGGCGGTGGTCGAAGGAGAGGGAAAGGTACATGATGTCCCGCGCTTCTATGGAGCCATCCGGCATCACCCAGGGGCGCTTGCGGATGGAGTGGACCCCCAGGATGGCGGCGTCGGGCACGTTGATGATGGGGAAGCTCATGAGGGCGCCCACGGAGCCGATGTTGGTGACGGTGAAGGTGGAGCCCGTGACCTCCTCCGGGGCCAGCCGCCCCTCCCGGGCCTTGGCGGAAAGGTCAGCGATCTCCTGGGCCAGCTCCAGGATGCTCTTTCGGTCCGCGTCCCGCACCACGGGGACGATGAGGCCCCTTTCCGTGGCCACCGCCAGGCCGATGTGGTAGTAGCGCTTGTAGACGATCTCCTGCCTTTCCTCGTCCAGGCTGGTGTTCAGCACGGGGAACCGCTTGAGGGCCCGCACCACCGCCTTGAAGATGAAGGGCAGGTAGGTGAGCTTCACCCCCTGGCGCTCGGCCTCGGGCTTCAGGCGCTCCCGGAGGGCCACCAGCTCCGTGAGGTCGGCCTCGTCCACGTTCAGGGTGCGCACGGTGTAGAGGTGGCTCTGCCAAAGCCCTTGGGCGATAGTGCGGCGGATGCCCCTAAGGGGAACCCGCTCCTCCAAGCCCTCGTAGCCCTTGGGGGGGACGTAGCGGGGCGGGGGCGGGAAGCCGGGGGCCAGGGCGGGAGGAGCCTCCCGAGGGGCCTCCGGGGCGGGCTGGGCCTTCCGCCTTTCCGCATAGGCCCGCACGTCCTCCACCCGCACCCGGCCCAAGGGCCCGGAGCCCGGCACCTCCTCGAGGGGAATCCCCAGCTCCCGGGCCAGCTTCCTGGCGGCGGGAACCGCCAGCACCCGGCCTTGGGGCCTAGCCTCTTCCTTGGGCTTGGTTTCTTGGAGAAAGGGATTTTTTACCACCACCTGGGTGGTGTCGGGCTTGAAGAGGGAGAGGTCCTCCTTTTCCTCCTTGGGAGGAAGCCCGGGTTCCACGATGGAGCGCTCCTCCACCGCTTGCACGGGGGGGGCTTCCTTCACCCCGGCCACCGCCTCCCCAGGTTCCGCCAGGAGGGCGATGGGGGCGTGGACCTTCACCACGTCTCCCTCCTTGGCCAGCTTCTTCAGGAGCACCCCCTCGTAGGGGGAGGGGAGCTCCACGGTGACCTTGTCGGTCATCACCTCCACGAAGGGCTGGTCCTTCTTGAGGTAGTCCCCTTCCTCCACCAGCCACTTGAGGATCTCGCCTTCCACCACGCTCTCGGCCAGTTCGGGCATCAGGATTTCCCTAGGCATAAGCCTCCTCAGAGGTCAAGGATTGCCAAAAGTTCTTCCTGGGCCAGGTTATGTGCCTGGGCGATCTCCCTCACGATCCCCGCCAGGGTACCCAGCTTGAGGGGACGGTGGAGGGGAATGGTCACACGGTGTTCCCGGTCCCCTTCCCGCCAGGTGAGGCGCAGGTGGCTTCCCGTCTGCCGCGTGACCCGGTACCCTAAACGGGAAAGGCGTTTGGCGAGCTCTTCTCCCTCCAGATCCCTGGGAAGCCTCACGGGGCCAAGACCTCCTCCCGTACGAAGTGCAGGCGAATGATCTTCGGGGCTTCTCCTTCAGGGAAGTGGCAGCGCACCGCGTCCCGGACCATCTCCTTCAGCTCCTCCCAGGTTTCCCCTTGGGTGAAGATGCCCTCCCCCAAAGCCCGGGCCACGTAGCCCCCTTCGTCCGCCTCTTCTACCAAAAAGATGAGCTCCCTGGGCATATCAGTAGTCTAGCGCCCGCTTGGCGGCGTTCAGGATGCGGGTGACGGTGGGCAGGTAGAGCTTGTCCTGGGCGTAGGGATAGGGGGTGTCGAAGCCCGTCACCCGGATGGGAGGGGCGAGGAGCAGGTCCAGGATGTCCTCGGCGATGGTGGCCGCCACCTCGCTCACGAAGCTGGCGTGCCGGGGGGCGTCGGAGACCAGCACGGCCCTTCCCGTCTTGGCCACGGACTCCATCACCGCCTCGTAGTCCCAGGGCATGAGGGTGCGGAGGTCCAGGACCTCGGCGGAAACCCCCGCCTTCTCCAGCTCCTCGGCCGCCTGCAAGACCTCGGGCATCACCGTGCCGTAGCCGATGAGGGTGAGGTCCTTGCCCTCCTTCCGCTTGGCCGCCTTGCCGATGGGAAGGACATAATCCTCCTCCGGCACCTCCTCCTTCACCGAGCGGTAGAGGCGCTTGGGCTCGAGGAAGACCACGGGGTCCTCGTCGCGGATGGCGGCCTTGAGAAGCCCCTTGGCGTCGTAAGGGGTGGAGACGGCCACCACCTTGAGCCCGGCGGTGTGCACGAAGTGGGCCTCAGGGCTTTGCGAGTGGTGGTGCCCCCCCTTCACCCCGCCCCCGGAGGGCATGCGCACCACCAGGGGGGCGGTGAACTGGCCCCCGGAGCGGTAGCGGAGCTTGGCCACCTGGCTCACCAGCTGGTCAAAGCCGGGGAAGATGTAGTCGGCGAACTGGATCTCGGCCACGGGCCTAAGCCCGTGGGCGGCCATGCCCAAGGCGGCCCCCACGATGGCCGCCTCGGAGAGGGGGGTGTCCATGACCCGGTCGGGGCCGTACTTCTGCAAAAGCCCCTCCGTCACCAGGAAGACCCCGCCCCTCTTGCCCACGTCCTCCCCCAGGACCACCACCCGGGGGTCCTTGGCCATCTCCTCGTCCAGGGCCCGGTTCAGGGCCTGCACCATGGTCATGACGGCCATAGCGCGCCTCCTTTAGAGCTCCTCCCGGAGGAGGGCCTCCTGGCGCTTTAGGTGCCAGGGTTTTTCCGCAAGGACGTCGTCGAACATCCACTCGGGGGGTACGGCGCCCGCCTCCTCGGCCTCCTTCAGGCCCCGCTCCAGCTCGGCGCGGATCTCCGCCTTCAGGTCCTCCTCCCATTCCAGGTTCCAAAGGCCCCGCTCCTCCAGGAAGCGCTGGAAGCGCCCCAGGGGATCGCGCTTGCGCCAGGCTTCCACCTCCTCCCTGGGGCGGTAGCGGCTGTCGTCATCGGCGGAGGAGTGGGGGCCGTAGCGGTAGACCCTGAGCTCCACCAGGCTGGGGCCT
The DNA here is from genome assembly GCF_021462525.1 of Thermus caliditerrae. GTDB lineage: Bacteria > Deinococcota > Deinococci > Deinococcales > Thermaceae > Thermus > Thermus caliditerrae. The sequence continues at coordinate 7,711 of NZ_JAKEDT010000016.1, read as the reverse complement.
TCCCCCATGCGGGCCCGTTCCACCGCCTCCCGCACCACGTAGTAGGAGGCCAGGATGTCCATTCCGTCCACCAGGTAGCCGGGAATGCCGAAGGCGTGGGCTTTTTCGGCGATGGTGGGGCTATGGGTCTGGCGGCGGTAGTCCACGCTGATGGCGTAGAAGTTGTTCTCGGCGATGAAGACGGCAGGGGCTCCCTGCACCGCGGCAAAGTTGATCCCCGCGTACCAGTCCCCCTCGCTGGTGGCCCCGTCCCCGAAGGTGCAGACCGCCACCTGGCCCGTGCCCTGGAGCTTCATGCTGATGGCCGCCCCGACGGCGGGGGGCACGTGGGAGGCGATGGGGCTGGCCACGGTGAAGTAGTTGAGGGCTTTGGAGCCCGGATGTTCGGGCATCTGGCGGCCCTTGTTGGGGTCGGCCTGGGTGGCCAGCATCTGGCCGAAGAGCTCCTTGGGGGGGATGCCCAGGGCCAGGGCCAGGCCGTGGTCGCGGTAGTAGGGGAAGACCCAGTCAAAGCCCCTCCGGATGGCGTGGGCGATGGCCACCTGGGCGGCCTCGTGGCCAGCCGAAGGGGCGATGAAGCTGGTTTTGCCGGTGCGGATGAGGATGGTGTAGCGCTCGTCCAGCATCCGGGCCGCCAGCATGTCCCGGTATAGGCGGCGTAGCTTATCCTCGTCCAGGTCCAGGGGGAAGTCTCCCAACCACTCGCCCTTTTCCCCGATGAGCCTTATGGGCTCCTGGGTAAAGGGGGAAAACCGGGGGGTGTCCTTTACCATAAACCCTCCTCTCTCGCGCTTTTGGCGCTTGCTGAGCCCGCCCTGGGTAAGGGCCTTGGGCTCTTTGGGGGGTGGGGGTCCATCCCACTTTCCCTTCGCCCCGAGTATACCCTGGGCGTAGGATGGGGGTGTGCGCCTTAGGGTGGTGGCGGTGGGGAAGCCCAGGCTGGCCTATGCCCAGCTAGGGGTGGAGGAGTATGCGGGCCGCATCCGGAGGTATGCGCCCCTCGAGGTCCACTTCGTCAAGGAAGCCCAGGACCTCCTGCCCAAAGCGGAGGGCCACCGCAAGGTGGTCCTGGACGAAAGGGGAAAGCTCTTCACCACGGAGGGCCTTTTGGAAGAGTTGGGGCGTTGGGAGGGGGAACGGGTGGCCTTTTTGGTGGGGGGTGCCGAAGGGTACCCGGAAGGGGTGCGGGGGCGGGCCGACCTCCTCCTTGCCCTCTCCCCCCTTACCCTGCAGCATGAGCTGGCCCTTTTGGTCCTCATGGAACAGCTTTACCGGATCCTCACCTTAAGGGCCGGGCATCCCTACCATCGGCCATGACCTACGAGGCCTTTGTAGCCTTGGTGGAAAGGCTTTGGGCGGAGGTTCCCGAGGCCTTCAAACGGGAGCTTCAGGGGGTGCACGTCCTGCCCCAGGCCAAGCCCGAGCCTGGGCTAGAGGGGGTTTGGCGGCTTGGGGAGTACCTGGACCCCGGCCCCCCTTCCACCTTCCGGGGATTTGAGGGGCTTGGGCGGCACATCGCCCTCTACTACGGTTCCTTTTTGCGGGTGGCGGGCCCGGGATTTGACTGGGAAGGGGAGGTCTGGGAAACCCTCCTGCACGAGCTAAGGCACCACCTGGAGTCCCTGGCAGGCCGGGACGACCTGGTGCAGGAGGACCTCAGGCGCCTGGACGCCTTTCGCCGGGGCGGGAGGGGAAAAGGGGAAGGCCGCTAGCCCCCTCCTTCAGGGGCCGCCTTTGGGCGAAGCCTCCGGAGAGGGGGTGGTAGTGGGCCACCTCCGGCTCCCCCTCCCGCCAGCAGAGGAAGACCACCTCGCCCCCAATGCGGGCGGGGAAGTCCACCAGGCCCTGGTCCAGGTCCTTGAGGAAAACCCCCAAGGAGGCCAGGTACCGGGCGTCGGCTTCCAAGGAGCCCAGGAGGAAGCGGGCCTCCTCCTCCAAGGCCCTTCGTTCCAGCCCGCGGGGCTCGGGAAGCCGGGCCTGCACTTCGGAGAGCTCCTTCCGGGCCTGCCGCATCTGGGAGAGGACCCGCCGGAGTTCGGGCAGGAGGGCGTCGGCCTCTTCCTTGGTGAAAATGCGGGCGAACATACTTGGCCTTATGCTAGCACGAACGCGTGGGAAAATCTAAGCCCGGTACACTCAATTTCTTCCGAAAGCCCTAGGCGCGGGGCGAGCCTGCCTTGGGAGGTGCCTGTGGAGCCTTCTCCTCAGGGCGGAGGGCCCCAAAGCTCCACCTCTCCCGCTCCCACCCTGACCCCTCCCACCAGGAGGCTCCCGTCGGGAAGGAGCTCCTCCGCCACTCCCTCCACGACCCCCTTGGGGGTCCTCACCCGCACCCAGCGCCCCAGGGTGGAGGAGGCCTGGCGGTAGCGGGCGAGGAGGGCCTCAGGAACCTCCAGGAGGGGCAGGAGGGCCTCCAGGCGCTCCAAAAAGGCCTCCAGCACTTCCCGGCGGGAGAGGGGGGAGAACTCCTTAAGGGCCGCCGCCCCTTCCGGGGCCCAGGCCACGTTCACCCCCACCCCCAGGAGGGCGTAGGCCACCTCCTCCCCCTCGGCCTTGGCCTCGAGGAGGACCCCCGCCATCTTGCGGCCGTCCGGGGCCAGGAGGTCGTTGGGCCACTTGAGCCCCCCCACCCCCACCGCCTCCACCAGGGCCAGGCCCGAGAGCAGGGGGAGAAGCCCCAGATGGGGGAGGGGGAGGGAGGGCCTGAGGAGGAGGGAGAAGGTGAGGCTTCCCCCCGGGCGGCTTGCCCAGGGCCTTCCCCGCCGTCCCCGACCCTTTTCCTGCACCTCGGCCAGGACCAGGGCCCCTTCGGGCGCCCCCGCCTCGGCCCAGGCCTTGAGCACGTCCTGGGTGCTTCCCACCCGGCCCAGGTAGCGGTAAGGCCTTCCCAGGCGGCCCTTGGGCTGGAAGAGGTGGGGGAGGGGGGTTCCGGGGAGGATGCGGTAGCCCTGAGGGCCCACCTCCACCGGGAAGCCCTCGGCCTGGAGCCTTCGGGCCTCCTTGGACACCGCCTGGCGGCTTATCCCCAGGCTCCGGGCCAGGGCTTCCCCACTCTGGAAGCCTTCCGTGAGGAGGTCGAGCAGGCGGGCCATGCCGGGCTTTCCCTCCTGACCCGGGCAGGGCGGCCTTAGGCCAGCTCCACCTGGGAGAGGTCCCCCAGGATGAGGCGGTGGGCCCGGGGAAGCCCGTTGCGGCTTTTCACCTGGGCCCCCACCCCCAGGATGCTTTCCTGCAGGCGTAAGGCCACGTCTTCCAGGATGGCGTGGTCCTCGAGGATGGAGTACTCCACCTCCGAGCGCACCACCTTGGCCCCAGGCCCTAAGGAGGTGAAGGGCCCGATGTAGGCCCCTTCCACCACCGCTCCCTCCCCGATAAAGGCGGGGCCGATCACGGTGCTTTTCCGGACCCTGGCCCCCTTCTCCACCACCACCCGGCCGGTGAGCTGGCTTTCCACCACCTCCCCCTCCACCCGGGGTAGAAGTTCTTCCAGAAGGAGGCGGTTGGCGTCCAAGAGATCGGCGGGGCGGCCGGTGTCCTTCCACCAGCCCTCCACCTCCACCCCCACCACCCGCTTCCCCCGGTCGATGAGGCCCTGGATGGCGTCGGTGATTTCGTACTCCCCCCGGGCGGAGGGCTTAAGCCCCTCGATGACCTCCAGGACCTCCGGGGTGAAGACATAAACCCCGGCCACCGCTAGGTCCGAGGGGGGCTCCTTGGGCTTTTCCAGAAGGCGCACGATCCTTTCCCCTTCCAGCACCGCCACCCCGAACTGGCTGGGGTTTTCCACCCGCACCAGGGCGATCACCGCGCTCACCCCAGGGGTGAAGGCCTGGAGGAAATGGGCGATCCCCCTTTGGAAGAGGTTATCCCCCAGGTAGAGGACGAAGGGGCTTTGGCCCAGGAAGTCCCTGGCCACCGCCACCGCATGGGCCAGGCCCTGGGGCTCCTCTTGCAGGATGTAGCGCACCCGGTAGCCCGCAAGGGCCTCCCGGATGTCCTTTTCCGTTTCCGGGGAGACCACCACCCCGATCTCCTCTATCCCCGCTTGCAGGAGGTTTTCCAGACCGTAGTGGAGGATGGGCCTTCCCGCCACCCGGATCACGGGTTTGGGCCTGGTGTGGGTGAGGGGACGGAGCCTTGTGCCCCGTCCGGCAGCCAGAATGAGTCCTTTCACGCCGGGAAGTATACCCCATAAAATGAGAAGAAGGATGCCCAAGGCCTCCGTGCGTATGGCCTACGCCTACGACCGCCTCCGGGCCTATCCGCCGGAGGTGGCAGGCCGCATCGCCACCGCCATAGGGAACGCCCTGGGGGTGCGGGGGGAGGAGGCGGTGCTCCTGGAGCTAGGGGTGGGGACCGGACGCATCGCCCTGCCCCTCATCGCCCGGGGCTACCGCTACCTGGCCCTGGACAAGGACCCGGCCATGCTGGAGGTCTTCCGCCAGAAGGTGGCCGGGGTCATGCGCAAGGTGCGCCTCTTGGAGGCCGATGCCCGGGCCATTCCCCTGCCCGATGAGAGCGTGCACGGGGTCATCGTGGTCCACCTCTGGCACCTCCTCCCCGATTGGCCCAAGGCCCTGGCGGAGGCCTTGAGGGTGCTGAAGCCGGGGGGGGTGCTTCTGGAGGGCTGGGATGAGATGGAGGCGGAGGAGGAGCGCCTGATCCAGGAAAGGTGGCGCTCCCTGGTGGAGGCGGAAGGCGTGGGGGTGGTGCGGGGCTTGCACAGAAAGCGCCTCGAGGAGGTGGAGGAAGCCCTAAAGCGGCTTGGCCTCAGGCCCAAGACCAAGCAGGTGGTCCAGTGGCGGGAGGAGCGCACCCTGCGCCAGGCCCTCGAGGCCCTGCAGGACCGGCTTTACTCCTTCACCCAAGCCGTGCCCGAAGAGGTCCATGCCCAGGTGATGCCCAGGCTTTGGGCCTGGGCCGAGGGGGAGTTCGGCGGCCTGGACCAAAGCTTTAGGGTGGAAAAGAGCTTCTACCTGCGCACCTCCCGCCTGGGCTAGGCTATCCCTTATGAAGCGCATTCTGGTCCGCACCCCCGCCGAGGGGGTGGTGAACATCACCAGGAAGGTGGAGGATATCATGGAAGGGCACACGGGGCTCGTTTTCCTCTTCGTCCCCCACACCACCTGCGGCCTCCTGGTCCAGGAGGGGGCGGACCCCGATGTGGCCCGCGACCTCCTGGCCCGCCTGGACGAACTCGCTCCCCGCTTCCACCCCAAGGACCGGCACGCGGAGGGCAACACCCATGCCCACCTGAAAAGCCTCCTCACCGGCGTGCACCTCCTCCTCTTCGCCGAGGGAGGGAGGCTACGCCTTGGCCGCTGGCAGCAGGTTTTCCTGGCGGAGTTTGACGGGCCGCGGGAGCGGGAGGTCTGGGTGGAGCTTCGGTAGATGGCTTGGAAGGAAAAGGCGGATCGGCGGGTAGCCCAGGGGGCCAGCCTTAGGGTGCCGGGGTATGGGGTGCCCGTGCGGCTAGAAACATGCTTACCCACAGAAAGTGCATCACTTTAGGAGCAAAGGTGCTTGATTAAGAGGCGTGGAGGCGCTAAAATAGGAATACTAAGAAGGAGGTGAAATATATGACAGGGCGCCAAAGGAAGCTACTGGGGTTGGGGATCCTTTTCCTTTTGGGGCTTTGGGGGTGTAATTTATGTCCCCCTGCGTCGGGTTCGGGGGAAATCATCCAGGTGGACCTTCCCTCCGGCGGGACCATTCAGAGGACGGTCACCGTTCCTCTCCCTGACCCGGGAACGGGTGCGTTGGGTGCCGATGTGATGTGGTTGGTGGATTTGAGCGGAAGCTTTGGAGACGATTTGAGCACGTGGAAGAGTCAAGCGGAGGACATCGCCAACGCTCTTGCTTCTGAGGTCTCCGATGTCCGGTTCGGCCTCTCCAGCTTCGTGGATGCCCCTTGCAGCCCCTTTGGGAGCGTGGGCGACTACGGCTACAAGCTGGAGTTGGCGCTGACTCGGAACAAGAGCGATTTCGTTTCCGCGATTCAGGCGCTGGGGATATTTTATGGCTACGATGGACCCGAGTCCCAACTGGAGGCCATGTATCAGGCGATGACGGGTGAGGGTAGGGAGGTGACCGGTTCCTGTGCGGGGGCTACGATTCCACCCACAGAGCCCGGATGGCTCAGTGGGCGCTTGCGCTTCCTTTTGGTTTCCACAGATGCCCCCTTCCACAGGCCTTCGGATAGCGGCTACCCGTACCCAACCACGCCAGACGACGTCATTCGCGTAGCCAAGGACATGGGGGTGCGCATTTTCTTCCTGGATGGAGGGGGTATAGACTCTGAAGCTGCGCGCATTGCAAGCGAAACGGGTGGATCGGTTTACCCCGTGGGTTCTGGGAGCGGCGAGATTGTGGCGGCAATCCGGGATGCCCTAGGGGGTTCGATCGTTTCCGCAGAGGTCAGGCTGATTCCTGTGGGGGACAGGGGTCTGGTTGCCCGGATCGAACCTGACAAGGCCACCGTTAACCTGCGTACGACGCGCGAGATCACCTTCACGGTTACCTTCTCTGACCCGGGGCTTTCGGGAACCGTCTACTTCATCCTCGAGGTGAGGGTGAACGGCGCAGTCATCGCCAACATCCCCGTTGCCGTGCACATCAAGTAGAGGGCGAACAAACCTAAGAGGGGCCCGCATTCGGGCCCCTCTTCTATACCCACCGCACCTCCTGCACGCTCCTCACCCCCTTGAGGGCCTGGACCAGGCCCTCCCGCTCCCCGTCCTGTACGGTAAGGCGCAGGCGGATGCGGGCCAGGGGGCCCAGGATGCGGGTCTCAGAGCCCAGGGCGCTCTTGCCCGCTTCGGCCACCACCTGCATCACGTCCCTCAGGAGCCCGGCCCGGTCCTGGGCCAGGACCTCGAGGGTGGCCACCTTCCCCCCCACCCCCTCCCAGTAGGCCCCGATGACCCGGTCGGCCTCCGGCCCCTGCAGGATGCGGCGCAGGTTGGGGCAGTCCGCCCGGTGGACCGTAACCCCCCGGCCCCGGGTGACGAAGCCCAGGATGCTGTCCCCCTTCATGGGCTCGCAGCAGGAGGCCAGGCGGATGGGGGCTTGGAGGTCTTGCTCCAGGCGGATGCCCCACTCGTTTTTGGGCGCGGCCTTGGGCTTATCCGCCTTCTGGAGGGCTTTGGGGTAGAGCTTCTCCGCCACCTGGCGGGGGGTGAGGCGGTTCAGGGCCAAGGCCAGGTAGAGTTCCTCGGGGGAAGGGGTGAGGCCTAGCCGTTTGGCCGCCTCCTCCAGCTGGCTGTCCGAGGGTCTGGGGAGGCCCCGGCGCTTCAGGTAGCGCTCCAAGAGGACCTGGCCCCGCTCCAGGGTTTCCTGCCGCTCCTGGGTGCGGAAGTACTGGCGGATCTTGCCCTTGGCGCTTCGGGTCTTGGCGAACTCCAGCCAGCCCTTGGAGGGGTGGGCGCTTTTGCTGGTGAGGATTTCCACCATGTCCCCGTTTTGCAGCTCGTAGGAGAGGGGGACGATGCGCCCGTTGACCTTGGCCCCCACCATGTGGTGGCCCACCTCCGTGTGGATGTGGTAGGCGAAGTCCACCGGGGTGGCCCCCTTGGGGAGGTTGATGATGCGCCCTTTGGGGGTGAAGACGAAGACCCGGCCCCCCAGGAGGTCCCGGGTCACGGCCTCCACGAACTCCCGGGAGCTGGAAAACTCCTGCTGCCATTCTTGGATCCCACATTCCGCACCCCTC
>NZ_JAKEDT010000015.1 GCF_021462525.1 Thermus caliditerrae | reverse complement strand
TTGCGTCTGGTGGTCCTGGAAGGGCGGGTGGCGGTGCTAAACCTCAAGCCCCATCACGAGCGGGTGGCGCGCCTCTTGGGGGTGGAGCGATATTACCTCCTGGAGTGAGAGGGGTGCGGAATGTGGGCTCTAGCACACCGCTCGAGAACATCGGTTGCTCAGCGCGTACCCACTTCCTGGACAGATAAAAGGGGCGGTGGTTCATCTCGTGGCAAGGTGATCCTGCGTAGTGGTTAATCAGCAAGATGTTCATAGTAGTCCTCAAAAACACGCTCTTTTGATTCTCTACCCTCTAAAAGCCATTCGCCACAATGGTTGCAATTCTGGTCCCCGCGGTGCCCTCACCGTAGGGAGAAGCCTTCGCTCCTTCCCACTGTCGCAAAAGAGCATCAACAACCACCTCTACGTCTAGAGGCGGATATACCACGTTCCACCCCAACTCCACCAGCTCTACCCACTCTGTTTCATCTCGGAGCGTAACACATGGCACCCCATAGAAGAACGCTTCTTTCTGCACACCACCAGAATCCGTGGCAATGAGGCGGGCATTCTTTTCCAGCATTGCCATATCCAGGTATCCCACCGGCTCAAGGCTGAGGACCTTATCTAATAAGCCTTGTAGGCCGTAGGCTTCCGCCCGCTTGCGGGTACGGGGGTGCACCGGAAACACCACCGGCACCTCCTGGTGCACCCGGACCAGAGCCTCCAAAATAACCCGTAGCCGAACAGGGTCATCGGTATTCTCTGCCCGGTGAACCGTAGCCAGAACATATCTCTTGGGCGGAAGGTTGAGCCGCTGGAGTATCTGGCTGTATCTCTCTGCCTTTTCCCCATAGTAAAGAGCTGCATCATACATCACATCCCCTACCCAGTGGATGGCACTCATTGGAAGACCCTCTCGCAAAAGGTTTTGCACGGCCTGTTCCGTGGGGGCAAAAAGAAGGTTAGATATGTGGTCCGTCAGTACTCGGTTGATTTCCTCCGGCATACGCCGATTAAAAGAGCGAAGGCCTGCCTCTACATGGGCTACCGGAATGTGAAGCTTGCTGGCCGCCAAAGCGCCCGCTAGGGTGCTATCGGTATCCCCGTAAACCAAAACTAAGTGGGGCCTTTCGTTTATCAATACTTTTTCTATAGCTTCCAACATACGGCCCGTGTTCTGACCATGGCTTCCTCCCCCGATCCCCAGGTGGTAATCGGGCTCCGGAATATCCAGCTCCTCAAAGAATACTTGGCTCATATTGTCATCGTAGTGCTGGCCTGTGTGAACCAGCACTTCTCGCACCCCCGGAGTAACCCGTAACACACGAGACACCACCGCCGCTTTGATGAACTGGGGGCGTGCCCCCACCACGGTTAAGATTTTACGCATCCTGAGTCCTCCGAAGCTTTGTTAAGGTTTGAGCCACCCTTTCTACTCTGCGCCGGACAAGTCATTGCCAAGACCCAAGGTCGTCTTTGTCCAGGAGCTTTTTATAGAATACAAATAGCTAGCTTCTCTTTTTCTTTTCCCGCTCCCAATTGTACTTTTGCTCAACCACACGCAACCCACGCTTTCCCATCTCCTCGGCCTCCTCAGGATGACTAAGCAAGTGGTCTGTTGCGCCCGCAATCGCATCGGGATCCAAGGGGTTAATCAAAAGAGCGCACCCTGTATCCGCACCTATCCTCCTCCGGAGAGGAGAATCCGAAGCCTGATGTGCGCCCCTAATTTTGAACTCCTCCTGTCTCTTTGCCATGGGAAGCCCCCAAAGCCTCCCGCAAAGCCTCTTCCGGGGTCCGGTATCCCAGCCCCGAGTGCAGCCGTCCCTCGTGGTAGTATCTGATCCGTTCCGCAATCACCCCCTTCAGCTCCTCTAGCGTTCGGGCTTCCAGGAAGAGGTCCCGGTTCTCCCCCTTAAAGCGAGAGAAGAAGGACTCCACCACCGGGTTCCCCCTCGGCCCCATCAGGCTATACGAAACCCTCTGCCCGTCCTCCAGAAGAAGCTTCCCCACCCACTCGTGGCTCAGAAAAGCTCCCCCCTGGTCGTGGTGGATGAGAGCCCAGGGCTCCCGGCCCGTTTCCCTGAGAATCCGCTCCTTGGCCCCATCCCATACCCCCAGGGCCAGCTCCGCCGTAGGGGAAGGCCCCATCCCCCAGGCCAGCACCGCGCGGGTGGCATGGTCCAGAATGGGCAGAAACCAAACCTTGCCTCCTCCGTAGGGCAGCAGGGTGAAGTCGGTGTACAAGAGTTCAAAGGGCTTGGGTTCCCTTTCCCGCAAGAGGGAAGCCCGGAGGTCTGCCCGCTCTCCCGCAAGAAGCACAATCTCTAGGAGAGGGTTGGGTTTGGGTTTCCTCAGGCCCCGCTTCAAAGCCAGGTGGAAGTCGTTCAGTAGCCGGCGGATGCGCTTGCCATTGACCCGCATCCCCTTCCGTTTCAGCTCCTCCTGGATCCGGCGGTAGCCGTACCGGGGGTGCTCCTGCAGCACCTGGGTGATCAGAGCCAGGGTCTTCTGGTCCTCTTCCTCCCTCTTCCTATCAGCCTCTACCTTCTGCCGGCCGTAGTAGTACCAGGTGGCCCGGGGGATGTCTAGAGCACTCAGGATCCTGGGCAGGGGAGCCAGCCCTTGAGCCAAGGCTTGCTTGGCCAAGGCGATGCGCTCCCCAACAGGCATCTTGGCTACCTCCCCTGCCCTAGGAAGTTTTTTAGGAGGGCGATCTCCACCTCTTTTTTCCCAATGAGCTGCTCCAACTCGCGGATCTTCTTCTCGTACTCCTTCTCCGGGGTCTTCTCGGAAAAGAGAGAAGCTCCTTTGGTCATGAGCTCATCCCGGTACTTGTACACGGTGTTGGGGTGGATGCCGTACGCGCGGGCAATCTCCACGGCGCTTCTCTCCCCTTTCACGACTTCCAGAGCGATCTGAAACTTTACCTGTGGCGTTAGCGGCTTGGCTTTCTTCATCCTGTCCCCCTTGACCCTCAGCCTAACATCTACTGGGCGTTTAGTCTAGAGGGCGCGTATCGTCGGATCCTCCTGAAGATGGCGGGGGTGGAGCTTTGAGGTAGCAAACGAAGGAATATCCGAGAGAGAGGAGAGGGTGGTAATATGTTTGTGTGAGTGTGCGCAGCAATAGCATGCAGCTGGAATCGGTGGAAGCTTCCTCTGTGATCCGGGAGCAGGAACGGAAAAATCGTTCAGGTGATGATGACCTCGAGCCTAGTTGTTTACTTATTGTCTAGCGCTTTATTGCAAGCTAGCGGCATTATTCTGACAATCGCCCTATTCAGGTTCCGTCGATTCTCTCGGCATTTTTTTAGTGCATCTATTGCTCTATCCATTATATTCCCCCCTTTCGGATATTCACCGCATACCCCCTTGACAGGCCAAAGGAGAAGGGGGTGTTTGGTAACGTATGGAAAAACACCAAACACCCTCCTCCATCCTACCCCTGCCCCTGGAGGACCTGGTCTCCCTCCTCCAAGCATGGCTCCAAGCCCGCTTGCCAGTACCGGAGAGAAAACCCGGCAGGCCCAGGACCTTCTCAGACCTCAGCCTTCTCCTCTTCCAACTGGTCCGCATCCTCCTGGGCTTCTCCACCGAGCGCCTGCGCCGGGAACTGGCCCGCAACCCCCAGCTCCGCAGGCTCCTGGGCTGCTGGTGGACCTGGACACAGGGGAGGCGCTGGCTCTGCGGGTGACCCCTGCCCCTTCCCACGACTCCCCGGTGGGACGGGGGATGCTTCTGGTGACGAGACACAACCGGAGACGGGGGAGGTCCAAGGGGGAGGGGCGGGTAGCCAACCTGCGGCGGCGGAGGAGGGGTGCGTACCGGAGGCTTTTGGGGCGGTGGTGGGAGGTGGAGACGGTTTTTGGCCTGCTGAGGGGGCTGAAGGCAGTGGTAGGGCAGGTGGAGGCGTGGATGATGGCCTGGAGCGTGGTGGCCCAGCTTCTTGGGGAGGCGGGTCTGCCCATTGCCCGGGTGTTGCTGGCGGTGGCGTGAGCTGGGTATGCGGGTGAATATCCGAAAGAGGTGTCTGTTTTCTATAAAGAGGACCACTTCCCAAAAGGTGGGTTGAATGGAGGGTACATGAAGATCGCGTACATAGCACACGTTAATTTTTCAAGAAGCAGTGGGGTTGTAAAGAAAATACTGTCACAGGCTACTTGGTGGAGGCAGTTTGGGCATCTCGTGCGGGTATTCTGGCTGACCAGGAAGGAGGAATTGCAGGCCGGAGCTTCGGAGTGGGAAGAGTTTATTGTGTATAAGGGTGGCCCCATGTCTGCTTCGCGCCATCTGGCATTAAGGGACCTGGGGTACCGCGTCCGAAGCTGGTCCCCAGACTTGGTATATTTGAGAAGAGACATGGTGTACCCCACCTATGTGGCTCTAGCGGAGACATTCCCAACGGTAGTTGAGATTAACTCCGATGAGCTTGCAGAGTTACGCTTATACAAGCAGTTTGCCCACCACGTCTACCACTCTTTATCGCGGCCTCTCTTGGACAGGAGGGTAAAAGGATTTGTATTCCCTACAAGAGAGCTTGCATATTCCTCTTATTACAGGAGAGTCTTGGCTCATAAGAAAGTTATTGCCAATGGCATTGATTTTAGGGTTATCCCAACCCTACCCCCAGCGGTGAATGAGAAGCCTGTGCTGGTATTTCTTGCGGAGGTTGCACCGTGGCACGGTATAGATAAGATTTGCCGGTTAGCTCTTGCATTTCCTGACTGGAAGTTCCACTTGATCGGGGTGGACAAGGTGGTGTGCGCTTCGGCAAATGTAGTTGCCCACGGCTTTCTCACGAAAGAACAGTATTTGCCTATAATTGCCACAGCCGATGTGGGGATAGGTACCCTTGCCCTTCATCGGAACGGTATGAACGAAGCGTCACCCCTAAAGGTGCGTGAATACCTGGCCTTAGGACTGCCAGTTATCATCGCTTATGACGATACGGATTTTCCAGAGGGTGCCCCCTTTATTTTGCGCTTGCCGAATACGGAAAATAATATAGAAGGCTCTTTAACGGAGATTAAAAGGTTCGTGGAAGAGTGGAAAGGTAGGCGAGTTTCAAGGAGTGCGATTTCCCACTTGGACCTAGCAGTTAAAGAGAAAGAAAGGCTTTTGTTTTTTGAACAGGTGCTTGCATCGAGTGATCGCACCTAAGAGACGGTTGTAAAAGTCTTGCACCCTTGAAGGGCGCAGAGGACACGCCCATCCCACCCCAGCGACCTCAGCGATGAGGAATGGGCCATCCTTGAGCCCCTGATGCCTGCTCTCAAGCCCGGGGGTCGCCCCGCCAAGGTGCCTCGCCGAGAGATCGTCTTTGGGGCCCCCACCCCAAAGGAACCGCAACTACTTCCGCAAGGGGCAAAAAGGTCAGCCGAAGGCTAGCTTGTAAGGGTTTGGGAGAGAGCAGCCCAGACCCTGGTCCGGCGGGACCGGGAAAGGCGGTATGCCTCTCCCAGCGCCCTGGTGGTGGAGGGCCAATCGGTGAAGACCACGAAAAAGGGGGGGCCCCGAGGCAACGACGGAGCCAAGAGGGTGAAGGGGCGGGTCAGCCGAAGGCTAGCTTGCAACGCCAGGTGGTGGTGGATACCGGGGGGAGGATGCTCCGGGCGTACGTTCGCCCTCCTTACGCCAGGCTATGCCCGTGACCAAACCGTTGCCCAAGCGGTGGGGGATGGGGCGGGCGTTGGCGTGGTTGGGGAGGAACCGGAGGTTGAGCAAGGATTACGAGCAGCATCCTTCCGTCAGCGAGGCGTGGTTGTACTTGGGCATGCTACGCTTGCTGGTGAAGCGGCTGGCCAGGGCCGCGTAAGGTGAGGTGGGGGACTTTTACGACAGCCGCTGGTGATGGAAACTTATACTTTACTTTCCTGTCGAGGGGCAGTGCCCGCACCCATGCATGGTGCGCTTATTGGCGGTACGGCTAGGTAGGTTCAATAGGGAGGTGCTGCGTGGTGTACATTGCTGGGTGGTTGCTGAGTTATTGGGGTGCGATGCTGTGGTATATGGGCTTGCGGAGTAAGTTGGTTTTCCTGCCTGCCCTTCTTTATGTAACAATCGTAATTGTAATACGCTACAGCGGTACTGATACCTTTGGAATCTATGAGCAGTTGCTGGGGCAACTTTTAAGGGGTGAGCAATCTCTTTTCCTTAGCGGGTGGGAGCCTGCCTTTGTAGCGGTTTCGAAAATTTTCTTGCATATAACCCAATCTGAGGTCTGGTCGGTACGCGCCATTGGGTTGCTCTTTATGGCTACGTTGACTCTCTTTTACATGAGAGCCGACAAAACAGAACAAAAAGTGTTTTTCCTTTACCTTTTCCCTGCTTTTGTGTATCAGCTGGGTATGAACGCTATTCGCTTTGGGCTTGCTTTTGCCTTCATTTTATTGGGGTGGCAAGCCTTAAGGCGAGGAAAGTTTTGGGCATATGTTGTTCTTAGTTTGACAGCCACTTTGTTCCACTACTCTGCTGCTGTTATCGCCCTTTTGCTCTTTCTATTGGAAATAAACTTGAAAAGGCCGGCAGTTGTGGCTGGAGCGACGGTCTTTTTGGTTGGGCTGCTTCTTTTAGCGGTAAGTAGGCAGGAGTATTTGGAAGCAAAGCTATTTCTATATGCGGATTACGCCTCACCATCCGTGTGGTCGGGCTTGTCCCGCTCGTTTGCAGTCACTACAATCCTTTTTGGATTCATTATGCCATTTGATGTACGGAGAATGAAGGTAGCGACCTTGCTGCTTATGCTAACCCTTTTGGGGCAAGGTCTTGCTCTTTTCTCCTACGCCGGATTGCGCATCCTGGACATATTGGCTGCTAGTACCCCCCTAGTTCTTTTACGCTGGCTTGATCGTAACGGACTAGCTCCCTCTAAAGCCTTTTGGTTAGGTTTGACCCTAGCAGGTATAGCAAGTTGCTTCTTCTTGTACAGGAATTTCCTTTCCGATTACGATGGCCAGCTGACGGGTACGTTAACACCCTTCTTGCCGTATAGGACGGTTTTCAACTACAATCCCTGAGGGGTCGCCATGAGACCTGACATAGCTGTTTTAATCCCCGTATATAACAACCAGGAAGGCCTCGAGCGTAGCCTAGCTTCCATAGACGAGAACTTTCCCCTCGATGTCGTAGTGGTGGACGACGGGAGCGATCCCCCGATTCAGTTGAGGGGGCTTCCTCAGCCGCACCGAGGGTTTGTCTTACGGTTAGATGCAAACATGGGCATAGAACACGCGCTCAATTATGGTTTAAGTTGGATTCTACAAAGGGGTTACCGTTATGTGGCTCGCTTGGATGCAGGCGACCTTTGCTATCCGGGAAGATTTTTCAAGCAGAGAGATTTTCTAGAAAAACACCAAGAATACGCCCTTGTTGGGGGCCAGGTGCGATTTGTGGATGACAGCGGCGTTGAATTGTTCCCCGAAAAGTTCCCGACGAGCCACGAAGAAATTAGCCGAATTATGCATGCTAGAAGCTGCTTCATCCATCCAGCGGTGATGTTGCGGTCGTCCGCCCTTCAGGAGGTGGGTTTTTACTCCGAGCATTTTCCTGCGGCTGAGGATTATGAGCTGTTTTTCAGACTGACCAAGCGTTATAAAGTTGCTAACCTGCCCGACGTGGTGCTGACATGCCACGTGAATCCAAAGGGTATTTCGCTGGCCAAGCGTAGGCGGCAGATTTTGAGCCGAATAAAGGTTATGTTGAAGTACTTTGAGCCTCACTACAAAGAAAGCTGGCTTGGCTTGATGAAAAGCATCATTCTTTTAGCCGTGCCTGTACCTGTGGTGCAGTTCTTGAAAAGGCGTTTGGCGAGGTGGCGCGGGTGGCTATAATGCGAGTGCTTCACATCTTGGAAGCTACTGCGGGTGGAACGGCCCGGCACGTGGCGCAGTTGTTGCCCGGGCTTGCGAGGGAGGGGGTAGAAAACCACTTGGCCTACTCCCTCCTGCGGGCGGACGCCTTTATGTTGGAGGCTCTGAACGCCCTGCGGGAGGCGGGGGTTTCCCTTGTGGAGATCCCTATGCGTCGTTCTCCCCATCCTTCAGACCTGCGGGCTTGGGCGGGGCTGGTGGGGTATGCCCTGCGTCGCGGCCCCTTTGACATCGTCCACGGGCACAGCTCCAAGGGGGGTGCTCTGGCGCGCCTTCTTAAGCTGGCTTTCCCTCGGTCTAAGGTAGTGTACAACCCGCATGCGTTTGTAACGCTGTCCCCCTACCTAAAACCCGCAGAGAGGTGGCTTTACGCCGCAGCAGAAAGTGCCCTAGCCCGCCTTACCGATGGCTTCATCCTGGGTTCAACCTATGAGCACCGGGAGTACGAGCGCCTAGGGTTTTCCAAGGTGCCCTTCAGGATCATTCCGCCGGCCGGTTTATCCCTAGAGCCCCCATCCCCGGTCGAGCGAGAGTTCCTCCGCCGTTCTTGGGGCCTCCAAGGGGATGAGGTGGTCTTCGGCTTTGTGGGGCGCTTGGACCTTCAAAAGGCCCCTGAGGTGGCCCTAAGGGCTTTTGCCGAGTTTGTCTCTCGCTTCCCGGGAAGGGCTAAGCTGGTGTTCGTGGGGGATGGGCCCCTTCGCCCCTCCCTCGAGGCCATGGCCAAGGACCTGGAGATTGCGCACGCCACGCTTTTCCTGGGGTATCAGGAGGGGCGTTTGGCCATGCGCGGATTTGATGCCTTCGTGCTCTCTAGCGCTTATGAATCGGCGGTCATTGTGCTGTTGGAGGCTGCCGGTGCAGGTTTACCCATACTCACCACCCCAGTGGGATGGGCTACGGATATCGTTACGCAAGGGGTTAATGGGTTTATCTATCCGGTTGGCGACGCTGTATCCCTGGCCCGTTTCATGGGCATTCTAGCGGCAGATCCAGCCCTGCGGCGAAGGATGGGGGAGGAGAGCCGAAAAAAGGCTTCGGGTTTCACCGTGGAGAGGATGGTACGGGAAACCCTGGCCTTCTATGGGGAGGTGCTGGAAGCATGCAGCAGGGACCGGTTGTGATGGCGCCTCGGAGGGCGCCTTTGGCGGAGCGCTTTGGGATCGTGAGGCGGGTGGCCCCGCTTTTGGGACTGCTGGTGGCGGACCTTCTGGCCCTGGAGCTTTCCCTTTTGCTCGGCTACACTCTGCGGCTGGCCTTAGATGCATTTCTGCCCGCCAAGGTGCCCCCCCAAATCCCGGGTTCCCTTGCCTTGGCCCTTCTCCTCTTTCCCCTGGGCTACGCCCTGGCCGGCCTCTACCCCGGGTACGGGCTTCCCCCGGTGGAGCGGATGCGCCGGAAGGTGCAGGTGACCCTGCTCATGTTCCTGGCCCTCATCGCCTGGGAATGGTTGCTTCTGCGGGAGGGGTGGTCTCGAGGGGTCCTGGCCTTTGCCTTTGCCTTTGCCCTGGTCCTGCCCCCCTTAGCTGAAGCACTGATGAGGGAGGGTCTCGTGCGCCTGGGCCTTTGGGGAACGCCGGTCCTTATCCTGGGGGCGGGCAAGACGGGGGCGTTGGTGGCCCGAGCCCTCCTGCGGGAAAAGGCCTTGGGGCTAAGGCCCGTGGGTTTCCTGGACGACGACCCCGCAAAGCGGGAGAAGGAGGTGGAGGGCCTGCCCGTCTTGGGGACCTTGGCGGAAGCGGAAGCGTGGGCCCGGCGGGGGGTGAGGACGGCCGTCTTGGCCATGCCGGGGGTGGGCAGGAGGCGCTTATTGGAAGTCCTGGAAGGCCTCTCCTTTCCGCAGGTGATCTTGGTGCCGGACCTTTTGGAGATGCAAAGCCTCTGGGTCTCTGCGCGCGATTTGGGAGGTACTTTGGGGCTGGAGATTAAGAAGAATTTGCTTTTACGCCGCAATCAATTGACAAAGCGTGTTTTAGATTTGAGTTTGAGTGTGCCCTTGTTTCTGCTTAGCCTGCCCCTCATGGCCATACTGGGCCTTCTGATTATCCTCGTGGACAGAGGACCCTTCTTGTTTTTCCAAGAGCGCATTGGCTACGGGGGCAAGCCCTTTCGTATTTGGAAGTTGCGCACTATGTATTTAGATGCGGAGGAGAGGCTGAAAGTTCTTCTAGAAGAAGACCCCAAAGCCAAGGAAGAATGGGAAAGATTTCGCAAACTAAAAAACGACCCGAGGGTGTTGCCGGTGATAGGCAAGGTTTTGCGTAAAGCGAGTTTGGACGAGCTACCCCAACTGTGGAACGTAATACGCGGGGATATGAGTTTGGTAGGACCTCGCCCAGCTTTTAAGGAAGAGCTCGAGACATATTATGGTCCTCTTGCGAAGCTGTATGAAAGTGTGCGTCCAGGGATAACGGGACCATGGCAGGTAATGGGGAGGAATCAACTTGAATTTGCTGACAGGGTGGCCCTAGAAGCGTATTACGTTCGCAACTGGTCCCTTTGGCTGGACTTTTATATTCTGGCCCGTACGGTCTGGGTGCTTCTGACGCGCAAGGGTGCCCACTAAGGGTATACTGGCCCGAGTATGCTGCAGGCGCCTCAGGACGAGCTTTCCCTTCGGGACGTGGTGGCCATTCTCGGGCGGCACCGCCGTCTGCTTTGGGCTTTTCCCTTGGTCTTAGCTGTGGTGGCCCTCATCTACGCCTTCTTCATCGCCGAGCCCCGCTACGCCTCCACCGCCACGGTGAACGTGGCCCCGGTGCAGGTGCAGGCCCAGCTGGAGCAGCGCATCCAGGTGCAAGGGCAAAACCTCCTCACCTTTGAGGGCCTAAGGGCTTTGGCCTTCTCCGAGGAGGTGACGCGGGAGGTTTGGGAGGCCCTGAGGCGGGAGGGCAAGCTCCCCACCGCCTGGCAGGACCAGGGGGGCACCCCGGGCCTGGAGCGGATGGTGAAGGACTTCAAGATCAAGAACGAGTCCCCCAGGCAGCAGGCGGTGCCCCAGGGCCAGGTGCCCCCGGTGGTGGCTTCCCTCACGGTGGAGGCCCCCGCCCCCGAGGTGGCGGCACGGGCGGCCAACCTGTGGGCGGAGGCGGTCACCAAGCGGGTGAACCGCATTCCCTTGGCCCGCCTGGAGGCCAACCTCCAAGCCCTGGAGGAGCAGATCGCCCCGGCGGAGAGGGCCTACCGGGAGGCCCAGGGCCGCTGGGAGGCCTTTCAGCGCGCCACCACCTTGGCTCAGGACAAGGCGGAGCTGGATGCCAAAACGGGGGAGCGGGTGAGCCTGGACCAGGAGCTTTCGGCCCTGGATAGGGACCTGGCGGCGGTACGGGGAAAGGCGGATGCCCTGGAAGCGGAAGCCCGGAGGCAGGCCGCCTTGGTGCCCATCGGCACCAGCCCCGAGCAGCTGGCCATCATGGGCAGGCAATTGGAGGCAGCTAAGGCGAACTTGAAGCGGGAAACGGAAAGAGCGCAGCAAAGCTATGCCGCCGCCGCCCAGTCCTTAGAGAAGTTCAAAGGGCGTGAGCGCATTCCCGTGTGGCAGGCAGAGCTCAGCGCTTATGTGGAGGGTTTTGCCTCCGCCCAATCCCGGTTGCTGGGCATCCGCAAGGAGCTGGCTGTCCGGGAAACCCAGCTGCGGGAGGCGCAGGCCCGCTTGGAGGAGTATAAAGCCGAGCTTCCGGGCCTATCGCTGGAGAACCTGGTGGCGGGTTTAACGGTGAAGGAGGCGGAGGCTTTGGTAGCGGAGCGCCTCCGGGAGGCGGATGGTCGGCTGAAGGCGGCGGAGGCTGCGTGGCAGGCGTACCAGCGGGAGAGCCAGTTGGCGGTGCTGAAGCAGCAGCTGGGGGGCTTTGCCGACCGGGTGGCAGGGACCCGGCAGCGGTTGAACGGGATTGTGACGGAGCGTGCCAGGGTGCAGGAGGCACTTGGGGTAGCCCGGCAACGATTTGAGCAGTTCAAGGCCGAGCTTCCGGGCCTATCGCTGGAGAACCTGGTGGCGGGTTTAACGGTGAAGGAGGCGGAGGCTTTGGTAGCGGAGCGGTTGAGGGAGGCGGATGGTCGGCTGAAGGCGGCGGAGGCTGCGTGGCAGGCGTACCAGCGTGAGAGCCAGTTGGCGGTGTTGAAGCAGCAGCTGGGGGGCTTTACCGACCGGGTGGCGGGAATCAGGCAGCGCCTTGAGAGGATCCCCACGGAGCGAGCGGTGCTCCAAAGGCGCCTTGCGGAAGCGGAAGCGGAACTCGCTAAAGAGCCCAAGCTTCTGGCCTTGGAAAGGGAGGTGGTGGCGGATCCGGCGGTGGCTGCGGTCCTGGCCCGTGGGGGAGATCTTCAGGCCTTGGTGGGGTTGAAGTTGCGGAACCAGGAGCTGAACCCCACCCACCAAAAGCTTCTCTTTACCGCTTTGGACCTTCGGGCCGATCTGGCGGCTTTGGAGCGTGAAGAGGCAGCTTTGCAGGACGAGGCCTCGCGGCTTGAGCCGCAGGTGCAGTCGTTGCAGGAGCGGATAGCGGAGGAGGAGGCGAGGCGGGTGCGTTTGGCCACGGAGTTGGACGTGGCGCGGGACATTTACAATGCGGTTTACCGGTATGCGGAGAACCTGAAGCGGTTGGCGGCGAAGCCGGACACGCGGCTTCGGGAGGTGAGCCCGGATGTCCTGCGCTTCCGGGACCAGATCATCGACCTAGAGGTCCAACTGGCGGCGCTGGAAGCGGAGGAAAAGGCGCTTGGGGCTGAGGCCTCGCGGCTTGAGCCGCAGGTGCAGTCGTTGCAGGAGCGGATAGCGGAGGAGGAGGCGAGGCGGGTGCGTTTGGCCACGGAGCTGGACGTGGCGCGGGACATTTACAATGCGGTGTACCGGTATGCGGAGAACCTGAAGCGGTTGGCGGCGAAGCCGGACATGCGGCTTCGGGAGGTGAGCCCGGATGTCCTGCGCTTCCGGGACCAGGTGGTGGCCCTCGAGGCCGAGCGGGCGGCTTTGGAAGCCGAGCGCCAGGCGCTGGAGCGCAACCTCCAGGAGTACGAGCGCCGCATCCAGAGCCTGCGGACCCAGATCGCCGTTCAAGAGCGGGAAAAGGAGGCTATTCTTCTGGAATACAACACCAAGAAGGCGGCCTATGAAGCCTTCCGTTCACGCTACGACCAGATCGCCAACCTCACCGCGCAGGACCTGGCCTTTGACAACCCCAACCCCGAGTACCAACGCCTGCGCTCGGCCCTCATCG
Source organism: Thermus caliditerrae (assembly GCF_021462525.1). Lineage (GTDB taxonomy): Bacteria > Deinococcota > Deinococci > Deinococcales > Thermaceae > Thermus > Thermus caliditerrae. The sequence continues at coordinate 43,486 of NZ_JAKEDT010000015.1, read as the reverse complement.
ACGCTCAAGCGGAGGAGGCGAGGCTTTCGGCCCGGAGGGCGGCCCTTCAGGCCCGCATCGCCCAGGTGGAAAGCCGCATCAACCTCCTCAAGGAGCGGGTGGCCCGGGCCCAGGTGGAGCAGGACCGGCTCAGCCAGGCCTTGGAGCTGGCCAAGAACGCCTACCTGGCCCTCGCCCAGAAGAAAACCGACCTGCAGATCGAGCTGGCGAGCTCCCAGAACGCCCTGGCCCAGGTCATCGCCCCGGCCTTCCCCGTCTACGAGAAGGTGGCCCCCAAGCGGGGCCTCATCTTGGCCTTGGCGGTGGCTCTGGGGCTCATGCTGGGGGTGATGGCGGCCTTCGTGGCGGAAGCCCTGAGAGCGCCCAAGCCGGAGGCGGCGGGGTAGCCTGGGGGGCCTTGCTTGAAGGAAGGCCCGGGGTTGGGTATAGTGGAAAGCCGGTAGCCCCTTCGGGGGCTTTTGGGAAGGGGAAGCCATGTTCGCGATCGTCAAGACCGGCGGCAAGCAGTACCGGGTGGAGCCCGGGCTGAGGCTTCGGGTGGAGAAGCTCGAGGCCGAGCCCGGAAGCCTGGTGGAGCTTCCCGTCCTCCTCCTGGGGGGCGAGAAGGCGGCGGTGGGGGCTCCCGTGGTGGAGGGGGCCAAGGTGGTGGCCGAGGTCCTGGGCCACGGGAAGGGCAAGAAGGTGACCATCTCCCGCTTCAAGGCCAAGGTCCAGTACCGCAGGAAGAAGGGGCACCGCCAGCCCTACACGGAGATCCTCATCAAGGAGATCCAGGGGTGAGCCATGGCACATAAAAAGGGTTTGGGTTCCACCAAGAACGGCCGCGACTCCCAGGCCAAGCGCCTCGGGGTCAAGCGCTACGGGGGCCAGGTGGTGAGGGCCGGGAACATCCTGGTCCGCCAGCGGGGCACCCAGTTCAAGCCCGGGAAGAACGTGGGCATGGGCCGGGACTTTACCCTCTTCGCCCTGGTGGACGGGGTGGTGGAGTTTCAGGACAAGGGGCGGCTGGGCCGCTTCGTGAGCGTGCGCCCCTTGGCGTAGGCCAAAGGGGCGTGCCCGGATGTTCCAAGACGTTCTCCTGATCACCGTCGCCGCCGGAAGGGGTGGCGACGGTGCCGTTTCCTTCCGGCGGGAGAAGTTCGTGCCCAAAGGGGGGCCGGACGGGGGGGATGGGGGGCGGGGGGGGAGCGTCTACCTCCGGGCCAAGGGGAGCGTGGACTCCCTTTCCGAGCTTTCCCAGCGCACCTATAGGGCCGAGGACGGGGAGCACGGCAAGGGAAGCGGCCAGCACGGACGCGCGGGGCGGGACCTCTACGTGGAGGTGCCCCGGGGCACCCGGGTCTTCGATGCGGACACGGGGGAGCTTCTTGGAGACCTCACGGAGGAGGGCCAGGTCCTCCTGGTGGCCCGTGGGGGAGAGGGAGGGCGGGGCAACGCCCACTTCGTCACCCCCACCCGCCAGGCGCCCCGCTTTGCCGAGGCGGGGGAGGAAGGGGAGAGGCGCCGCCTGAGGCTGGAGCTCATGCTCATCGCCGACGTGGGGCTGGTGGGCTACCCCAACGCGGGGAAGAGCAGCCTCCTCGCCGCCACCACCCGGGCCCACCCCAAGATTGCCCCCTACCCCTTCACCACCCTGAGCCCCAACCTGGGGGTGGTGGAGGTGGGGGAGGTGGAGAAGGAGCGCTTCACCCTGGCGGACATCCCCGGCATCATCGAGGGGGCAAGCCAGGGAAAGGGCTTGGGCCTGGAGTTTTTGCGCCACATCGCCCGCACCCGGGTGCTCCTTTACGTCCTGGACGCTACCCAGGAGCCCCTCAAGACCCTCCATACCCTGCGCCAGGAGGTGGGGGCCTACGACAAGGACCTCCTCAGGCGGCCAAGCCTCATCGCCCTCAACAAGGTGGACCTCCTTTCCCCGGAGGAGGTGAAGGAAAAGGTGGCGGAGCTGGCGGGAGAGGGGCTTCCCGTCCTGCCGGTGAGCGCCCTCACGGGGGAGGGCCTGGAGGCCCTGAAGGAAGCCCTTTTGAGCCTGGTGAAGGCCACCCCTGCCCCCGAGCTTCCCAAGCCTGCGCCAAAGGCGGTGGTGGAGGCCGGGGTGGAGGTGGTGCCGGTGGCGGAAGGGGTCTACGAGGTGCGGGCCCCGCAGGTGGAGCGCTACCTGAGGCGGCTCAAGGGAGATATACAGGAGGCGGCGGGCTACCTTCAGGAGGTGTTCCGGCGCCACGGGGTGGAGGCGGCCCTCAAGGCCAAGGGGGTGCGGGCGGGGGACCTCGTGCGCATCGGGGACAAGGAGTTTGAGTACATCCCGGAGGTTTAGCGGTGCGCATTGGCCTTTTCGGCGGCAGCTTCGATCCCATCCACCTGGGGCACCTCCTGGCCGCCAGCGAGGCCGCAAGCGCCTTGGGGCTGGACCGGGTGCTCTTCGTGGTGGCCGCCAGGCCGCCCCACAAGACCCCGGTGGCGCCCCCAGAGGCCCGCTACGAGATGGTCCTCCTGGCCACGGCGGAGGAGGGGCGCTTCTTCGCCTCCCGCCTCGAGCTGGACCGCCCTGGGCCCAGCTACACCGTGGACACCCTGGAAGAGGCCCGGAGGCTTTTCCCAGGGGACGAGCTCTTCTTCATCACCGGGGCGGACGCCTACCGGGACGTCCTCACCTGGAAGGAAGGGCACCGGCTTCCCGAGCTGGCCACCCTGGTGGCCGTGGCCCGGCCCGGCTACCCCTTGGAAACCATGCCGGTGCCCGTGGTGCCCCTTCTGGTCCCGGAGGTGGGGATATCCAGCACCGAGATCCGCAGGCGCATCCGGGAGGGGAAAAGCGTGCGCTTTTGGGTGCCCAGGCCCGTGGAGGTGTACCTTGAACGGCACGGTCTCTACCGCTGAGCTTCTGGAGAAGGTCAAGGCCTTGGTCCGTCCCGAGCGGTGGGCCCACATCCAAAGGGTGGCGGCCCTGGCCCGGGAGATCGCGGAGAAAAACGGCTTGGACGGGGAAAGGGCCTATCTGGCGGGGATCCTGCACGACGCCGCCCGGGACCTTCCCCTGGAGGAGCTGGCCCGCCTGGCCCCTCCGGAAAACGAGGTGGAGGAGGCCCATCCCCTATCCCTCCACGGCCGGGCGGCCCGGGTTTTGGCCGAGGCCTGGGGGGTAGAGGACAAGGAGGTCCTCGAGGCGGTGGAGGGGCACGTGTACGGGGTGGACCCAAGAAACGGCCTCGGCATGGCCCTTTACATCGCCGACGTCTCTGAGCCCGGCCGGGGGGTGAACGGGGAGATCCGGGAGCTCGCCCTTTCGGGAAACCTCCTGGAGGCCTACCGCCAGGCGGTGCGCAACAAGGTGGAGTACCTGAAGGGCAAGGGGATCCCCGTCCACCCGAGGACCCTGGCGGTGTACCAGAGCCTGCTCCATGCGTCCTAGGACCTCCTTCCTCCTGTTGGCCCTGAGCCTTTTCGCCCTGGGATTGGCGCTTTCCTGGCCCCGGCCGGGGGAGGAGGAAGGGGTGCGGCCCAGGAGGGTTGGGGCCTTGCCCGAGATGGGAGTGGTGGTGGCGGCCCGGGACATCGAGTACTGCGGCTACCACACCCCCTGCGGCCCGGGAAGCCGCACGGACACCATCTTTTACGTGCGCCTAAGGGGAGGGGAGGCCAGGGCCTTGGCCATTCCCCGGGACCTCTATAGCCCCATGGTGGGGGGCAAGATCAACGCCGCCTACGCCCGGGGCGGGGCGGAGCTCCTCAAGCGGGCGGTGGAGGAGGCCACGGGCCTGGTGGTGGAAAGGCACGTCATCCTCACCCTGGAAAGCGTGGCCCGGATGGTGGATGCGGTGGGAGGGGTGGAGGTCTACCTGGAAAGGCCCATGCGCTACACCGACCGGGCGGCGAAGCTTTTCATCGACTTCCCTGCGGGAAGGCTTCACCTAAATGGGGAGGAGGCGGTGAAGTACATGCGCTTCCGCATGGACGCCCTGGGGGACTACGCCCGGCTGGACCGCATCAAGGGGGTGGTCTCCCAGGTGCTCAAAAAGGCCCAGGACCCCCGCACCTGGCCGGCCGTGACCCTGGCCCTAAGGGAGGCCTGGCGGGAGCTGGACACCGACCTTTCCCTGGAGGAGGTTTTGGCCCACCTCCCTGGAATCCGAGGCCTTAGGCTTTCCCTTGCCACCCTGCCCACCCAGGAGGGGAAGGGGACCTTCCTCTATGTGGACGAGCGGGCCAAGGCCCAGTTCCTGGCCGCATGGATGGGCATGGCCCTGCCCTCATCCCCGCCGCAGGTTCCCGTGCGCCTACGGGGGGAAAGGGACCTGATCCTTTGGGGCCAGGCCCTTTTGGCCCGGGAGGGGGTGGAGGTGCAGGTGGAGGAGGCGGAGGTGGCGCGGAGCGCCGTGTACGCCAAGGACCTCGAGGCGGGAGGCTACTTTGCGGAGCTCTTTCATCTGCCTCTTTTGGCCCCCCACCAGCCGGTTCCCGGGGTGGTGGTGGAGCTCGGGCGGGACCTGGTACAATAGGGGTAGATGGTAAAGACCCTCGAGGCAGTGAAGCTGGTAGCCAGGATCAAGGATCTCCTTTGGGAAAAGAAAGCGGAAAAGGTGGTGGCCCTGGACCTCCGGGCGGTGTCCGAGAGCCTGGACTACTTTGTGGTGGCCAGCGCCACCAGCACCCCCCACCTGCAGGCCCTGGAGCGGCACGTGCAGGAGAAGCTGGAGGAGGAGGGCCTCCGCCCCCGGCCCACGGAGGGGCAGAGCCCCCGCTGGGTGGTCCTGGACTACGGGGAGGTGGTGGTCCACCTCATGACCCCCGAGGCCCGGGAGTACTACGACCTGGAAGGCTTCTGGGCGGACGCCGAGAGGATCTGACTACCCCAGGGCCGAGTAGAGGGCCTCGAGGTCTAGGGAAGTGTCCAGACAGGGCAGGGGCACCCGCCCCCCGGTGTAGCGCCTTAGGCTGAACCCTTTCCCCTCGCGGAAATACCCCTCGAGGCCCTTCTGTTCGGGGTCCAGGAGCAGATAGGCCTGGAGGGTTTCCAGGCCCAGATAGGCCCGCATCTTCTCCCAGCGGTCCTGGGCCTCTGTGGAAGGGGAGAGGACCTCCAGGACCAGGCAGGGGCGCTCTTCCCAGAAGGGGTTTTCCCCGGGAGGGCCGCAAACCACCATGAGGTCGGGGTAGTAGACGGTGTCGGGGGCCACCTTGAGCTTGAAGGTTTCCGCATGTACCCGACACCCCTTTTCCCGGGCTCTGGGGAAGAGGGCCGCCACCAGGGCCACCACCAGGAGGTTGTGGCGGCGGCTGGCCCCAGCCATGGCCCTGGGGAAGCCCCGGACCAGCTCGTGGCGCACGGGGCTTTGGGCTTCCTCCTCCAGGTAGGCCTCGAGGGTCAGGGGGCGCTGGACCTCCGCGGGCTCAGCCATCGGCCCTCATTTTATCCGGGGTGGGGCCAAAGGCCCCATGATGAAGCGCTGGAAGGCCAGGTAGAAGCCCAGGTACACCAGGAGCTGGAACCAAAAGCTCTCGGCCACCCCTAGGCCCAGGAGGCCCGCCAGTAGGATCAGGGCCACCGCGCCCACCATCACCAAGGTGGTGCGCAAAAAGACCCCGGGGAAGTACTTTAGGGCCTCGCGAAAAGTTTTCGGCCGCTTTTCCTCCCATTCCTTCAGGGCCTTTTTCTTGAGCTTTTCCTCGCGCTTCTTCTTGCCCACGGGGAAAGTATACTGAGCCCCGTGAACGTGGTGGGCACCGTGGCGGAACTCCGGGCGGCCCTGCCCCGGGAGGGGGTAGGCTTTGTCCCCACCATGGGCTACCTGCACCGGGGGCACCTGGCCTTGGTGGAGCGGGCCCGGAGGGAAAACCCCTTCGTAGTGGTTTCCATCTTCGTCAACCCCCTGCAGTTCGGCCCGGGGGAGGACTACCACCGCTACCCCCGGGACCTGGAGCGGGACCGGGCCCTTTTGGAAGCGGCGGGCGTAGACCTCCTCTTCGCTCCCAGCGTGGAGGAGATGTACCCGGCGGGCTTCTCCACCCGGGTCAGCGTGGAGGGGCCCCTCACGGCCCTTTGGGAGGGGGCGGTGCGCCCCGGCCACTTCCAGGGGGTGGCCACGGTGGTGGCCCGCCTCTTCCTCCTCGTGCACCCGGAGCGGGCCTATTTCGGGGAGAAGGACTACCAGCAGCTTCTGGTGATCCGCAGGATGGTGCGGGACCTGGGGTTCCCCCTCGAGGTGGTGGGGGTGCCCACGGTGCGGGAGGAGGACGGCCTGGCCCTTTCCAGCCGCAACGTCTACCTCTCCCCGGAAACCCGCGGGAAGGCCAACCTCCTTTACCGGGCCCTTTGGGCCATGCGGGAGGTGGCCTGGGCGGGCGGGAGTGTGGCCGAGGCCCTGCGGGCCGGGGAGGGGGTTTTGGCCGAGGTGCCCGAGTTCCGCAAGGACTACCTGGCCCTGGTGCATCCGGAAACCCTCCTCCCCCTTTCCGACTGGGTGCCGGGGGCCCGGGGGATCGCCGCCGGGCGCTTTCCTGAGGTGCGCCTCATCGACAACCTGGAGGTCCATCCATGAGCGAGGCCTTCACCCAGGAGGGGAAGGGGAGCCTTTTGGAGATGTTCAAGGCCATGGTGCAGGCCCGGGCCTCGGACATCCACCTGCAGGCGGGGGCCCCCCCGGTGATCCGGGTGGATGGGAAGCTCCGCCCTTTCGGCAACCGCCCCCTTACCCCCAAGGACACCGAAGCCATCGCCAAGGCCCTCCTCACCCCGGAGCAGTGGGAGGAGGTGGAGTACCGCAAGGAATTGGACTTCGCCTACACCATCCCCGGGGTGGCCCGCTTCCGCTGCAACCTTATGCGGCAAAGGGGAAGCTTCGGCCTGGTCATGCGGGTGGTGGCAGAGGTCATTCCCAGCTTTGAGGCCCTGGGCCTGCCCCGGGAGGTGATGGAGGGGCTGGCGGGTAAGGAGCGGGGCCTGATCCTGGTCACGGGGCCCACGGGCTCAGGGAAGAGCACCACCTTGGCGGCCCTCATCGACCACATCAATCTGCACTACGCCAAGAACATCATCACCATCGAGGACCCCATCGAGTTCCTGCACCGGCACAAGAAGAGCCTGGTGGTCCAGCGGGAAGTGGGGCTGGACACGGACAGCTTCTACTCCGGGGTCAAGTACGCCATGCGCCAGGACCCGGACGTGATCCTCATTGGGGAGATGCGGGACAAGGAGACGGTGGAGGCCGCCCTCATGGCCGCCCAGACCGGGCACCTGGTCCTCTCCACCCTGCACACCCTGGACGCCTGGCGCACCATCAACCGCATCATCGAGTTCTTTCCCCTGCACGAGCACCAGCAGGTGCGCATCCTCCTGGCGGAGTCGCTTCTTGGCATCCTTTCCCAGCGGCTTCTTCCCCGGGCGGACGGGGCGGGGCGGGTCTTGGCCCTCGAGGTCCTCATCGCCACCCCCTACGTGCGGGAGCTCATCAAGGACGAGGACAAGACCCCCCAGATCAAGGAGGCCATGATGGAGGGCTCCATCCACGGCATGCGCACCTTCGACCAGCACCTGGTGGAGCTCTACACCGGGGGGCTCATCTCCCTGGAGGACGCCCTGGCCTCGGCCACCAGCCCCCACGAGTTCCGCCTCCTCCTCACCAAGGCCACGGGCCAGGCCTACTGAGGCCCCCCGGGAGGAGCGCGGGGCCTAGCAACCTTTCCACGCTTCCATAAGCGGCGGGGTATAATCCCGGCGGAGGCGCTTATGTTGGTGACCGGTTTGGAAATCCTGAAGAAGGCGCGGGCGGAAGGCTACGGCGTGGGGGCCTTCAACACCAACAACATGGAGCTCACCCAGGCCATCCTCGAGGCCGCCGAGGAGCTCAGGAGCCCGGTGATCCTGGCCCTCTCCGAAGGGGCCATGAAGTACGGGGGCCGGGCCCTGACCCGCATGGCGGTGGCCCTGGCCCAGGAGGCCCGGGTGCCCGTGGCCATTCACCTGGACCACGGCTCCAGCTACGAAAGCGTGCTAAGGGCCCTCCGGGAGGGCTTCACCAGCGTCATGATCGACAAGTCCCACGAGGACTTCGAGACCAACGTTCGGGAGACCCGGCGGGTGGTGGAGGCGGCCCAGGCGGTGGGGGTCACGGTGGAGGCGGAGCTTGGCCGCCTGGCGGGCATCGAGGAGCACGTGGCCGTGGACGAGAAGGACGCCCTCCTCACCAACCCCGAGGAGGCCCGCCTCTTCATGGAGCGCACCGGGGCCCACTACCTGGCGGTGGCCATCGGCACCAGCCACGGGGCCTACAAGGGGAAGGGAAGGCCCTTCATCGACTTCCCCCGCCTGGAGCGGATCGCCGGGCTGGTGGAGGCCCCCCTGGTCCTGCACGGGGCAAGCTCCGTGCCCCCTGAGCTCATCCAGCGCTTCCGCGCCGCCGGGGGGGAGATCGGGGAGGCGGCGGGCATCCACCCCGAGGACATAAGGAAGGCCATCGCCATGGGCATCGCCAAGATCAACACCGACACCGACCTGCGCCTGGCCTTTACCGCCCTTCTCCGGGAGGGCCTCCTGAAGAACCCCAAGGAGTTCGACCCCAGGAAGTACCTGGGCCCGGCCCGGGAGGCGGTGAAGGAGGTGGTGAAAAGCCGCATGGAGCTCTTCGGCTCCGTGGGGAAGGCGTAGCCCCTAGGGCCAGGCCACCCGCACCCCGGGGAAGTGAAGGGGTTCCGCCTCCTCCCCGGGGAGGAGCACCCGGTGTTCCGTGTAGAGGCCCTCTTTGGGGGCGCGGAAGATATGGAGGCGGTTTCCCTGGAGGTCCAGAAGCCACACCTCGGGGATGCCCGCTTGGGCGTAGATGGGGAGCTTTACCTCCCGGTCGTACTCCAGGCTGGCGTCGGCTACCTCCACCAGGAGGAGGACGTCCTCAGGGGTGGGGAGGCTTTCCCAGTAGTCCTTGGGCTTGAGAAGGGCGATATCGGGCTGGGGCTCGGAGCCCGGGGGCAGGCGCACGGGATTTTGCGGCCAGACGCGGGCTTGATCCCCCAGGGCCTGGGCGAACCGGGTCACTAAACGGGCTACTACCTCGGCGTGCCTAGGACCAATAGGGCTCATCTGGTACACCTCCCCATCCAGAAGCTCCACCCCCGTGACCCCCTGGAAGAGGCGCTCGAACTCCTCGATGCCAAAGCGGTACCGCCGGGCCATGGCCTTAGCGTAGCATGGGCCTATGAACCCCGTTCTCTTCATCCGGGAAAAGCGCGAGGGGGGCAAGCACCGCCGGGAGGACCTCGAGGCCTTCCTCCTGGGCTACCTGCGGGAGGAGGTGCCGGACTACCAGGTGGCGGCCTGGCTCATGGCGGCCTTCTTGCGGGGCCTGGACCCGGAGGAAACCCTCTGGCTCACGGAGACCCTGGCCTACTCTGGGAAGGTGCTGGACCTCTCGGGCCTGCCCCACCCGGTGGACAAGCACTCCTCGGGAGGGGTGGGGGACAAGGTGAGCCTGGTGGTGGGGCCCATCCTGGCGGCCAGCGGGTGCACGGTGGCCAAGATGTCGGGCCGGGGGCTGGCCCACACCGGCGGCACCATCGACAAGCTGGAGTCGGTGCCGGGCTGGCGGGGGGAGATGACCGAGGCGGAGTTTTTGGAGCGCGCCCGGCGGGTGGGCCTGGTCATCGCCGCCCAAAGCCCTGACTTGGCTCCCCTGGACGGAAAGCTCTACGCCCTAAGGGACGTGACCGCCACGGTGGAGAGCATCCCCCTGATCGCCAGCTCCATTATGAGCAAAAAGCTGGCCGCTGGGGCCAGGAGCATCGTCTTGGACGTGAAGGTGGGCCGGGGGGCCTTCATGAAGACCTTGGAGGAAGCCCGGCTTCTCGCCAAGACCATGGTGGAGATCGGCCGGGGGGCGGGTAGGCGGGTCCGGGCGGTGCTCACCAGCATGGAGGCCCCCTTGGGCCGGGCGGTGGGGAACGCCATAGAGGTCCGGGAGGCCATCCTCACCCTGAAGGGGGAAGGCCCGGAAGACCTCCTGGCGGTGGCCCTGCGCCTTGCGGAGGAGGCCCTAAGGCTGGAGGGCCTTGCCCCCAGCCTGGCCCGGGAGGCCCTGGAGAGCGGGAGGGCGTTGGAGCGGTTCCGGGCGTTCCTCGAGGCCCAGGGGGGGGATGGGCGGGTGGTGGAGGACCTTTCCCTTTTGCCCCTGGCGGAGGAACACCCCCTCCTGGCAGAGGAAGAGGGCGTGGTGGCAGAGGTGGACGCCTACCGGGTGGGCCTGGCCGTCTTGGCCCTGGGGGGTGGGCGGACGAAGAAGGGGGAGGCCATCGACCACGGGGTGGGGGTCTACCTTCTGAAGAAGCCCGGGGACCGGGTGGTCAGGGGCGAGCCCCTGGCCCTGGTCTACCACCGAAGCCGGGGCTTGCAGGAGGCGTTGGACCACCTGCGCGCCGCCTTCCGCCTGGGGGCGGAGGCCAGGCCCCTGCCTCTGATCCTGGACGTGGTCTGAAGGCCTCCCTGGTATACTCCTCGGGATGAAGCGGCGGCCCGTGCGCTACACCCTCCTCCTGGCCCGAAGCGGCGGGGGGAGCCGCGCCCTTTCCCTGCCGGGGTGGGCCCTTCTCCTCCTCCTCGCCCTCCTCGGCCTGTGGACCGGGGCCAACCTCTACTTTTGGCAAAAGAGCCGGGAGGCCCGGGCCCTCGAGGTCCGCCTCCAGGCCCTTTCCCAGGAGGCCCGGAGGCTTTCCCTGGCCCTCGAGGCCGAGAGGGCCAAAAACGGCGCCCTCACCGAGGAGGCCAGGCGCACCCAAAAGGAGCTGGAGGCCCTCAAGAAGGCCATCGAAGAGCTCCGCCGCCGGGCGGGGCTTCCCCCCATAAATGCCCTTCCTGTGCGCTACCAGGAGGGCGGGAAGGGAGGGGCTTCCTCCCCGGAGGAGGCCCTGGCCCTCTGGGGGGAGGTGCGGGCGGGGGTTTTGGACCTGCAGCGCCAGCTTAAGGAGGTGGCCCCCGCCCTGGAGCGGACCTTGGAGGTGGAGCAAAGCCTGCCCCGGGGCCTGCCCCTGAGGGGGTATGAGGGGATCACCTCCTTCTTCGGCATGCGGAAAAACCCCTTCGGCCCGGGGTACGAGTTCCACGACGGCCTGGACTTCGCCGCGCCCTACGGGGCCCCCGTCTACGCCACGGGGAGCGGGGTGGTGGCCCGCACGGGGTGGATGGGGGCCTACGGCCTGGCGGTCCTCCTGGACCATGCGGAAGGGTACCAGACCCTCTACGGCCACCTCTCCCGCCTGGCGGTGCGCCCCGGGCAGAGGGTGGAGCGGGGGCAGGTCCTGGGCTACGTGGGCTCCACGGGCCGCTCCACGGGGCCGCACCTGCACTACAGCGTCTACCGACGCGGCACCCCGGTGGATCCCAGGCCCTACCTGGACCCCTTTTTCGCCCACCGGTAAAATGGGGCGGATGTTTGGCCGGAAGCAAGGGGGAGCCCTCACGTACCTGGGGCCGGATACCGAGGTCCTGGGGGACCTGAAGGCCAAGGGCCAGGTGCGCATCGATGGCCTGGTGAAGGGCTCGGTTTACGTGGAAGGGGAGCTGGAGGTGGGCCGTACGGGCCGGGTGGAAGGGGAAAGGGTGGAGGCAGGGAGCGTCCAGATCCACGGGGAGGTGAAGGCGGACCTGGTGGCCCAGAAGGTGAGCCTCTCCAAGACGGCCCGCTTCACCGGCACCGTGCGGGCCCAGGCCCTGGACGTGGAGGCAGGGGCGGTCTTCATCGGCCAGAGCCTGGCGGGGGAGACCAAGGCCCTCGAGGCTCCCAAGGAGGCATAGGCGTGGCCCTAGAGCGGCTTTTCCGAAGAAAAAGGCCCAGTGGGGTAAACCGGGACGTCCCCGAGCTCTGGACCAAGTGCGAGGCCTGCGGGGTCCAGCTTTATAAAAAGGAGTTCCGGGAAAACCTCTACGTCTGCCCCAGGTGCGGCCACCACCACCGCATGCCTGCTTCCGAAAGGGTGGAGATGCTGGCCGATGCCGGCACCTTCCAAGAGACCACGGGGCTTAAACCCCTGGACCCCTTGGGCTTCGTGGACACCAAGCCCTATGCGGAAAGGCTCAAGGCCTACCAGGAGGAGACCGGCCGCCAGGACGCCATCCTGGGGGGCACCTGCACCATCGGCGGGGTGCCGGCGGTCCTGCTGGTCATGGACTACGCCTTCGCCGGGGGTTCCATGGGGAGCGTGGTGGGGGAGGAGATCGCCCGGGGGGCGGAGCGGGCGGCGGCGGAGGGAAGGGCCTTGGTGATCGTGGCGGCCTCGGGCGGGGCCAGGATGCAGGAGGCGGCCCTTTCCCTCATGCAGATGGCCAAAACGGTGATGAGCCTGGACCGCCTTTGGGCAAAGCGCCTTCCCTACGTTTCCATCCTCACCGACCCCACCACCGGGGGGGTTACCGCCAGCTTCGCCGCCCTGGCCGACGTGATCTTCGCCGAGCCGGGGGCCCTGATCGGCTTCGCCGGGCCCCGGGTCATCCGCCAGACCATCCGGCAGGAGCTCCCCGAGGGGTTCCAGCGCGCGGAGTTTTTGCTGAAGCACGGCATGGTGGACCGGGTCACGGACCGCAGGAAGCTCAAGGGCGAGCTGGTCCGGGCCCTTCGTCATCTGCACCCTGGAGTTCCCTATGCCGTTGGAGTTTGAAAAGCCCATCCTGGAGCTGGAAAAACGCATTGCCGAGCTCAAGGAGACCGCCCGGTCCACGGGGGTGGACCTCGAGGCGGAGATCCGCCTCCTGGAAGAGCGCCTGGCCCGGCTCAAGCAGGAGATCTACGGCAACCTCACCGCCTGGCAGAGGGTGCAACTGGCCCGTGCCCCTGGACGGCCCACCACCTTAGACGTCCTGGAGAAGGCCTTCCAGGACTTTTTAGAGCTCCACGGGGACCGGGCCTTCGCCGACGATCCCGCCATCGTGGGGGGGCTCGCCTATTTGGAGGGCCAGAAGGTGGTGGTGGTGGGCCACCAGAAGGGGCGGGACACCAAGGAAAACCTCTACCGCAACTTCGGCATGCCCCATCCCGAGGGCTACCGCAAGGCCATGCGCCTCATGGACCTGGCCGACCGCTTCGGCTACCCCTTCCTCGCCTTCATCGACACCCCCGGGGCCTACCCCGGGGTTTCCGCAGAGGAGCGGGGCCAGGCCTGGGTCATCGCCCAGAGCATCCAGCGGATGAGCCGCCTTAAGGTGCCCGCCATCGCCCTCATCCTGGGGGAGGGGGGCAGCGGGGGGGCCCTGGCCATCGGGGTGGCCAACCGGGTCCTCATCCTGGAGAACGCCTGGTACTCGGTGATCAGCCCCGAGTCCTGCGCCGCCATCCTCTGGCGGGACGCCAAGGAGGCCCCCAAGGCCGCCGAGGCCTTGAAGCTCACCGCAAGGGACCTCCTGGCCCAGAAGGTGGTGGACGCCATCATCCCCGAGCCCGAGGGCGGGGCCCACAAGGACCCCCTTAGGGCCATCCAGAACATCAAGGAAGCCCTTCTCAAGACCCTCGAGGAGCTCAAAGGGCTTTCCCCGGAGGAGCTTTACCAGGACCGTTACCGCCGCTTCCGCGCCTTGGGGGCCTACGCGGAGTCTTAAGGGGCCTTGCCCCTTTTCCCTCAGGATTTTCACAGGGAAGCTTTAGCCTGAGGGTGGAGGTGAGGCCTATGCGGAAGCTTCTTTTGGCGGCGTTGGGCCTGGGTGTGGCCCTGGCGCAGCAGATCAGTCCCCAGGGCATCCTCGTGAACCCGGTGCCCACCGACCTCGTGGTGAAGGTCTGGGTGGACAAGGACCCAGCGAAGCGGGGGAATGCGGTGTACCAGGTGGGGGAGCCCATCTACATCTATGTGAACGTGAACCGGGATGCCTACGTCTACCTCTTCAACATCAACGCCGATGGACGTATCGACCCCATCCTCCCCAACGCCTTTGAGCGGGAGAACTTCCTCCGGGCTGGGGAAACCCGGCGCTTCCCCCCGGAAGGGGCCCGCTACCGCTACACCGTGACCGGTCCCGAGGGTGAGGACCGCATCCTGGCGGTGGCGAGCCGGCGCCCCCTTTCCCTGGGGGAGATCCTGGACGTGGAGGGAAGCCGGGTCCGGGTCCAGGGGGCGGAGGGTTTGGCCCGGGCCCTTTCCATCGTGATTGAGCCCCTGCCCCCTAGGGACTGGGTCACGGACGTGGCCCGCTACTTCGTGGGCCGGGTGACAGCTCCACCCTCCACCCCCGCCACGGCCACCCTGACGGTGGACTCGAGGCCCCAGGGGGCGGAGGTCTACCTGGATGGGCGGCTTTCCGGGCGCACCCCGGTCACCCTGTCGGTGAACCCCGGGCGGCACGAGGTGGAGCTTAGGCTTGCCGGCCACCAGCCCTACCGGGTCACGGTGAACCCCAGGCCCGGGGAACGGGTGCAGGTCTTCGCCCAGCTGGTGCCGGAGCCCAGGCAAGGGACCCTGGCCGTCACCTCCAGCCCTTCCGGGGCCGAGGTCTATGTGGACGGCGCTCTGCGGGGCCGCACCCCCCTGACCCTCACCCTCCCTGAGGGCCGCTACGGGGTGGAGCTTAGGCTTTCCGGCTACGAGCCCTACCGGGCCACGGTGCAGGTACGGCGGGGGGAGACCACGAGGCTTGACGTGCGCCTGAACCCCATCCCTCGCACCGGCACCCTTCTTCTGGAGTCCAGCCCCACGGGGGCTGAGGCCTACGTGAACGGCGCCTTCCGGGGCCGCACCCCCTTGCGCCTGGTCCTGGATGAGGGGACGTACCGGGTGGAGCTCCGCGCCCCGGGCTACGAGCCCTACCAGGCCACGGTGCGGGTGGAGCGGGGGCGGGAGACCAGGCTTTCCGCCAGCCTTAGGCCCATCCGCACCGGGGAGCTCTTCCTGGAGGCCAGGCCCGAAGGGGCCGAGGTCTACGTGGATGGGCGCCTGGCAGGCCGCGCCCCTTTAAGGGTGACCCTCGAGGCGGGCCTGCACGAGGTGCGGGTCCTGGCCCCCGGGTACGCGGAGTACCGGGCCCAGGTGGAGGTGCGCCCTGCGGAGTCCCTTAGGCTTTACGTGGAGCTCGTCCCGGTGCGGGCGGTGCTGGAGCTTTACCTGAACGTGGAGGCCCGGGTCTTCCTGGACGGGGAGGAGGTGGGCGTGGCCAAGGGAGGCTACCTGCGCCTCGAGGCCCCCTTCGGCGACCACGAGCTCACCCTGGTGGCCCCCGGCTACCGCACCCTGGTGCAGGAGGTGCGGGTCACGGGCAACCAGGTCCTGCGGCTTACCCTGAGGCCCCTTTAGGGGGAGGAAGCGCCGCCCCGGCCTGGGCCGGGGCGGCTTGGCTCGCGGGCCGGGGCTTCCCCGTGGGGTGGCCTCATTCTGGGGCCTTCCGCCAGGCCAGGTAGGAGAAGGCCACCAGGTAAAGCCCCCCGGCCAGCAGGGCGGCGAACCACACCCAAAGCCAGCCTCCCCCCAGAAGGGCGGCCAGCCAGGCCAAAAGGCCCAGGAAGGCGAAGATCCACCCCGCCCGGCGGTGGACCTCCCGCCACACCTTTGGGCTTTCCAGGGTCCAGGGGGTGCGCACCCCGGCCAGGTGGTTGGGGGGCAGGCGGGGAAGGAGGAGGCCCAGGACCAGGAAGACCAGGCCCACCGCCCCCAGGATGGCCCACTCCACGGGGAAGGCTATGCCCTGGGCGTAGCTCCAGGCGGCGTAGAGGAAGGCTCCTTGGATAAGGGTGAAGGTCCAGACCACCGCTGCCAGAAGCCAGGGCCAGACCGGGGGAGCCTGGCTCCGGAGCTTGGGGTCCAGCCGGGGGGCCAGGGCCAGGAGGGGATAGAGGAGGAGGGTGAGCACGAGGGGGAGGAGAAAGACCTCCATCCGGCTTCCGTAGCGGTCTACCTCTCCCTGGGCGTTCCAGTGGGCGGGGATCCTCTCGGGGAGCTGGAAATAGGCCCAGAGGGTAAGGGCCCAGGTGAGGAGGAGGCCCAAAGGGGCAAGCCACTTTCCCATGTCCTCACGGTAGCATGGGGGGGTGAAGGCCATCGTCCTAGGAGGCGGCGAGGAGGCTTGGGCGGGGAAGTACGGGGTCCGGAGCAAGGCCCTGGTGCCCTACCGAGGAAGGCCTTTGGCGGCGTGGGTGCTCTCTGCCCTCAAGGAGGCGGGGCTTTCCGCCATCTACGTGGGGGAGAACCCCGGGCTTTCCCCCCCGCCCCGCCTCACCCTCCCCGACACGGGAAGCCTGCTGGGGAACCTGGAGGCCGCCTTGGCCCACGTGGAGGGCCGGGTCCTGGTGGCCACCGCCGACCTCCCCCACCTCACCCCCGAGGCGGTGCGCTTTGTGCTGGAAAACGCCCCGGAGGCCGCCCTCGTCTACCCCATCGTGCCCAAGGAAAGGGTGGAGGCCCGCTTTCCCCACACCCGGCGCACCTACGCCCGCTTGCGGGAGGGGGTTTTCACCGGCGGGAACCTGGTGCTTCTGGACAAGGGGCTTTTCTACCAGGCCCTGCCCCTGGCCCAGAAGGTGGTGGCCCTGCGGAAAAAGCCCCTGGCCTTGGCCCGGCTCATCGGTCTGGACATCCTCCTCAAGCTCCTCCTGGGCCGGCTCTCCCTTCCCGAGCTGGAGGCGCGGGCGCAGAGGATTTTGGGAGTGGAGGCCCGGGCCCTCATCACCCCCTACCCCGAGGTGGGGGTGGACGTGGACCGGGAAGAGGAACTGGTAAGCTAAGCCCATGCGCACGGTGAAGGAGCTCCGCCTGGCTGGGCTTTTCGCCTACCTGGCCGCCTTGGTGCTGGGCCTTCTCTTCTCCTACCTCCTCCACGCCCTCCTGGGGGGCGGCGGCCGCCTGGGGTGGGGAAGCTTCAACTTTTTCGGGCTTCTCGAGGGGCTGGGCTTCCTCCTCTTCTTCACCTTCGCCCTCTACGTGGCCAAGCGGGCGGTGCGGGTGCCCTGCACCACCCTGCTCACCGCTGGCCTTTTCTGGCCCACCCCGGCCCGCCGCCTGGCCAAGCCCCTGCCCCAGGTGGAGGCCCTCGAGGCCTACGAGGGCCGGGGGGTGGCCCTCTTGGTGCAAGAGGGGCGCCCGGTGGGCCTTTTGGGCCTCGCCGACCACATCCTGCCCCTGGAGGAGGTGCCCAGCGTGGAGGCGGAAGTGGCGGTAAGCGAGCTTTCCCCCCTCTTCCTGCGGCAACCCTTGGTCCTGGTGGTCAAGGGGGAGGAGGTGGTGGGGGCCATTTCCCGGGAGGCCTTTTTCCGCTACTTGGGGGTCTAGCCCGTTGACAAAAGGCCCGTCGGCCTAAAATAGGGGGGAGGGGTTGAGGAGGTGAAGGATGCCACACGTAATCTGTGAGCCCTGCATCGGCGTGAAGGACCAGTCCTGCGTGGAAGTCTGCCCCGTGGAGTGCATCTACGATGGGGGGGATCAGTTCTACATCCACCCCGAGGAGTGCATCGACTGCGGGGCCTGCGTGCCCGCCTGCCCGGTGAACGCCATCTTCCCCGAGGAGGATGTTCCCGAGCAGTGGAAATCCTACATTGAGAAGAACCGCAAGCTGGCGGGTTTGGAGTAAAAGCTCAGGGCTCCCGCCCCAGCGTCGGCTGGGGCGGGGCCTTTTTCAGGGGCAGCACGTACCAGCTTAGCGCGGGACCCCCGTCTTTTACGTGCTGGAAGCCTTGGGCTTGGAAGAAGGCTTTGGCCCTGGGGTTTTGCCCGTAGACCACCGCATAGAGCCGCTCTGCCCCCACCAAGTTCTCCAGCAGGTGCGTCAGGGCCCGCTGCCCCAGGCCCTGGCCCTGGCGGTCCTCGCGGATGAGGAGGAGGCTCAGGGTGGCGTCTTCAGGCTCGGGGTAGTGGAGCTTGTAGTCCAGGTAGCCCACGACCTCCCCTTCGGACACCAGGAGGAAGACCCGGCGGCGCCCATCGCCCTCCAGGGTGGCCAGGTCGCGGGCCACGTCCTCGAGGGCCGGGGGCTCCATCCCCATCAGGGCGAAGTACCCGGGGCTTCGCAGGAAGAGCTGGTGCAAAAGAGGAGCGTCCTCCAAACCCACAGGACGTAGGCTCAGGTTAAGGGTCCGCATCGCTCCCATGCTACCCCCCCCTCTCTGAGAGACGGGTGATGAAAGGCCGCCGCCCCGGGGGGAACCCCGGGGCGGGCGAAGGACCGCTTACCTGCGGGCCGGCTCCACCACGGTGACGTTCACCGCCTGGGGGCCCTTGCCGTTCTTGCCCGGCTCCACGTCAAAGGTGACGATGTCGCCCTCGTTCAGGGTGCGGAACCCCTTGGCGTTGATGGCGCTGAAGTGGACGAACACGTCCGTGTCCCCCTCGCGCTCAATGAAGCCGTAGCCCTTCTCCGCGTTGAACCACTTGACCCGACCCTTCTGCATACCGCTCCTTCTCTTCCAAGCCCTTTAGGGCTCGTATCCGGGACTTTAGGGGTTGCTTTAGACCCAAGGGGCCACCCTATAGCGACCCGGAATACCTCACTCTACCACGGGAAGGCTACTTGCGGAAGAACCCCTTGAGTTTCCCCCAAAAGCCTTCGGGGGCCACCTCCTCCCCCACCTCCTCGGCGTAAGCCCGGAGAAGCTCCCTGGCCTTTGGGGAAAGCTTCTTGGGCACCACGAGCTCCACCACCACCCGCAAAGCCCCCCGCCCCCGGCCCCCGGGGTGGGGGAGGCCTTCCCCGGGGAGCTCAAACACCTCCCCGTGGCCCGTGCCCGGGGGGATCTCCAGGGGGATGGGGCCCTCCAGGCCCGGCACCTCCACCCGGGCGCCCAGGGCCGCCTGGGCCAGGCCGATCCGGAGGCGGTAGACCAGGTCCGCCCCTTCCCGCTCCAGGTGGGGATGGGGGCGGACCTTGAGGCGCACGTAGAGGTCGCCGGGGCCGCCGGGCCCCAGGTTGCCGTGCCCGGGCACCCGCAGGAGGTGGTCCTCCCCCATCCCCGGGGGGATCTTCACGGAAACCCGTTCCTCCTGGGCCACGCGCCCCCTCCCCCGGCAGACGGGGCAGGCCTCGGCCAGCAGGTGGCCCTGCCCTTTGCAATGGGGGCAGGTGGAGCGGCTTACGAAGGCCCCGAAGAGGCCTTGGCGGTAGGTTTCCACCATCCCCCGCCCCCCGCAGGTGGGGCAGGCCACCCGCTTGCCCCCTTGGCCTCCGCAGGCCTCGCAGGGCACCAGGCGGGCGTAGGCCACCTCCGCTTCCTTCCCGTGCAGAAGGTCTTGGAGTTCCACCTCCACCAGGGCCTCGAGGTCCTCCCCCCTGGGGGCGGCGCGCCCCGTGCGGAAGCCGAAGACCTGGGCGAAGAGGTCGAAGAGGTCCTCGGTGCGTAGCTCTGGCTGCCCCAGAAGCCCCCGGTCGTACTGGGCCCGCTTCTCGGGGTCGGAGAGGACGGCGTAGGCCTCGTTGATCTCCTTGAAGCGCTCCTCCGCCTCCTTGTCCCCGGGGTTGCGGTCGGGGTGGTGTTGCAGGGCCAGGCGGCGGTAGGCCTTTTTGATCTCCTCCTGGGTGGCCTCGCGGCTCACCCCCAGGATGGCGTAGTAGTCCTTCATCCAGCTAGCACTTTACAAGGGAAGGGGGTTTTGCTAAAGTGCCCGTCAATGAGGCTCCTGCGAGCTATCCGGTAGGGGGCCCCTTCCTTCGGGAAGGGCCCCCCCGGCTTGGCCGCGGGGGCCTCTCCTTTTAGAGGAGGTAAGCTGAGATGCTCCTTTTGACCCCCGGTCCTACCCCCATCCCTGAACGCGTGCAGAAGGCTCTCCTGCGCCCCATGCGGGGCCATTTGGACCCCGAGGTGCTGAAGGTGAACCAGGCCATCCAGGAGCGTCTCCGAGCCCTCTTTGACCCTGGCGAGGGGGCTTTGGTGGCGGCCCTGGCCGGATCGGGTAGCCTGGGCATGGAGGCGGGGCTGGCGGGCCTGGACCAGGGTCCGGTCCTGGTGCTGGTGAACGGGGCCTTCTCCCAAAGGGTGGCGGAGATGGCGGCTCTGCACGGCCTCATGCCCACGGTGCTGGAGTTTCCCCCGGGGGAGCCCGTGGACCCGGAGGCCGTGGCCAAGGCCCTCAGGGCCAAGCGCTACCGCATGGTGGCCTTGGTCCACGGGGAGACCTCCACCGGCGTCCTGAACCCCGCAGAGGAGGTGGGGTCCCTGGCCAAGGAGGCCGGGGCCTTGTTCTTCCTGGACGCGGTGACCACCTTGGGCATGCTTCCCTTCTCCATGCGGGCCATGGGGGTGGACTACGCCTTCACGGGAAGCCAGAAGTGCCTCTCCGCCCCCCCGGGCCTGGCCCCCATCGCCGTGAGCCCCGAGGCCCGCAGGGCCTTCACCGGCAAGCGGGGCTGGTACCTGGACCTCACGCGGGTGGCCGAGCACTGGGAGCGGGGCGGCTACCACCACACCACCCCCGTCCTCCTGCACTACGCCCTCCTCGAGGCCCTGGACCTAGCCCTAGAGGAGGGGATCGAGGCGCGGGAGCGCCGGGCCCGGGAGGTCTACGCCTGGCTTCTGGAAGAGCTTTCCGCCCGGGGCTTCCGTCCCTACCCCAAGGCCAGCCCCCTGCCCACGGTGCTGGTGGTCCGCCCCCCCGAGGGGGTGGAGGCGGACCGCCTGGTGAAGGCCCTCTACGCCGAGGGCGTGGCGGTGGCCGGGGGCATCGGCCCCACCCGGGGGCAGGTCCTGCGGCTCGGCCTCATGGGGGAGGGGGCTAGGAAGGCCTACTACCAGGTCTTCCTCGAGGCCCTGGACCGGGTGCTGGCCCTAGCGTAGGAAGAAGTAGGCGTAGACCAAGGCCAACGCCATGCGGTAGTAGGCAAAGGGCTTAAAGCCCACCCGCTCCACCAGGGCCAGCATCCCCCGCACGGTGAGAAAGGCGGTGAGGAGGGCGGCGGCAAAGCCCAGGAGGAGGAGGCCCCAGCCTCCATCGGGCACGCTGGGGGCGCTTTTGAGGAGGTCGTAGCCCACCGCGGCCAGCATGGTGGGAAGGGCCAGGAGGAAGCTGAACTCCGCCGCCGCCTTGCGCCTTAAGCCCAGGAGGAGCCCCCCCAGGATGGTGGCCCCGCTGCGGCTGGTGCCGGGGAAAAGGGCCGAGAGGCCCTGGAAGACCCCGATCAGGGCCACCTGGGAAAGGGGCAGCTCCAGCACGTCCTGGTAGCGGGCCCGTTCCGCCAGGCGGTCGGCGAGGAGCAGGACCAGGCCCACGAAGAAGAGAAAGAAGACCACGATGCCGTCCTTGCCCAGGATCACCCCCTTGATGAGGGGGTAGAAGAGGAAGCCTATGGCTGCGGTGGGCAGGAAGGCCACGGCGATCCTGAGCCAAAGCGCCCGGTCCAAGGCGAAGCGGCGGCCGTAAAGGAGGAGGATGGCCAGGATGGCCCCCAGCTGGATGGCGATGAGGAAGGTCTTCAAAAAGGCGTCCCCCTCGATGGGCAGGCCCAGGAGGTGGAAAAGAAGGGTCAGGTGGCCGGTGGAGGAGACGGGCAAAAACTCCGTGAGGCCCTCCACGAACCCCAGGAGAAGGGCTTCCCAAGCGCTCACGCGGCCCATGCTACCATGAGGGGCGTGGAGGTTTCCGTCCTCATCCCCGCCGCCGGCAACGGGGAGAGGCTCGGCCTAGGGCCCAAGGCCTTCCTGCGGGTGGGGGGGAAGACCCTTTTGGAGTGGTCCCTCCTGGCCTTCCAGGAGGCGGCGGAGGTGCTGGTGGCCCTACCCCCGGGGGCCGAGCCCCCTCCGGGCCTGCGGGCGGTTTTCTTGGAGGGGGGAAGGACGCGGCAGGAATCGGTGGCCCGCCTCCTGGAGGCGGCGAGCCTGCCCCTGGTGCTGGTCCACGACGTGGCCCGGCCCTTCGCCAGCCCCGCCTTGGCGGAGCGGGTCCTCGAGGCCGCCCGGGCCACGGGGGCGGCGGTGCCCGTGCTCCCCGTTTCCGACACCCTGGTTCGGCCCGAGGGAGAGGCCTACGGGGAGGTGGTGCCCCGGGAGGCCCTGCGCCTGGTGCAGACCCCCCAGGGTTTCTTCACCGCCCTCCTCCGGGAGGCCCACGCCTACGCCCGGAAGCGGGGCCTTGCCGCCACCGACGACGCCCAGCTGGTGCGGGCTCTGGGCTACCCCGTGGCCCTCGTGGAGGGGGAGAGGACGGCCTTCAAGATCACCTACCCCGAAGACCTTTCCCTAGCGGAGGCCTTGGCGCGGACATGGAGCGGCTAGCGGTGGCCAAGGTGAACCTGGGCCTCTCCCTCCTGGGGAGGCGGCCCGACGGCTACCACGAGCTCCACACCCTCTTCGCTGCCCTTTCCTTCGGGGACCGGCTCTTTTTGGAGCCCATCCCCGAGGGCATCGAGTTCCGGGGCCGCTACGGGCGGAGGAACCTGGCGTATCGGGCAGCGGAGGCCTACCTGGAGGCGGCGGGGTGGCCTGGGGGGGTGCGGATCGTTCTGGAGAAGGCCCTGCCCGAGGGGGCGGGCTTGGGGGGCGGAAGCTCCGACGCTGCCCAGGTGCTTCTGGGCCTAACGGAGCTCTACCCGGCGGAGGTGGACCTGCCCGCCCTAGCCCTCGCCTTGGGGGCGGACGTGCCCTTCTTCCTGCAGGGGGGGGTGGCGGAGGCCCGGGGGGTGGGGGAGCGCCTCAGGCCCCTGGCCCTGCCCTCCCTGCCCGTGGTGGTCTTCGCTCCCGGGCTCCGTCTGCCCACCCCCAGGGTCTACGGGGAGGTGAAGCCCCACGACTTCGGGCCGGACCTCCCCGTAGCGGAGATCGTGGCGGCGCTGGAGGCGGGGGAGGAGCCCCCCTACTGGAACAGCCTCGAGGGCCCCGCTTTCCGCCTCTACCCCGAACTCAAGGAGGTGAAGGCCAGGCTCAGGGCCCTGGGGCTTAGGGGGGTGCTGATGTCGGGCTCAGGGAGCGCCTTCTTTGGCTTCGCCCAAAGCCCCGAGCACGCCCAGGAGGTGGTGGCGGTCCTTAGGCGCACGGGCTTTGCCCGGCAAGGCACCCTGGGAGGCTAGCATGCGTTCCTTGGAGGAGGTGTTCGGCTGCTGTCCCAAGGCCCTGGAGGAGGTCAAGGCCCTGCCCATCCGTTGGGACCGGGAGCGGTTCGCCTTTTGGCTCAAGCAGGACTTCCCCTTCGTGGAGGCCCTGTACCGTTACCAGGTGGGGCTTTTGCAGGACGCTCCCCATCCCCACCGGGCTCCTCTGGTCCAGGCCCTCATGGCCACGGTGGAGGAGCTGGATTGGCTCCTCGCCCAAGGGGCGGACCCCCAGGGGGAGGTCCACCCGGTGCGGCGGGAGTACATGCTCCTTCTGCAGGAGATGGCCGCGATGGCTTACCCCTACCGCCTGGTCTTCTTCTACTTCCTGAACCGCCTCTTCCTCGAGGCCTGGAACGCCCACGTGGAGGGGGAAGGTCCCTGGCAGGAGCTCTCCGAACACTGGTCGGCCCCGGAGTTCCAGGCCCTGCTCTTTGACCTGGAGGTCATGGCCCAGGGCCAGCTGAGCGGGCTGGACCCCGAGCGGCTGCGCCACTACCTGAAGCGCATTCTGGAGATGGAGAAAAAGACGTGGAGCCTGCTCCTTTGATACCACCCCATGCGGACCCTGTCCGCGTGGGGGCCCTGGCAAACGGGTGGAGCAGGGCCTTAGGGTTTAGCGGAAAAGGGCATGAGGCGGAAAAAGAACCCCCTTCCCTGAAGGGAAGGGGGGCGTTGAGCGTGCAACTCAGTTCAGCTCCTCACCCCAGGCTTCCTCGAAGAGGCGTCTGGCCTCCTGGAGGCTGATCTCCAAGGTCTGGGAGACCTCCTCCGCCAGAAGGTAGATGGCCCGCCTCAGGGCCTGCCGATCCAGGTCGGGAAGGCCCCGCTCCAGCTCCCAGGCCCGAAGCTGCCCCGCCATCTGGGCGATGCGGTAAGGGTTTCCGTCCGCCAGGATCTCGCTGGTCTTGCGGTGCCGGGCCGCCCACTGCTTGGGCAGGGGCATCCGGCCGTTTTTCAAGAGATCCAGGATCACGGGCACCTCCTCCGGGGCAAGGGCCTTGCGCATGCCCACGCTCTGGGGGGCTTCCACGGGTACGTAGGCCTTGGAGCGGGAACCGGGGAAGTCCACCTGATAGTAGGCTCGGCTGATGCCGCTCACGCTACGCTGGGCAATGCCCGCCACCACCCCAACCCCGTAAGGGGGCAAGACCACCTTGTCGCCGGGACGGAACTCTTTCACGGCGCGACTCCTTTCCGGAGCACTTCCATGAGGTGCTCCAAGTAAGCGTCCACTTCCAGCTGGGGGCTGCACCCCAGGGCCGCGATCACGTGGGCCGTGGCTTTGGGAGAAAGCTCCGGCCGCACAACCCCTTCTGCCTGGCCGCTTCGCACCAGCTCTTCCAGGAGGTCCAGGTAGTGCTGGTGAAGCCCCTTCAGCCAGGGGGTGGGGTCCTCCATGGCCTCCCGGGCTACTGCGGCCCAGAGGCCCCGCCACTCGGCGATCCAGGCCAGGCGCTTCTGCAGGAGGGCTTCCAGGCGCGTAAAAAAAGGCGCCCGCAGGCGCACGATTTCCTCCACCTCCCGGTAGAAGGCCCAGGTTCGCTCCTCTACCAGGCTCTTTAGGAGGTCTTTCTTGTCGCGGAAGTAGAGGTAGATGGTGCCCTTGCCCACCTCCGCCCTCCGGGCCACCTCCTCCATCTTGAGCCCGGAAAGCCCCATCTCCCGGAGAACCTCCAAGGTGGCCTGAAGAATGGCCCGCTTCTTATCCTTGGAGAATGCCCCCGGAGGGGATACCATCGCGGCCACGCCCCCAAGTCTAGCACAACGCCCTTTTCCTTTCATGAGGAGCGCGCTACCTTAAGGAGAAGGAGGCAAGGTATGCGTCAGGGCTTCTTCGCCTTGCTCACCGCTGATCCCTTGCGGGGGGCCTTGCGCCCGGTGGAGGCCCGGCTCTTGGAAGAGGCCCGGGGAGAGGCCCTTTTCCTGGTCCCTTACCCCTTGCGGGACCTGGCGGAAGCCTGGCGTCTGGCCTACCGCAGCCTGGGTCTCAAGCGGGGCCGGGTGCTCCACCTCAGGCGGCGGGAGGAGGCCTTTGACCCGCAGGTGGCCCAGGCGGTGGCCGGGAGCCCCCTGGTCCTGCTGGCCGCCGAGGGCCTCCCGGAGTTCTTGGACCTCATCCGGGGGAGCCTGGTCCTCCAGGCCCTCCTCGAGGTCCACCGCCAGGGCGGGGGAGTGGTGGCCTTGGGGGAGGCCGCGGGCCTTCTGGGGGAGGCGGCGTTCTACCCCTTGGAGGGCGAGGTGCGGGCCTCCTGGGGGCTTGCCCTGCTGCGGGGGCTGGCCCTTCTGCCCCGGGTGGAGGAGCGGGGTAGGTTCTTAGCCCTCTCCCGCCTGGTGGCGGGCAACCCGGACCTGGTGGGCCTGGGGCTTCTGGAAAACACAGCCCTCCGCCTCCTCAAGGGCTTGGGGGAGGTCTGGATGGGGGAGGTCACCCTGGTGGACGCAGGGGGTGCGGAGTTCACCAGCCGGGGGGTCAAGGGGTTGAAGGTGGACGTCTTCTCGGCGGGGGAGCGCTTCCCCCTCCCTGCCCTCTAGCGGTACCATGGCCCCATGCCCTCGGGGCGCGTGCACGAGGCCATCAACCTGACGGCGTTGGGCGGAGGTGCCGTGCTGTACCTGGCCCATGGGGGTGCCCCGGAGGAGCCCCGGGCCCTGGCCTTCGCCTTGGCTTACCTGGCGGGCACCTTTTTGCTCTCCCCGGACCTGGACCTCTCGGAGAAGGGGGTGCGGGCCCAGCGGCGCTGGGGGGTGCTGGGGGTTTTGTGGCGGCCTTACGGCTGGCTCTTCCGCCACCGGGGCCTTTCCCACACGTGGGTGGTGGGGCCTCTGACCCGGCTGGGCTATTTGGCGGGCCTGGTCCTCGTGGGGTTCTTTCTGCTCCAGGGGCTGGTCCGCTATCTAGGGGCAGACCTGAGGCTGGCGCCTCCTGCCTGGCCGCGGGAGGCCTTGGGGTGGGGGTTGTTGGGGTACTACCTTTCTCAGTGGCTTCACCTGGTGGCCGACGGCATCTGGCCGGACCACGACCTGAGGCGTCTCCGGCGGCCAAGGTGAGGGGGTTTACATACCCCCGCCTGCCCGAGGCGAAAATAAGGGTATGCTCAAGCGTATGGCGCTTTGCGCGCTGGCCCTTTGGGCTTTGGCCTGGGCCGCCCAGCCGGGTCAGCGCCTTCCCGAGTTCGCCCTCTTGGACCCCAGGGGCAACCTCATCAGCCCGGCCAGCATGAAGAAGCCCGCGGTCATCGTCTTCTGGGCCAGCTGGTGCCCGGTGTGCAAGGCAGAGTTCCCGGGGCTTCATCGGGTGGCCGCGGAAACGGGGGTGCCCTTCTACGTGATCAGCCGGGAGCCCAAGGACACCAAGGAGGTGGTACTGGAGTACATGAAGGCCTTTCCCCGGTTCATTCCCTTGCTGGCCTCGGAGAAGGACAAACCCCCCGAGGTCGCCAACCGCTTCAAGGTGGTGGGCCAGCCTTGGACCTTCGTGGTGGATGCCGAAGGCAAGGTGGTGGCCCTCTTCGCGGGCCGGGCGGGCCGGGAGGCCCTCTTAGACGCTTTGCTCCTGGCGGGGGTGGAGCTGCCATAGCTCCGCCCGCCGCACCCCCCCTTCGGGGATGAGGCGCAGGAGGAAGTCCGCCTCCAGGGCCTTTGGGTCCCCCCATTCCACCAGGAGGAGGCGGCTCTCCTCCTGGGCTGCCAGGAGTTCGGGGAGGAAGGCGGTTGGGTCTTTCAGGCGGTAGAGGTCGGCGTGGACCACGGGGCCTTCCAGGGTGGGGTAGGTGTGGACCAGGGTGTAGGTGGGGCTCGTGACCCGGCCGCGGAAGCCCAAGGCCTCGGCCAGGAAGCGGGCCAAGGTGGTCTTGCCTGCTCCCAAGGGGCCTTCCAGGACCACCCTCGCTCCGTGGGGGAGCAGGGGAAGGAGTTCCCGGGCCAGGGCCTGGGTATCCGCTAAATCCCGCAGGGTGCGCGTCAAGAGGAGCCGCATAAAGAAAAAGGCCCCATCAGGGCCTTTTGGTGCCGGGAGCGGGACTTGAACCCGCACGCCCTTGCGGGCACCACCCCCTCAAGATGGCGTGTCTACCAGTTCCACCATCCCGGCAGGGTGCGCCTCACGCGCAAGCCTTAGTGTAGCAAAAGCTCCCTTCTTGTCAAGGTTGGGGAGGTTTAGGACAAATGTCCCTTCCCTTTTCTGCTAGCTTACCGCTGAAAAGCAAGCTCTAAAGGGTGGGGCCGGACTGAACCGGATCTCTTATGGAAGGTACCCAAGCTCTTGATTGACCGCGGGATGGCCTGACCGTAGCCTTGGCCTTTAAGACCGGAGGTGGCATGAGGAGACGGAACCGTTGGGTAAGGTCTCTTTTCTGGGGCGGGGTCCTTGGGGTCTTCGCCCTGCTCGGGGTGGTGTTCTCCGGCGTGGCGGTGGGGGCCTTTGAGCAGCGCACCTTCCCCGTGGCCCAGCCCGTTCCCTTCAGCCATGCCTTCCACGCCGGGGGCTTGGGGCTTTCTTGCCGCTACTGCCATACGGCGGCGGAGCATGCGGCCTACGCCGGGCTTCCCCCCACGGAAACCTGCATGACCTGCCACACCTTCGTCAAGCCGGACAGCCCCAACCTGGCCCTGGTGCGGAAGAGCTGGGAGACCGGGGAGCCCATCCCCTGGAACCGGGTCATCAACCTTCCGGACTTTGTCTACTTCCACCACGGGGCCCACGTGGCCAAGGGGGTGGGGTGCGCGGAGTGCCACGGCCGGGTGGACCAGATGGCGGTGGTGTACCAGCCCCAGGCCTTCACCATGAAGTTTTGCCTCTCTTGCCACCGCAACCCCGAGGCCCGGCTAAGACCCAGGGAGCAGGTTTTCAACATGGCCTATACCCCTGACCCGGAGCTGGGCAGGAAGCTCAAAGCCCTTCACCAGGTGCGCTCGGCGGAGGCCCTCACCAGTTGCAACACCTGCCACCGCTAGGAGAACCCATGAAGCAGCAACGCGGTAATCCCGAAGCTTTGGAAAAGGACCTCTTCGGCGAGGAGTTTCCCTTCGGACCGGTCAGCCGTCGGGGCGTGCTGGCCATGGGACTTTTGACCCTGGCTGCGTGTACACCTAACGTGCGCCGCAAGGGAGTGCCCTACGTGCGCCAACCCGAGTGGGTGGTCGAGGGCGGGCAGGCGGAATTCATTACCGCCCTTCCCCATGCGGGCTTCGCCGAGGCGGTGCGGGTGAAGGTCTACCAGGAGCGTCCCCTTTTCGTGGCGCCCCTCGAGGCGGCCATGAGCCCTTACCCCCTGGCGAGCCTTTACGCCCTTTACGACCCGGCTCGCAAGGGGAAGGCCCCGAACTGGGAAGCCTTCTTCGCCGTTTGGCGGCAGGCCCTGGGGGAAGGGGAAACCCTCTTGGTCCTTCCCCGCACCACTTCGCCCCGGCTGGAAGACCTCGTGAAGCGGGCCCAGAAGCGCTACCCCAACCTGCGGGTGGCCCGGTTTGAGGCCTGGACCCTGGAGAGCGTCTACCTAGGGGCGGAGCTGGCCTTCGGGCAAAAGGCCTGGCCCATCTACGCTCCGGAAAAAGCGGAGACGGTTCTCCTCTTGGACGTGGAGGTGCACGAGCACCCGGCGGGCTACCTCTGGTGGGAGGCCTTGAGCCGTAGGCGCGTGCCTCCCATGAACCGCATCTACGCGGTGGAGAGCGCCCCCACCCTCCTGGGGAGCATGGCCGACCACCGCTTGGCCCTGAAGCCGAGTGGGGTGGAGGGCTTCCTCCTGGCCCTGGCCCAGGCCCTGGGGGTGGTGCCGGGGGCTCCGGCCTCGGACTACGGGGGCTTCCTCCCCGCGCTGGTGGAGGACCTCCAGAGGGGCGGGCTGGTCCTGCCGGGCGTGCACCTCACCCCGGCCGCCCAGGCCCTGGCCCAGGCGGTGAACCTGGCCCTGAAGGCGCCGGTGCGCTACGTGGAGCCTCCTGAGGCCGAGGTTGCAAGCCCCAGGGCTTTCCTCGAGGCTGAGGGGGCAGAGCGCCTGGTCTGGGCGGCGGAGGGTCCCCTGCCCGCCCTCCAGGGCAAGGCTTTCGCCGCCCTGCTCTCCCTTTACCCCAAGGAGGCCCCCTGGAGCCTGCCCCTGGCCCACCCCCTCGAGGCCTCGGGAACCCATCGGGACGCCCAGGGCCGGCTTTGGCCCGCCCAGGCCCTCATCCAGCCCCTTTGGGGCGGGAAGAGCCTGGAGGAGGTGTTGGCAGGGCTTTTAGGGGAGGAGCTTCCCGCCCTTTCCCCCGAGGAGAAGCGGGCCCTGGCGGAGGGGAGGCCCTTGGCGGAAGCGGAAGAGATGCTCGTGGCGGTGCGCCCTGGGCTAGAAGGCCGCCTGCTCCCCTTGCGGGCGGAGGCCCCCCTGGAGCTCACCCTCCGCCCCGACTTCAGCCTCTTTGACGGGCGCTACCGGGAAAACCCCTACCTCCAGGAGCTCCCCAGGCCCCTAAGCCGCCTGGTTTGGGACGGGGCCCTGCTCCTGGGGGAGGAGGATACCGAGGCCCTGGGCCTCTTAGGGGATATCCGGGCCAGGGAGCGGAAAGCGGATCCTAAACGCCCCCTCCTACGGGTTAAGGCGGGGGGGAAGGAGGCCCTGCTTCCCCTGTGGCCCCTTCCCGGGCTGCCCAAAGGCGGCGCGGTGGCCCCCCTTTCCCACTTCTTCCACCCCGAGGGCGCGGCCTTCCCCGCGGAGGTGGCCCCCACGGGCCGGGACTACCCCTTGGTCTCCACCCAGTACCACGGCTACCTGGGGGAGGTGGAGGCGGTGAAGGTGATGGAGGAGGCCCAGGCCCTCGAGGCCGAGCCGGAGAAGGAGAAGCCGATCTCCTTCTACCCCCCCTGGCCTCAGGGGGAGCATGCCTGGGCCATGACCGTGGACCTAAGCCGCTGCCTGGGGTGCGGGCTTTGCACCCTGGCCTGCCAGGTGGAGAACAACATCCCCGTGGTGGGGAAGGAGGAGGTGGCTAAGGGGCGGGAGATGCACTGGATCCGCATCGACCGCTACTTCGCCGAGGAGGGGGTGGTGCACCAGCCGGTGATGTGCCAGCACTGCGAGAAGGCCCCTTGTGAGGCGGTCTGCCCGGTGGCGGCCACAGAGCACTCCAGCGAGGGCTTGAACCTCATGGTCTACAACCGCTGTGTGGGCACCAAGTACTGCTCCGCCAACTGCCCCTACAAGGCGCGGCGCTTCAACTTCTTCCCCTACGGGGAGGCCTTCGTGGGCAAGGGGGACCCCAGAAGGGCTAAGGAAAGCCCCCTGGCCCTCCTCATGAACCCCGAGGTGACGGTGCGGAGCCGCGGGGTGATGGAAAAGTGCACCTACTGCGTGCAGCGTATCGAGACCACCCGGGCCCAGGCCGCCCAGGAGGGGCGCAAGATCCGCACCGGCGAGGTGGTGACCGCCTGCCAGGAGGTCTGCCCCGGCAAGGCCATCCACTTCGGCGACCTCCTGGACCCCGAGGACCCCATCCAGGCCCACCGCAAGGAGGGGCGGCACTACGCCCTTTTGGAGGAGGCCAACACCTGGCCCCGCACCACCTACCTGGCCCACCTGAAGAACCCCAACCCCAAGCTGAAGGAGGGGAAGCATGGCGCGTAGGGAACCCCATCCCGACCACGACCTGATCCAGGGGGAGTGGACGGAAAAAGCTTTGGTGGAAAAGCTTCTGGAGCCGGTGGAGAAGCCCGCCCCCAGGCCCTGGAGGGTGGTGGTGGCGGTGGGGGCGGCCCTGACCCTGGCCTGGCTCTACGGCCTCTTCGTCACCTTCGTGAGGGGCCTCGGTACCTGGGGCATCAACCAGCCCGTGGCCTGGGGGTTTGACATCGTGCACTTCGTCTGGTGGATCGGCATCGGCCACGCGGGGACCCTGATCAGCGCCATTCTGGTCCTCATGCGCCAGAACTGGCGGGACTCCTTGAACCGGGTCACCGAGGCCATGACCCTCTTCGCCGTGCTGGCCGCGGCCACCTACCCCCTCATCCACATGGGCCGACCCCAGCTCTTCTACTGGGTCATGCCCTACCCCACCCATATGGCCCTCTGGCCCCAGTACAAGAGCCCCCTCTCCTGGGACGTGCTGGCCATCATGACCTACCTCACCATCTCCACCCTCTTCCTCTACCTGGGCCTGATCCCCGACCTGGCCCTCCTGCGGGAGCGGAGCAGGGGGTGGCGCCGGAAGCTTTACGGCTGGCTCTCCTTGGGCTGGACGGGCAACGCCGTCCACTGGCAGCGCTACCGGGCGGTGTACGTGCTCCTGGCAGGCCTGGCTACCCCGGTGGTGATCTCCGTGCACTCGGTGGTGAGCATGGACTTCGCCTATGGCCTGGTGCCGGGATGGCACCTCACCGTCTTCCCCCCCTTCTTCGCCGCGGGGGCCATCTACTCGGGCTTCGCCATGGCCCTTACCCTGATCATTCCCCTCAGGAAGTGGTACCGGCTGGAGGGGGTCATCACCGAGCGCCACCTGGACTGGATGGCCAAGGTGACCCTGGCCTCGGGGCTTGGGGTGGCCTACATCTACCTCCTGGAGATCTTCATCGCCTGGTACGCGGGGGAACCTGCGGAGTGGGCCCAGCAGCTTTGGCGCATGACCGGGCCCTACGCCCCCTACTACTGGGCCATGATGCTCATCAACGTGGTCCTCCTCCAGACCCTTTGGTTTCCCCGCTTCCGCAAGAACCTCACCTGGCTTTTTATCTTCTCCATCCTGGCCAACGTGGGCATGTGGCTGGAGCGCTTTGTCATCGTGATCATCAGTCTGTCCCACGACTTCCTCCCCGGGAACTTCCAGCTTTACTACCCCACCTGGGTGGACTGGACCCTCTTCTTGGGCACCATCGGCTTCTTCCTCTTCGGCCTTTCCCTCTTTATTCGCCTCTTTCCCCCCATCGCCGTGGCGGAGATGGTGCACCTGTTCCACCGCCTGCGCAAGCACTAGGAGGGGCCCATGCTGTATGGACTCATGGCCTACTTTGACTCGGCGGAAAGGCTTTTAGAGGCCTTGAGGGTGCTCAAGGGAAGGGGATACCGCCACCTCGAGGCCCTCACCCCCAACCCTGTGGAAGGGATTGAGGAGGTGCTGGGCGGGGATGGGCGCATTCCCTGGATCGCCTTTGGCTTGGGGGTTCTGGGGGTGGGCCTGGGGCTTTTCCTGCAGATCTACACCACCCTGGACTACCCCCACAACGCCGGGGGCAAGCCCCTTTTGGGCTGGCCCGCCTTCATCCCCGTGACCTTTGAGCTCACCATCCTCACCATCACCGTGGGGATCTTCCTCTTCCTCCTGTACATAAACGGCCTCCCCCTGGCCGCCCACCCCGCGGTGCGGGCCAAGGAGTACGTGCGGGTCCTTTTGGACGAGTACGGGGTCTTCGTCTACGCCACAGACCCCCGGTTCGACCTGGAGAGCACCAAGGCCCTTCTGCGGGAACTGGGGGCGGAGGTGGAGGAGGTGCGGCGTGATTAGGTGGCTCCTTCTCCTTCTTCCTCTCCTTTCCGCCTGCGGCTGGATGTGGGACCAGCCCAAGGTGAAGCCCTTCCGGGAAGCCCCTTTGCAGGTCCAGGTGGCCCCGGAACGGGTGCGCTTCGGGGAGAACCTGAACCTGGAGGTGCGCACCGGGCTCAAGCCCGAGGGGGGGTTCGCCGACAACCCCTTCACCTTCACGGAGGGGGAGCTTTTGCGGGGCAGGGTTCTCTACCGCTCCTTCTGCGCCATCTGCCACGGGCTAAATGGGGAAGGGGATGGACGGGTGGTTCCCTTGGGGGTGCCCAAGCCCCGCTCCTTCCTGGACCCCGGGGTGAAGGCCATGCCCGAGGGCTACTTCTACTTCGCCGCCACCAACGGCTTTGGCCGCATGCTTTCCTACAAGAGCCGCATCCCCGAGAGGGAGCGCTGGCTCATCGCCCGCTACATCAAGCGGTGCCTGCAGGAGGAGGCCTGCCCTCTGGAGGTGATCAATGCAGAGGTCTATTGAGGCGAGCCGTTCCGGTTTCCTGTTCCTGGGCCTGATTCTTTACGCTTTAGCCTTTCTCTTTGGGGCTCCGGCTGCCTACTTTCCCTTTGCCTTCTTCCTTCTCCTTACCTTGGGGGCACTTTTGGTACTTCTCCTGCACAACGCCTTAAGGAGCCGCTGGGGCGTGCCCCTGGAGCCTTACCTGTACCCCTTGGCCCGCCTCCTTCCCCTCGTGGGGCTTCTGGGCCTGCCCTTCTTCCTCTTCCTGCCGGAGCTTTTCCCCTGGGCCCGGCTGGGGGCCAGCCTGGACCCCATCCTGGCCCACCGCGCGGGGTACTTGAACGCCCCCTTCATGCTCCTGCGCTACGTCCTCTTCTTCACCCTCTTCTCCTGGGTACTCCTGAAGCTGAAGCCGGGGGAGCACCGGGCGGAGGTGGGGGCCTGGGGGCTGCCCCTCACCTTCGCCGCCGCCACCTTCCTCACCTATGACCTTTTCATGGCCCTCGAGGCCCACTTCTACTCCGCTTCCTTTGGAGCCATCCTCCTCCTCTCCGCCGCCCTCCTGGCCCTGGCCGTGGCCGTGGCCTTGGCCGCCCGCCAGGGGACGGCGGCCCTCATGGGCCAGGCCCAGAACCATACCAACCTGCTTCTGGCCCTGTCCATTATTTGGATCTACGTGGAGGCCACCACCCTCATCATCGTCTGGGGCGGGGACCTGCCCCACGAGGTGGAGTTCTACCTGAAGCGGCTGGAGGGTCCTTGGGGAGGGGTGGCCGCCCTATGGGCCGTAGGTGGGTTCCTCCTCCCCTTCCTCTACCTCCTCACCAACCTGCCCAAGCGGCAGGCCCGCTACCTCCTGCCTGTGGCCCTCTGGATTCCCCTTTTCCGCCTTCTGCACCTGGCCTGGTACGTGCTCCCCGCCCTGGGGCGGGGGGTGGGGATCGGGGAGGTGCTGGGTTTCCTGGGCCTTGGCCTCTTCTTCCTCCAGCGCCTGCGGAACCCCTCCTGAGGATTCCCTAAACCAGGGATGGCCCCGCCCAGGGGGCGGGGCATTTGCACCTACCTTCACAAAGAGGATGGGTGCATCCTGGACTTAGGGGTACACGGTAAGGGTACCCGGGAGGTGGAAGATGGCGACGAAGGTTCTGGTTCTGGGAGGCGGCTCGGGTGGCCTGGTGGCGGCCAACAAGGTGAAGAAGCTTTTGGGCCGCGAGGTAGAGGTTACCCTGGTGGACAAGAACGCCTACCACGAGTTCATGCCCGCCTACCCCTGGGTGGCCTTCGGCATGCGGGAGCCCGAGCAGGTGAAGAGGCCCCTGGCCAACCTGGAAAAACGGGGCATCCAGTACCTGCAGGCCACGGTGGAGGCCCTGGACCCGGCCAACAACAAGGTGCGGACCAGCGCCGGGGAGCTTACCTACGACTACCTGGTCGTTTCCTTGGGGGCTGAGGCCATGCCCGCTCCCGCCAAGGACAGCTTCGCCCCCTGGAGCCTCGAGGGGGCCCTGAAGCTCCGGGAGGCCCTCAAAGGCTTCAAGGGCGGCAGGGTGGTGGTGGGGGTTTCCTCCCCCTACTACCCCTGCCCTCCCGCCCCTTATGAGGTGGCCGGCCAGGCGGAGTTTGCCCTGAAGGTCAAGGGGGTGCGGGAAAAGAGCACCGTGGACGTTTTCCACCTGAACCCCTTGCCCCTGGCGGGCATGGGCCCGGTGATCTCCGGCAAGGTGATGGAGATCCTGAAGTCCAAGGGCATCTCCTTCCACGGGGAGTTTGAGCCGGTGGCCTTTGAGGGGGGCAAGGTGAAGGCCAAGGACGGGCGGGAGCTTCCCTACGACCTCCTCATCCTCACCCCGCCCTTCGCCCCCAACCGGGTGGTGCGGGAGTCCCCCCTGGCGGGGCCTCAGGGCTTCCCCGAGGTGCACAAGTCCACCTTCCGCTCCACCAAGTTCCCCAACGTCTTCGTCATCGGGGACACGGTGAACCCCTCCCTGATGCTGCCCCCCGCCGGGGTGGTGGCCCACTTCCAAGGGGAGTACGTGGCCGGGGTCATCGCTTCCGACCTCAAGGGGGCCTATATCGGCGAGCCCTTCAACCCCGTGGCCATGTGCATCATGGACTTTGGCGACAACGCCCTCCTGCCCCAGTGCTCTTTTGAGCGGCTCCTGGCGGGCACGGGCATGCCCTCCTGCGGCGTGATGGCCGTGGGCAAGTGGGTGCGGGTGACCAAGATGCTCTTTGAGGGCTTCTGGTTCGCCACCTTGATCGAGTAGGAGGGGCCATGGAGAAGATGCTTACGGTGGAAGAAAGGCTAGCCCAGATAGAGGAGGTCTTGGAAAAGAGTGGGCTCGGCCTCCTGGCCCAGATGGGGGCCGGGGAGACCCTTGCCGAGAACCTGGGCCTTCTCTTGGACCCCAAGAACCTGCAGCTCATCTCCCTCCTGGCTCGCTTCCTGGACCAGGCCGAGGCCCTGGAGAAGCTAGCGGAAACCTTAGAGAAACTGGAGAAATCGGGGGCCCTGGCCTTCTTGGGCCACCTCTCGGAGAACTTCGGGGAGGGCTTGGGAATGCTCATGGAGCCCCAGCTCCTAAGGCTCCTCTCCCATGGGGCCAACGTCCTGGACATCCTTTCCCGCATTGAGCCCGCGGCCATCGGCATGATGGCGGGCGCCCTGCAGCGGGGCCTCTCCGAGACCTTCACCCCCGAGGTGATGCGGGATCCGCCCCGGGTAGGCCTCACGGGGGTCTTGAAGCAGCTTTCTGACCCCGAGGTGCAGAAGGCTTTGGGCGTCCTCTTCTTGCTCCTGAAGGCCTTGGGTAAAGCTTTTGGTCACCTCAACGAGGACATGAAGGCCCTCGAGGCCCTCATGGCCAAGATGATGCCCAAGAAGTAAGGGCCAAGCGCGCCCCGCTTCTTGGGGCCCCCCTTGCGGCGCAAGCCGCAACGGGGTTTTAGGCCAGCGTGACCCGGTCCCGCCCGGTTTCCTTGGCCCGCAGGAGGGCGTAGTCGGCCTTCAGGATCCAGTCCTCCACCTGCGCTTCCCCTTCCGGCACCTCTCCGCCGGCGATGCCCGCGGAGAGGGGGAGGGGGTAGGGGATGGGCTCCACCCGTTGGGTGCGGAAGCGGTAGCGGATGCGCTCCACCACCTCCTTGGTCGCTTCGCGGTCGGCCCCGTAGAGGAGGAGCAAAAACTCTTCCCCCCCGTAGCGCACCGCCAGGTCTTCGCGGCGCACGCTGGCCTGGAGAATGCGCCCCAGGAGGCGTAATACCTCATCCCCCACGGGATGGCCGTAGGTGTCGTTCACCCGCTTGAAGCGGTCGATGTCCAGCATCACCACGCTCACGGGGGCCCCGTAGCGGCGGGCCAGGGCTAGGAGCTTGGGGAGCTCGGTTTCCAGGGCCCGGCGGTTCAGGAGGCCCGTGAGGGGATCGGTGAGGGCCAGGGTACCCCACTCCACCTGCTTCAGCACCTGCTTGATGCGCTCCCCCAGGAGGGAGAGGAAGCCTTGGGGTATGGGTTCTTGCGGGGGGGTGCGCAGGTAGAGGTAGGCGGCGTCCCCGTTTAGGGGGATGAGCAAAGAGTGGGGGGTACGCTCCCCCACCAGGCCCCGCCTTCCCCGCACCTCGAGGCCCACCGCCTGGGGAAGGAGGTGCTGGGCTGCTCCCAGGGCCCCCAGGAGAACCCCTTCTGGGCTCAGGGTCTGGGTCACGCTGGGGGAAAGGCGGGCCAGCGCCTCCAAGAAGCGGGTCCAGCGGAACCGCTTCTCCTCGGTGCGTCGCCACTCCAGGTGGAGGGCATAGAGGAGGCCCAGCCCTCCCACCAGCCCCCCGTAGAGGGCCAGGAGCCGGACACTCCAGGGGGTGGGGTCGTTGAGGAGGACGGCGGGCATGAAAAAGAGACTGCCCAGAGCCAGGGCTTGCCCCAAAAAGGAGGCGTGTCCTTCCCGTTCCTCCACCACCCCCAGGGCCAGGAGGACGTACCCCAAGGTCCAGAGGAGGTGGACGGGGTGGCCCGTGGGGTAGCCGTCCGCCGCTTCCAGGAAGGCGTAGGCCATGTCCGCTACCAAGAAGAGGAGGAAGCCCACCCCCCAAAGGGCCCGCCCTCCTAACCCCACCTGGAAGAGGGACTCCAACCGGGGCAGGAGGAGGAGAAGGAGCAGGGCGTCCCATGCGGTGTAGATGCGATCGATGCCCAGCTCTGGCCTCAGGGCTGAGAGCAGGCCTAACAGCGCCAGGGGAAGGAGGCCAAGGGATAGGCGGGGCGGCCTGCCGGGCAGGCTCAGGAGCCAGAAGGTGAGGGCGGCGTAGCTGATCAAATAGGGAAACTCCAGGTAGAGTCCGCGGGGCAGGTTGCCCAACTCCTCCAGGGTCCAGGCCAGGTCACCTATGCCCAAAAAGAGGAGCCCTAGGCCAGGAGAGCGTTCTTTTTGGCGTATGAGGAAACCGCCCCCCACCAGGGCCACGCAAGGGGTGAGGAAGCGCTCGCTCCAGGGGGCGGTGGGCGGAAATAAGCCGAGGAATAAGAGGAGGGCGGAAAGGCCCAAAACATAAGGAACCACGCCCACAGTTTAGCCCAGGTTTTCTAGGGGTGTGTGCGCTTTGGCCAAGGCCTCGAGGGCCTCCCGCAAGGCCTCAATCCCCTTCAAGAACTCCTCCACCTCCACGTGCTCGTGGGGGGTGTGGTCTAAGGTGGAGTCCCCCGGGCCGTAGGCCGCCATGGGCACCTTCCAATGGGGCGCCAGGACGTTCATGTCGCTGGTGCCGGTCTTCAGCTTGAACACGGGCTTCCCCCCGGCTTTGCGGATCCCCTGGCGCAGGGCCCGGGTGAGGGGAGTGTCCTTGGGGCCCAGGTAGGGCACCTCCCGGCCGAAGAACTCCAGCTCGATGGTAGGAGGGGCGTAGGCGGTGAGGTGGCGGATGGCCTCTTCCGGGGGAAGCCTAGGGGGAAGGCGCAGGTCAAAGAACATCTCCGCCACCTGCTTGAGCTCTGCGGGGTGGACCCGGAAGTCCCGCAGGGTGTACTGCACCTGGTCGAAGGCCCTTTGCCCCACGTTCATGGCCTCGGCCCAGGCCTTGATGGCCACGAAGTAGCTGATGAGCTCTTCCGCGGCGTTGGGCTCGTGGTGGGCGGAGTGGAAGTTGTCCTTCTCCCGCCGGACCTTCACCAAAAGCCTCCCCTTGTAGCCCAGGGTGATGCCCTCCCAGCCCGAGGGCTCGCCGATCACCACATAGTCCGGTTTGAGCCTGGGGGCCACGAAGCGGGCCCCCTTGGAGCTCGGGGCCTCCTCCTCCGTGGCCCCCACCAGGTGGACGGTGAGGCGCTTCCTGGCCTCCTGGGAAAGCCCCGCCGCGGCGAAGACCATGGCCACGAAGGGGCCTTTGGCGTCCACCGCCCCCCGGCCGAAGAGCTTGCCGCCCTCCAGCCTGACGGGCACCACCCCGGGTACGGTATCGATGTGGCCCAGGAGGACCACCTGCACGGGGCCCTCCCCCACCTGTCCCCGGGCGTTGTCCGCTTCGTCCACGAAGCCCCTAAGGCCCAGCCTCTCCATCCCCTCCGCCAGGTACTCCGCCACCAGGCGTTCTTCCCCTGAGGGGGAGGGGATCTCCAGGGCCCCTTTGAGGAACTCCACGGGGTCTAAGGCGTCCGCCTTCATCTCAGGAGGTAAGCACCGCCCGCACCGCCTCCACCACCCGCTCCAGGTCGGCCTTCTCAATCACCAAGGGGGGCAGGAAGCGGATCACCGTGGGGCCCGCCTGCAGGGTCAGCACCCGGTGCTCCTTCTCCAGGCGCTCGATGTAGGGGGCGGCCTTCTCCTTGAGCTCGAGGCCCACCATGAGGCCCAGGCCCCGCACCTCCCGGACCTTGGGGGAGGGGATCTCCTTGAGCTTTTCCATGAACCAGGGGCCCAACTCCGCCGCCCGCTCCCAAAGCCGGGTGCGCTCCAGGTAGCGCAGGGCGGCCACCCCCGCGGCCATGGCCAGGGGGTTCCCGCCGAAGGTGGTGCCGTGCCCGCCTTTGGGCATGCTCCTGGCCACCTCCTCCCGCATCACCGCTGCCCCTATGGGCACCCCGCCCCCCAGGGCCTTGGCAAGGGTGAGGATGTCGGGTACCACCCCGTAGTGCTCAAAGGCGAAGCGCCGACCCGTGCGGCCCATGCCGGTCTGGATCTCGTCCAGGATGAGGAGGGCGCCCTTTTCCCAGGTCACCTCCCGGGCGGCTTGCAAAAACTCCGGGGTGGCGGGGCGCACCCCCCCTTCCCCTTGGACGGGCTCGAGGATCACCGCCGCGGTTTCCTCGTCCACCGCCCGCCTCAGGGCCTCCACATCGTTATAGGGGATGAACTCCACGGGGCCTAGGAGGGGCAGGAAGGGCTCGCGGTACTTGGGCTCCCAGGTGACGGAAAGGCTTCCCAGGGTGCGCCCGGAGAACCCCCGCATGGCCGCCACCAGCTTGCGCCTTTTCGTGTGGGCCCAGGCGAACTTGATGGCGGCCTCGTTGGCCTCGGTGCCGGAGTTGGTGGGGAAGACCCGGTTGAGCTCGGGGGGAAGGAGGCTTACCAGGGTGCGGTAGAACTCCCCCCGCATAGGGGTGGGCAGGGTCTGGGGCATGGAGAGGAGGGTTTCCGCCTGCTTTTGGATGGCCGCCACCACCTCGGGGTTGGCGTGGCCCAGGTTGGCTACCCCGTAGCCCCCCACGCAGTCGATGTACTCATTGCCCTCGGCGTTCCACACCCGGGCCCCCTGCCCTCGGACCAAGAGGAGGTCGTGCTTGGTGTAGACCCCAGAGTCCAGGGCCTTCTCCGCCTCCAAAAGCGTCCGCCAGTCTTCCTTCACCATGCTTCCCTCCCAAAAGAAAAGCCCCCGGGCGGGCCCGGGAAGCCACGCTTCCCAGGCTCCCTCAGCTTTTGCCCCGGGCGGCCATCTCCTCTCCAGGGTAGGAGGGCGGGACGTCCCTGTCAACGTCTAAGTACCCGCGTGCGAAAGCTGCTCCATCGGCCAAAGCCCAAGCGGCGTGCCCATGCTTTCTTTGGGGCCCCCGTCGTGGCGCCAGCCACGACGGGGTACTTAAACTGGGAAGGTGCTGGCCTACGTGGCCCTGGGCGCCAACCTGGGGGACCGGGCGGGCTATCTTTTACAGGCCCTTTCCCTCCTTTCCCGGCTCCCCGAGACCCGGCTTCTGCGGCTTTCCCCCGTGTACGAAACCGATCCCGTGGGCCCGCCCCAGGCTCCTTACCTGAACCTGGTGGCGGAGGTGGACACAGGGCTTCCTCCCCAGCGCCTCTTGGAGGCCCTTCTCGAGATCGAGCGGGCTTTGGGGCGGGAGCGTAAGGAGCGCTGGGGGCCTCGGACCATTGACCTGGACCTCCTTCTCTATGGGGACTGGGTCCTGGAGGAGGAGGGCCTCGAGGTGCCCCACCCCAGGCTCCACGAACGGGCCTTCGTCCTGGTGCCCCTCTGCGACCTCATTCCCGAGGGGCGGCACCCCCTCTTAGGCCAGACCTTCGCCCAGTTGCTTGCTCCCTTGGACGCCAAGGGGGTGCGGCCCCTTGTGCTATAGTGGGGGCATCGCGGGCAAGACCGCGCGAGGAGAAGGAAAGTGGAGATCGAAGCGGGAAGCATCGTAGAGGGCCGCGTGGTGCGGGTGACGGACTTTGGCGCCTTTGTGGAGCTCCCGGGCGGCGAGCAGGGCCTGGTGCACATCTCCCAGATCGCCCACGAGTTCGTGAAGAACGTCCGGGACTTCCTCAACGAGGGGGACATCGTCCAGGTGATGGTGAAGGGCCGGGACGCCAAGGGGCGGCTGGACCTCTCCATCAAGGACCTGGTCCCCGCCCCCGAGGGAGCCCCACCCCCCCGGCCCCGCCGTCTGCCCAAGCAGTCCCCGGAGTTTGAGAATAAGCTCAAAAGCTTCCTCCGCGGCACCGGGGGCTTTGGTGGCGGCAAGGGCAAGAAGGGCGGCGGCAAGAGGAAGCGTTAAGCCCAAAGATGCCCCCGGGGGTTTATGCCCCCGGGGTTTTGCCGTAGAGTGAGGGGGTATGGCGAAGCCCCTTGTGGTTACCGACGCTAACTTTGACGACACCCTGGGGGGACACCCCCTGGTCTTGGTGGACTTTTGGGCAGAGTGGTGCGCTCCCTGCCGGATGATCGCGCCTATCCTCGAGGAGCTGGCCAAGGAGTACGAGGGGAAGCTCTTGGTGGCCAAGCTGGACGTGGACGAGAACCCCAAGACCGCCATGCGCTTTAGGGTCATGAGCATCCCCACCGTTATCCTCTTTAAGAACGGCCAGCCGGTGGAGGTGCTGGTGGGGGCCCAGCCCAAGCGCAATTTTGAGGCCAAAATCCAAAAGCACCTGCCCCCGAGCGCATGAGGATCGCCCTGGACGCCATGGGGGGGGACCGGGCCCCCGGGGTCACGGTCCAGGGGGCTCTTCTGGCGGCCAGGGAGGGGGTGGAGGTCCTCCTGGTGGGGGAGGAAACCCGCCTAAAGGAGGAGCTTGCCCGCCAGGGGGGTGCCTTGCCCATCCGCCACGCCCCCGACTGGATCCGCATGGAGGAGCACGCCACCGAGGTGAGAAGGCGCCGGGAAAGCTC
Source organism: Thermus caliditerrae (assembly GCF_021462525.1). Taxonomy (GTDB): domain Bacteria; phylum Deinococcota; class Deinococci; order Deinococcales; family Thermaceae; genus Thermus; species Thermus caliditerrae. The sequence goes on along the minus strand of NZ_JAKEDT010000015.1, from coordinate 1,979 downwards.
CATCATGGTGGCCATGGACCTCCTGAAGCGGGGCGAGGTTCAGGCGGTGGTCTCCATGGGGCATACCGGGGCCACCATGGCCGCGGCCCTCTTTACCCTGGGGCGGATCAAGGGGGTGGAACGGCCTGCCCTCTTGGTGGAGTTCCCAAGCCAAAGGGGACGCACCTTCCTCCTGGACGGGGGGGCCAACGCCGACTGCAGGCCCTCTTTCTTGGTGCAGTTTGCCGCCATGGGCCTGGCCTACGCCGAGGCCTCGGGGCTTTCCCAGGCCAAGGTGGGCCTCCTCTCCATCGGGGAGGAGGAGGGGAAAGGAAACGCCTTGGTGCTGGAGGCCTACCCCCTCTTCAAGGCGGCCTTGGGGGAGCGCTTCTACGGCAACGTGGAGGGGCGGGACATCTTCTTGGGCACCGCGGGGGTGGTGGTCACCGACGGCTTCACCGGAAACGTGGTGCTGAAGCTCGCCGAGGGAGAGGCCAAGGTGCTCCTCGGCTGGGTCAAGGAGGCCCTCACCTCAAGCCCCCTGGCCCGGCTCGGGGCCCTTCTGGCCCGGGGAGCCTTGCGCCGGGTGCGGGAACGGGTGGACCCCGCCCAGTACGGGGCCATGCCCCTTCTGGGGGTGGAGGGGGCGGTCTTCGTCGGCCACGGTTCTGCCGATGCCCTGGCGGTCAAAAACGCCCTTCTCCGGGCCAAACGCCTGGTGGAAGGGGGCCTCATGGACCGGGTGCGAAGGGCCTTGGCTGCCCTAGACGTCTAGGATCACCTGGGCCTGCCAGCGCCCGCCCTCTTCCCGGACCTGAAGGCCGTGAAAGGTGGCGCTTTTCACCTCCCCTTGGAAGCCGAAGGCCTCCTGGAAAGGTTCGCCCACCAAGGTGGCTTCCAGGCGGAAACCGTTTCCCGTGGGCACCACTCTTACCCGGGCTTTCCCGGGTACGAAGCCTTTGGTCTGGATCAGGTAGATGAGCTCGTTTAGGTAGCGCACCAGGAGGGTTTCCAGGTCCTCGGCCTCGAGGGCCATCCGCCGGCGCCTCCTGCCCCCTTTGGGGGGGGATTGGAACATTGCGGAAAGAAGGCCCTGGAGGGCCGCCTGGAAGAGCCCTTCCAGGCTTTCCGCCTCGAGGGCAAACCCCACGTCCGCGGTGTGGTCCAAAGGCTTTACCACCATGGCCCCTCCTTTGTTCCCAGGCTTCCTGGGAAGTAAAAGCTCTCGCTCCATAACCGCTCAGGGTGCTTCTCCAGGAAGTCCAGCACCGAGAGGGCCTGGGTCTTGTGCTGGGCCAAGGCCCTGAGCTTCCTCACCAGGGCCCACTCGGGGAGGCGAAGGCGGTGGGTCACGGGCCAGGGGCCTTCGGGCCGCACGAAGTAGACCACTTGGGCCAAGCCCTCTGCTGCCTTCGTGGCGTAGCGGCTGGTGGCTACGTGATCGGGGTGGCCGTTGATCCCGTCCGGGGGAAAGGTGAGGACAAAGCTGGGCCTGAGGGCGAGGAGCCTCTCCCGGATGGCCTCCTGCGCTTCCGGGCGATCAGGGAGGCCCTGGCCCGTAGCGGGCCCACGGAGCCCTTCTCCCACCTCTTGGGGTAGGGCGTTGGGGAAGGGGAGGATGTCCAGGTAGTCCACCCCCAGAACCTCTGCCGCCCGTCTGAGCTCCTCGCTCCGTACCTCCGCCAGGCGCTCGGGGGGGCAAAGCCCCAGGGTCCTTCCAGCCTCACCTCGGGTCAGGGTGAGAACTCCTGTCCTGAGCCCCGCTTCCTTGGCGAGGAGTAGCGCTCCCCCAGCTCCGAAGGTCTCGTCGTCCGGGTGGGGCACTACCACCAGGAGGTCCACCATGCCCCCATCTTGACAGAAGGCTTCCTCCCTGGTACATTCAATGTTGCGCCGGTTGGACCGGCGGGGGATCTTGAAAGCGCGGGAACAGGGCAACACACCTAACCACGGACGCCTTTAGGGCGTTTTTTGTTGGAGAGTTTGATCCTGGCTCAGGG
>NZ_JAKEDT010000014.1 GCF_021462525.1 Thermus caliditerrae | reverse complement strand
GCTATTTCCTGTTCCCCCTCATCCCCAGGAGGCAAGGGATGTCCGAACTTAGAGGGAGAGCTCAGCGTCAAGTTCCTTGCTTGACAGGCTTCCTGGGGGCGTGCTACCCTGCGAAAGGCTTAGGGGCGGCTAGCTCAGCGGAAGAGCGCTCGCCTCACACGCGAGAGGTCGTAGGTTCAAGTCCTACGCCGCCCACCAGCTCCAGAACGCAAAGCTTCCCCCCTCGGTAGCGAGGGGGGAAGTGCTTTGGAGGGCCATTTGGGGGGCTATTGGGCTCAGGCTTGGGGTCTGTTTCCAGGGCCTTTTAGGAGGTCTTCCAGGTCTATCACATAGCCCCGGCGCTCCTCCTCCAGGAGATGGCGGTAAATGCCCAAGGTGATGTTGGGGTTGGCATGGCCCCGGCGCTCACTCACTACCTCCAGGGGGATGCCCCGGGAGAGGGCCGGGGAGGCCCAGGTATGCCTCAAGTCGTGTGCCCGCACCCTCCCTAGCCCCGCCTTCTGGGCCAAGCGGCGAAGGTAGTGGTTGAAGGCATCGGGGTCAAAGGGCCTGTCCCCACCGAAGAGGAAGACTTCCGCAAGCTCCTCTGGGGTCAGGCGCTCCAGGAGCTCTTGACGGCGGGCTTCCAGGAGGGCGAGGAGCTTGAGGGGGACGGGGACGGGCCGCTTGGCGGTGGGAGTCTTGAGCCCGGTGAAGGTGGCCTTGCCGTTTACCTTGGCCCAGGCCCTCCACACCCTGAGCTCCCCCCGGGCAAAGTCTATGTCCCGCCATTGGAGGGCCAGGGCCTCCCCCCGGCGTAGCCCGGTTTCCAGCATGAGGCGAAGGAGGAGGGCCATATCGGGGCTCTTGGACCGCCCTGCTTCCTCCAGGAGGCGGGCCACCTCGTGGGGCTCCAGGGCCCGGGCCACCCTTTCCCCTTGAGGGAGGCGGAGGCTCACCGCCTCCACGGGGTTGCGGGCCACCAGCTCCAGGCGGAGGGCTTCGCGGAAGAGGGCCTTGAGGCGCATGTGCACCCGGCGGATGGTCCTGGGGGCATAGCCCTGCTCCAGGAGGTCATCTAGGACCGCGCGGATATGGGCGGGCTTCACTTCCTGGAGGCGCATGCGGCCTATGGGGTCGTGGGCCCCAGGCTCCTTCAGGGAGGGGAGGGCATAGGCCAGCTCATCCTTGGCAAGGCGCAAGGAGTTTGGCCGCAACCCCTCACGGGCTAAGCGCTTGAGGTACTCCTGGGCAAACTCCCGCGTGGTGAGCTTGGAGGGCTCGGCCAGGAGGCCCTTGGCCTTCTGGTCTACCAGCTCGGCCAGGAGCTTTTCCGCTTCGCGGCGGGTTTCGGCGTACCGCTTCACTTTCCGCACCCGCCCCGTGGCGGGGTCAATCCACTTCACTTCAGCCGCCCACTTCCCCTTGGCCTGGTCGTAGTAAGTGCTCCCGCTACCCTTCCCGCGCGCCATCCCTCACCTCCAGGTAGCCCAGGGCCTCGAGGCCTGCCTTGACCACGGCCCCCCGCTCCTTGGCGGAAAGGGCCTTGAACAGGCGCAAGGCGGCCTCTTCCCCGCGAACATAAGTCCTCAAGCCTGCTTCCCCCGGCCTCAAGGGCTCCTGGCCCAGCCGTTCGGCCAGCACTTCCTTGGGCGGGCGGTTCCGTATCAAATGCTCCCCTCTTGGCATAGCCTCATCCTAGACCTTCCGGGTTTATGTGGGTAGCCCCCACATAGGTTCTTCGCGAAAGTATGATTTCGCGCACGACAGACCCCCAGGGGGAAGCGGGACATAGCGGGACAAAATCCGCCCTGGTGCTGGGGCGGATTTCGTTCCATAGCGTGCCAAATCCGAGTTTTCGCCCCGGTGCTTTCTACCTATGGTGCCTCACCACCATCGTCCGGGGTTTCGTAGATGACCCGGATGCGGGGGGCGGGGTTTTCCCCGGCGTGGTAGCGGTGGACCGCCAAGGCCAGGGCCACCACTCCAAGGAGGGCCTGGACCACGGCCTGCTCCCCAGGCGCTTCAGCGGGGAGGGCCTGGAGGTAAAGCCGCAAGCTCCTCAGCTCCTCCCGCGAGAAGGGGGGCTCAGGAATGCGGGAGGGGGAGGCCAGGGGAATGCCCTCCTCATCCGGCCACGGGGCGCTCATGGCCCAAAGCCCCAGCAGGAGGTATTCCCGGCCAAGGCCCAGCCTCCGGATGGCCGCATACTCGTCCCCCTTCTCCAGGCCGGGATGGGCGGCCAGCAGGGCCTCCAGGGCCTGGACAGCGTCATCACCGCCTTCTTCAGCCGCAAGGCCGAACAGGCGGGTCCATTCCTCGCGGAAGCGGGCCTCGAGGCTTTGGCGTAGTTTCTCCAGCTTCTGCTTCCTCATGCGCTCCTCCTCCTCCTGGCCCCAGGCTCCAGGGCCAGGGCCTCCTCCAAGGCGCTCAGGCGCTCCTCAAAGTCCAAAGTTTCTGCCAGGCGGGCCAGGGCACCCGCAAGCTGGGCGAGTACCGCGGCGGCCCGGAGGCTTACCTGCTCGTCCGTGGAGTCCAGCAGTCTTTCACTCTTCAGGATGGCCTTCAGCAGGGCGCTTCTTGCACGGGATAAATCGCGCCTTTTCCTTGTTCCCATGGGCATTCTTCACCTCCTACCCCCCGGGGGGTTGCCCCGAGGGGGCGGGGATTTTCCGTGCCTTTCTCTTTCCGTGCAAGCGTGCAAGAGGCGTGCGCAAGAGGGGGATTTTGCCCTCCAGGACGGCGAAAGTCAACTTGCACGCTATGTGCACGCACTTGCACGCCTACCTCAAGAATGCCGTCCTGGAGGGCGTTCTTGCCGTGCACGACTTGGGCGGGGTCTTGCACGCTAGGCATGACCTACCTCCTCCCGCGGCCTGACCCTGGCCCGGGCCAGGCGCTCCAGCCGGGGCGGGGTTCCGGCCCAAAGGCCCAGGAGCTCCACCTCCTGGGCCCCGGGCCAGGCTTCCGCGAGGAAAAGCAGGCGCTCCCGTAGCCACCCCTCCAGGGAGGGAGCAGACTGGCCGGGCCAAGCGCCATGAGCCTCCAGGTCTTCCTCCCCCGGGAGGGCCAGGGCCCAGTAGGCTACCCGGCCATCCACCACCACCCTGAGCTTGGGCGGGCGCATGGCCCTAAGCTTCTCCACCAGGCGGGGGGCGTTTTCCAAGAGAGCTTCCCATGGGGTCATATCTCCACCTCCACCTCCTCGTGCGCGGGGCGTGCAAGACCCCCCTCAACTCGTGCACGGGGTTTTTCCCGCCCTGGAGCCGCTTCTTCGCCGGGGCGTGCAAGTGCGTGCACGGGGCGTGCAAGTGGGTTTTCCTCGTCAGGGAGGGTGCTTGTGGCCTCTTCCGTCAAGGTCTTGCACGCTTGCACGGAGGAAGAGAAGCGCATGCGTTCTCCCGTCAGGGGGTGCACATACTCCAGGGCTTCCCCCACCTCCCGGCCCAGGGCCTCGGGCTCGGGGAGGAGGCGGAAGGCGGCCTCGTCCACGGGGGCGTCCTCGTTGGGGAGGATGCGGAGGCGGTTCCCGTCCTTATGCACCTCCACCAGTCCGGCGACCTCTGCCTGCTCCAGCCACTTGTGCACGGTGCGGGTGGCCCACCGGAGGGCCTTGGCAATCTCCTTGACATAAACGGCCACGAGGGCGGGTTCCTTCTTCTTGTCCAGGGCCTCCACCAGCTTGGTCTCGTACACCTCCCGCACGGCCACGGCCAGCTTGAGGGCCTGGGGGCTCACGGTGTGCACGCTTCGGGCCAGGGGGCGGGCGGCCAAGTGGTAGGCCAAGGCGTAGTCCTCCAAGGAGGCCAGGAAGGTCCCTTCCCGTTCTTCACGGCGGGCGTGGTGGAGGAGGGCCACCACCTTCACCAGGTTCAGGAAGCGCTTGAAGTCCCGGCGGAGGCGGGTCAGGTCCTCGGGGAGGTCCTGGGCCTGGAGGAGCCGGGCCACGGCGGGGGCAAAGGGCCCCCGCACGGCTTCTGGGGGAGGGCGTGGTAAAGGGCATGCCACGGCCCCAGGTCAGGGGTGGGTGCCCCTCCTTGCGCTTCCCAAAGGGCTACAGCCTCCACCACCCTCAGGGTGTGGGCCTTGGTGTCGTCCATGTAGAGGGAGAGGGTGCGGGTTTCGTTGTCCTCCTTGGTGAGCCCCTTGGTCATCGTGGTAATGAGCCCCGTAGGCCCGGGGCGGATGATTTCCCGCCCCACCAAGCGGCCATTGGGTGCCTTCTCCGTGGTCAGGTAGCGGATTTGCCCCTCCGAGAGGAGGGTGCGCACCAGGTAAAGGACTTCCTCCTGGGCCAAGCCGTCTTCCTCGTAAAGGACCAAGTGCCTGTGGGAGAAGTCCAAATCCGCGTAGACCAGGGCCTTGGCGCTCATGGCGGTCAGCTCGTAGTAGCCCCGGGGCGGGATGAGCCGGAGGGCGGTCCTCACCAGGTGGCTTTTGCCGGAGGAAGAGCGCCCCTTCACCAGGACGCTGATGGGCTCCTCGGTCCTGCTGGAAAGGAGGGCCAAGTAGAGAAGGCCCCGGTTCTCCTCCTCCCCCACCACCCCGAGGTCCCCCAGGGTGCGGATGGCCCGGTGGAGCAGGCCGGGGGCCTGGGAAAGCTCCTGGGCGGCCTCCTCGTCCTCGGGGGTGAGCTCGGGGGCTTCCGCTTCCTTAGCCTGGGCCTCCCGGATGGCCCGGTAGCGGGTCCAGTCCTTGAGGAGGGCCCCCTTGCTGACCCCGGTGGCCTTGCGGATGGCCTGGAAGAGGGCCTCCACCTCGGTATCCAGAAGGCCCGCCTCGTAAATGCCCCGGAAGAGCTCGGGGAGGGCCTGGGGCAGGGTTTCCGCCTTGAGCCCTTTGGCCCGCTCCAGAAGGTCTTGGAAGCTCATGCCCACCTCCTCAGCCGGGCGTAGACCCGGGCGCGGTAGGTCTTGGGCTCAGGGAGGCGGTCCTCCAGGGCCAAGGGCCGGGCCTCCCCGCGGGGCAAAACCCAACGCAGAAGGTCTTCCACCTCCCGAAGGGGTAAGCCTGCGGCCAGGCCCGCCTCCCGCAAAGCGGCCTCGGCTTCCTCTCGGTCTAGCCCCAAGGGAACGAGCCCGGCCACGGCCAAACCCCGGCGGAGGAGCTCCAGGTGCCTACTTCCCTCCGGGGTGGAGGCTATCCGGGAGGCGTGGTAGTCCAGGAGCTTCCTCAACCGCTCAGGCGAGGCGGAGGGCCTCGAGGCCCCCTCCAGCCGGACCGGGGGAGGCGGCGGCGGGAGAAGACGCTGGAGGAGCGCGCTAGGCACCGGGGGGAGCTCCCCCGGCGTCTTCAGGCCCACTTCCCAGTAGTAGCCCCCATTACTCAGCCTGGTGGGCCAAGCGGCCACATAGGCCCGCGCTAAGCCCCTTATATCTATCCCAGGCAGGGCGCGGGTGCTCGCGCTCAAGGCTCCCTGAAGCCCCTCAGGGAGCCGGAGGAAAAGGTGGACGCCCCCCTTGGGCGTCCGTTGCCGGGGGGCCTGGAGGAGCTCCGGGTGCTCCCTGCGTAGGGCCTGCCAAGCCTCGGGCAAGTCAAAGTCCAGGACCAAGACATTCTCCGGGGCCAGGAGGCCCACCCCTGCCCGAGGCTCCCGGTCCCACCAGGACCGGACGATGGTGGGGTCAGCCGTGGCATCCTTTAGCCCATGGGGGGCCAAGCCCCCGTGGGGCCGCTTCCCCCCCGGGTGGAGGGGGAGGACCCGGTAGCCCAGCCGGGCGTAGCCCAAGGCCGCGAGTAAAATGGCCTCAGCCCGTGCCATCGCGGCCCTCCTACCCGCGCCCCCCGCTGGGGGGCTTCAGCTCGCCCTCAAGCAGGGCCACGACCACCCGGCGGGGGACCACCAGCTTGCGCCCCAGCTTCAGGCCGTAGACCCGGGCAAGGCGATAAGCCTCGTCCCGGCCCAAGATTTCCGGTCCTACCACCTCGCGAAGTTGTTTCACCGTCAAAAGATGCGGGAGTTGGCTCGGCTCAAGCATACTTTTGCCCCTGGTGCTCCTCGGTTAGCTCGGGGCGTGGCTAACCGGGCCTAAAGCTTTGGCCGCTACGCCAACGCCTTAGGCCGCACCAGGGGCGTTCTGCTGGGCGACAGTTTTGACCACGAGAAGCTCGGTTTTGAGGGGAGGCCCGCGGCTTTCGCATTCTTGCGTAAACCGCGCGCCGCGCGGTTCTGGACTAAGCCAAGCCAGCACGAGGAGGAATGCCCAGGCCAGCGTGCTGGCGATTATCAGGAGGGCCAGCTTTATGCCCCCTCCCGGATTGAGCAGAAGGCGGATGGCCCCGGGGGCGCTTGCCAGCCGGGCCGGGGGGAGGACGCTGAAGATGCGCTCACCCTCCACCGCGCCGGGCAGGTAGGGGAGGAGCCTCCTCAAGATTTCGCGCTCCCTCCCCCCAAGGCCGGGAAGGAGCTTCCTGGCCCACTGTTCCCGCAAAGCGGCGAAGTCCCCCTTTACCCGCACCACGCTGAAGCGCTGCTCGGGGGAGGGGAGGCCGCGGAAGGCCCTGCTCCAAAGCCGCCAAGCCCACCTAGGCGGTGCAGAGGCAAAAGCCGCCCAGAGAATCGCTTCCGGGCTTTGGCGAAAGGGCCGCATCACTTGCATTATACACCGCCCTCGCGCGGTATCATACGGCTATGACCCCCGTACGCGTGCGCGCCTTCTGGGATGAGGAGGCTGGGGTGTGGGTAGCAGAGTCCCCGGATGTGCCCGGGCTTGCTACCGAGGCCCAAGACCTTGATGGCCTCCTCCTCAAGCTCAGGGTGATGGTGCCTGAGCTCCTGGAGGAGAACGGCCTTCCCCTGGCCCTACCCTTGGAGCTCCACCTCGAGGCCCGCCAAGCCCTCACCCCCGCCTAAGGGCTATGGCGGATTACGCCCCCGAGGTCAAGCGCCTTCTCCGGGAGGCGGGTTGTTACTTTGTCCGTCAGGGGAAGGGGGACCACGAAATCTGGTACAGCCCTCTCACCGGGCGCAAGTTCGTGGTAGACGGCAAAATCCTGTCCCGCCATACCGCCAATGGTGTCCTGAAGCAGGCCGGGCTACCCAAGCGGTTCTGACCCCTTCCTTCTTGCAAGGCTACCAGAAAGGGCTTGGAAAGGGACCAGAAAGAGGAGGGCCATTTGGGGGGCTATTGGACCCGAAGCAGGGGGGAAGAGCCCGCGCTATACCGGATGATAGTCATCATGAGGAAGGGCGTTTCCGTGCGGTGCCGGAGGATGCAGAATGGATTTTTTCCGCCTCACACGCGAGAGGTCGTAGGTTCAAGTCCTACGCCGCCCACCAGAAAGACCCCCGCCCGCAAGGGCGGGGGTCAGCCCTTTCCCCCTGGACCAAGTGCCCTTTCACCCTTTACCCTGGGGAACATGTACGAGGGGAAGATCCTCTACGAAGGCCTCACCTTTGACGACGTCCTCCTGCTACCCGGCTACTCCGAGGTCCTGCCCAAAGAGGTTTCCGTCAAGACCCGGCTCACTAAGAAGCTCTCCCTGAACATCCCCATCCTTTCCGCGGCCATGGACACGGTAACCGAGGCGGAGATGGCCATCGCCATGGCCCGGGAGGGGGGGCTTGGGGTCATCCACAAGAACCTTTCCATTGAGGTTCAGGCGGGCATGGTGCGCAAGGTGAAGCGCTCCGAGGCGGGCATGATCCAAGACCCCGTGACCCTTCCCCCCACGGCCACCCTGGAAGACGCCGAGCGCCTCATGCGGGAGTACCGCATCGGGGGGCTTCCCGTGGTGGACCTCTACGGAAAGCTCCTGGGCCTGGTGACCAACCGCGACCTGCGCTTCGAGCGGGACCTCAAGCGCCCCGTCACCGAGGTCATGACCCCCCTAGAGCGCCTCGTCACCGCCCCGCCCGGCACCACCTTGGAGGAGGCCGAAGAGATCCTGCGCCGGCACAAGGTGGAGAAGCTCCCCCTGGTGGACGAGGCGGGGAGGCTTAAGGGGCTCCTTACCCTGAAGGACATCGTGAAGCGCAAGCAGTACCCCCATGCGGCCAAGGACGCCCTGGGCCGCCTTCTGGTGGGGGCGGCGGTGGGGGCCAGCAAGGACCTCCCCGAGCGCGCCCAGGCCCTGGTGGAGGCCGGGGTGGACGTCTTGGTCCTGGACTCGGCCCACGGGCACTCCAAGGGCATCCTCGAGGCCCTTGCCTACCTGAAGGAGACCTTCGCCGACAAGGTGGAGGTCATTGCCGGGAACGTGGCCACCCGGGAGGGGGCAAGGGCTCTTGCGGAGCGGGGGGCGGACGCGGTCAAGGTGGGCATCGGCCCCGGCTCCATCTGCACCACCCGGGTGGTGACCGGGGTGGGGGTGCCGCAGATCTCGGCCATCCTCGAGGCGGTGGCGGGGGTGGCCGACCTGGACGTGCCCATCATCGCCGATGGGGGGGTGAAGTACACCGGGGACGTGGCCAAGGCCCTAGCCGCCGGGGCCCACTCGGTGATGCTGGGGAGCATGCTGGCGGGCACCGACGAGGCCCCGGGGGAGGAGGTGCTGAAGGACGGGCGGCGCTACAAGCTCTACCGGGGGATGGGTTCCCTAGGGGCCATGCGGCAGGGTTCTGCCGACCGCTATTTCCAAGACCCCGGCAAGGGAGGGGAAACCGAGGCCAAGAAGCTCGTGCCTGAGGGGATTGAGGGCATGGTGCCCTACAAGGGCCCCGTGGCCGACGTCCTCTACCAGATCGTGGGGGGCCTGAGGAGCGCCATGGGCTACGTGGGGGCCCCCGACATAGAAACCTTCCGGCAAAAAGCCCGCTTCGTGCGCATGACCATGGCCGGGCTCATTGAAAGCCATCCCCACGACGTGGTGGTCATCAAGGAGGCGCCCAACTACTCCCGCTGAGGGCCAGCGGAAGCGCCTTGCCCCGGGGCGAGAGGGTGCGCCTCGAGGCGTCAGCTTCCGAAGAGCTTTTCAAAAGCTTCCCCGCCTCCTTTTTTGTGGGCCAGGCGGTAAGTGCCCTCCTTTTCCTCCAGCTTCCCCTCCCGCACCAGGGCCTCCAAGGTGTCCTGCAGCTCCTTTTTGGAAAAGGCCTCACCTTCCTCGTCCAGGTAGCGCTGGATGTCCTTAAAGGTGGCGAAGCGCAGGGCTTCCACGGCCCGCATGACCCAGCCCTTCCGGTCCATGCCACCATCCTACCCTGCTTCCCGTGGCATCTTGGGGTCGTGGACCCTTACCGGGAGTACCAGGACTACGTGGTGGCCTCGAGGCTCCTGGTGGCCCTGGGCCTCTCCCGGGAGATCCTTTCCCTTTCCCAGTACGCCAGGCTTCGCCTCCAGCGCCTAAAGCTGGCCCGCGAGGGGCGCTTCGCCGCCTTGGAGGCCCTGGACGAGCGCCTGCGGTACGGGGTTTGGAGCAACCCCCTGAGGCTTCGGGACTTCCTCCAAAAGACCGCCCGGGCGCCCTACTGGGCCTCCCCCTACGCCTTTGAGGGGTTGCTGTTTTCCGAGGAGCGAAGCCGCCTCCGCTACCCCGGGCAGGCGGGGGAGTACTACCTGGGGTGGCTAAGGTTGCCCCACCTCCTCATGGCCCCCCAGGCTTTTGAGGAGGTCCTGCGGGAGCAGGAAGCCCGGGCGGAGGCCCTGCCCCTCTTCCTCAACGCCTTCCACCGCATCCCCGGTCCCTGAAGGGTGGACCCGAGGTTGGCCTTTAGGGACGCGGGAGCGGGTTCTCCCAAAGCCCGTCCTGCGGCTTCCCCTGGCGTAGGCCCCCACGTGCCTTCCTTCCCAAGCTCCTTGACCCTACCCCCAGGGGGGTGTATAATCCGAGGAACGACGCGCATATCTTTGCCTACACCAAACCCCTGAGCCGCAAGAAGGAGCCCCAAGATGACCTGGAAGGAAGCCTACCCGGATATCCCCCTAGGCCAGGACGCCTGTGGCATCATCGCCATGGCGGAGAAAAGCGGCAAGCCCTCCCACCGCATCGTGCGGAGGACCCTGGAGAGCCTTTACCGCATGGCCCACCGGGCGGGGGCCATCCGAGGCGAGGGAGATGGGACCGGGATCCAAACCGACATCCCCCGGGAGCTGTGGGCCCGCTTCCTGGAGGAGGCGGGGCTCGATCCGGAGCTGGCCTTTAATCCCCGCTTCTTCGTGGGGCACTTTTTCCTGCCCAAAACCGAGGCGGGGCGCCTCGAGGAGTTCCAAGAGCTCCTGAGGCGGGAGGGCCAGCCCCTTGGGGTGCGGCCCGTGCACTTCCGCCTGGGGGAGGTGGTGAGCGAGGTGCTGGGCCCGGTGGGCCGTCGCACGGAAGCCATCTTCCTCCAGGTGGCGGGGCTTAGCCCCGATGGGGATGCGCCCCTGTGGGAGCTGGGCCTGAGGCTCGAGGCCAGCTTCCCCGTCCACGTGGTTTCCCTCTCCACCTACAGCGTGGTCTATAAGGTGCGAGGGGCGGCGGAGCTTTTGAAGCGCTACTACCCCGAGCTTTCCCGCCCCGAGTTCAAAAGCGCCATCGCCCTGGGGCATAACCGCTACTCCACCAACACCCTTTCCACCTTTGAACAGGTCCAGCCCTTTGGCCTTCTGGGCCACAACGGCGAGATCAACACCATCGAGCGCCTGAGGCGGGAGCTGGACTTCCTCGGCATCCCCCGCACCGGGGGCTCGGACTCCCAGGACCTGAACCGCATGCTGGAGGGGCTCATCTACCGCTACGGCCTTACCCTCCCCGAGGCCATGGACCTGGTCTTCCCCCCGGTGCTGGGGGAGGTGAAGGGGCTTCCGCCAGAGCTTCAGGACCTCTACCTGGCCCTAAGGCAGCGCTTTGGGCCTTTGGCCCAGGGGCCTGCCGCCATCGTGAGCCGCCACCGGGACGAGGCGGTCTTCGCCACGGACGCCATGGGCCTAAGGCCCCTTTGGCAGTTTGAAACCCCTTACGAGATCGTCTTCTCCTCCGAACGGGGGGTCTTCAGCGCTGAAGAGTTCGTCACCGAACCCAAGCCGCTGGCTCCCGGGGAAAAGGTCTACCTGCGCCTCACCCCGGAAGGGCCCAAGGTCTACCCCTTTGACCGGCACCAGCGCCTGGTCCTGGAGCGCGTCGCCGCCCGCACCCCGGTGGAGGGGTACCGGACGTACCTGGCGGGGCCCACCCGCCAAGCCCCGCCCCCGGTGGCTGGGGGGAGCGGGGTGGAGGTGGAGGAAAAGCCCGCCCCGCCCCCCTTGGGCCTGGAGCGGGCCTACGGCTGGGATCGCTGGGACGCGGCCTACCTCGAGGCCCTGGCCAAGACCGGCAACGAGCCCATCGGCTCCCTGGGCTACGATGGCCCCCTGGCCGCTTTGAACCCGGAGAAGCCCAACCTCTCCGAGTTCTTCAAGGAGACCGTGGCGGTGGTGACCAACCCCGCCATCGACCGCGAAAGGGAGATCGAACACTTCTCCACCCGCACCCTCCTGGGCCGCCGCCCCCTGCCCGACGGGCGGGGTGGGGGGAGGGTGGAGGAGCTCCTCCTGCCCATCGTGCTGGAGGCGGACCAGGGCCTGGCGGAGGCCTTCGGCACCCTGACCCTCGCCGAGGTCAAGGAGCGCTTTAGAACCCGCACCCTGGTGCCCCAGTTCAACGTGGAGGAGGGGTTGCTGGCGGGCTTGAGGCGCCTGGAGGAGATGGCGGTGCGGGCGGTGGAGGAGGGGGCGGAGGTCCTCATCCTCTCCGACCGGGAGGCCTTCCAGGGAGGGGTCTGGATCGACATGGGCCTGGCGGTGGCGGCGGTGAACCGCGCCCTCCTGAAGCAGGACGCGGAAGGGGTGGCCCTGAGGCGGCGCACCTCCATCCTGGTCCATTCCGGGGGCGTGCGCAACCTGCACGACATCGCCTTCCTCCTGGGCCTGGGGGCGGAGGCGGTGGCCCCCTGGCTTCTGGAGGAGAAGGCCCGGGCCCAGGAGGGGCGCAAGGGGGTGGCGGGTGCCCTCGAGGCCCTGCGCAAGGGCCTGGAGAAGGTCATCTCCACCATGGGCATCCACGAGCTACGGGGCTACGGGAAGATCTTCAGCGCCATCGGCCTCAAGCCGGAGCTGGCCGACTACTTCGGTACCCGGAACTTCCTGGGCTCGGAAACGGGGGGCTACGGCTTCTTGGAGCTGGAGCGCACCCTCCTGGAGCGGGAAGGCTTCTTGAGGGCGGAAAAGGTGCTTCCCGCCAAGGATTTCCGCTTCAACCCCAGGATCTACAAGGCCGCCCAGGAGGTGGCCTCAGGCCAAGCGCCTTATGCCCACTTCCAGGAAAAGGTGCGCTCCCTGGAGCGGGAAAGCCCGGTGGCGGCGAGGCAGCTTTTGGAGGTGCGCTTCCCCGAAAGGAGCGAGGTTTCCCCCGAAGAGGTGGACCTCTCCGTGGGGGGCCACTCCCTGCCCTTCCTCATCAGCGCCATGAGCTTTGGCTCCCAAGGGGAGGCCTCCTTCCGCGCCTACGTGGAGGCGGCCAAGCGCCTCAACATGCTCTGCATCAACGGCGAAGGCGGGGAAATCCCCGACATGCTGGGGAAATACACCCACTGGCGCGGGCAGCAGGTGGCCAGTGGCCGCTTCGGCGTCCACGCCTACATGCTGAACTCCGCCAGTGTCATCGAGATCAAGATCGGCCAGGGGGCCAAGCCAGGGGAGGGGGGGCACCTGCCGGGCAAGAAGGTCTCCGCCAAGGTGGCCGCTGCCCGCAACGCCGTGCCCGGGGTGGACCTCATCAGCCCCTCCAACAACCACGACCTCTACTCCATCGAGGACCTGGCCCAGCTCATCGAGGAGCTCAAGACGGTGAACCCCAAGGCCTTGGTCTCGGTAAAGGTGCCCGTGATCCCCGGTATCGGCACCATCGCCGTGGGGATCGCCAAGGCGGGGGCGGACGTCATCACCCTCTCGGGGTTTGAGGGAGGGACGGGGGCGGCTAGGCTCCATGCCCTCAAGTACGCGGGGCTTCCCGTGGAGCTTGGGGTGCGCCGGGCCCACCGGGCCCTGGTGCGGGCGGGCTTGCGGGACAAGGTGGAGATCTGGGCCGACGGCGGCCTCAAGACCGCCTACGACGTGTTGCGCATGGTCCTCCTGGGCGCAGACCGGGTGGGCATGGCCACCATGGCCATGGTGGCCATCGGCTGCACCATCTGCCGGGGGTGCCAGCTGGACACCTGCCACGTGGGCATCACCACCCAGATCGAGACCGTGGAGGAGGCCCTAGCCCACGGGCTCAAGCGCTTCGTGCCCCAGGATCTGGACCGGGCGGTGGAGCACCTCACCCGCTTCTTTGAGGCCAAGGGGGAAGCCCTGAGGGAGCTGGTGGCCGCCTTGGGGGCCCGCTCGCTACGGGAGCTCAGGGGCCGCGCCGATCTCCTCTACCAGCGGGACCACCTGGAGGAGCTGGACCTCAGCTACTTCTTCCTGCCCGTGGAGGAGCCCGAGTGGCTTAAGGACACCTCGGCCCACGTCCTCCGCAAGCCCTTGAACCAGCTCACCCGCACCATCACCGAGGTGGTGATGGGGGCCTACGCGGAAGGGGGGAGGCGGCTCGTGTTCCAGGAGGGCCCCGTGGACTCCACGGACCGGGCCCTGGGGGCCCACCTGGCGGGGGAGATCGCCCGGAGGAGGCTTTACGGCAAGGGCTTCGACGCCGAGGTGGAGCTCCGCTTTGATGCGGGGAGCATCGCGGGGAACGGGCTTGCTGCTTTCAACCTCGAGGGCATGAAGGTGGTGGTGGAAGGAGGTGCCCAGGACGGGGTGGCCAAGAGCGCCTTCGGGGGCACGGTGGCCATCCTCAAGGGCCGGAACCCCTACGGGGCCTATGTGGACGGCTCCGTGGGCAAGAGCTTCGCCTACGGGGCCATAGGGGGCCTCCTCATCGTGGAGGGGGTGGCGGATAGCCGCTTCTGCATCCGGCTTTCCGGGGCGGATGTGATCCTGGGCGGGGAGCCCGAGCGCCCCCTACGGGACGATCTCGGCAACCTGGCGGCCCGGGCGCAGGCCAAGGGTTTCGCCTTCGAGTACATGACCCGGGGGCGGGCCCTGGTCCTGGGGGACCCTGGCCCTTGGATCTGCTCGGGCATGACCGGGGGGCGGGTCTACCTCCGCCACTGGCCCGAAATGGGCCTCACGGAGGAGGCCATGCGGCGCCGCCTGGCCAAGGGGGCCAAGGTGGCGGTTAAACCCCTGGACCTGAGGGGGATAGAGGATGTGCGGGAGCTCCTTTCCGCCTACATCCGGGTCCTTCAGGAGGCCAAGCGGGAGGAGAAGGCGGCCCGCCTGGAGAAGCTCCTTTTGGACCCCGCCCAGCACTTCCGCATGGTGGAGCCCGTGAGCCAGCAGGTGGAGCAGGGGGTGAGCACGGAGTAGCCCTGGCGGAAGGGAGGCCGCCCCGGAAGCCGGGGTGGCCTTTTCCTGCCCTAGACGGGGGGCGGCCCGGGGAGGTACATTTGTCCCGTGGACCCGGGCGAACTCCTCGACCTCCTCAAGGGGCGCACCGGCTTTACCGAGGCCCACGCCGCCCTCCTGCGGGAGCTGGGCCAGGTGATGGCCCCCATCGCCCCCGAGGTGGCCCTGGCCTTCTACGACTACCTGGGGCGGGATCCGGAGCTTTCGGAAATCCTTCACGCCGTGCCCGGCAGGGTGGAGAGGCTTTACGGCACCTTTGCCCACTGGTACGGGGAGCTTTTCTCGGGCACCTACGACCGCGCCTATGCGGAAAGGCGGCGGCGCATCGGGCTGGTGCACGCCAGGCTCGGCATCGGCCCCCGGGCCATGATCCCGGCCATGGGGATCGTGCAGGAGCTTTCCCTGGAGCACCTGCGCACCGCCTTGCGCGGCCCCGAGGTTTTCGGCGCGGTGGAGGCCTTTGAGAAGATCGTGGCCGTGGAGATCGGGCTCATCGAGGAGAGCTACCTCGAGGCCCTTGCCTTGGGCCTCTCCCTGGGTCACCGGGACCTGAAGGAGGCCTTGGCCCAAGGGGCGGCTGCCCTTTTGCAGGCGGGCCACACCTAGGGCTCCCGGGCCAGGTCGTTGAAGCGCACGTGCTGGGCGTGGAACTGGAGCTCCACCGTGCCCGTGGGCCCGTTCCGCTGCTTGCCCACGATGATCTCCGCTACCCCCGCCTTTTCCGAGTGGGGGTTGTAGTACTCGTCCCGGTAGATGAACATGACCAAGTCGGCGTCCTGCTCGATCGAGCCCGATTCCCTGAGGTCGGAGAGCATCGGGCGCTTGTTGGGCCTGGCCTCCACCGCCCGGGAAAGCTGGCTCAAGGCCACCACCGGGATGTTGAGCTCCCGGGCCAGGGCCTTGAGCCCGCGGGAGATGGCGGCGATCTCCTGCTGGCGGTTCTCCCCCTGTTTGCCTCCGCCGGGACCTGACATGAGCTGCAGGTAATCGATGATGATGAGCCCTACCCCCTGCTGGCTCCTCAGCCGCCTTGCCCGGGCCCTTAGCTCCATGAGGGTCAGGTCCGGGGTGTCGTCGATGTAGATGGGGGCCTCAGAGAGGCGGCCCGCCACGTCCACCAGCCGGGAGAAGTCCCGGTCGGTGAGCTGGCCCAGGCGCACCCGGTTCATGTCGATGCGGGCTTCGGAGCACATCATGCGCAGGGTGAGCTGGGCCGCGGGCATCTCCAGGGAGTAGATGCCCACCCCCACCCCCTCCTTCAGGGCGGCGTGCTGGGCGATGGTGAGGGCGAAGGCGGTTTTCCCCATGGCGGGGCGGGCGGCGATGATGTTTAAGGAGCCGGGGGAGAGGGTGCCGATAAGCCCGTCTAGCTCCTTGAAGCCGGTGCGGACTCCCGCCACTTCCCCTTTGTTTTGGAAGAGGGCCTCGATGTGCTCGAAGGTTTCGTGGACCAGCTCCCGCATGGCCCGGGCCTCGGTGTCGGTCTGGGTCAGGGCCACCTCGAGGATCTTCTTTCCCGCGTTGTCCAGGATTTCGTCCAGGCTGCCCGCCTCCTCGTAGGCCAGGCGCATGGCTTCCCCCGCCGCCTGGATGAGCTTCCTCAGGGTCCACTTCTCCGCCACGATGCGGGCGTAATGCTCCGCGTAGGCGGCGGTGGGGGTGGCCTCGGAGAGCTGGACCAGGTAGCTTACCCCGCCCAGGGCCTCCAGCTCTCCTCGGCGGGAGAGCTCCTCGGAAAGGGTGACCAGGTCCACGGGCTTGCCCTGGGACTTGAGGGCCTGCATGGCCGCATAGATCTTGCGGTGAGCCTCGGCGTAGAAGGCCTCGGGAGAGGGGAGGAGGCCTTCCAGCTCGTCCAGGACGTCGGAGTCCAGGAGGATGGCCCCCAAGACGCTTTGCTCCGCCTCGAGGCTGTGGGGGGGAATACGCCCTTCCGGATAACCCGCTAGACCCATAAGCCCTACCAGGCTACGCCCACCCCCCCCTCCGGCGCCAGGGGACTTCCCCTGAGGGAAGCTTTGCCTCCTTGAGCATGCCCTTGTGGCCCAGGCCGCTTGGGCTTCGGCCGAGGGGCAACCTGGGCGCCAGGGCGCGTAGGGGTTTTGGTAGGGTGGGGCCATGGGCCGCCTTCTTCTCCTGCTGATCCTCTTTCTCCCTTCCTGCCGGGCCCAGGAGCTTCCCGAACCCTACGCCCTCCTGGAAAGCGGCCGCCCGGAGGCCCTGCGCCAGGTGGCCCTGGGAGGGGAGGGGTACGCCCGGCTTCTTGCGGGCTGGCTCTTGGTGGACGAGGAAGCCCTTCCCCCGGCCGAGCGGGGGGAGTACGCCTGGCGCTACGCCCTCTTCCTGGAGGGGGTGCGGCCCTTTGAGCCGGGCTGGGAGGCCAAGGAGGCCTGGCGCAAGGCCGCTTCCCTCCTTCAGGCGGCGGGAGACCCCCGGGCTTTCTCCGCCTGGGAGAGGCTTTTGCCGGAGGAGGAAGCGGTTGCAGCGCTCCTGTCCTTGGGAGCGGGGGAGCGGCTTTGGGAGGCCCTCTTCCGGGGGCGGGCCTACCAGGCCCTTTTGCGGGTGCTTCCCGAGGGGGTGCGGCCTGACCTTCGGGCCCAGGCCCTCTTTCGCCTTTCCCGCTTTGCCGAGGCCCTCCCCCACTACCGGTCCTGGGCCGAAAGCGACCCCCGGGGCCATCTGGGCCTGGGCTACGCCCTTTGGCGGCTGGGGCGGCGGGAGGAGGCCCTCCTCGCCTTTGCCCGCTACGACCACCCGGAAAGCCGCTACGCCCAAGGGCGGGTCCTGGAGGAGATGGGAAGGCTCCTCGAGGCGGTGGCCGCCTACCGGAAGAGCACCCCAGAAGGCTTATGGCGGGCCACGGCCCTTCTGGAGCGCCAGGGGCTTTTGCGGGAGGCCCTGGGGCTTTACCTGGAGCTTGCCCGCGCGGAAAGCTCCTATGCGGATGACGCCGCCCTGAGGGCCTACCTCCTTGCGGGGCGGCTGGGCCTGGAGGAGGAGCGCTTCAGGGCCTACGCCCTCCTTTCGGGGGGCTTGGGCCTCCTCCTGGGCAAGGAGCCGAGCCCCCCACTTCCCGCCCCTGAGGTTCCTCTGCCCCTCGAGGCTCCCTTGGTGGAAGCCCTCATCCGGGCAGGCAAGGAGGCCTGGGCCCGGGGCGAGGTGCGCTACGCCCTCTGGCAGCGCCCCCAGGACTGGCCTGCCCTGGTTCCTTTCCTCTACCGCCTGGGGGCCTACCGGGAGGGGATCCGCGCCGCCTGGCCCACCGCCATGGCCTACCCCCGCCCCTACCGGGCGTGGGTGGAGGGATACGCCCAAAGGGAGGGGCTGGACCCCGATCTCCTCTACGCCCTCCTCCACGTGGAAAGCCGCTTTGACCCCCTGGCGGTAAGCCCCACGGGGGCCCTGGGGCTGGCGCAGTTTTTGCGGAGCACCTGGGCCGACGTGGCCCGGATGCTGGGGGAGCCCCCCGCCGACCCCTTTGACCCCGAGGCCAGCATCCGCTACGCCGCCCGCTACCTGCGTTGGCTCCTGGAGCGCTGCGCCGCCTTCGAAGGACTGGAGCAGCTGGCCTGCGCCCTCACCGCCTACAACGGGGGCATCGGCTACACCCTCAGGGGCATCGCCCGCGAGGGGGACCTCTACGCCTTCCTCCGTTTCCAGGAGCGGGACGAGCCCCGGGAGTACCTGGCCAAGGTGCTCGCCGCTTATGCCGCCTACCGGGCTACTCCTTAGCCTGGCGCAGGCCCTTTTCCGTCCAGGCGATAAGGGGCTTTAGGGCAAAGGGGGCGAAGAGGGTGGTGAAGACCACCATGAAGAGGACGATGGCGTACTCCTCTTCGTTCACAGCGCCTGCGGCCAGACCCAGGGCGGCCACGATCAGCCCCACCTCTCCCCGGGGAGCCATGCCCACCCCCACGGTGAGGGCCGAACGCACGCCCTGGGTGAGGGAGCCCAGGAACCCACCCAGCACCTTGCCCAGGATGGCGATGACCGTGACCACGCTTCCCGCCGCCAGAGTGGCGGGGGAGATCAGGGCAGCCAGCTCCAACCGCACCCCCACCATGGCGAAAAAGATAGGGGCTAAAAAGCCTTCGATGGCGAAGATGGGCTCCTCGAGGCGGTACTTCTCCCGCACCTCAGAGAGGAGCATGCCCCCCAAAAAGGCCCCCACGATGGGGGCCAGGCCGATGGCGGCGGCCAGGGCGGCCATGCCTACCCCCAGGGCCAGGGCGAAGCCCACCGGGCTGCCCACGGGAAGCCTTTCCAGGGGCAGGCGGGCGAAGAGGGGCGAAAGGGCCACCGCCAGGCCCACGAAGACCACGGAAAGGAGGATGAGTTGCAGGATGGCCCCGGTCTCCACCTGCCCGGTTTTAGCCACCCCGTTCACCACCGCTAGAACGATAAGACCCAGCACGTCGTCAATGACGGCTGCCCCCAGGATGACCCGGGCGTAGGGGCGGGAGAGCACCCCAAGCTCCTGCAAGACCCGCGCGGTGATCCCCACGCTGGTGGCCACCAAGGCGGTGCCCAGGAAGAGGGAGGGCAGGGTGGCGAAGCCGATCTGGAGGCCAAAGAGGTACCCCCCCACGAAGGGAAAGGCCACCCCCAAAACCGCCACCAAGAAGGCTTCCTTTCCCACG
The DNA here is from genome assembly GCF_021462525.1 of Thermus caliditerrae. Classification (GTDB taxonomy): domain Bacteria; phylum Deinococcota; class Deinococci; order Deinococcales; family Thermaceae; genus Thermus; species Thermus caliditerrae. The sequence continues at coordinate 38,630 of NZ_JAKEDT010000014.1, read as the reverse complement.
GCCAGGATGTCCTTGAGCCGGGTTTCCAGGCCCACCATGAAGAGGAGGAAGATGGCCCCAAGCTCAGCGATGAACTCCAGGATCTCCCCCTCGTGCACCCAACCCAGGAGGGCAGGGCCTACCAAGATGCCGGCCAGCACCTCGCCAATGACCACGGGCTGGTTCAGGCGCTTGAAGAGGAAGGCCATGACCTGGGCAGCCAGGATGAGGTAGAAGACCTCGAGGATGTGCCCAGCTCCATGCATCACCGCCTCCTTAGGATGAGCTTGAGGAAGTCGCTCCGGGTGAGGATGCCCACCACCCTATTGCCCTGGTCCACCACCGGCAGGTGGCGCACCTCGCTGGTGAGGAGAGTTTGCAAAGCCTTTCCCACCGGATCCTCGGGATGCAGGCGGGGGATATCCGTGCGCATCACCGCCTTTACCGGCGTTTTCTGGTAGCGCCGGTAGATATCCTCCAAAAACTCCCCATCCACCCACTCCCCAAAAAGCTGCAAGGCTTCCACGTCCGAGAAGGGGACGTTCTCCGGGTGGGGCAGGAGTTCCTCCACCTGGAGAAGCCCCAGGAGGCACCCCTCCTTGTCCACCACAGGGAGGCTGCCGTAGCGCTTTTCCAGGATGCGCCGGGCGGCTTCCTCGAGGGTGGCCTCTGGCCCGATGGTGTCGGGGTTTGGGGTCATGAGTTCGACCACCTTCATGGGCTAAAGTTTACCAGCGCCGCCACCTGGGGGCAAAGCGCCGGGCCATGAGGGCGCCGAAGAGGAACCCCCCCAGGTGGGCCCACCAGGCCACCCCGGGGAGGCCCAAGAGGCCTTGCAGGAGCTGGAGGAAGGCCCAGTAGCCCAGGTAGAACCCGGCGGGGAAGGTGACGAAGAGGGGAAAGATGAAGAAGACCACGGAGACCACATAGGCCCGGGGGAAGAGGACGTAGTAGGCCCCCAAGACCGCAGACACCGCCCCGCTGGCCCCGATCATGGGGATGGTGCTCAAGGGGCTGAAGAGGCCCTGGACTAGGGCGGCTGCCACGCCTCCAAGGAGATAGAAGAGGAAGAAGCGGCCATGGCCCATGCGGTCCTCCACGTTGTCCCCGAAGACCCAGAGGAACCACATATTGGATAGAATATGAAAAAAGCTCCCGTGGAGGAACATGCTGGTGAGGAGGCGGTAGCCCTGGCCCCAGGGGTCCTGAAAGAACAAGGCGGGGATAAAACCGTAGGCCTCGGCAGACCACTCCAGGCCCACGGAAAGTTGCCAGAGAAAGGCCAAGGCGTTAAAGAACACCAGGCCCTTGACCACGAAAGCGGGCCGGCGGGCGTGGTTGAGGTCGTAGAGGGGGAACACCCTAAGGCCTCCTGGGCTCTTGGTGGCGGTAGGGTACGGGCACGTACTGCACGCTGGGCTTGCCCCCCTGGGCCTGGGGGTAGAGGTCCATGAGCTCATAGACCTCGAGGGGCATCTCTGTGCTCACCGGCAGGCCCATCTCCCGGGCCTGGGCCACGTCGATGGGGTAGTCGTGGGTCCAGGTGCCCTGGGAGAGGAGGGTGGCCACCTCCTCCGCCTTTTCCTCGGGCATGCGCTTCATGAGGAGGCTTTTCACCGTGGCCTTCACCTGCCTGAGGGCCTTTTCCGCCACGTCCGCCAGGATCAGGGTCTGGTCGTCGATCTCCTGGATGGGTTTTTTCTCCAGCACCTTGAGGATGCTGGCCGCGGGGTACTGGCCGAGCTGGGGGTCCACCGGGCCCAAGACGGCGTTCTCGTCCATGACGATCTCGTCTGCGGCTAAGGCAATGAGGGTGCCCCCGGACATGGCGTAGTGGGGCACGAAGACCGTGACCTTGGCCGGGTGGCGCAAAAGGGCCTCGGCGATCTGCTCCGCCGCCAGGACCAGGCCCCCAGGGGTGTGGAGGATGAGGTCAATGGGCATGTTCTTGTCGGTGAGGCGGATGGCCCTTAGAACTTGCTCCGAGTCGTCGATGTTGATGAAGCGGCTGATGGGGATACCCAGGAAGCTTACGGCTTCCTGGCGGTGGATGAGGGTGATCACGCGGCTTTTGCGCTTCCTTTCCAGCTCAGCGATCTTGCGGGCCCGGGCCCCCAGGAGCATCTGTTGCTGCAAGTAGGGAGATAGGGCCGAGAGGATGAAAAAGAGCCAGAAGAGCTGGAAAAAAATCTCCATAGGTGCTCCCTCGCATTCAACATAAAGCCTCCTGGGGGAGTCTGCAAGGGCTGGTTTTCTGGGCATAAGCGCCCTGTTGTGGTTTGGGCCACAACAAGAACTCCCGAAGGGCCACGGGAAAGCCGCTTCCTCGTGGGCCGATGGAGCAATCTCTGCCTACGGGCCCTTCGGGGGGTTAGGGGGCCTTGGCCTGGGCAGGCTTTGCCCTTTGACCCTTAGGGTAGAGCCAGCGCCCGATGTCCGGGGCAAAGCGGATGAGGAGCGCCCCTAAGGGAATGGAAACCAGCACCAAGAGTACTGCCACCTGGGCCACCAGAGGATAGCCTTGGGCCTGGGCCAAAGCCCCCAGAACCAGGTTGAACTCCCCCCTGGGGACCAGGTAGAGGGCGCTGTAAAGCCCACGCTTGCGGGAGAGGCCTGCCCGGGTGCCCCCCAGGTGGTTAAGGGGGAGCTTGACCAGGAGGCCCAGCAGGGCCAGGACCACCACGGCTGGGGTAAGGCCCTGGAAGAGGTCCCGGGCCCCTGCGCCCACCACCAGGAAGAAGAGGGCCACCCCCAGGTCCCTCACCGGGCCGAAGAGGCGCTCCAAGCGTTCCCTTAACCCCAAGGCGGCGGCGAGGGTCCCTGCCAAAAAAGCCCCCAGCCCCACCGAAGCCCCCGCCGCCTGGAAGAGGAGGGCGGTCCCCGTGGTGAAGGCCGCTCCTAGGAGGAGGACCAGTTCGTCGGAAAGGCTTTCCATGAAGCGCACCAGTCCTGGTCCCAGGAGGCGGGCCGAGGCCAAGTAAGCGGTGGCCAGGAAGAGGCTCAGGAGGAAACCGCTGAGGCCCTGACCCCCCAGGAGGGCCAGGAGGACCAGCACCACCAGGTCCTCGAGGACCGATACTCCCAGGACCACCTCGCTTTCCGGGTTGGCCGCCCGCCGCAGGTCGATGATCAGCTTGACGATCACCGCACTGGAGCTCACGTAGATGACGCCCGCCAAAAGGGCCGCCCCCCGCCAGTCCAGCCCGGCCATGAGCCCCAGGAAAAAGCCCACGGGTAGTGCTAGGCCATCGTAAAAACCAGCCCTCACCGCCTTGCCCGAGAGGCTTCTTAAGCGATCAGGGCCGAACTCCAGCCCCACGGAGAAGAGGAGGAGGAGAAGGCCCAGGGAGGGAAGGGGCTCGAGGTCCTCCACAGGCAAGGCCCCGCCCACCCAGAGGCCCGTAAGAAGGTAGATGGGCAAGGGAGGGAAGCCAAAGCGGTGAACCAGGGCCGCCCCCAGGGCCAGGAGCCCTGCGGTCAGGGCAAAGGCCTCCACGGAAGGGTGCATCAGAGGCTCCTCTTTAAGGCTTCCACTGCCTCCCGGGTGCCGGCCACCACCAGGGTGTCCCCCACTTCCAGGACCGTTTCCGGATCGGGGTTGGGGATCAAGGGTGCCCCCGGGCGGTCCACCGCCAGAAGGTGGGCCCCTTGGGGCAAGGGAAGCTCCCCCACCCTCCGGCCCGCCAGCTGGGAGCCTGGGAGAACGCGGATCCACTCGATGACCTTCTGCCCCAGCTTGCTCTGGGTGTCCCCCACCGCTTCCGGGTGGAAGAGAACTCCTGCCAGGATGGCCCCCAGCTCCCGGGCCTCCTCGTCGGTGAGGTCCAGGGCGGCGCTGGGCTCTTCGTCCTCCCTGGCCTCAAAGTATTGGAGTTCCCGCTTGCCGGAGCTGTGGACCACGATCACGATGCGGTCCCCGCTGCCTACGGTGACGGTGTACTTGCGCCCTACCCCGGGCAGGACCACTTCCTCCACCTTCATGGCTACCTCCTCGGCGAGAACTGTACGGCCAGGGTGCGCCCGGCCACCAGGGCCAGGATGCCCAGGGTCCAGAAGAAGAGGTCCAGCCCAGAGAGCTTTTCGGCGAAAAGGAGGAGAAGAAGTTCCCGCAGGGCCAGGGCCACCCCGATCTCCAGGAGGACCTCGAGGCGCACCCTTTCCAGCTCGAAGTACTCTACGAAGACCCGCACCAGCTCCAACACGATGACCAAACTGAGGACGTTGGTAACCAGCTCCTTCAGGCCCAGGCGCACCGTGGGTTCCGTAAGGGTGAGACCCAGCTCCATGAAGGTGCGCCCCACCCCCACAAAAAGCCCGATGAGGAGGGCCACCACCACCAGGTTGAAGACCAGGCGGGTGGCCCTTCGGTAAAGGGAGAGCAGAAAATCCTGGCTCATGCTAGAGCAGGAGGTTGAAAACCCGCTCGGCCCGCTCGTGGTGCTCGGTCTGGGGGTTTTTGAGCTTGGGATCCAGCTCCTTGAGCACCCGGGCGTAAGCCACCACCAGGGCCCCGGCCACCTCGGGAAGCAGGTTACGCACGTCCTCGGAGATCTCCAGGTCTAGGGGGGGTAAAGCGGCTAAGGCGTCCAGCACGGGTGTGAGCTCCAGGGTGGTGTCCATGGTCCGGAACTCCTTGAGGGTTTCCTGGAGCCCCTTGGTGAGGGGAAGGTCGGGCTCAAGGATGATGTCCCGGCCGTTGTACTTGGCGTGGCGCTCGGCCACCACTAGAAGGTCGTAGACCTTGTTCCTCAGAAAGTCGGAAAGGCGTTTGAGGTCGTTCTTGTCCACGTCCAGTCCCGCCGCCAGGCGGAAGAGCTTTTCAAACTCGGCTGCTTTCATCAACATACCTGCTCACCTCCTGACTTCAGGATAGGAGTTGATAACGATAGTGTCAAGATACCTGATAAAGAAACCACCAACCCAAGGCGCAGAGCCAAGGGTTGGTGGATCTCTTAGCCTTCTTGCACGGGGATCCTCACCGGAGGCTCAGGGGGGCGCTTCTCCCGGGGGATTCTCACCTCCAGCACGCCCTTGTGGAGCTTGGCCTCGAGGCCTTCCTTCTTGGCGTCCTTGGGGAGGAGATAAGCGCGGTAGATCCTGCCGTAGACGATTTCTGAGAGGTGCTTGGTGCGCTTTTCCTCCCGCTTTTCTCCCTCCACCACCAGCTGGTCCCCTTCCAGGCGCACCTCCAGGTTCTCGGGGCCCAAGCCCGGCACCTCCACCCGGAGGAGGTAGTGGTCCTCGTGCTCCTGCAACTCGGAAAGGGGCTCCAGGAGCTCCCCCGTCTCCTTAAAGGCCTTTTCCAAAGCTTCCTCAAAGGCCTTGCGCACCCGGTTCCGGCCGAAGGGCCAAAGCTTCTCCAACATCTTGACCTCCTTTTAGGAGCATAGGGCCCCGCCTTCAGGCGGGGCCCCCGGGGCCTAGCGCACGTTTCCGGTTTCCAGCTTCCTCGCCCGCAGGTCCAGGAGGCTGTACTCACCCTCGGAGAGGTCGCCCGGCACCACCACCCAGCTTGCCCCCAGCATCTCGTGCTTCTGCCCCTTACCGGCGGTGATCACCACCAGGGGGTTGTGGGTCTTGACCAGGTGGGCCACCTCATGGGACCCCCCTTCCCCAAGGCCCTTGTGGTAGGGATTGGTGTAGAAGAGGAAGATCTTGGGGTAGTCCTTCAGGTCCCAAAGGGCCTTCAGGTGGTATTCCGCCACCCAGGCGGGGTAGCGCAGGGCTTCGTGTTCCTCGGGCTCGCCGTCATCGGTGATCTCCCCGCCTACTCCGGCCACCAGGTAGGGTCCCTTCCAGAAGGTGAAGGTCTCGTGGACGTTGCGCATCTCGGGCCGCACCAGCTCGATGTTGGCAGCCTCCCGGAGGTATTCCCAGATGGGGGCGTCCTGGGGCCCGGGGATGTAGGCGGTGGGGAGATGAGCCTCGGAAAGGATGCGGAAGAAGGCGGCGTAGTCGCGGCTTTTCGCCGTCTTGGGCATGAGGTTGCCCACTAGGGCGAGGGCGTCTGCCCCAGTGTCCGGGGCCAGCTTCACCAGCTTCTCCAGGGCCTCGAGGTCGCCCATGGGGTTGGAAGTGGCCAGGATGTACCGCGTGGTCCGCCGCATACCTCACCTCCTATTCCACCTGCACCTGGATCCTCTTGGGCTTGCTTTCCTCGGCCTTGGGCACGAGGAGGTGCAAGACCCCGTGGCGGAAGCGGGCCTGCACCCGGGAGAGGTCAAAGGTGCTAGGCACGTTGAAGTTCCGGGCGAAGGTGCCGTAGGGGCCTTCCAGGCGGTGGTAGGTCACGTTCTCCCGCTTCTCGAAGGGCCGCTCCGCCTTCACGGAAAGCACGCCTTCCTCGGCCACCACCTCCACCTTCTCGGGGTCCACCCCGGGAAGGTAGACCAGCACGTGCAGGCCTGCCTCGTCCTCCAGCACGTCCACCGGCGGGGCGTACACCCTGGGCCCCTGCTGGGGGGTGGCGCCGAAGACCCTTGCCAAACGCTCCTGCAACTCCTCCAGCTCCCTAAAAGGATCAAACCGCACCATCTTCCTCACCTCCTCACCACCTCAGGAGCGCGGCCATGCCTCCGCGCTCCAGAAGCTCCTTCTCCGCTTCTCCCCGCACGAACTCCAGCTTGGCGGCGTAGCCCGCCGCCAGTTCGGGCAGGATCAGGGCCAGGGGCTTGGCCTCGGGGTTCTGGCAGTAAGCTAAGGCCCTGGCCTCTTCGGAGAAGAACACGCCATCGCAGGCGTACACGGCCTGGTCCAGGTGCCAGGGAAGCACCCAGAGCTCCACCCGGCCCTCCTGAACCCTTTCCAGGACCTCCGGGCCAAAGACCGCCTTGGGATAGGCTTCTTCAAGCTTCTTCAGGAGTTCTACCTCTCCCCGGCGCTCTGCTTCCTCCAAAACGGGCTCCAGCCGCTTGAGCACCTCGCCCGGCGTGGCTCCAGGGTGGGGCAAGGAGGGCAGGAGGGTGACCACCCTTTCCTTCAGGCGCTTGGGCAGGTAGCCCAGGAAGAGCTTGGTGTGCTCCTCCGGACCCATGAGCACCAGGCGGGTGAACCCTTTTTCCTGGACCATCTTTTCCAGCTCGTGGCTCAGGGTCTTGTAAAAGCGCTCCTCCCAGGCGGCCAGGCGCTTGGCGAAGAGGTCCTGGCCGGCTCCGCCCCGGGAGATGCCCCCCAGGTTGAAGCGCCGCCCGGGGGCGTCCAGGGAGAGCCTGCGCCAGGCTTCCGTGTCCAGGGCCAAGAAGGCGTCGCCCACCTCCGCCACCTCGCCCAAGAAGATCTCGAAGACCCGCCAGCGCTCCTGGTCCAAGTAGACCACGCCGTAGCGCTCGTACTCGTCCAGGGCATAGAGAAGGGGCAGGAGGAAGGGTTCGCCGTAGTGGGCCAGGGCGCCGTCCGTGAGGAGGCGATGCTCTTCCTCTCCCAGGAAGGTGGTTTTGAGGCTGGAGACCAAGGGGAGCTCCACCTGGAGGAGCAGGGTTTCAAAGAGCTTTTCTCCCACGAAGAACACGGCGGTCTTGGCCTCGAGGACCTGGTTCTTCAGCACCTCCAGGACCCTTTCCTGGAGTTCTTTGGCCACCCCCAGGGCCTTCATGGCATCCTTGGCCCTTAGGGCGTAGGCCCGGTTGCTGTTTTCCGGCTTGGCAGGGTTGATGTCCAAGTAGAGGGAGAGGACCGGCCCTTCCTCGAGGGCCAGGCTTTCCTTGATGCGCCGAACGTCTTCCTTCCCGATCATAGACCACCTCCCAAAAGGGCCACCACCTTGCGCACGGCCTCTTGGTTGAGGCTCTCCTCCTGGCCCAACCGGGTGAAGAGGGCTTCCAGCTCCGGGTCGGGGAAGGTGCTTTCCAGGTAGTAGGCCCGATCAAAGCCTTCTTCGGAGAGAAGGCGGAGCATGGCCTCCCATCCGGCTTCCTCCACCCTAGGGGTGGGTGGAATGGGAACCTTCCAGCGGTGGAGAGCCTCCGCCAGGGCCTCGGCGTGGGTCCGCTCCCGCTTGGCCACCTCCAGGAGGAGGGCCTTCAGGTGGGGGTAGGGCACCCCCTCCGCGGCCCTCTCCGCCCGAAGGGCATCCAAAAGTTCGTCCTGGTAGGCCTTCTTGAGCACCTCCGCCACGTCCATGGGGCCTCCTTTCTACGCCTCTATGGGCTCGGTGGTGCGGAAGGTAAGGCCCGAGGGACCTGCGTCCACCACCACCTTGTCGCCTTCCTTCACCTCTCCGGCCAGGATCTTCTTGGCCAGGGGGGTTTCCAGCTCCCGCCCGATCACCCGCTTGAGAGGCCGGGCGCCGAAGACGGGGTCGAAGCCCCTTTCGGCCAGGAAGTCCTTGGCCCCTTCGGTGAGCTCCAGGGTGATGCGCTTCTCCGCCAGGCGAGCCCGGAGGCCCTGGAGCTGGATCTCCACGATCTCGCGGATCTGCTCCTTGGTGAGGGGCCTGAAGACCACGATCTCGTCCAGGCGGTTCAGGAACTCGGGGCGGAAGTGCCGTTGCAAGACGGTGAAGACCTCCTCCCGGATGCGCTCGTAGGGCCAGCCCTTTTGGATGCCCTCGAGGATCAAGGGGCTACCCAGGTTGGAGGTGAGGATGATGACGGTGTTGCGGAAGTCCACCGTGCGCCCGTGGGAGTCGGTGAGGCGGCCGTCGTCCAGGATCTGCAGGAGGATGTTGAAGACGTCGGGGTGGGCTTTCTCGATCTCGTCAAAGAGGATGACGGTGTAGGGCCGCCGCCGAACCGCCTCGGTGAGCTGCCCCCCCTCCTCGTAGCCCACGTAGCCGGGCGGGGCCCCGATGAGGCGGGAAACGGCGTGCTTTTCCATGTACTCCGTCATGTCGATGCGCACCATGGCCTCCTCGGTGTCGAAGAGGGTGGCGGCCAGGGTCTTGGCCAGCTCGGTCTTGCCCACCCCCGTGGGGCCCAGGAAGAGGAAGCTCCCGATGGGGCGGTTCGGGTCCTTGAGGCCCGCCCGGGCCCGCCTTATGGCGTCGGCCACGGCGCGGATGGCCTCTTCCTGGCCCACCACCCGCTTGTGGAGCTCGTCCTCCAGGCGCAAAAGCTTCTCCCTTTCTCCTTCCAGGAGTTTGGCCACGGGGATCCCCGTCCAGCGGGAGACCACCTCGGCAATGTCCTCCTCCGTCACCTCCAGGCGCACGAAGCGGGCGTTTTTAAGTTGCTCGGAAAGGGCTTCCACCTCGGCCTCGAGGCGGGGAAGCTCCCCGTAGCGGAGCTCGGCGGCCCGGTTCAGATCGTACTGGCGTTCGGCCAGCTCGATCTGCCGCCTTACCTCGTCCAGGCGGTGCTGGGCCTCGCGGAGCCGCTTCAGGACTTCCCGCTCCGCCTCCCACTCCCTTTTGAGCTTTTCGATCTCCTGGGTGAGGGTGGCGATCTCCCCTTCGATGGCCTTCAGGCGCTCCAGGGAGTCGGGGTCCTTCTCCTTCTTGAGGGCCTCACGCTCAATCTCCAGCTGGAGCTTCTTGCGCTCCAGGGTATCGATGGCCTCTGGGGCGCTTTCCAGGGCCATGCGCAGGCGGGCCGCCGCCTCATCGATGAGGTCGATGGCCTTGTCGGGGAGGCGCCTTTCCGTGATGTAGCGGTGGGAGAGGACCGCCGCCGCCACGATGGCCGGGTCGGAGATGCGCACCCCGTGGTGCACCTCGTACTTCTCCTTGATGCCCCGCAGGATGGAGATGGTGTCCTCCACGCTGGGCTCGTCCACGTAGACGGGCTGGAAGCGCCTTTCCAGGGCGGGGTCCTTCTCGATCTCCCGGTACTCGTCCAGGGTGGTGGCCCCGATGAGCCTGAGCTCCCCCCGGGCCAGGGCGGGCTTCAGCATGTTGCCCGCATCCACCGCACCTTCGGCTTTACCCGCGCCCACCACGGTGTGGAGCTCGTCGATGAAGAGGATGATCTCCCCTTGGCTTTGCACCACCTCCTGGATCACCGCCTTCAGGCGCTCCTCAAACTCCCCCCGGTACTTGGCTCCGGCCAGCAGGGAGCCCATCTGCAAGGAGATGATGCGCTTGCCCTTTAAGCCTTCCGGCACATCCCCCTTCACGATCCGCTGGGCCAGGCCCTCCACGATGGCGGTTTTGCCCACCCCCGGCTCGCCGATGAGCACGGGGTTGTTCTTGGTGCGGCGGAGGAGGATCTGGATGGTGCGCCTTATCTCCTCGTCGCGGCCGATGACCGGGTCCAGCTTGCCCTCGGCGGCGAGCCGGGTCAGGTCGATGCCGTACTGCTCCAGGGCGTTGTAGGTGCTTTCCGCGTGTTCCGTCTGCACGGTCTTACCTCCTCTGAGTTCTTGCAGGGCCTTCTTCAAGGCTTCCAGCCCTGGGAGGCCGGGGGTGGCCTCCGCCAGGGCCAGGACCAGGGTGTCCAGGGCCACGAAGCGGTCCTTAAGCTCCTCCATGAGGGCCTCGGCCCGGCCAAAAACCCCGGAGAGCCGGGGGGTCAGGTACTGCCCGCCCTCCGCCCCCTCCACCCGGGGCAGGCGGGCAAGCTCCTTCTCTTGGCTCTCCTTCAAGGCCTTGGGGTCTACCCCGGCCTTTTCCAAAAGCCTCCAGGCCAGGCCGGAGGGATCCCGCAGGAGCACCGCCCAAAGGTGGGGCAGGTCGATGGCTTGGTGCTGCATCTGCCGGGCCAGGACCTGCGCCTGGGCCAGGGTTTCGCGGGCGGCTTGTGTCCAGCGTTCCAGGTTCATACCCCTTGCCTCCTGCTAACTCAAGCATATCGCTTGATAAAGCTAATGTCAAGATAGTTGTAAATGAACTCTGGGAGATAGGGAGAGGGGGAACGCGCGGACCGAGAGGAAGGAAGCGCTTTAGCCCTATTGTAGGGGGAAGGGAAAAGTAAGGATGTCCCGGTTTAGCGGCGCTCCAGGATCTCCACCACCAGGGCGGCCCCGATGAGGTTGGCCCCCAGGTCGCGGCGGATGCGCTCCGCCTTGAGCATGCGGAAAAGGTCCTCTTCCCGGAAGTACCAAGCATCCCCCACTTCCAAGGGCTCCACAAAGCCGATCTCCACGTAGGCCCGCACCGCGCCCAAGGAGAGGCCGTAGGCCGCCAGGGTCTCGAGGGAGAGCCACTCGCTACGCGCGAGCATGGTGCACCTCCGCTAGCTTCCGCCAAAGGGCTTCCTCCTCCGGGGAGAGATGCTCGGGGATGACGATGCGCACCTCCAGGTAGAGGTCGCCCCGGCCATGGGGCTCGGGGAAGCCCTTGCCCTTGAGCCTAAGCTTCCTTCCCGCCTGGGTCTTAGGGGGGATGGTGACCTCCACCGGGCCTTCCAGGGTAGGGGCCCGCACCTTGCCCCCCACCACGGCGATGGGCGCAGGCACGTCCAAGGTGGCGTAGAGATCCTGGCCCTCGAGGCGGAACACGGGGTGGGGGAGGAGCCGCACGGTGAGGAGAAGGTCCCCCGGCGGCTCCCCAGGGCCCCCCATGCCGGGAAGGCGCAGGACGCTTCCCTCCTGGACCCCAGGAGGGATCTTCACGGAAACGCGCCTGCCTCCCACCTCCAGCACCTTTTCCCCGCCCCAGAAGGCCTCCTCCAGGGTCAGGGCCAGCTCGGCCCGGAGAACGCGGCCTTTCCGGGGACGGGCCCTGCGGCCCATGCCCCCAAAGAGCCCCCCGCCGAAGAGCTCCTGGAAGAAGTCGGAGAAGTCCTCCACCTCAAACCCCGAGAAGTCGTACCCCCCGGGGGGTGGGGGCGGGGGTGGGGTGGCGGTGCCGTAGGTGTCGTAGAGCTTGCGCTTTTCCGGGTCGGAAAGGACGGCGTAGGCCTCGTTGATCTCCTTGAACCGCTCCTCCGCCTCAGGGCTCTTATTGACGTCGGGGTGGTACTGGCGGGCCAGGCGCTTGTAGGCCCGCTTGATCTCCTCCTGCGTGGCGTTTCTCGGAACGCCCAGAATGGCGTAGTAGTCCTTCATGGCCTACTCCACGCCCTCTTCCTCAGGGTTTTTCTCCTCTCCCACCGCCACCCGTGCCGGGCGCACCAGGGCCTCCCCCAGGCGGAAGCCCCGCTGGAAGACCCGGGCCACCTTGCCGGGCTCCCCGGGGAGGAGGCCGATGGCCTCGTGGTAGCGGGGGTTGAAGGCCTCTCCCTCTCCCGGCACCTCCTCCACTCCCATCCCCGCCAGGATGCGGAAGAAACCTTCCCGCACGGCCTTGACCCCCTGGAGGATGCTTTCGGGGTTGGCCTGGGCGAACTCCAGGGCCCGGTCCAGGTCGTCCAGGATGGGTAAAAGCGCCCGCAGGGCCTTGAGGAGGCCCTCCTGCTCCCGGGCCTTCAGCTCCTCCTCCATGCGCTTGCGGTAGTTGTCAAAATCGGCGAGGAGGCGCAGGTAGCGGTCTTTGAAGGCGGTAAGCTCCTCCTCGGCGGCCTTGAGGCGCTCTTCCAAGGCTTGGGCCTCTTGGGCCACCGCCTGGAGGTCTTCTTCCACCCTCGAGGCCTGCTCGGCTTGCAGGTGTTCTTGCTCTTTCTCCATGCTTCCTCCCGGTGGGGGCCCCGCCTGGGAGGGCGGGGCCAGGCCAAGCCCCCCTTACTCGGCGGGCTTGTAGTCGGCGTCGATGACGTCGTCGGGGCCGCGGCCCGAGGCCCCAGGGGTCGAGGCGCTTTTCTCGTAGGCCTCCACCGCCTGCAAGAGCTCCTGGGTGGCCGCCTTCAGTTCAGGGTCGGAAGCGTCCTTTTCCACCAGCTCCTTGGCCCGCTGGACCGCGGCCTCCAGGCGGGAGCGGGCCTCGGGGGTGCCTTGCTTTTCCCCAAGAAGCCGCTCGGCCTGGATGCGGGCGGTGTCCAGGGCGTTCTTGAGCTCGGCATGCTCCTTGCGGCGGCGGTCCTCCTCTGCGTGGCGCTGGGCCTCCTCGATCATGCGCTGGATCTCCTCTTCCGAGAGGGTGGTGGTGTTCTGGATGGTGATGGAGGCTTCCTTGCCGGTGGATTTCTCCTTGGCGGTCACGTGGAGGATGCCGTTGGCGTCGATGTCAAAGCAGACCTCGATCTGCGGTACCCCGGCGGGCATGGGGGGGATGCCCTCGAGGCGGAAGCGGCCCAGGCTCTTGTTGTCTTGGGCCATGGGGCGCTCGCCCTGGAGGACGTGGACCTCCACCGCCGTCTGGTTGTGCTCTGCGGTGGTGAAGATCTCGCACTTGCGGGTGGGGATGGTGGTGTTCCGGGGGATGAGGACGGTCATCACCCCGCCCTTGGTCTCCACCCCCAAGGAGAGGGGGGTGACGTCCAGGAGGACCACGTCCCGCACCTCGCCCATCAGCACCCCAGCCTGGATGGCGGCCCCCATGGCCACCACCTCGTCGGGGTTCACGGAGCGGTTGGGCTCCTTGCCCAAAAGCTCCTTCACCACCCGCTGCACCGCGGGCACCCGGGTGGCCCCGCCCACCAGGATGACCTCGTCGATCTGGCTCGGGGAGAGCCCCGCGTCCTTCAGGGCCTGCTCCACAGGCGCGCGGAGGCGCTTCAGAAGGGGCTCGATCAGCTCCTCAAACTTGGCCCGGGTGAGCCGCTTCTCCAGGTGCAGGGGCGTCTTGCTGGCGGGGTCCAGGGCGATGAAGGGGAGGCTTATCGTGGTTTCCAAGGTGCTGGAAAGCTCGATCTTGGCCTTTTCCGCCGCCTCGATGAGGCGCTGGAGGGCCTGGCGGTCCGCCTTGAGGTCCACCCCGTACTCCCGCTTGAACTCCTCGGCCAGCCAGTTCACGATGGCGTGGTCCATGTCGCTGCCGCCCAGGTGGGTGTCCCCGGAGGTGGACTTCACCTCAAAGACCCCTTCGCCGATCTCCAGCACCGTCACGTCAAAGGTGCCGCCCCCCAGGTCGAAGACCAAGACGGTCTCGTTCCCCTTCTTGTCCAGGCCGTAGGCCAAGGCGGCCGCGGTGGGCTCGTTGATGATGCGCAGGACCTCGAGGCCCGCGATGCGCCCAGCGTTGGCCGTGGCCTCCCGCTGGGCGTTGTTGAAGTAGGCGGGCACGGTGATCACCGCCTTGGTGATCTTCTCACCCAGCTTCTTGGAGGCGTCCTCCACCAGCTTGCGGAGGACCATGGCGCTGATCTCCTCGGGGGTGTAGAGCTTGCCCTTGATCTCCACCCTCACCCCGCCATCGGGCCCGGGGACCACCTTGTAGGGCACCCGCTTGGCCTCCTCCTGCACCTCCTCAAAACGGCGGCCGATGAAGCGCTTGATCTCAAAAACGGTGCCCTCCGGGTTTAGGACTGCCTGGCGCTTGGCCATGCGGCCCACCAGGGTTTCGCCATCCCGGAAGGCCACCACGCTGGGGGTGGTGCGCTCCCCCTCGGCGTTTTCCAGAACCACGGGCTTGCCGCCCTCCATGACGGCAATCACGCTGTTGGTCGTTCCCAGGTCAATGCCTACTGCCTTTGCCATGGCCTCACCTCTCGTACCAAGCATAAACCAGCCGATATGAGCACGTCAAGAGAGTTGAGCCTGATTGTGTCATGGTGGCCTAGGCTACCCGGAAAGACCTTCCGGCGTGTACCCTAAGGGAAGACATGTCCCGGCTTCCCCTGAACTTCCTGGTATTCGTCCTGGGCTTGCTCCTCCTGGCCTGGGCCTTCAGCCTGGCGGGCACCATGGGCGGCCAAGGCGGGGTGGTGAACTACACCACGTTCCTCGAGGACCTGCAAGGGGGCAGGGTGAAGGAGGTGGTGGTGCGGGCGGGAGAAACCCGCATCCAGGGAACCCTGGAGGACGGCTCCACCTTCACCACCTACGCCGCCAGCCCCTTGGACAACGAAACCCTCGCCGCCTGGACCAAAAAGGGCGTGAGCGTGCGGGTGGAGCCTCCAGCGGGCCAAAGCCCCTTCGGCTTCCTCTGGCCCCTCCTCCTGGTGGGCCTTTTGGTGGGGGCCCTCTTCTACTTCTCCCGCAGCGGGCGCACCGGCCCTTCCGACTCCGCGTTTAGCTTCACCAAGAGCCGGGCCAAGGTGCTCACCGAGGCCCCCAAGGTCACCTTCAAGGACGTGGCCGGGGCCGAGGAGGCTAAGGAGGAGCTCAAGGAGATCGTGGAGTTCCTGAAAAACCCTGCCCGCTTCCATGAGCTGGGAGCCAGGATCCCCAAGGGGGTCCTCCTGGTGGGGCCGCCGGGGGTGGGCAAGACCCACATCGCCCGGGCGGTGGCCGGGGAGGCCAAGGTGCCCTTCATCACCGCCAGCGGTTCGGACTTCGTGGAGATGTTCGTGGGGGTGGGGGCCGCCCGGGTGCGGGACCTCTTTGAAACCGCCAAGCGCCACGCACCCTGCATCGTCTTCATCGACGAGATCGATGCCGTGGGCCGCAGGCGGGGCGGGGGTGTGGGGGGCGGCAACGACGAGCGGGAGCAGACCCTGAACCAGCTCCTGGTGGAGATGGACGGCTTTGAGAAGGACTCCACCATCATCGTCATGGCCGCCACCAACCGCCCCGACGTCCTGGACCCGGCCCTCCTGCGCCCCGGCCGCTTTGACCGGCAGGTGGCCATCGATGCCCCCGACGTGAGGGGCAGGGAGCAGATCCTCCGCATCCACGCCCGGGGCAAGCCCCTGGCGGAGGATGTGGACCTGGCCCTTTTGGCCAAGCGCACCCCGGGCTTCGTGGGGGCGGACCTGGAGAACCTCCTGAACGAGGCGGCTCTCCTCGCCGCCCGGGAGGGGCGGAAGAAGATCAGCATGAAGGACCTCGAGGAGGCCGCCGACCGGGTCATGATGGGCCCGGCCAAGAAGAGCCTGGTCCTCACCCCCCGCGACCGCCGGATCACCGCCTACCACGAAGCGGGCCACGCCCTGGCCGCCCACTTCCTGGAGCATGCGGACGGGGTGCACAAGGTGACCATCGTGCCCCGGGGCCGGGCTCTAGGCTTCATGATGCCCCGGCGGGAGGACATGCTCCACTGGAGCCGGAACCGCCTCCTGGACCAGATCGCCGTGGCCCTGGCCGGGCGGGCGGCGGAGGAGCTCATCTTTGACGATGTGACCACGGGGGCGGAGAACGACTTCCGCCAGGCCACGGAGCTGGCCCGGCGCATGATCACCGAGTGGGGCATGCACCCCGAGTTTGGCCCCGTGGCCTATGCCCTGCGGGAGGACACCTACCTGGGCGGGTACGACGTGCGCCAGTACTCCGAGGAGACCGCCAAGCGCATCGACGAGGCGGTCCGCCGCCTCATCGAGGAGCAGTATGGCCGGGTGAAAAGCCTCCTCCAGGAAAAGCGGGAAATCCT
This sequence comes from Thermus caliditerrae, assembly GCF_021462525.1. Classification (GTDB taxonomy): domain Bacteria; phylum Deinococcota; class Deinococci; order Deinococcales; family Thermaceae; genus Thermus; species Thermus caliditerrae. The sequence goes on along the minus strand of NZ_JAKEDT010000014.1, from coordinate 22,432 downwards.
AGAGCGGGTGGCGGAGACCCTCTTGGAGCGGGAAACCCTCACCGCCGAGGAGTTCCAGCGGGTGGTGGAGGGCCTGCCCGTAGAGGAGGAGAGAACCACGGAAAAGGAGGAGCGGGAAGCCCCCCGGGTGGTGCCCAAGGTCAAGCCGGGAGGGGCCTTGGGCGGAGCCTGAGCCTGGGGAAAGGATACGCCCGGGGGGACGCGCCCCCCGGGGGAAGGGAATAGCCTACTTCTTGACCTTTTCCTTGAGGGCCTTGCCCGGCTTGAAGGCGGGGTACTGGGTGGCCGGGATCTTGATCTTCTCCTTGGTGCCGGGCTTCACGCCGGTGCGGGCCTTGCGCTTGCGCACCTCAAAGGTGCCGAAGCCCGTGAGCTGGACCTTGTTGCCCCCGCCCAGAGCCTCTTCCACCTTGGAGAGGAACGCATCCACCGCCGCCTTCACGTCCTTCTTCTTGAGGCCCGTAGCGGCCGCCACCTGATCCACCAGGTCCGCTTTCGTGATCGTTTTCTTTGCTGCCATTCTTCACCTCCTTCGTCTTTTCCCTTCCGCAGGGACTATATCACGCGAAAACGCGGGCGCGCAATAGCGGGAGCTTTTTCTACCGCTAAGTATAGCAATGTGTGATAACGAAAGCATTGCCTCTAGCGGTACCTGGGGGGGAGAAGTTCCCGTACCCGAGCCTCTATTTCCTGGGTCAGGCTTTCTAGCTCTGGGTGGGAGATCTTGCCGACCCTTGGAACGGGAATGGGCTTGCCGTAGATGACCCGGATGGGACGGCGAAGGCGGAAGAGCTTGTGCCCCACGGGCCAGGCCTCGTCCGTGCCCACCACCGCCACGGGCACCACGGGGCTTCCCGTGCGCAGGGCAATGGCCGCCACCCCGGTTTTGAAGGGCTGGAGCCTGCCCGTGCGGCTGCGGGTGCCTTCGGGGAAGATGCCGAAGGCCATGCCCCGCTCCAGGGCGCGGATGGCGCTTTTGATGGCCGAGAGATCGCTTTGGCCCCGCTCCACGGGGATGGCGTAAAGCCGGGGCAGGAGCCAGGAGAGGAGGGGCAGGCGGAAGACGTCGGCCCGGGTCAGGAAGCTCACGGGCCGCCGCACCCCGGCCCCGACGGCGATGGGGTCCAGGATGGAAAGATGGTTGGCCGCCAGGATGACCGGGCCTTCTTGGGGAACGTTTTCCGCCCCTTCCAGGCGGTAGCCGAAGAGGGTGTGGAGGAGGAAGCGGGCCAGGTGCCAGGCGGCCTGGTAGACGGGGTTGGGCTGGTGGGCTTCCACGGGGAATAGTCTACGGGTCGGCTTCCCGCAAGGCTCGGCCCGCCTCGAGGTGGGCCAGGCGCAGGGGCTCAGGGAGGCGGAAGCGGGTGGGAAGGCGCCGCACGAAGGCCAGGACTTCTTCCAGGCCTACGCGGTGGCCTGGGGAGACGAAGAGGGGCCTGACCCCGGTGCGGCTCCGGTAGGCGTACCCCAAGGGCTGGCCTTGGGGGGAGAGGAGCCTTACGGCGCTTCCCGCCTCCTGGGGGAGGGGGGCTTCCGGGCGGCCAAAGAGGAGGCTCTTCGCCACCCCCACGCTGGGCAGGTCCAGGTGCACCCCCAGGTGGCTGGCGATGCCCAGGCCCCGGGGGTGGGCGATGCCCTGCCCGTCCACCAGGAGGGCCTCCGGGGCTTCAGGGAGGTGCCTCAGGGCCTCCAGGTAGGCGGGGGCCTCGCGGAAGGAGAGGAGGCCCGGGATGTAGGGGAAGAGCTCCTCTTCCGGCACCTTCCCCCGGCCCACGAAGAGGGGGCCTCGCTCCAGGTGGTAGAGCACCGCCACCGCCACCAGGGGCTTTCCCTTTTTATGGGAGGCGTCCAAGGCGGCAAGGAGCCTCACCCCCTCCAGGCTTCCCTCAAGGACCACCCGCTGGGCCAGGACCCTCTGCAGGGCAAGGGCCGCTTCCAGGCTTTCCGGTTTGGGAAAGGGGGGTGTTTCCACGGGCCTGATCTCCCCTAAGGTTCGGTGCGCTCCGCCGCAAGGAGAGGAAGCAGGGCAAGCCCGGTATTTGGAGGGCGCCCACTCCTGCGCGGCCTGGGGTGGGGGGGTTTCACCGGGGCCCCCACCCTGACGGAGTCCGGGTGGGGTGGCATCAGGTGGCCTCCCGCAGGCGCTCCAGCACCTCGGGGTCGGAGGGGTCCACCCCGTAGAGGAGGGCCAGGTAGTAGGCGGTCCAGGCCAGGCGGTACCAGAGGGCCACCGCCTGGGCGAGGCGGCTGCCTTCCGGGGGGGGCACCTCGGCCACCGCGTCCACCCGGGTTTCCAGGATTTCCTTGGCGAGCCTCACCGCCTCCCCCTCCCCTAGGAGGACGGCGGCCAGGGGGTCTCCCTGCTCGTGGCGGGCCTCGAGGCCCGTGAGGAAAAACTCCAGGGCGCTATGGGGTGGGGTGAGGGCCAGGCTTTTCCCGATGCGGGCGAAAAGGCTTTGCGCCGCTTCCTCCAAGGGACGGTAAAAGGGAGCGTAGAGGAGGGGGATCCGCTCCACCAGGGTGTAGGCCAGGAACTTGGCGGGGTTCTCCTCGAGGGGGATTTCCGGGGTGAGGCGTTTTCGTTCCTCCAGCAAAGCCCTATCCACCTCTGAGAGGGCTTCCTCCTGTCCCGTGGCCAGAAGGAGGAAGCGCAGGTAGCGGTAAGGGTTCAGGGGGCTAGGGGACAGGTAGACCTCAACCCCGGGGCGGAGGCCCACCTTGACCACCTGCACCCGCTCCGTTTCCGCCAGAAGGGAAAGGGCAGCGGCCTCTCCCAGGTCGTACCCTCCCTCCAGCACGAACAGGGTTCCCTCCTCCGTCCAGTCGGGAAGGCCGGACAGCCGGGCGGCGAAGTGGCCCTCCCCATAGCCCAAGGCGGCGTGGGGGCCGGGGTAGGCCTCCTTAGGCACGGGCCCCGAGCCCACCAGATCGCGAAGCTCTAGGGCCAGGCCCCGCCGGTCGGCCAGGTAGGTTTCCTCGCGGTCCAGGTCGCGCATACCCCTTATGCTAACCCCCATGCGGCGCCTGAACCCCAAGCCGGTGGAAAGGGTCTGGGGGGGTAGCGCCCTGGGGTTCGGCCCCGGGGTGGGGGAGGTGTGGCTTGCGGAAGCGCCCCTTCTGGTGAAGCTTTTGGACCCGGCGGATTGGCTTTCCGTGCAGGTCCACCCTCCCCACGCCTACGCCCAAAGGGTGGAGGGAAAGCCCGGGAAGTACGAGGCCTGGTACGTCCTTGCCCCGGGGGAGATCGTCTACGGCTTTGCCCGGCGGGTGAGCCAGGAGGAGGTGCGGCGACGGGCTGAGGCGGGTACCCTGGACGCGGTGCTCCACCGGGTGCGGGTGGCCCCGGGCCAGGTGATCTACCTCCCCGCGGGGGTAGTGCACGCCCTGGGCCCGGGGACGCGGGTCTACGAGGTACAGACCCCCTCGGACCTGACCTACCGGCTTTACGACTACGGCCGTCCCCGGGAGCTCCACCTGGAGAAGGCCCTCGAGGTGGCCCTCCTGGAGCCTACCCCCCTGCCCGCCTTCGCCCCCGAGCCCGTGGCGGGGGGGGAGCGCCTTCTCCAGACCCCTTACTTTCAGCTGTACCGCTTCCCCCTCCGGGGGCGGCTACGGCTAAAGCCCCCCCTTGCCCTCCTCCTCACCCTCCTGGAGGGGGAGGCCTGGCTTTCGGGGGAGGCCCTTCTTCCTCCTGCCACCTTCCTCCTGGAGCCGGGGGAGGAGGTCCAGCTGGAAGGAGAGGGGCTCCTTTTGGGGGCTAGCCCCGGAGGCGCCTGAGGAGGGCTTGCACCTGGGGGGAAGCCCTTTCCCCCAGCTCCTCCTTAAGCCGCTTTCGGTAGGCCTCCAGGAGCCTTTCCGCCCGGGCCCTTTGCCCTTGCTCCAGGCAGCGCTCCACCAAGGACAAGAGGGCCTCCTCGTCCAGGGGGTCCAGCTCCAAGAGGCGTTCCAGGAGGCGGGGTTCCCGCCTTTTCAGGAAAAGGGCCCGCACCCGGTGGAAGACCTCCTCCCGCTTGCGGTCCAGATGGGGGTGGTCCAGGCCGGAGAAGAGGGGCTCGCGGTAAAGGGCCAGGGCCCTCTCTGCGTCCTCCCGTTGCAGGGCCTCCTCCAAGGCGAAGAGGTCGGCCTCCACCCTCTTTAGGCCCTCCTCCCCCAGGTAGGTGGCCACCCCCCAGGGCTCCAGGAGCTTCCGCAGGCGGGCCAGCCAGACGTAGAGGTTGTTGAGGGCCGCCGCCTCAGGCATGTCCGGCCAAAGGGCGAAGGCCACCTCTTCCCGGGGCAGGCCCAGGAGGAGGAGGGCGAAGACCTCCCTGGCCTTGCCCCGGAGTTCTGCAGGCCCCAGGGGGGTGTGCACCTGGAAGGTGCCCAGGACCATCACCCTCAAGGGGGGGATTTCCTCGAGGCGGAGGGCGATGGCCTCTTTCCAGCCGCTTCGCAGCACCTCCCCTAAGGGGTAGGCCCGGGCCAGCTCCGGCCGGTTCCGGGGGAGGAGGCCTAGGGGCAGGAGACCGGGGAGGACCCTTTCCCTGGCATCGGTCAGGGAGATCAGGGCTTCCAGGTCCCCCCCCTCCCGCAGGAGGCGGTAGCGGGCGGCCTGCCAGTAAAGCCGCTCCAGGCGCTCTTCCGGATAGGGGGGGAGGAGGGAAGGGTCCTGGCGCAACCGCGCCCGGGCCAGGCTGGGGAAGAAGCCGGAAAGGCCTCCAAGGAGGCCTTCGTCCCCCGTGAGCTCCGCCAGGAGGGCCCGGCCCTCGTCCGCCAGGTAGCGGTTTTCCCAGAGCTCCGCCTGGGCCACCAGGCGGCGGAGGGCTTCGGCATCCCCCTCCAGGTGGGCGAGGAGCATCCGGGCCTCGAGGCTCGCCAGGGGGCTTCCGGGCTCCTCCGCCGCCCGCTTCAGGTAGTCCCGGGCCTTCTCCCGTTCCCCCAAAAGGAGGTAGAACCGGCCCAGGTCCCGCAGGTGGCCGGGGAGTACAAAGGGGCGGGAGACCCTCAGGGAGCCTAAGGTTTCCTCCAGGGCCGCGATGCGCTTCAGAAGGGATCCTTTCAGCTCGAACTCCAGGAGGGCCAGGTTGAGGAGGGGGCTGGGGCGGAAGGGGCTACTTGGGGGAAGGCGCCGCAGGGCCTCCTCCAGGAGGGCCAGGGCTTCCTCGGGCCTTCCCTCCTCGTAGGGCACCCGGGCGGCGTCGTTCAGGAAGCGGCCCGCGAGCTCTTCGGGCACCCGCTCCAGGAGCCCCAGGCCCCGCTCCAGGTAGGCCCAGGCCCGGGGGAGGTTCTGGCCCAGCATGGGCTCCGCCAGGTAGTAGGCCAGGTGGCCGCAGGCGGTGAGGGCCACCCTCGGGTCTTCCGCCTCCGCCAAGGGCTCCAGAAGGGGGAAGCCCTCCTTCTTACCGCACTGGAGAAGGGCCTCTCCCAGGCGCAGATGGGCCCGGGGGCCTCCTTGCCTGAGGAGGTCGGCGAAGCGGAGGAGCCGTTCCGCAGGAAGGTCTATCTGGATGGGCCGCTCCATGAGCTCCAGAAGCTCCCGGTGGAGCTCGGCCTCATAGAAGGCCTCCGCCAGAACCTCCGGAGGCAGCCTTCCCTCCGCCCGGCGCACCGCCTCCTGCACCTCGGGGAGGAGGTTTTTCCGGGCCATTTCCCGCAGGAGGTCGTGCAGGCGGAAGCCCTGGGGGAGGCGGCGGAGGAGGCCCCTTTGGAAAAGGCTTTCCGTGGCCGGGGTGGCGTGCGCTGGGGGCAGGTAGGGCAGGGCGGCCAGGAGGAGGCCTTCTTGCAGCTCTTCCGGCGATAGGCTCTCCCTGAGGCCCTGGAGGAGGGCCTGGGGCTTTGGGGGCTCCCCGGTGAGGGCCGAGAGGAAAAGGGGCAAGGGCCAGCCCCCCGTGGCCCGGTGGGCCTCCTCCCACCCTTCCCGGCCCGCGAAGAGGGTCTGGGCCTCCTCCGGGGTGAAGGCCAGGTCCTGCGCTCCCAGGTGCACCAGCCGCCCTTCCGCCAGGAGCTTGGGGAGCTCGGGGTAGGGGAGGGGTTTGCGGCTGGCCAGGACCAGGAGGCAGGGGAGGGTGCGCAGGAGGGGAGAAAGGTCCTCCTGCCCGCTGAGGTCCTCGAGGACCACCAGGCTGGGCACCTCCTGCAAGGCCGCCACCACCGCCCCCCAGGGCACTTCCTCGGGAAGGCCTAAGGAGCGGGCCAGGAGGGCCTTGGGCTCCCCCAGGAGGGCGCTGGCCCAAAGGGTGCGCAAGGGGAGCCTGGCGGCCAGCTGCCCTGCCAGGACGCTCTTGCCGAAGCCCGCGGGGGCCTCGAGGTGGATGGCGAAGCCCGGCCCCTCGGGCAGAAGGTCCAAAAGCCGCCTCCTTTCCAGGTAGACCGGGCTTTGCCACGCCAGGGCCATGGTTTGGGTCCATTGTAATCCCCAGCCGCCCTTGACCGAAGCCCCCAGGGCCAAGGAGACTAGGGGGCATGGACCGCGCCTTTTTGGACCTGGCCCCCTGTGGCCCCCTGCGGGGTGCCTTGCGGGTGCCGGGGGACAAGTCCGTGACCCACCGGGGCCTCATGCTCCTGGCCCTGAGCGAGGGGGAAGGGAGGCTTTTCTACCCCTTGAAGGCCGGGGACACCCTCTCCACCGCCCGCGCCCTTCAGGCCTTGGGGGCGGAGATCGCGGAGGAAGGCCCCCACTTCCGGGTGCGAGGGCGGGGCCTAAGCCTTAAGGAGCCGGAAGACGTTCTGGACTGCGGCAATGCCGGCACCCTCATGCGCCTCTTCTTGGGCATCCTGGCGGGGCAGGAGGGGCTTTTCGCCGTGCTCACCGGGGACGCCTCCTTGCGCCGCCGGCCCATGGGCCGGGTGGCCGAGCCCCTCCGGGCCATGGGGGCCTCCATAGAGGGAAGGGAAGGGGGTAAAAAGGCCCCCCTGGCGGTGCGGGGAAGGGCCCTAAACGGGATTTCCTACACCCTTCCCGTGCCCAGCGCCCAGGTGAAAAGCGCCCTTCTCCTGGCCGGACTTTTTGCCGAGGGCGTCACGGAGGTGGTGGAGCCTGTGCCCACCCGGGACCACACGGAAAGGCTTTTCCGTCACTTCGGGCTTCCCTTGGAAGCCGAGGGCCCGCGCATCCGCACCCGTAGGGCCGAGCCCTTCCCTGCCAGGGACCTCACCGTGCCCGGGGACTTCTCCTCGGCGGCCTTTTTCCTGGTGGCGGCCCTGGTCACCCCGGGCTCCGAGGTGGTGGTGGAGGGGGTGGGCCTGAACCCCACCCGTACCGGCCTTCTCAAGGTGCTCCAGGAGATGGGGGCCGACCTGGAGTGGCGGGTTTTGGAAGGGGAGGCGGGGGAGCCCGTGGGCTGGATACGGGCTCGGTATAGCCCACTGAAGGGAGTTTCCGTGGACCCCGGCCTCATCCCCCTCATGGTGGACGAGGTACCCGCCCTGGCCGCCGCCGCCGCCTGGGCGGAAGGGGAAACCCACATACCGAACCTTTCCGAGCTGCGGGTGAAGGAGTCGGACCGGGTGAGGGCCATCGCCCACAACCTGAGGGCCCTGGGGGTGGCGGTGGAGGAGGGGCCCGACTGGCTCCGCATCCAGGGGGGCGGGGTGCAAAGAGGGGAGGTGGAGCCCTTCCACGACCACCGCATCGCCATGGCCTTTGCCGTGGCGGGCCTGCCCGTGGGGGTCAGGGTCTGGGAGCCAGGGTGGGCGGAGATCTCCTACCCCGGCTTTTTTGGGGACCTCCAGCGGCTATGCGCGGGATCGTGACCATCGACGGGCCCTCGGCCTCGGGGAAGAGCTCCGTGGCCCAAAGGGTGGCCAAGGCCCTGGGGGTGCCCTACCTCAGCAGCGGCCTCCTCTACCGGGCGGCGGCCTTTTTGGCCCTCAGGGCGGGGGTGGACCCGGGGGACGAGGCGGGGCTTCTCGCCCTTCTGGAAGGCTTTCGTGTGCGCCTCCTGCCGGAAAGGGAGGGTAACCGGGTGCTGGCGGATGGGGAAGACCTTACCCCCTTCCTCCATACTCCCGAGGTGGACCGCGTGGTCTCCCAGGTGGCCCGCCACCCAGGGGTGCGGGCCTGGGTGAACGCCCGCCTTAAGGAGGTGCCCCCTCCTTTCGTGGCCGAGGGGCGGGACATGGGGACGGCAGTCTTCCCGGAAGCGCCCCACAAGTTCTACCTCACTGCCCGTCCCGAGGTGCGGGCCAGGAGGCGGGCCAAGGAGCGGCCCCAGGACTACGAAGAGGTGCTACGGGACCTCCTCCTAAGGGATGAGCTGGACCGGGGTCAAAGCGCCCCGGCCCCCGATGCTTTGGTCATCGACACCAGCGAGATGGGCCTCGAGGCGGTGGTGGCCCGGGTGCTCTCCCACATCCAGGACTGACCATGGTGCCGGGAGCCAAGAAGAGGCCCGTTCAGGAGTTCTTAAATGTCCTCCTCTACCGCCCCTTGGCCTACCTGGTGGTCCTCCTCCTCTTCCGCACCCCCATCCGCCCCCACCACCTGGTCCTCTTTCACACCGGCCTTGTCCTCCTGGCCGCTTGGCTTCTGGTCCTAGGCCGGGACCTCCCGGCGGTCCTCCTCCTCCAGCTCAAGACCGTTTTGGACAACGCCGATGGCCAGCTGGCCCGCCTGCGGGGGGAGGTCACGGAGCTTGGGCGCTACCTGGACACGGAGCTGGACCTTCTGGGCAACCTGGCCCTTTTCCTGGCGCTGGGGGCGCGCACCGGGGCCTGGGGCTTGGCCCTTTTGGCCTTCTTGGTCTTCACCCTGGTCCAGTCCTATGACTTCAACCTGGAAAGGCTTTATAAGGAGGTCCGGGGGTTTCCCCTTGGGGCGGAGCGGCGCGACCCCGATGGGCCTCTTCTCCGCCTCCTGCGGGGGATTTACCGCCTCCTCTTCCTGCCCCAGGACCGGGGGATCACCGCCTGGGAGCGCTACCTCCAGGCCCGCTTCCGCCTAGACCCCCAGCGCTTCTGGGACGAGGCTGCCGTGGCCGGGGTGGTGAACCTGGGCCTCACCACCCAGCTCTTCTTCCTGGGGGTGTTTTTGGTTTTCCACCAGCCTGGGGCCTACCTCACCTTCGTCCTTCTCCAGGGCCTGTATCTTGGGCTTTGGTACGTATGGAGGGTCCTCCGCGCTATCCCATCCCCACGGTAGGGGCCCTGGTGGAGCAGGCTGGCCGGGTGCTCCTGGTGCGCACGGCCAAGTGGCGGGGGCTTTGGGGGGTGCCTGGGGGAAAGGTGGAGTGGGGGGAGGGCCTGGAGGAGGCCCTGAGGCGGGAGTTCTGGGAGGAGGTGGGCCTCAGGCTTTCCCGGGTGCGCTTCGCCCTGGTGCAGGAAGCTATCTTCAGCCAGGAGTTCCACAAGCCCACCCACATGCTCCTCCTCAACTACTTCGCCGAAGCCGAGGGCGTGGTGCGCCCCAACGAAGAGATCCTGGAGTGGGCCTGGGTAAAGGCGGAGGAGGGGCTTTCCTTCCCCCTAAACACCTTCACCCGCAAGCTTTTGGAGCGGTACTTGGAGGAGGTATGAGAACCGCCCTGGTCACGGGGAGCGCCAAGGGCATCGGCCGGGCCATTCTCCTGGCCATGGCCAAGGAGGGCTACGCGGTGGCGGTGCACTACCGCACCTCGGAAGGGCTGGCGGAGGCCACGCGCCAGGAGGCGGAAGCCCTTGGGGTAAAGGCCATCAAGGTGCGTGCCGACCTCACGGAGGAGGCGGAGGTGGCGGCTCTGGTGGAGGAGGTGCGCTACCACCTGGGGGGGATCGGCGTTCTGGTGAACAACGTGGGGGACTACCTCTACAAGCCCATCGAGGAGGTTTCCCTGGAGGAGTGGCGCTGGATTTTGGACTCCAACCTGACCAGCACCTTCCTCCTTACCCAGAAGGTCCTGCCCCTCATGGTGGCCCAGGGCTTTGGCCGCATCGTGAACCTGGGCTACGCCGGGGCGGGAAACCTCCTGGCCCGGCCCCACATCACCCCCTACGCCATCGCCAAGACCGGGGTGGTCCTCTACACCAAGGCCATCGCCAAACGCTTTGCCGGAGCGGGGATCACCGCCAACGTGGTGGCCCCGGGGGTGGCGGAAAACTCCGTGTCCAAGCCCCTTCACGAGATCCCCATGGCCCGGCTGGCCCTCCTGGAGGAGATCGCCCGGGCGGTGCTCTTCTTCGTGCGGGAGCCTTACGTGACGGGGCAGGTCCTCGAGGTGGCGGGGGGGTGGAACTTATAGCCGGGCCTTGCACGCAATGATGTGCTAAGTTGAGGGCATGAGTCGGAATCTGACTCTGAGGCTTTCCCCCGAGCTGGTGCGCCGGGCCCGGGCTCTGGCCCTCAAGCGGGGCTTGAGCCTAAACGCCTGGGTAGCGGAGCTTTTGGAGAGGGAGGTGGAGCGGGAGGAGGGTCTAGAAGAAGCCTTTGGTCGGCAACTCTCCTGGATGCGTCAGGGGATCCTGGATACCGGGGGCATGCCCTTGCCCTCCCGGGAGGAGGTGCATGATAGAGCCCCCTGAGTTTGTGGATACCAACGTTTTGGTCTACGCTTACGACCGCTCCTCCCCGGCCAAACGGGACCGAGCCGTGGCGCTCTTAGAGCGCCTTATGGGGGAAAGGCGCTTGGCGTTATCCCTTCAGGTGCTTCAGGAGTTCTACGTGGTCACCACCCGGAAGCTTCCAACCCCCCTGTCCCCGGAGGTGGCCCGCCAGGTCTTGACCGACCTCGGTAAGGCCTGGGTGTATGAGCCCACCCTAGGGGATATCCTTAAGGCCACTCACCTGGCAGAGCGCCACCGAATCTCCTTCTGGGATGCCCTCATCCTGCAAAGCGCCCGGGCCCTGAAGGCCCGGGTGGTGTGGAGCGAGGGCTTCCACCCTGGGGCCTATGGAGGCCTCGAGGTGAGAAACCCCTTTGCGTGATAGGTTGGGGCCTATGGACGGGAACGCTCCCGAACCCAAGTACTGGGAAAAGATGCGCCTGGTGGCCGAGGTCTTGAAGGCGGTGGAGGGTCCCATCTACATCGCCACCCACGTGGACCCCGATGGGGATGCCATCGGTAGCTCCTTGGGCCTCTACCGGGCCCTGAAGGCCCTGGGCAAGGACGCCCGCTGGGTGGCCGAGCCCCCCCGCTTCCTGCGCTTTTTGCCCAAGGAGGAAGAGTACTCGGACCCCGTGGAAAAGCTCCCCGTGGGGGCCACCCTGGTGGCCTTGGACAGCGCCGAGGCTTCCCGGGTGGTGGGGGTGCCGGTGGAGGGGTTCGTCATCAACATCGACCACCACGGCACCAACCCCCGCTTCGGCCACATCGCCGTGGTGGACCCCTCCAAGGCGGCCACCGCCCAGATGGTGAAGGATCTCATCGACCTTCTAGGGGTGGAATGGACGGCGGAGATTGCCACCCCTGTCCTGACCGGCATCCTCACCGACACCGGCAACTTCCGCTTCGCCAACACCACCCCCGAGGTTCTGCGGGTGGCGGCGGAGCTGGTGGGCTACGGGGTGAAGCTGGCCGAGCTCACGGACCGCCTGCAATTCCGCCCCCCTTCCTACTTCCGCCTCATGGGCCAGGTGCTTTCCACCGTGGCCTTCCACTTTGGGGGGCTTCTCGTCACCGCCCACCTTCCCGAGGATGCTAAGCGGGAGGAGGAGGACTCCGACGACTTCGTGGGCCTCATCCGCTACGTGGAGGGGAGCGTGGTCTCGGCCTTCTTGCGCAAGCGGGAGGAAGGGGTGAAGGTGTCCATCCGCTCCCGGGGTGGGGTTTCCGCCCAGAACATTGCCGTGAAGCTGGGGGGAGGGGGGCATGTGCCTGCCGCCGGGGCCACCTTAAAGAACGTTGACCTGGACCGGGCCTACGAGCGGGTCCTCGAGGCGGTGGCGGAGGAGCTCAAGCGGGCGGGGTACCTCTAGGGCCTGGGGGGGCGCCAGACAAGGGAGGGGGCCCCTAGGCCCTCGGGTGCCACCTCCTCTCCTGGCTCCACCAGGCGCTTTAGACGGTAAAGGCCTCCCCGGGGCTCCCGGTAGACTTCCAGTAGGCCGGTTTCCCCGTCCACCAGCCAGCTTTCCGGGATGCCCGCTTGGGCGTAAAGGGCCAACTTCCTTTCGTCCGCGTCCTTGGTGGTATACGCCACCTCTACCACCAGGAGGATGTCCTTTGGCTCGGGAAAGGACTGGACGTAGAAGTCCTCGCGGGGCTTTAGGAGGGCGATGTCCGGCTGGGGAACCGAGTAGGGGTTGAGGAGGATGGGGTTCTGCACCGAGACGATGGCCCGGTCCCCGTAGAGCTTTTCCAGGGTTTTGCTCAGGTAGGTGACCAGGCTGGCGTGGCCGCTGCCGATGGGGGCCATTTCGTAAACCTCCCCGTCCAGGAGTTCCAGACGCACCCCCTCCGGGGCCCGTTCCGCGAGGGCCAGGAACTCCTCCACCCGGATGCGGTACCGGAGCATAGCCCCATTTTAGGCTCCGTACTTGAGGAGCCTCCCCGCATGGGCCAGGAGGAGGGGCATGAGCTCCACCCCCCTTAGGTGCCCGAGGCTTCCCTTGGCCGCCTCCCCCTCCGTGAAGCGCAACGCCCCGTCCTTCCGCAGGTAGGGGGCCTTGAGGAGGAGGGGCACGGGGTGCCAGGAATGGGCCCTTAGGAGGGCGGGGGTGGAGTGGTCCCCGGTGAGGGCCAGAACGTCCGGCTTTAGGGCAAGGATTTCCGGAAGAAGAGCGTCAAAGCGCTCGATCTCCTTCACCTTGCCCCAGAAGTCCCCGTCCTCCCCCTTGGCGTCGGTCTTCTTGAAGTGGACGTAGAAGAAGTCGTAGCGTTCCCAGTTTTCCTGTAAGGCCTTCAGCTTCCCCTCGTGGGCGTCCCCTTCCCCTTCCACGGGAAGCACCTCCATGCCCACCAGGCTGGCCAGGCCCTTGTACATGGGGTAGCTGGCGATGGCCGCCGCCTTTAGCCCAAAGACCTCCTCCACCTTGGGGAAGGCGGGCTTGCGGGAGGCCCCGCGGAAGAGGGCCCCGTTCAGCTTGGGCTCGCCTTGCAGTACCTCGCGGACGCGCTCCGAGAGCCGGTTCACCACCCGGGCGGTCTTGGCGGAGGCCGCGTCCAGGGCCTGGGCCTTTAGGGGAGGAAGCCCCGTCTTCTGGGGGTCGGTGTCCGTTACCCCGTCCCCAAGCCCCTCCCCCCGGAGGACCACCAGGAAGCGGTGCTCGCTTTCGGTGTGGAAGTGGACCTCCACGTCCTCAATGCGGGGGATGGCCTCCCTTAGCCTCGCCACCACCCGGGCGTTTTCCTCCGTGCTCGGGCGGCCCGCCCGGCGGTCTAGGACCAGGCCTTCCGGGCTCAAGGTGGCGAAGTTCCCCCTTAGGGCCACATCCCCTTCCCGGAAGTCCACCCCCAGGCCCAGGGCGCTTAGCGCCCCCCGGCCCACCACGTAGCGGAAGGGATCGTAGCCGAAGAGGGCCAGGTGGCCGGGGCCGCTTCCGGGGGTGAGGCCGGGGTAGACGGGGGTGAGGAGGCCCAGGGCGCTTTCCCCCGCCAACCGGTCTAGGTTCGGGGTTCTGGCGGCCTCCAGCTCCGTGGGCCCCCCGGGTTCCAGGGGAAGCCCCCCCACCCCATCCAGGACCACCAGGAGGATCTTGGTGTCGCTTTTTTGCTGAAGCTCCTTGAACACGGCGAAGAGGTCCATGCCGCCATTTTATGGGGAAAAGGCCCTCGGCTTGCCCGGGGGCCAGGGGGCTTTAGCGACTACCGAGTTGCTCGGTCTGCGTTCACCAGGCCGTGGCCGAAGAGCTGCCGGCTACCGATGGGCTCGGCGGTGGCCTTCAGGTGGGCCCGCACCTCGCCAGGGCCCCATTCGGGGTGGAGGGCCCGCACCAGGGCAGCCACCGCGGCCACGTGGGGGCTGGCCATGGAGGTGCCCGCGTACCAGGCGTAGGCAGGGGTGGTTTCGCTGACGATGATGGTGGAGAGGATCAGGTGGTAGCGCCACCCCGCAGGCCGCTGGCTGGCGGGCTTGGCGCACCAGCTCTGGCCGCTTTCGTCCAGGCCACAGTCGCCTCCGGGGGCGGAAAGGTCCACGGCGGCCCCGTAATTGGAGTAGAAGGCTAGGACGTCCTGTCCCGGCACGGCATTCAAGGTTTCGTCGGTGGGGTAGGGGTACTGCCAAAGGGGCGTGGCGGTGCCGGTGGCGGAAACGGAAACCACCGTGGGCAGGTCGGAGGGGATGTGGACGATGTAGCCATTGGCGTTCTGGGCGCTGTTCCCCGCCGAGGCCACGATCAGGGTGCCCATGCGGTTGGCGTACTTCATCACCCGGTCCCAGGCCACCATGGCGGCCACGTCCTCCCGGTTGCGGGTGTCCAGGGTGCCTCCCAGGCTCATGTTGATGACCTGGTAGCCCTTCTTGGCGGCGTCCAGGATGGCCTCAAAGATAGGGCCGTCGAAGGCGCCCACGTCGTCGTATTCCTCCCCGCCCTCGGTGAAGTGGATCCGGTCAAACACCTTGTAGGCGGCGATCCGGACCCCGGGGGCCACCCCCACCACCCGGCCGCCCCCGAAGCGGGCGGCCACGGTGCCGGAGACGTGGGTACCGTGGGCCTCGTAGGTGACGTAAGGTGCGGGGGTGCAGAGGTTGTTGGGGTCAAAGTGGTCAAAGTCGATCCAGAGGCTGTACTTGGGGTAGCTGGGGGTGTTGTTGGGGCCCGCGGTTTCGTAGCAGTAGTTGGTGGCCTGGAAGTCCACGATCTGGCCTACCAGGTCGGGGTGGTTGTCCATGACCCCGGTGTCCAGCACCGCCACCGTGGCCCGGGCCTGGACCTCGAGGGGCACCCTCTCCCAAGCCTTCGGGGCGCCGATCCGCCGGATGTCCCACTGGTACTTGTAGAGGTTGTCGGCTGCCGAGGGCGCGCCATAGGTTTCCTCCTGATAGAGGATGCGCTCCGTCTTGGGCAGGGAGTAGTACTGTTCGGGGCCCACCGCCAGCACCTGGGGGTTCCGGGCCAGGCGGCTTACAGCGGCCCGGTCCGCCACCACCGTGAGGGCACCGATGGGCTCCAGGGTCTTGAGCACCCGGGCCCCGGCGCCTTGGACCAAGGCCTGGGCGTTAGAGGGGAGGGTTTCGGACTTGAAGACCACCAAGTAGCGGCCCTTCTCCGGAGCGCTTTGCACCGAGAGGCTGGCCCCACCCGGAGCCTGCTGGTTGCAGGCGAAAAGGCCCAGGGCCAGCGCGGCCAACACGATATACCCAACCTTCCGCATAACCACCTCCTGTGATGCACCCCGATTTTACCCTTAAGGGCCCTTCCTGCAAGTATGATGGGCGGGTATGGCGAAGGAGAAGGGCCTAACGCCGCAAAGCCAGGACTTCAGCGAGTGGTACCTCGAGGTGATCCAGCGAGCCGAGCTCGCCGACTACGGACCGGTCCGGGGCACCATCGTGGTGCGCCCCTACGGCTATGCCCTCTGGGAGAACATCCAGGGGCTTTTGGACCGCATGTTCAAGGAAACGGGCCACCAAAACGCCTACTTCCCCCTCTTCATCCCCATGAGCTTTCTGAAGAGGGAGGCCGAGCACGTGGAGGGCTTCTCCCCGGAGCTGGCCGTGGTCACCCACGCCGGGGGGGAGGAGCTGGAGGAGCCCTTGGCGGTGCGCCCCACCTCGGAGACGGTGATCGGCTACATGTGGTCCCGGTGGATCAAGAGCTACCGCGACCTGCCCCAGCTCCTCAACCAGTGGGGGAACGTGGTGCGCTGGGAGATGCGCACAAGGCCTTTCCTCCGCACCAGCGAGTTCCTCTGGCAGGAGGGGCACACCGCCCACGCCACCCGGGAGGAGGCGGAGGAGGAGGTGCGGAGGATGCTGGGTATCTACGCCAGGCTGGCCCGGGAGTACGCCGCCCTTCCCGTCATCGAGGGCCTCAAGACCGAGAAGGAGAAGTTCGCCGGGGCGGTCTACACCACCACCATCGAGGCCATGATGCGAGACGGCAAGGCCCTCCAGTCGGGCACCAGCCACTACCTGGGGGAGAACTTCGCCCGGGCCTTTGACATCAAGTTCCAGGACAAGGACCTACAGGTGAAGTACGTGCACACCACCAGCTGGGGCCTCTCCTGGCGCTTCATCGGGGCCATCATCATGACCCATGGGGACGATGGGGGCCTCATCCTCCCCCCGCGCCTGGCCCCCATCCAGGTGGTGGTGGTGCCGATCTACCGGGAGGAAAGCCGGGAGCGGGTTTTGGAGGCGGCCTTTGACCTCAAGAAGCGCCTTCTCCAGGCGGGCCTCCGCGTCCACCTGGATGACCGGGACCAGTACACCCCGGGCTACAAGTTCCACGAGTGGGAGCTCAAGGGGGTACCCTTCCGCATTGAGCTCGGCCCCAAGGACCTCGAGGCGGGCGAGGCCGTGCTGGCTAGCCGCCTGGGGGGCAAAGAACGCCTCTCCCTGGAGGTTCTTCCCACCCTCCTGCCGGAGAAGCTGGAAGTCTTCCACCAGGGCCTCTACCAAAGGGCCCTGGATTTCCAAAAGGCCCACACCCGCAAGGTGGACACCTACGGGGAGTTCAAGGAGGCGGTGCAGGAAGGGTTTGCCCTGGCCTTCCACTGCGGGGACAAGGCCTGCGAAAAGGCCATCCAGGAAGAGACCACCGCCACCACCCGCTGCGTGCCCTTCGAGGCCGAGCCGGAGGAGGGCCTTTGCGTGCGCTGCGGCCGGCCTTCCGCCTACGGCAAGCGGGTGGTCTTCGCCAAGGCCTACTGAACCCCCTGCTCCTTGGGCTGCCTGGGGATTCGGTGTAGATTGGAGGGCGTGGGTTGCCCTAAGGAAGGGCAAAAGGCAAAGAAACGGCGGGCTTTGGCCATCCTAGAGGCCCTAAAGGCGGCGTATCCAGGGGCCAAAACGGAGCTCAAGCACAATAGCCCCTTCCAGCTCCTGGTGGCCACGGTCCTCTCCGCCCAGGCCACGGACAAGAGCGTGAACGAGGCCACCCCCGCCCTCTTCGCCCGCTTCCCCGACGCCAAGGCCTTGGCGGAGGCCCGTCCTGAGGAGGTGGAGCCTTACATCATGCGCATCGGGCTCTACCGGACCAAGGCCAGGAACCTGGTGGCCCTGGCCCGGAGGCTGGTGGAGGCCCACGGGGGGAAGGTGCCTATGGACAAGCGGGCCCTCATGGCCCTTCCTGGGGTGGGTTGGAAGACGGCCACCGTGGTGCTGGGGGCGGCCTTCGGGGTACCGGGCATTGCCGTGGACACCCACGTGGCCCGCCTGGCCCAAAGGCTTTGCCTCTCCGAGGCCAAGAGCCCGGAGAAGATCGGGGCTGATCTAGAGCGCCTTTTCCCCAAGGAGGACTGGGTCTTCGCCCACCATGCCCTGGTCCTCCACGGGCGGTACGTCTGCACCGCCAGGAAGCCCCGGTGCCCCGCTTGCCCTTTGGCCCCCCACTGCCCGGGCCGCAGGGAGGGTTAGGCGTCCCGCTAGGGGCTATGCCGCAAGGTAGGTGCGCACGGCGTGGGCTTCTCTCCTTGCCCNGCGCCCCCCCGGGGGGGGGGCCCCAAAGAGGCCATGAGCAAGCCGCTTTGGCTTTGGCCGATGGGGCAACCTTTTGCGTGCGTATAGTTACTTGGAAAGGATTGCCCATGACAAGACTCCTTGCCTCCCCCGCTTACCGCCTGGTCCTGGCCAGCTTCCTCTGGTCTTTCGGAGGAAACCTGGTCTACTTCTTCCTGAACTTCCACCTCGAGGCCCTGGGCTTTGGCCGCCAGGCCATCGGCCTGGCCCAGGCCCTTCTCCTTTTCACCGGGGTGGTCTTCGCCCTGCCCCTGGCCTACCTCATCCCTAGGCTGGGCTACCTGAGAAGCCTCCACCTGGCCTTCCTGTTGGCGGTGGGAAGCGGCCTTCTCCTAGGCCTTGGCCTCTTGGTCTTCCCCTCCCTGGCGGGCTACGGCCTGGCGGGCGCCCTCCTGCAGGGGGCAGCGGCCCCCCTCATGGCCCGGCTGGTGCCTGCGGAGAGGCGGGTGGCGCTTTTCAGCCTGCAGGCGGCCCTCACCACGGCCAGCGGCTTCTTTTCCACCCTCTTGGCGGGCTTGCTTTCCGAGTGGGTGGGGGCCCGGTGGGTGCTCCTCTTCGCCCTTCCCTTTTTCCTCCTGGCGGTTCCCCTGGTTTTGGGCCTGCCTGAGGGGGAAGGGCAGGCGCCCCGGTTTCGGGGCCGCTTCGGGGTGTGGCTTAGGCTCCTCCTGCCCCAAGTGGTCATCGGCCTTGGGGCGGGGCTTGTCATCCCCTTCTTGAACCTCTTCCTGAAGGAGAAGTTTGGCCTCACCTATGGGGCCACGGGGTTCGTCTTTGCCCTCTCCTCCTTGGCCACAGGGCTGGCCATGCTCCTCCAGCCCCTTTTGGTGCGGCGGGTGGGGAAGCTCGGGGCCATCGTCCTGGTGCAGGCCCTCTCCTTGCCCTTCCTGGCCCTGTTGGCCTGGGCTCCTTGGCTTCCCGTGGTCACCCTGGCCCTCCTGGTGCGGGGGGCCCTCATGAACGCCGCCGGGCCGGTCTACGCCGCCTTGGTCATGGACTACCTGGAGGATGGGGAGCGGCCCGGCTTCTTCCTGGTGGAATCGGGGATCTGGAGCCTCCTCTTCGCCCTGGGAAGCGCCCTTTCCGGGGTGGCCCAGGAGGCCTTGGGCCTGGCCGCCTTCCACTACCTCTTTGCCGCCACCCTTACCCTCTACGCCCTGGGCATCGCCCTCTGGCCCTGGGCCTTTGGCCGCCTGCGGGCGGCCTACGGGGAGGGGGAGGGCTCTTCCTGAGGCGCCTTCCCTTGGCCTAGACTGGGCTCATGCGCACGAGCCTCACGGTGGAAGAAGCCCTGGAGCTGGTCCTGGCCGAGGCCAGGGGGGAGCCCGGCGTGGAGGTGCTCCCCCTGAAAGAGGCTTGGGGACGGGTGCTGGCGGAAGACCTCGCCGCCTTGGTGGACCACCCCGACCAGGACGACACCGCCATTGACGGCTACGCCTGCCGCGCAGAGGACACCCTGGGGGCTTCCCGAGAAAGCCCGGTGCGCCTTAAGGTGATTGGCGAATCCCCCGCGGGAAAGCCCTTCGGGGGCCGGGTAGGGCCGAAGGAGGCGGTGGCGGTCTATACCGGGGCCCCTGTTCCCGAAGGGGCGGATGCGGTGATCCGGGTGGAGGACACGCGGCGGGAAGGGGGCGAGGTCCTTCTCTTCGCCCCCGCCAGCCCCAAGGACATAAGGCCCAAGGGGGACGACCTGAGGCGGGGCGAGGTGTACTTGAAGCGGGGGGACCTCCTCAGCCCCGGCAGGCTGGGCCTGGCCGCGGCCATGGGCCACCCCCAGGTGAAGGTCTTCCGCCGCCCCCGGGTGGGCATCCTCACCACCGGGGACGAGGTGGTGGAGCCGGGGGAACCCCTGCCCTATGGGGGGGTCTACAACTCCAACGCCTACAGCCTCCTGGGCCTGGTGTGGGAGGCCGGGGGGGAGCCTGTCCTCCTGGGCAAGGTGGAGGACGAGCCCCAAAAGGTGCTTGCCCGCCTCGAGGGGGCGGGACGGCTGGACCTCCTCCTCACCTCCGGGGGCGTGTCCATGGGGGAGTACGACGTGGTGCGGAAGGTGCTGGAGGAGAGGGGAGAGGTCCTCTTCTGGAAGGTGAAGCAGCAGCCCGGGGGGCCTCTCCTCCTCGCCCGTCTGGGGGAGCTACCCGTTTTGGGCCTGCCGGGGAACCCGGTTTCCAGCATGGTGACCTTTTTCCTCTACGGGAGGCCCTTTCTTTTCCGGCTTCTCCAGCGCACCGAGCCCCCCTACCGCACCCTCAAGGCCAGGGCCCTCACCCCCTTCCGCGGGGCGCCGGGCAAGAAGGTCTTCCGCCGGGGGGTGCTGTCCTTCGAGGGGGAACTGGTGGTGCGCACCACCGGAAACCAAAGCAGCGGGGTTTTGCGCTCCATGGCCCAGGGCAACGCCCTGGTGGTGATCCCTCCCGACCAGAACGTGCAGGAGGGCCAGGAGGTGGAGGCCATCCCCTTGACATTCGTGCTCTAGTTCACTAAGATTAAAAAGTTTACGGGCTTTACCCCTCCTTTTCGGGCGCGGGTGGAGCCCGGGAAGCGAGAGAGAATGGAGTTCAAAGACTTTCCCCTGAAGGACGAGATCAAGGAAGCCCTGTTGCGTCGGGGCATCACCGCCCCCACCCCCATCCAGGCGGCGGCCTTGCCCCTGGCCCTGGAGGGCAAGGACCTCATCGGCCAGGCCCGCACGGGCACCGGCAAGACCCTGGCCTTTGCCCTGCCCATCGCGCAGGGCCTCGAGGCCTCCTCCGAGCGGGGTCGTGCCCCCAGGGCTCTGGTCCTCACCCCCACCCGGGAGCTGGCCCTCCAGGTCTCCGGGGAGCTGCAGGCGGTGGCCCCCCACCTAAAGGTGGTCACCGTGTACGGGGGTACCGGCTACGGCAAGCAGAAGGAGGACCTCCTCCGGGGGGCGGACGTGGTGGTGGCCACCCCGGGCCGGGCCCTGGACTACCTGAAGCAGGGGGTCCTGCGGCTTTCCCAGGTGAAGATCGCCGTCTTGGACGAGGCGGATGAGATGCTTTCCATGGGGTTTGAGGAGGAGGTGGAAGCCCTCCTCTCCGCCACCCCCCCTGAACGCCAGACCCTCCTCTTCTCCGCCACCCTGCCTTCCTGGGCCAGGAGGCTCGCCGAGCGCTACATGCGCTCCCCCGTGGTCATCAACGTGGTGCGGGAGGAGGGGGTCACCTACCAGGAGGAGGCGGTGCCCGCTCCTGGGGACCGGCTGGCCCTTCTCTCCGACCTCCTTTTCGTGAAGGCCCCCAAGCGGGCCATCGTTTTCACCCGCACCAAGGCGGAAACCGAGGAGGTGGCCACGGGCCTCCTGCGCCTGGGCCACCCGGCTCGGGCCATCCACGGGGACCTTTCCCAGACGGACCGGGAGCGGGTCATGCGGGCTTTCCGGGAAGGGGAGGTGCGGGTCTTGGTGGCCACGGACGTGGCCGCCCGCGGTCTGGACATCCCCGAGGTGGACCTGGTGGTGCACCACCGCCTTCCCGACAAGCCGGAAACCTACCAGCACCGCTCCGGGCGCACGGGCCGCGCGGGAAGGGGGGGTGAGGTGGTCATCCTCTACGGGCCCCGGGAGCGAAGGGAGCTTTCCGAGCTGGAGCGGGCGGTGGGCCGCACCTTCCGGCGGGTGAACCCCCCTACGCCGGAAGAGGTCCTGGAGGCCAAGTGGCACCACCTCCTGGCCCGGCTGGCCCGGGTGCCGGAGAGGGACTACAAGCTCTACCTGGACTTCGCCGGGAAGCTCTTCGC
Organism: Thermus caliditerrae; assembly: GCF_021462525.1. Taxonomy (GTDB): domain Bacteria; phylum Deinococcota; class Deinococci; order Deinococcales; family Thermaceae; genus Thermus; species Thermus caliditerrae. The sequence goes on along the minus strand of NZ_JAKEDT010000014.1, from coordinate 1,164 downwards.
CGAGGGGAGGGTGGAGGTGGTGGCCGCCCTCATGGCCCTCCTCCTGGGCGGAGCCCCCAAGGAGAAGAGCCTCCTCACCGGGGAGGAGGGCTGGCTCACCTTCAAGGCCACGGGGCCCAGGCTCACCCTGCCTCGGCTGGTGGCCTTGCTGAAGGAGAGGGGCCTCGAGGTGGGCAAGATCGCCCAGGGGGAGGAGGCCCTTTACGTGGACCTCCGCCCCCAGGACCTGCCCCGCCTAGCCGAGGTGCAGGGGGTGAAGCTGGAGCGGGCCAAGCGGGTGGAGGCCCTGCCCGAAGCCCCCGCCCGCGGCAGGCGGCCGGTGCGCTCCTGAGGCTTCAAAAGGCTTCCCCCCTCCGCAAAGGAGGGGGGAAAGCGCTTTTGGCCTTGGTGCGCCCGGAGGGATTCGAACCCCCGACCTAGGGCTTAGGAAGCCCCCGCTCTATCCTGCTGAGCTACGGGCGCCCACGCCTTTGGGATTTTAGCACCCGGAGAAGACCCAGGCAAGCCGCCCTGGAGCGGTACAGACTTGACCGCTATACTGCATAGAGCCCCAGGAACCGCAGGGCGGCCATGGGGTTGAAGGAGAACGCCTCCAGGGCTGCCTTCTTCCGGCGTATCCCCTTGCGGTTCAGCCACGACACCAAATGCGCCCGCAACACCGCCAGCACCTCACCCCCTCGCCCCCGCACCTGAGAAGCATCCTCCCGCAGGAGCACGTCCCGCACCCAGAAAGACCCGTTCTCCACACCCCACCGCCCCACCCAAAGCCTCCCCAGCACCCCGGCATCCGCCTCATTCGGCCCCAGGCTGGTCAGGGCGTACCCCTCCGTCCGCCACACCTCCCCCGTCCCCTTCACCACCACCTCCCGCACCAGCCGCACCGCCTGCCTGGCCCCGGGAAAGGCCGCCACCTCCGGGGGCAGCACCGGTGAGGCCCACACCTCGTACCGCCGCACCTCCCCGTCCCCCTCCCGCTCCCACACCGCCCGGGTCTCCCCAGGCAAAGCCCTCTCCGCCATCCCCACAAACACCTCCCGCACCCACCCCAGCAACTCCCCCTGGTTCCCCTTCAGGACCAGGAGGTACTCCCCCCCTTTGCCCGCATCCCCTACCACCACCTTCCCCGCCAACCCCTCGGCCCCCAGGCGCTCCAAAAGCTCCAGG
>NZ_JAKEDT010000013.1 GCF_021462525.1 Thermus caliditerrae | reverse complement strand
AAGTCACCCAAGAACTCTTGAAGCAGGCTAAGGGAGGGCGAGGAAGGAGTTTTGGGTAAAGCCCTGCACGTTCGGCTTGACGGGACTTGGGGAGGTCCTTTAGGCTAAGGTTTGTGCTCTTTGGTCGGGCCAAGGGAGCACGGTAAGAGCCAGCCGCCGCGGGAAGGAGGCTTCCTGCGGAAGAACCCTGTTAGCTTACCTCGGGCGGCCCGCTTTCCCAGAGGTGACGCATGGAGATTAAGCGGTTCGGTCGCATCCGAGAGGTCATTCCCCTTCCTCCTTTGACGGAAATCCAGGTGGAGTCCTACAAGAGGGCCCTTCAGGCCGATGTTCCCCCAGATAAGCGGGAGGACGTGGGCATCCAGGCGGCCTTCAAGGAAACCTTCCCCGTGGAGGAGGGGGACAAGGGCAAGGGCGGCTTGGTGCTGGACTTCCTGGAGTACCGCCTGGGGGAGCCCCCCTTCTCCCAGGATGAGTGCCGGGAGAAGGACCTCACCTACCAGGCCCCCCTCTACGCCCGGCTCCAGCTCATCCACAAGGACACGGGGCTCATCAAGGAGGACGAGGTCTTCCTGGGCCACATCCCCCTCATGACCGAGGATGGCTCCTTCATCGTTAATGGGGCCGACCGGGTCATCGTCTCCCAGATCCACCGCTCCCCGGGGGTCTACTTCACCCCCGACCCTGCCCGCCCCAGCCGCTATGTGGCCAGCATCATCCCCTTGCCCAAGCGGGGCCCTTGGATCGACCTGGAGGTGGAGCCGAACGGCACCGTCTCCATGAAGGTCAACAAGCGCAAGTTCCCCCTCATCCTCCTCCTCCGGGTCCTGGGCTACGACGCCGAGACCCTGAACCGGGAGCTCGGGGCCTATGGGGATCTGGTGCAGGGGCTTTTGGACGAGGCGGTGCTGGCCATGCGCCCGGAGGAGGCCTTGGTGCGCCTCTTCACCCTTTTGCGCCCCGGGGACCCTCCCAAGAAGGACAAGGCCCTGGCCTACCTCTTCGGCCTCCTGGCCGACCCCAAGCGCTACGACCTGGGGGAGGCGGGCCGCTACAAGGCGGAGGAGAAGCTGGGCATTGCCCTTTCTGGCCGCACCCTGGTGCGCTTTGAGGACGGGGAGTTCAAGGACGAGGTCTTCCTCCCCACCCTGCGCTACCTCTTCGCCCTCACCGCCGGGGTGCCGGGCCACGAGGTGGACGACATCGACCACCTGGGCAACCGCCGCATCCGCACCGTGGGCGAGCTCATGGCCGACCAGTTCCGCGTGGGCCTAAGCCGCCTGGCCCGCGGGGTGCGGGAGAGGATGGTGATGGGGGCTTCCGACACCCTCACCCCGGCCAAGCTGGTGAACAACCGCCCCCTCGAGGCGGCCATCCGGGAGTTCTTTGGCCGCAGCCAGCTCTCCCAGTTCAAGGACGAGACCAACCCCCTCTCCTCCCTGCGCCACAAGCGCCGCATCTCCGCCCTGGGCCCGGGCGGCCTCACTCGGGAGCGGGCGGGGTTTGATGTGCGCGACGTGCACCGCACCCACTACGGGCGCATCTGCCCGGTGGAGACCCCGGAAGGGGCCAACATCGGCCTCATCACCTCCCTGGCGGCCTACGCCCGGGTGGACGAGCTGGGCTTCATCCGCACCCCCTACCGCCGGGTGAAGAACGGGGTGGTCACCGACGAGGTGGTCTACATGACCGCCACCGAGGAGGACCGCTACACCATCGCCCAGGCCAACACCCCCCTCGAGGGTGACCGCATCGCCACCGACCGGGTGGTGGCCCGGCGCCGGGGGGAGCCCGTCATCGTGAGCCCGGATGAGGTGGAGTTCATGGATGTATCTCCCAAGCAGGTCTTCTCCGTGAACACCAACCTCATCCCCTTCCTGGAGCACGACGACGCCAACCGGGCCCTCATGGGTTCCAACATGCAGACCCAGGCGGTGCCCCTCATCCGGGCCCAGGCCCCGGTGGTGATGACGGGCCTCGAGGAGCGGGTGGTGCGGGACTCCCTGGCCGCGGTCTACGCGGAGGAGGACGGGGAGGTGGTGGCGGTGGATGGCCGCCGCATCGCCGTGCGCTACAAGGATGGCCGCTTGGTGGAGTACACCTTGCGCCGCTTCGTGCGCTCCAACCAGGGTACCGCCCTGGACCAGCGTCCCCGGGTGACCGTGGGCCAGAGGGTGAAGAGGGGGGATCTCTTGGCGGATGGCCCCGCCTCCGAAGGGGGCTTTTTGGCCCTGGGGCAGAACGTCCTGGTGGCCATCATGCCCTTTGACGGCTACAACTTCGAGGACGCCATCGTCATCAGCGAGGAGCTTCTAAAGCGGGACTTCTACACCTCCATCCACATCGAGCGCTACGAGATCGAGGCCCGGGACACCAAGCTGGGCCCGGAGCGGATCACCCGGGATATCCCCCACCTCTCCGAGGCGGCCCTGAGGGACCTGGACGAGGAGGGGGTGGTGCGCATCGGGGCCGAGGTGAAGCCCGGCGACATCCTGGTGGGCCGCACCAGCTTCAAGGGGGAGCAGGAGCCCTCCCCGGAGGAGAGGCTTCTGCGCTCCATCTTCGGGGATAAGGCCCGGGATGTGAAGGACACCTCCTTGCGGGTTCCCCCGGGCGAGGGGGGCATCGTGGTGGGTACCCTGCGCCTGCGCCGGGGCGACCCCGGGGTGGAGCTGAAGCCCGGGGTGCGAGAGGTGGTGCGGGTCTTTGTGGCGCAAAAGCGCAAGCTTCAGGTGGGCGATAAGCTGGCCAACCGCCACGGGAACAAGGGCGTGGTGGCCAAGATCCTCCCGGTGGAGGATATGCCCCATCTGCCGGACGGCACCCCTGTGGACATCATCCTGAACCCCCTGGGCGTGCCCAGCCGCATGAACCTGGGCCAGATCCTGGAGACCCATCTGGGCCTGGCGGGCTTCTTCCTGGGCCAGCGCTACATCTCCCCGGTCTTCGACGGGGCCACGGAGCCCGAGATCAAGGCCCTTTTGGCCGAAGCCTTCGACCTTTACTTCGGTAAGCGGAAGGAGGAGGGCTTCGGGGTGGACAAGCGGGAGCGGGAGGTCCTGGCCCGGGCGGAGAAGCTGGGCCTGGTGAGCCCCGGCAAGAGCCCCGAGGAACAGCTTCGGGAGCTTTTCACCCAGGGGAAGGTGGTCCTCTACGACGGCCGCTCCGGGGAGCCCCTCGAGGGCCCCATCGCCGTGGGGCAGATGTTCATCATGAAGCTCTACCACATGGTGGAGGACAAGATGCACGCCCGCTCCACCGGCCCCTACTCCCTCATCACCCAGCAACCCTTGGGCGGCAAGGCCCAGTTCGGCGGGCAGCGTTTCGGGGAGATGGAGGTGTGGGCCCTCGAGGCCTACGGGGCCGCCCACACCCTGCAGGAGATGCTCACCCTGAAGTCCGACGACATCGAGGGCCGCAACGCCGCCTACGAGGCCATCATCAAGGGGGAGGACGTGCCCGAGCCCAGCGTGCCGGAGTCCTTCCGGGTGCTGGTGAAGGAGCTTCAGGCCCTGGCCCTGGACGTGCAGACCCTGGACGAGCGGGATAACCCCGTGGACATCTTTGAGGGCTTGGCGTCCAAGCGGTAGCGCTTGCTGGAAAAGCTGGAGGAAGAATGAAAAAGGAAGTCCGCAAGGTCCGCATCGCCCTGGCTTCCCCGGAGAAGATCCGCTCCTGGAGCTACGGGGAAGTGGAGAAGCCCGAGACCATCAACTACCGTACCCTCAAGCCCGAGCGGGACGGGCTCTTTGACGAGCGCATCTTCGGCCCCACCAAGGATTACGAGTGCGCCTGCGGCAAGTACAAGCGGCAGCGCTTTGAGGGCAAGGTGTGCGAGCGCTGCGGGGTGGAGGTCACCAAGAGCATCGTCCGCCGCTACCGTATGGGCCACATCGAGCTGGCCACCCCCGCCGCCCACATCTGGTTTGTGAAGGACGTGCCCTCCAAGATCGGCACCCTTTTGGACCTCTCCGCCACCGAGCTGGAGCAGGTCCTCTACTTCAGCAAGTACATCGTCCTGGACCCCAAGGGGGCGGTGCTGAACGGGGTACCGGTGGAAAAGGGCCAGCTCCTCACCGACGAGGAGTACCGGGAGCTCCGCTACGGCAAGCAGGAGACCTACCCCCTGCCCCAGGGGGTGGATGCCCTGGTCAAGGACGGGGAGGAGGTGGTGAAGGGGCAGGAGCTGGCCCCTGGGGTGACCAGCCGCATGGACGGGGTGGCCCTCTACCGCTTCCCCCGCCGGGTACGGGTGGACTACCTGAGGAAGGAAAGGGCCGCCCTGCGCCTGCCCTTGGCGGCGTGGGTGGAGAAGGAGGGCTACAAGCCTGGGGAGGTGTTGGCAGAGCTCCCCGAGCCCTACCTCCTCCGGGCGGAGGAAGCGGGGGTGGTGGAACTTCACGAGCTGGAGGAGGGCCACCTCCTCTACCTGCGCCAAGAGGATGCGGTGGTGGCCCGCTACTTCCTGCCCGTGGGCCTCACCCCCCTGGTGGTCCATGGGGAGATCGTGGAGGAGGGTCAGCCCTTGGCGGAGGGACGGGGGCTTTTGCGCCTGCCCCGCCACATGACCGCCAAGGAGGTGGAGGCGGAGGAGGAGGGGGATACCGTCTACCTCACCCTCTTCCTGGAGTGGACCGAGCCCAAGGACTACCGGGTGGCCCCCCACATGAACGTGGTGGTGCCGGAAGGGGCCAGGGTGGAGCCCGGGGAGAAGATCGTGGCCGCCATCGACCCCGAGGAGGAGGTCATCGCCGAGGCCGAGGGGATCGTCCACCTGCACGAGCCTGCCAGCATCGTGGTGATGAAGGCCCGCCTCTACCCCTTTGAGGACGATGTGGAGGTTTCCACCGGGGACCGGGTGGCCCCTGGGGACGTCCTGGCCGATGGCGGCAAGGTCAAGAGCGAGATCTACGGCCGGGTGGAGGTGGACCTGGTCCGCAACGTGGTGCGGGTGGTGGAGTCCTACGACATCGACGCCCGCATGGGGGCGGAGGCCATCCAGGCCCTTTTGAAGGAGCTGGACCTGGAGAAGCTGGAGGCTGAGCTCCTGGAGGAGATGAAGCACCCCTCCCGGGCCCGGCGGGCTAAGGCCAGGAAGCGCCTCGAGGTGGTGCGGGCCTTCTTGGACTCCGGCAACCGCCCGGAGTGGATGATCCTCGAGGCGGTGCCCGTGCTGCCCCCGGACCTCCGCCCCATGGTGCAGGTGGACGGCGGGCGCTTCGCCACCTCTGACCTCAACGACCTCTACCGCCGCCTCATCAACCGCAACAACCGCCTGAAGAAGCTCCTGGCCCAGGGCGCTCCCGAGATCATCATCCGCAACGAGAAGCGCATGCTCCAGGAGGCGGTGGATGCGGTGATCGACAACGGCCGCCGCGGGGCGCCCGTCGTCAACCCCGGTTCCGAGCGGCCTCTCCGGAGCCTTACCGACGTGCTTTCCGGCAAGCAGGGCCGCTTCCGCCAGAACCTTCTGGGCAAGCGGGTGGACTACTCGGGCCGGAGCGTGATCGTGGTGGGGCCCCAGCTCAAGCTCCACCAGTGCGGCCTGCCCAAGCGCATGGCTCTGGAGCTCTTCAAGCCCTTCCTCCTTAAGAAGATGGAGGAAAAGGGCATCGCCCCCAACGTGAAGGCCGCCCGGCGCATGCTGGAGCGCCAGCGGGACATCAAGGACGAGGTGTGGGACGCTTTGGAGGAGGTCATCCACGGCAAGGTGGTCCTCCTGAACCGGGCCCCCACCCTGCACCGCCTGGGCATCCAGGCCTTCCAGCCGGTGTTGGTGGAGGGGCAGTCCATCCAGCTCCACCCCCTGGTCTGCGAGGCCTTCAACGCCGACTTCGACGGGGACCAGATGGCGGTGCACGTGCCCCTCTCCTCCTTCGCCCAGGCGGAGGCCCGCATCCAGATGCTCTCCGCCCACAACCTCCTCTCCCCGGCCTCCGGGGAGCCCCTAGCCAAGCCCAGCCGGGACATCATCCTGGGGCTTTACTACATCACCCAGGTGCGCCGGGAGAAGAAGGGGGCAGGCCGGGAGTTCGCCACGCCCGAAGAGGCCCTGGCCGCCCACGAGCGGGGCGAGGTGGCCCTGAACGCCCCCATCCGGGTGGCGGGGAAGGAGACCAGCGTGGGCCGGCTCAAGTTCGTCTTCGCCAACCCCGACGAGGCCCTTTTGGCGGTGGCCCATGGGTACCTGGACCTCCAGGACGTGGTCACGGTGCGCTACCTGGGCCGGCGCTTGGAGACCAGCCCAGGCCGGGTCCTCTTCGCCCGCATCGTGGGCGAAGCGGTGGGGGATGAGCGGGTGGCCCAGGAGCTTCTGCAGATGGACGTCCCCCAGGAGAAGAACTCCCTGAAGGACCTGGTCTACCAGTCCTTCCTGCGCCTGGGGATTGAGAAGACCGCAAGGCTCCTGGACGCCCTCAAGTACTACGGCTTCACCCTCTCCACCACCAGCGGGATCACCATCGGCATCGACGACGCCGTTATTCCTCCCGAGAAGAAGAAGTTCCTGGAGGAGGCCGACCGCAAGCTCCTGCAGATCGAGCAGGCCTACGAGATGGGCTTCCTCACCGACCGGGAGCGCTACGACCAGGTGATCCAGCTCTGGACCGAGACCACGGAGAAGGTCACCCAGGCGGTCTTTAAGAACTTCGAGGAGAACTACCCCTTCAACCCCCTTTACGTGATGGCCCAGTCCGGGGCCCGGGGTAACCCCCAGCAGATCCGCCAGCTCTGCGGCATGCGCGGCCTCATGCAGAAGCCTTCGGGGGAGACCTTCGAGGTGCCGGTGCGCTCCTCCTTCCGCGAGGGCCTCACCGTACTGGAGTACTTCATCTCTAGCCACGGGGCCCGGAAGGGTGGGGCGGACACCGCCCTCCGCACCGCCGACTCCGGCTACCTCACCCGGAAGCTGGTGGACGTGGCCCACGAGATCGTGGTGCGGGAGGCGGACTGCGGCACCACCAACTTCATCTCCGTGCCCCTCTTCCAGCCCGACGAGGTGACCCGCTCCTTGCGCCTCAGGAAACGCTCCGACATCGAGTCCGGCCTCTACGGCCGCGTTCTGGCCCGGGAGGTGGAGGTGCTGGGGCAGAAGTTGGAGGAGGGCCGCTACCTCACCTTGGAGGACGTCCACCTCCTGGTGAAGGCGGCGGAGGCTGGGGAGATCCGGGAGGTACCGGTGCGCAGCCCCCTCACTTGCCAGACCCGCTACGGGGTGTGCCAGAAGTGCTACGGCTACGACCTCTCCATGGCCCGGCCCGTGTCCATCGGCGAGGCGGTGGGGGTGGTGGCGGCGGAGTCCATCGGCGAGCCCGGCACCCAGCTCACCATGCGCACCTTCCACACGGGCGGCGTGGCCACGGGCACGGACATCACCCAGGGTCTGCCCCGCGTGATCGAGCTCTTTGAGGCCCGGCGTCCCAAGGCCAAGGCGGTCATCTCCGAGATCGACGGGGTGGTGCGCATCGAGGAAACCGAGGAGAAGCTTTCTGTCTTCGTGGAGTCCGAGGGCTTTTCCAAGGAGTACAAGCTGTCCAAGGACGCCCGCCTGGTGGTGAAGGACGGGGACTACGTGGAGGCGGGCCAGCCCCTTACCCGCGGCGCCGTGGACCCCCACCAGCTCCTCGAGGCCCGCGGTCCTGAGGCGGTGGAGCGCTACCTGGTGGACGAGATCCAGAAGGTCTACCGGGCCCAGGGGGTGAAGCTCCACGACAAGCACATCGAGATCGTGGTGCGGCAGATGCTGAAGTACGTGGAGGTCACCGACCCCGGGGACAGCCGCCTCCTGGAGGGGCAGGTCCTGGAGAAGTGGGACGTGGAGGCCCTGAACGAGAAGCTGATCGCCGAGGGCAAGACCCCGGTGGCTTGGAAGCCCCTCCTCATGGGGGTCACCAAGAGCGCCCTCTCCACCAAGAGCTGGCTCTCCGCCGCCAGCTTCCAGAACACCACCCATGTGCTCACCGAGGCGGCCATCGCCGGGAAGAAGGACGAGCTCATCGGCCTCAAGGAGAACGTCATCCTGGGTCGCCTGGTTCCAGCGGGCACGGGCTCGGACTTCGTGCGCTTTACCCAGGTGGTGGACAAGAAGACCCTGAAGGCCATCGAGGAGGCCAGGAAGGAGGCGGTGGAGGCCAAGGAGAAGGAACCCGCCGTCCGCCGTCCCGCGCGCCGGGAGCAGCCGGGGAAGCAAGCCTAGATCCGCCCTTTGAGGCAACCCCGTGGTGGCGTAGGCCACCACGGGGTGCTTGCCTCGAGGGCCTTCCTCTTTCGGCCATAATGGGCCTATGCTGGCTCGCCTGTACACCGCCTTCCGCCAGGTGGGGGAGGACCTCTTCCACCAGCGCCTCATCTCCGCCACCGCGGGTAACTTTTCCGTGCGCACCAAGGAGGGCTTTCTCATCACGCGAAGCGGGGTGCAGAAGGCCCGCCTGACCCCCGAGGACCTGGCGGAGGTGCCCCTGGAGGGCCCCTTCCCTGAAGGGGCCAGCGTGGAGAGCGTGATCCACCGGGAGGTCTACCGGAAGACCCCGGCCCGGGCCATCGTCCACGCCCATCCCCGGGTGGCGGTGGCCCTTTCCCTGCACCTGGACCGGATCGTACCCCTGGACCTCGAGGGCCAGTACTACCTGAAGGAGGTGCCGGTGCTCTCCCCAAGGACCGTTTCCGCCACGGAGGAGGCGGCCTTGGCTGTGGCTGAGGCCCTGAGGGAGCACCGGGTTTGCCTCCTGAGGGGCCACGGGGCCTTCGCCATCGGCCTCAAGGAGCGCCCGGAGGAGGCCCTCCTCGAGGCCTACAGCCTCCTCACCACCTTGGAGGAGAGTGCGGAGATCCTCTTTTACCACCGCCTTTGGGGGAAGGGATGAGGGTACTCTTTGTGGAGGGCAAGGAAAAGGAGGTCCTTTTGCGCTTGGCCTGGGAACTTCCTCATCCCTTTTGGCTTCTTGAGGGGGAAGGGGTGTGGCTCCTGGAGGTGTTCGGCGCCGGGGAGGAGGCCATCGCCAAGGCCCAGGCCCTGCCCGGGGTTAAGGTTTGGGCCTTTACCCTTCAGGATGGGGTAGTCTATAGGGGATGCGGGAAGAAATCGGCTACATCCCCGTAGGGGAAGCGGAGCTCTACGTGGAGGACGTGGGGGACGAGCATGCCCCGGCCCTCCTGGTCCTCCACGGGGGGCCTGGGGGCAACGCCTACGCCCTCAGGGAGGGGCTTCAGGACTACCTGGAGGGCTTTCGGGTCATCTACTTCGACCAGCGGGGTTCGGGGCGGAGCCTGGAGCTTCCCCAGGACCCCAGGCTTTTTACCATAGATGCCCTGGTGGGGGATACCGTGGCCCTGGCCGAGGCCTTGGGACTGGATCAGTTTCATCTTCTGGCCCACGGCTTTGGGGCCCTGGTGGCCCTGGAGCTCCTCCGCCGCTACCCGGAGGCCCTGGGGGCGGTCCTCCTTTCCCCCTGGGTGAGCTTCCCTTGGCTTTCCGCAAGGCTTGCGGAGGCGGCGGGGCTGGAGCCCTTGGCCGACCCCGAGGCGAACCTGAGGGCGGCCTTGGAGAAGGCGGAGCCCAAGCTCCTCTTCGACCGCCTCATGTTTCCCACCCCCCATGGCCGCCTGGAGTACGAGTGGGTGGCGGAGGGCTCCGGCATCCTGGGGCCGGATACCCCTGCCTGGGGCTTCCTGCGCAACGGCCTTTGGCGGCTGGACTACACCCCCTACCTTTCCCCCAGCTCCAAGCAGGTGGCGGTGGTGGTGGGGGAGCAGGACGGCACCAGCTACCCCTACGCGGAGGAGGTGGCGGGGCGCCTCAAAGCCCCCATCCGGGTGATCCCTGGGGCTGGGCACTACCCCTGGATCGACCAACCGGAGGCTTTTGGCGAGGCCTTCCGCGAGAGCCTCGAGGGCCTGCTGGCTCCCTCTCCTTGGAGGGTGTGAGAGATGCCCTTCCAGGGCCGGGAAGGGTGGGGTAAACTCAGGGCGTCACCGGGGGTGCCCCGTCAGGGGCTGAGAGATACCCTTGGAACCTGATCCGGGTAATGCCGGCGTAGGGAAGGTGACGGAAAGCCGAAGACTTTCCGAAACCCCGGTGGCAGGGGGTTTTTATGTTGCGACTGCTGGCGGTTTTGGTGTTCTTGGCCCTTGGTTGGGCCCAGGAGATCACGGTCCTCACCCACTCCAGCTTCTCCCTGGATAAGGGGCTCATCGCCCGGTTTGAGCGGGAAACCGGCCTGAAGCTCCGCTTCCTCAAGGGAGGGGACGCGGGGGAGACCCTGAACCGGGCCATCCTCACCAAGGGGGCTCCTATTGCCGACGTGATCTACGGCTTTGACAACACCTTCCTCTCCCGGGCCCTCGAGGCGGACATCCTCCTCCCCTACCGTAGCCCTGAGATCCAGAACCTGAAGGCCACCTTGCTCCTGGACCCCAGCTTTCGCGCCCTTCCCGTGGACTACGGTTGGGTGAGCCTGAACTACGACCGGGCCCACTTCAAGGACCGCTCTTTGCCCAAGGCGCCCGCCGACCTGGCCCGGCCCGAGTACGCCCGGCTCCTGGTGGTGCAAAACCCCGCCACCAGCTCCCCGGGCCTGGCCTTCCTCATGGCCACGGTGGCCCGCTTCGGCGAGGACGGGTACCTGGACTTCTGGGCCAAGCTCCGGGATGGGGGCGTGCGGGTGGCCAAGGGCTGGAGCGAGGCCTACTACACCCACTTCACCCTCTACAAGGGGGATCGGCCCCTGGTGGTCTCCTACACCACGAGCCCCGCCGCCGAGGTCTACTATTCCGAGGGCAAGTACCAGGAACCCCCCACGGGGAACCTCTTCCCCGAGCTGGCCTTCTTCCAGGTGGAGTTCGTGGGGATCCTGAAGGGGACCAACAACCTGGAAGGAGCCAAGAAGGTGGTGGACTGGCTCCTCTCCAAGCCCGTGCAGGAGAACATCCCCACGGAGATGTGGATGTACCCGGCCCGCCGGGATGCTAGGCTCCCTGAGGTCTTCCGCTTCGCCCCCGAGCCCGTGGGGAGCGTGCGTTTGGACCCCAAGGTCATGGCCCAGAACCGGGAGCGCTGGATCGCGGAGTGGACCCAGGTGGTGCTCCAGGGGCGAAGCCCCGAGGCGGTGCGCCGGGGGCGGCGGTGATACCGCCCCACCTTGACCAAGCCAGGGTGGGGGCCCCGGCGAAGGGGCGTGGGGAAGGGGTGTAGGAGGGCGTGGCCAGGCTTGCGGGGCTCCTCGTTCTCTCCTTCTTAGGCCTGGCCCTCTTCTATCCCCTCTCCCGGATCTTGGTCCTGGGGGTGGGGGAGGGGTTTGCCAAGGCCCTGGCAAACCCCTATTACTGGGAACGCTACCTCTGGAGCCTGGAGTACGGCCTCCTTTCTGCCTTCTTCACCCTCTCCTTAGCCCTTCCCCTGGCCTTTCTCTTCCGCAGGCGCTTTCCCCTGCGGGAGGCCTTTTTGGCCCTTTCCACCTTGCCCTTTGTCCTCCCTACCCCCGTGGTGGCCCTGGGGTTCATGGCCCTTCTCGGACCCAGGGGGGTTTTGGGGGTGGACCTTTACGGCACCCGGACGCTCCTTTTCCTGGCCGCGGTCTTCTATAACCTGGGGCTTGCCCTTCGCATCCTCCTGCCCGTGGCCATGCGCCTGGAGGGCCCCATGCGGGCCGCGCGGGTCTTGGGGGCTACCCCCTTTCGCGCCTTCCTCCGGGTGGGGCTTCCCCTCCTCCTACCGGCCTTGGCCTCGGCGGGGCTTCTGGTCTTCCTTTACGCTTTCTCTGCCTTCGGGGTGCCCCTCCTCCTGGGAGGGCCCAGGTACGCCACCCTCGAGGTGGAGGTCTACACCCTCCTGGCCTACCGCCTGGCCTTCCCCGAGGCCAGCGCCCTCATGCTCCTGGAGATCCTCACCCTGGGCCTGGCCGTCCTCCTGTACCTGCGGTTCCGCCCTTACCCTCTGCCTCCGGGGGAGCTCTTGCCCGCCTCCTGGGCCTGGACCGCGGGGCTTGCCGCCTTTTTCCTCCTTCTCTTCGCCCCCCTAGGGGCCCTCTTCCTCCAGGCCGACCCCAGGGCCTTGGCCTCCGCCTGGGCCTCGGAGGACTTCACCCCCCTTTCCCTGGCCCTGGGGAACAGCCTCCGCTTTACCCTCCTGGCCCTCCTCCTGGCCCTGCCCCTGGGGGTGGCCTACGCGGTGGCCGCCCGGGGGAGCCGCCTTCTGGACCTTCTGGGCCTTTTCCCCCTCATGGTGAGCCCGGTGGCGGTGGGCCTGGGCTACTTGCTGGCCTACCCCGCCTGGCGGGGCTCCTTGCCCCTGCTCCTCGCCGCCTACGCCCTCCTAGCCTACCCGCTTTTGGCCCGGGCCCTGCTTCCGGCCCTAAGGAGCCTTTCCCCAAACCTCCTTCAGGCCGCCCGGGTCCTGGGGGCCACCCCCCTTAGGGCCTTCTTGCGGGTGGAGATCCCCTTGGTCTTTCCCGCCCTGCAATCCGGGCTTGCCCTGGCCCTGGCCGCCATTCTGGGGGAGTTTGGGGCCACCCTGGTGCTCTGGCGCCCGGAGTGGACCACCCTGACCCTGGCCATCTACGAGCGCCTGGGGAGGCCGGGGGAGGCCCCCTTTAAGGAGGCCTTGGCCCTGGCCGCCCTGCTGGCTCTTCTTTCTGGCCTCCTCTTCTACCTCCTGGACCGGGGCCGGGGCCGGTGGGGCTAATGCGCCCCCCGCGGGGGGAGGGCTCAGGTCTGGCACCGGGGGCAGAAGTGGGTGCCCCTTCCCGCCACCACCGCCCGGGCCACGGGGGTGCCGCACCGGGGGCAGGGGAGGCCCTGGCGCCCGTAGACCGCATGGCGCTCTTGGAAGCTCCCTGGGAGGCCGTCGGGCTGCTGGTAGGTGCGGTCGGAAAGCGTGCTTCCCCCTAAGGCCACGGCCTCGCCCAAGACCTCCCTCAGGGCCTGAAAGAGCCTTTGGGCCTCCTCTGGGTTCACCTCCCTCCCCCGGCGGAAGGGGGAGAGGCGGGCCCTAAAGAGGGCCTCGTCGGCGTAGATGTTTCCCACCCCGGCGGCCAGGCGCTGGTCCAGGAGGAGGCCCTTGAGGGGCTTGGCGCTTCTTCTTAGGCCCTCCCAGAACTCCGGGAAGCGGAAGGCCTCGGAGAGGGGCTCGGGGCCCAGGCGGGAGAGGAGGGGGATTTCCCGGTAGTCCCCCCTCTCCACCACCCAGATGCGCCCAAAGCGCCGGGGGTCGTGGAAGAAGACCGCTCCTTGGTCCAGGCGGAAGGCCACCCGGGTGTGGGGGGTTGGCTCCAGGCGAAACCCCCCGGTCATGCCCAGGTGGACCACCATCTCCAGGCCTCCGGAGAGGGGGAAGAGGAGGAACTTGCCCCGGCGCAGGAGGCCTTCCACCCTCCTGCCCAGGGCCTTTTCCGTGTGGCGGTAGCGCCCTGGGTCCCCGTGGCGGATCTCCAGGAAGCGCCGCCCGAGGAGGAGGGCCTCGAGGCGCCGCCTTGTGGTCTCCACCTCGGGCAGTTCAGGCACGGGGCCTCCTCGCCGCCAGGGCCTGGTAGAGCTTTGGCCCCAGGCCGAAGGCTAGGCCCAGGAGGAGGAGGGGGTAGAGGGGCCAAAGGAGGGGTAGCCTCCGGGCCAGGGCCAGGAGGGCCCGGTAGCCCCGGTGGACCCTCTTTCCTTCCAGGACGTGGAGCTCCTTAAGGAGGGCTTCCCGGTCCAGACCCTGGGCCTCCTGCAGGGGCTCTACCTGGAGGGTCCCCCGCAGGTCCAAGCCCTTCAGGGCCCGGCCCAAGGCCCGGCAGTAGGGGCAGGAAGCGTCAATCAGCACCCGCATGCTCGTCCACCGGCACGGGCTGGCCCCGCTCGTTCACCGCCACGTAGGTGAGCTCCCCCTTGGTGGCCAGGACCCGGCCGTTTTCCTGGCCGAAGCGCTCCTTGTAGACCTCCACCTCCACGGTCAAGGAGGTGCGCCCCACCCGCACCACCTTGGCCACCACCTCCAGGAGGTCCCCGGTGCGGATGGGCACCTTGAACTCCACCCCCCCCACGGCCACGGTGACCACGGGCTTCTTGGCCCTGCGGGCGGCGGCGTAGGAGCCCACCTTGTCCATGAGGCCCAGCACGAAGCCGCCGAAGGCGGCGCCCAGGGGGTTGGTGTGCTCGGGGAAGACGAGCTCTAAGGTGCGTGCCTCCATACCTCTCCCAGGCTACCCCAGGAGCAGGTCGGTGAGGCGGGCCATCTCCCGGTCCTTCTCGGTGATGCCCCCCTGGCTGTGGGTCCACCACTCCACCGTGACCCGCCCCCACTCCACGGTGAGGCGGGGGTGGTGGTTTTCCCTTTCGGCCAGCTCCCCCACCTTTTGGGCGAAGGCCAGGGCCTCCAGGAAGTTCTTGAAGCGGAAGGTCTTGACCAAGCGCTCGGGGTTCTGGTGCACCTCCCAGTCCATGCCCCAAGGGTAAGGCAAAGGCCCGGACCCTTTAGGGTCCGGGCTTCCTTTTGGTTGCGGGGGCGGGATTTGAACCCGCGACCTTCGGGTTATGAGCCCGACGAGCTACCAGGCTGCTCCACCCCGCGTCGCCATCCTTAACTATAGCGAAGGGCCTAAGGTGTGTCAAGCACCTTGCCCGGGTTCAGGAGGCCCTCGGGGTCCAGGAGGGCCTTTAGTTTTCGCATCCAATCCAAAGCAGGCCCGTGCTCCAGGGGGAGGTACTTCTTCTTCCTGAGGCCCACCCCGTGTTCGGCGGTGCAGGTGCCGCCAAGCTCTAGGGCGCGGCGCACCAGGGCCTCGGCGTAGGCCTCCGCCTTGGGGTAGTCCTCGGGCAAAACGGGGACCAGGGTGTGGAAGTTCCCGTCCCCCACGTGGCCCAGGATGTTGCCGGTGAGGCCCATTTCCCGAAGAAGCCCTTGGGCGTAGCGGACCATCTCCGGCAGGCGGGAAAGGGGCACGGCCACGTCGGTGATCACGAAGCGGTGGCCGGGATAGAGGTGGACCAGGGCCCAGTAGGCCTGGTGGCGGGCCTCCCACTGCCTTTTGCGCTCCTCCTCGGTCTTCGCGGCCTCCACCGCCAAAGCCCCTGCCTCCTCCATGAGGGTGAGGGCCAAGGCGCTTTCCGCCTCGAGGGCCTCCTTTGTGGAGGAGTGGAACTCCAGGAAAAGGGCAGGGCGCTCGGGGAAGCCCGCCCCTAGGTAGCGGTTCAGGGCCCTCAGGGCAAGCTCGTCCAAAAGCTCCAGCCGGGCCACGGGAAGCCCGCTGGCCATCACCTGGTAGCTGGCCAAAGCCGCCTCCTCCACCCCGGGGAAGAAGACCCTGAGGGTGTGCACGTGCTCCGGCAAGGGGTGGAGGCGCAGGGTGAGGCGGGTGATGACCCCCAAGGTCCCCTCCGAGCCGATGAAGAGGTCTTTGAGGTCGTAGCCGGCGCTGGTCTTGCGCACCCCTCGCCCGAGCTCCAGCACCTCCCCGCTGGCCAGGACCACCTGGAGGGCGAGGACGTTTGGCCGCATCCCTCCGTAGCGCACCGTGGTGGTGCCGCTGGCGTTGGTGGCGGCCATACCCCCCAAGGTGGCGTCGGCCCCGGGGTCCACGGGGAAGAAGAGGCCCGTGCCCTTGAGGGCCTCATTGAGGGCCTTGCGGGTGAGGCCGGGCTCCACCACGCAAAGGAAGTCCTCGGGCCGGACCTCGAGGAGGCGGTTCATGCGGGCGAAGTCCAGGCTGATGGCCTCCCCCAAGGGCAGGAGGTGGCCCTCCAGGCTGGTCCCCGCCCCGAAGGGGATCACGGCCACGCCCCACGCCCGGGCCCACTGGAGGGCCTTCTGCACGTCCTCTACCCCCTCGGGGTAGACCACGGCCAGAACGGGCCTCGCCTCGGGGTAGCCCTCGTCCTTCCCGTGGCGCAGGCGCTCGCTTTCCGAGAGGTCCACCTTCCCCGGGAAGAGGCGCTTTAGGGCTTCCAGCTTGTCCATGCCTTTGAGTTTACGCCTTGCCCAGGAAGGGGACCGCGCCCAGGGGGAAGGGGAAGCCTCACCCCGGTCAAGATCCCCTCAGGTTTCGTAAAGTTGGGCCTGGAGCCGCCAAAGCTCGGCGTAGGCGCCCTTCCTCCGCAACAACTCCTCATGGGTCCCTTCCTCCACCAACCGGCCTTCCTGGAGGACGAGGATCCGGTCCGCCATGCGTACCGAACCCAGGCGGTGGGTGATGAGGATGACCGTCTTACCCCCGGCCATCTCGGCGAAGCGCCTGTAGAGGTGGGCCTCCTCTTTGGGATCCAGCGAGGCCGTAGGCTCGTCCAAGACCAAAAGCTTGGCCTTGCGGAAGAAGGCCCGCGAGAGGGCGACTCGTTGCCACTCCCCCAGGGAAAGCTCTGTGCCGCCAAAGGCCTTGGACAGGAGGGCCTGGGGGCCAAGCCGCTGGAGGAGCTCCCAGGCCCCGCCTAAGCGTAAGGCCTCTGCGACACGGTTAGGGTCGGGCTTCACGTCCGGGTCGGAAAGGGCGACGTTTTCCTCGAGGGTTAGGGCGTAGCGGCCAAAGTCCTGGAAGACTGCGGTGATGAGGGCGCGCCAGGCCTTCAGGTCTATTTCCCGGAGGTCAATCCCGTCCACCAGGATGCGGCCCTCCGTGGGGTCGTAGAAGCGGAGGAGGAGCTTTACCAGGGTGGTCTTGCCCGCCCCGTTTTCCCCCACCAAAGCCAGGCGCTCCCCCCGTCGGAGGGCAAAGGAGACTCCCGCAAGCGCCCGCTTTCCGTTGGGGTAGCAGAACCCTACCCCTTCAAACCGGATCTCCTCAAAACCCTGGACCTTCCTGCCCGGGCCAGTCTCCGCCATGGAAGCGGGCCTGGCTAGGAAGCTTTCCAGCTTTTCAAAGTACAACAGGCTTTCGTACAGCATGCCCCCGTCCTGGACTAGGGCGTAGAGGTTTTGCTGGAGGCTTCCCACCGACTGCAAGAGGAGCACCAGACTGCCCAGGCTCCCTCCCAAGAGGGTCTGGCGCAGCCCCAAGAAGAGGGCAAGAGCCGTGAAAAGGGCGCTCAGTAGCACCAGCAGGCTGGTCCCTAGGGCCTGGCGGCCTCGAGCACGGCGCAGGCTTTGGTAAAGGCTATGGAAAACCTCGAGGTAACGTCTGCGGAAGAAGGGCAAAAGACCGAATAACCGCACCTCTTTGGCAGTCTCGGGGCTCAAGAGCACCTCGGCGAAATAGCGCATTCGCCGGGCCTCGGGGGCCCCGAAGAGTAGGGCCTCCCACACCCCCTTCTGGAGCCGAAAGGTGAGCCAGGCTTGGGGCAGGGTGGCCAAGAGCAGGAGTAAGGGGAAGAAAGGCGCCAGCCCAAATAGCAGGAGAAGAACCCCGAGAGCGGCGAGGACCTCCCGGAAAGCGTTGCCCAGGAAAACCAGCAGGTTGAGGGGCTGGTAAGGGGCCTGGTCGCGTAGCACCTGAAGCTCATCGTGAAAGCGGGGATCCTCAAAGGGGGTCAGGTCCGGCGTGCCGGCCACCTTCTCCATGAGGAGCAGGTGAACCCGAGCGGTGAGCTTTTCGTTCACCGAACCTTGCAGGTAGACCACCCAAGGGGTGAGGAGGAAGTCCAGGCCAAAAGCCAGCGCTAACCCCACCAGCGGCCAAAGCAGGGTTGGGGTAAAGGGACTACCCCCCAGTGTGGTCGCCAGCTGGTCCACCAAGGCACGGGTGAGGCCCAGCACCGCCACTGGCACGAGCCCTCCCAGGACCAGGAGCCCAAGCAAAAGGGCGCTCTCCCTGGGGCTTGCGCGGAAGATGTGCCGCAGCGCAGGGAGCAGCAGGCGCCAAAGGGATCTTTTACCCAGCCCCAACCACCTCCTGCGGACGAGAAATCCAACGCGTGGGGTTGATGTAGTTAGAAGCTATGTATTCCCACTCCTTTTCCGAAATTGGCATCATGTCTTCCACCGCATAGCGGTTTCGCATAGGCTGGGTAGGGTCGTGGCGGAGCACCGCTTTGTACCCCTCGGGGATACTTACGAGGTCAAAGGATTGACCTCTTTCATCCCACTCCCAGATGAAGACTTCCCCCAGTAGCGCATAGAAAGCATCCCTATGGGCGTCCAGGTTGCGGGCGTACACATTCGCTGGGCAGTACCAGCAGGAGGTGCGGTATTTCCCGCAAGCCACCACTTCCAGTGGTCGCACGTAGTGCCGGAACTTGAAGATCTCCCCGAAGAAGACCAAAGTAGGCCGCTCAGCGGGCTGAGCGATGATGCCTCCTTGAGGATGGTAAACGTACTCAAGCTCCGAAGATGGGCCCAAGCGAAGGACCAGGCCGTAGTTATCCCTAACCTCCACGAGGCCGTCCCGCGTTTTAAGGATATCACCAACCTCCAGCGTCATGCCCTCTACGATTGGTAAGTCCTTTCTACCGCGGAAAAGCGTGGGTTGTTCGCCTCCTTGTCCAGCTTGCCGAAGGACCCGAGTAACCGTGTAAACCGTCATTTGCTTCACCCCCTTACGGGTTAGCCCCAGGGTAGCAGGGGGGAGGTTACGCGAGGTTACGTGGAAGGGGTTCCATAGCTGGCCTCCCGCGTAACCTCGCGTAACCTCTGGCCCGCCGCGTAACCCTCCCCGTGGCACCCTGGGGGCATGAGGGGCAAAGTCTTTTGGCTTTGGCTCTTGGCCTGGCTCCTCCTCCTGGCCCGGCCTTCCGGGCCCGCTTTGGCCTGCTGGGACCCCAACTGCGTCCCCCCGGCCTCACACCCCGTACTCCCGGCAGAGCCTCGCCACCTGGGCCCGGGCGATGGGGAGGCGGGGGTCTTCCTGGGGTAGCCTCTCCAGGAGGGCTTCCCAGACCTCCAGGTCTTCTTTCAGGCGCTCGGCCAGGAGGAAGAGGCTTTCCGTGTCCCCTTGGGCCAGCACCGCCTGCTTCAGGGTCTCCTCCAGCTCCAGGCGGAGTTCCTCCACCCCCGGGGCCTGGCTCCAGGGGAGGAGGGGGCCTTGGTAGAGGGCCAGGGCCCCCTCCAGGTCCCCCCGGGAGAGGGCCTTAAGGAAGGCTCCGAGGTCCGAGGGGGGAGGGTTTTCCAAGCGGTAAGGGGAACAGGCGATGCGGAAGCCCTTCTCCCGCAGGCGGTGGAGGAGGGCCTTTAGGGCCCCCGGGTTGGGCTCCCCGTAAAGCGCCTCCCCCAGGGCCTCTCCCGAAAGGCCTGCCTCGTGGGCGAGGAGGAGGGCCAGGGCCTCGGTTCCCCTGGGGCCCAGGGAGGGGAGGGGGCCTCCCCCGAGGAAGCGAAGGAGAGGGGTTCCGGCCTCTCCCAAAAGGAGGGCCCGGGCCTCCGGGCGGAGAGCGGGGGCGAGCCCCGGGGCCAGAGGGGCTTCCACCTCCACCCCGAGGGCCTTCAGGCGGGCTTCAGCCAGGAGGGCGTAGAGCGCCCCCTCCTCCCGCAGGAGGCCGTGGGCGGCGAGGAGGTGGGCCTCATCCCCCTCCCCAAGCCCCCGGGCCAGGAGGTAAAACCCCCAGGGCCAGCCCTCCCGGGGGAGGAAGGCCTTAGCCCCTTCCAGGAGGAGCCGGACCTCGGGGGGGTCTAGGGCCAAGGCCCCAAGGACGAGGAAGCTCGCGAGGCTTTGCGGCTCCAGGAGAGGGAGGAGGCCCCGGAGGAGGTTTTTGGCCCGCCTTGGGCTTCCCCGGAGGAGGTGAGTCAGGGCCAGGGTGTGCCCCACGAGGAGGCGCACCCCGGGGAAGGGGTGGGGCAGGAAGGGCTCCGCCTCCTCCAGGACCTCCGGGAGGGGCTTCGTGCCGAAGAGGAGCTCCAGGCGCAGGTGGTGCAGGATGGTCCAGGGGGAGGGGTCCTTGAGGCGGGCGAGGGCGGCGTGGGCCAGGGCCTCGGGCCGGCCCAGGCGCTCCAGGGCGATGGCCAAGGCCAGGTGGAGCCGGGCCTCCCCCTTGGCGTCCCCCCCGAAGCGGTGGAGGGCCTCCTCCAGGGCCAAGGCCCCCGCCTTTGGGGGGAGGGCCAGGCCCAGGTGGTAGAGGGTGAGGGGGGTCTGGGCCCTTTGGGCGGCCTCCAGGGCCAGGGCGCGGTAGGCCTGAAGGTTTCCCCGCCTCGCCTCCACGAAGCCGAGAAGGGCGAGGCGCTCCGCCTCCAAAGGGCCCTCCTGGGGAGGAAGGAGAAAGGCCTGGGCTTCCCGGTCCCGTCCCTTCTCCAGGAGGCGGAGGGCCGTGGCGGGGAGGGGCTCGCCCATAGGGGAAGCCTACAGGCCCCCTCTTTCCTTGGGAGGGAAGGAAGCCACATTGGAAGGGCGCTCCTTGGCCTTGCGTCCGCGTCCGATCACGGCGCGGCTGCCTGGCTTTCCTTAGCGTCGGGAAGGAGGCGCTCCACCTCCCGCGCCCCGGGAAAGAGGTAGCCGGAAAGCCCCCAAAGCACCCCCAGGCTCCCGAAGAGGAGGAGCATGAAGGTGATGCCTTCCCCCTGCCCGTACCGGGGGCCGAAGACCCGGTCGGCCAGCGGCCCCGCAAGGAGCATGGCCAAGGGGTTGGGGGCCCCCTAGCTCAGGCTTCGCCTTTTAGGATGGCCTCAATCTTTTCCCGGGCCTCCTGGGGCAGGTCCACCCCCGCGGCCCCCAGGCTCTCCCGGATCTGCTCGGGGCGGGTGGCCCCGGTGATGGCGCTGGAGATGCCGGGAAGCCTAAGCACCCAGGCCAAGGCCAGCTGGGTGCGGGTTAGGCCCAGCTCGTCCGCCACCTCCTTGAGCTTCAGCACCTTCTTCCGGTTTTCCTCCGTGAGGAAGCGCTCGGCGAACTGGGGGTAGCGGGCGAAGCGGCTGTCCTCGGGGATTTCCTGGTCGTACCGCCCGGTGAGCATCCCCATGGCCAAGGGGCTCCAGACCACCAGGCCCAGGCCGAAGCGCTCCGCCTCGGGGAGGATCTCCCCCTCCACCCGCTCCCGGTAGAGCATGGAGTACTGGGGCTGCTCCACCACGGGCGGGTGGAGGCCGTTTTCCCTGGCGAAGGCCACCGCCTCGGCGATGCGGGCGGCGGGCCACTCCGAGGTGCCCCAGTAGAGGGCGTAGCCCCTTTCCACGATGGTGTGCATGGCGTAGACGATCTCCTCCATGGGCACCTCGGGGTCAAAGCGGTGGGCGAAGAAGAGGTCCACGTAGTCGGTCTTTAGCCGCTTCAGGCTTTGGGTGATGCTCTCCAGGAGGTGTTTCCGGCTTAGGCCCCGGTCGTTGGGGTCCTCCGACATGGGCCAGTAGGCCTTGGTGGAGAGGACCAGGGTGTGCCGGGGAAACTCCCTGAGCACCTCGCCCATGATCTCCTCCGCCAGGCCCTTGGCGTAGACGTCGGCGTTGTCGAAGAAGTTGACCCCGCCCTCGTAGGCGATCTTTACGATCTCCCGGACGGTTTCCTTGTCCTTCACCACATCCCCGAAGGTGACCCAGGCCCCCAAGGAGATCTCCGAGACCTTAAGCCCCCATTTGCCCAGTTTCCGGTAGCGCATCTCGCCCATGGCTACCGGAGTTTACCCCCTTGGCCTCAAGTTGACCAGCGGGTCAGTCTCCTTCCACTTCCAAGACCCCTCCCGGAGCCTGGAAGCCGATGCGCTTGTGGGTGCCGTCGCAGAAGGGCTTGTTGCCCGAGGCCCCGCAACGGCAGAGGAAGACCCGGGGTTTCTCCAAGACTTCCTCCTTGTCCCCCACCCGCAACGTGAAGCGCTCCCCCTCCACCCGAATGGGTCCGTTTTCCAAGAACTCCAGCCGCATGCCCCCATACTACCGAAGAAGCCGGGCCAAAAGGGGCACCAGCAGGAAGAGGAGGAAAACCCGCAGCGTGTGGAACACCCCCACCAGGGCTGCGCTTCCCCCCTCCGCCTGGCTCAGGGGGCCCATGCCGGTAATCCCCCCTGGGGCGAGGGCAAAGAGGAGGGCCTTGGGTTCCTGCCCCAGGGCCCGGGCGAAGAGGAGGGCTAAGGCCACCGCCAAAAGCAAGAAGGCTAAGGCGGCCAGGACGGCGTAGGGCAGGAGGCGGGGGGAGAGAAGCTCCCGCCGGAAGGAAAGCCCCACCAGTACCCCGGCCAGGAGCTGGACCAGGAGGTCCAGGCCCCGGGGGGTGGGGGCGGGGGGCAGGAGGAGCTGGTGGAGGCCCGTGCCCAGCATGGCCCCCACCACCGCTCCCCCGGGCAGGCCCAGGCGCTGGAAGAAAAGGCCCAGCAGAAGGCCGCTTAGGGCGGCGCGCAGCAGTTCCATGGCCCCATGGTATACTCCGTCCAACCATGAAACGCCTTCTGCGGCTTCTGGCTTGGCTTCTTGGCCTGGTGCTCGGGGTGGTCTTGCTGGCGGCGTTGGGGGTCTACCTCACCCTGCGGGCCTCCTTGCCCCAGGTGGAGGGGCGTATTGCCCTGAAGGGCCTTTCCACCCCGGTGGAGGTGGTGCGGGACAGGTGGGGGGTGGTACGGGTGCGGGCGGCGAGCCTCGAGGACCTCTTCTTCGCCCAGGGCTTCGTCCACGCCCAGGAAAGGCTCTGGCAGATGGAGTTCCAGCGCCGGGTGGGGCAGGGGAGGCTTGCCGAGGTGTTGGGGGAGGCGGCGCTGCCGCAAGACCGTTTCCTGCGCACCTGGGGCTTCTACCGGGCGGCGGAAAGCGCCTACGAGCGCCTCTACCCCGAGGAGAAGCGGGTGGTGGACGCCTACGTGGCCGGGGTGAACGCCTTCTTGGAAAGCGGGGCCCCCTTACCCCCCGAGTTTCGCCTCCTTTCCTTCCGCCCCGAGCCCTGGACGGGTCCGGACGTCCTGGTCTGGGCCAAGATGATGAGCTTTGACCTCTCCATGAACTGGGAGGAGGAGCTTCTGCGCCACCGCCTCCTGGCCCGGGGGGTGAGCCCAGAAAGGCTTCTGGAGCTCCTGCCGCCTTACCCGGAGGACGCCCCCACCATCCTGCAGGCGGAGGACTTGGGGCTTCCCCTAAAGCGGGAGGAAGCCCCGGCGGCCCTCCTCCGACTGGCCCCGCCCCGCTTCCTGGAGGCCAGCAACAACTGGGTGGTTTCGGGAAGCCGCACTGCTACCGGCAAGCCCTTCCTGGCGAACGACCCCCACCTGGGCTTGCAGGCCCCAAGCCTCTGGTTCCTGATGGCCCTCGAGGCCCCCGGGTACCGGGTCATCGGGGCCACCCTGCCTGGGGTGCCTGGCATCGTCATCGGCCGGAACGAGCGCATCGCCTGGGGGGTGACCAACGTGGGGGCGGACGTGCAGGACCTCTACCTCCTCGAGGACGTGGAGGGTAAGGGGTACCGCTACAAGGGCCAGGTGGTGCCCTACCGGGTGCGGGAGGAGAGGATCCAGGTGCGGGGGGGGAAGGAGGTGGTCCTCCGGGTGCGGGAAACCCACTACGGGCCCGTCATCACCGACGCCCTGCAAGACCCCCCCAAGATCCCCATGGCCCTCCGCTGGGTGAGCCTGGACGAGGAGGACCATATCCTCATGGCCTTTTTGGGGGTGAACCGGGCGCGCAACTGGCTGGAGTTCACCGAAGCCCTCCGGCACTACTCCGCCCCCAGCCAGAACTTCGTCTACGCGGACGTGGACGGCAACATCGGCTACATCGCCCCCGGAAAGTTTCCCATCCGCAGGGAAGGACACACGGGCATGGTGCCCGTGCCCGGGAACGGGGAATGGGACTGGCAGGGCTACCGCAAGCCGGAGGACTGGCCCCAGGTCCTGAACCCCAAGGAGGGCTTGGTGGTCACTGCCAACCACAAGGTGACCCCTCAGGGCTTCCCCTACGCCCTCACCTACGACTGGGCCGAGCCCTACCGGGCGGAGCGCATCCGGGAAATGCTCTTGGCCAAGGAGAAGCTCTCCTTGGAGGACATGAAGGCCATCCAGATGGATCAGAAGAGCCTCCTCTTACGGGATTTCCGCCCGGTCCTGGAGCTTCTTAATCCCCTTTCCGAGCGGAGCCGGACCTGGCGGGAGCGGCTTCTTGCCTGGGACGGGATGGCGGATCGGGCCTCGGAGGAGGCCTTGGTCTTCGCCCTTTGGTACACCGAGCTCACCCGGCTTCCGGAAAAGGAGGTGGGCGAGGCCTACTGGGACGAGCCCCGCTACCTCCTGAAGGCCCTGCGGGAAGGCGACCCAAATTGCGACCAGCCCGGGACCGAGTTCCGGGAGACCTGCCTGGACTTTGCCGCTTTGGCCCTGGAAAGGGCCCTGGACCGGAAGGAGGCCCTAAGGGCCCGCTCCTGGGGAGAGGTACACCAGGCCACCTTCCCCCACGCGGTCCTCACCCACACCCCCTTGAAGCGCCTCACCGACCGGAGGGTGCCCTTCGGCGGGGACCGGTACACGGTGAACGTGGGGCCCTTCGTCCCCCAAAGCCTCCAGATGACCCACGGGCCCAGCTACCGCCAGATCGTGGACCTTTCGGACCCGGAGGCCTCCCTCTTCATCCACCCCATGGGCCAGTCGGGGCACTTCCTCTCCCCCCACTACGCCGACCTCCTGCCCCTATGGCAGCGAGGGGCGTACCTGCCCATGCGCTTTGCGGAAGGGGGCAAAACCCTCCTCCTGGAGCCCGGCCGCTAAAGGCCCCGTCGTGGCCCTAGGCCACGGCGGGGACCCCAAAAAGCATGGGCGCGCCGCTTCAGCTTGTGGATACTTAGCCCTTTTCGCCCTCGCCGTTTTCCAGGCTTTGGAAGTGGGCCAGCACCTCTCGCACCTTCTCGTGCACCCAGTAGGCCTTGCGGCCGAAGAGGAGCTCGATGGCCTCGTCCACCTCCTCCACCGCATAGAGGTGGAAGTGGCCCCTTTCCACCGCCTCCACCACCTCCTGGCGCAGGGTGAGGTGGGGCAGGTTGGCCCTGGGGAGGACTACCCCTTGGGTGCCGGTAAGGCCCAGGGCTTGGCACACCCGGTAAAACCCCTCCACCTTCTCCGCCACCCGGCCCACGGCCAAGACCCGGCCGGTCTGGTCCAGGCTCCCGGTGACCGCCAGGTCCTGCCTCAGGGGGAGGCCGGAGATGGCGGAAAGCACCGCCAAAAGCTCGGCAAGCCCCGCGGAGTCCCCCTCGATCCCCCCGTAGCTCTGCTCAAAGACCAGGCTCACCGTGGCAGAGAGGGCTCCCACGCTGGCGTAGGTGCCCCGGAGGTACCCGGCCAGGGTGAGGACGGCCTTGTGGAAGACCTGGCCCCCCAGGCCCACCTCCCGGTCGATGGAGAGGATGCCCTCCCTTCCAGGGCCCGCCTGGGCGGTGATGCGCACGGGACGGCCTGCGGGCACGGGCCCTTCCACCACCACCAGGCCGTTCACCTCCCCCACCCGCTCCCCTTGGACCTCGAGGGCCACCACCCCTTCCTTCAGGTCCTGGAGATAGAGCTCCTCCTCCAGGCCAAACCGCTCCTCCCGGGCCCGGAGGGCCTCCTCCACCGCCTTCCGGTCCAGGGGGCGCTTCAGGGCCGAGGCTTCCCCGGCCAGGTCCAAAAGGCGGTAAAGCCTGGCGTCCAGCCGCTCCCGGTGCCCTACCCACCGCCGGGCCTCGTCCGCCAGGGCTGCCAGGCCCTCAGGGGTTAGCGCCACCCCCTCGGCTTGCAAAAATCCCCCCAGGTAGGCCACGTTCTCCTCGGTGTAGGGAAGTTCCGGGCTGAACTCCACGCGGAAGGGAAAGAGCTCCAAAAACTCCTCGTCCTCCTCCAAAAAGGCGATGACCTCCGGCGGCCCCACCAGGAAGACCTGGGCCTTGAGGGGGGCGGGCTTGAGCCTGGGGCCTTTGACCTCGGGCCTGGGGGAGAGGGGCTCCACCTCTTTTGTGGCCAAGGCCCGCTTCAGGAGGGCATAGCTCCCCAGCTCCCACACCCGGTGGGCTTCCAGGACCAGCACCCCCCCCAGGGCGCGGTGCAGCGCCCCAGGGCGTAAGAGGCCCAGGTGGGTGGAGAGGGCGCCCTCCCGCACCTCGTACTCCAGGTGGCCCAAAAGCCTCTCCGGGCTGGGGTTGGGCTCGTAGACCAGCCGGGGGCCTCCCTCCACCAGGAGGCGGGGCAGAAGCTTTCCCAGCTCTAACTCCTCCTCCAGCGCCGCGGCCCGCAGGAGAGTTTCCAAAAGCCAGTCCAGGTAGCGCCCGGCCTGGGGGAAGCGGCCCTTGAGCTCCTGGGCCTTGGGCAGGAGGAAGCGCTCGGCGAAGCCCCGCCTGAGGGCGGCCACCTCAGCTTGGGCCTTCTGCCCGGCGTCCACATAGGCCAAGACGGTCTCCTCCAGCTTGGCGGAAAGCTCCGGGGGCAGGGGGCCCTTGCCGGAGAGCTTGATCCCCTCCTCTTCCTCCAAGAGGGTGAAGCCGTAGCCTTCGGCTTCCTCGGCCAAGCCCTTGAGCAGGGCCTCCGCCTCCTTCTCGTAGCGCGCCTCCACCAGGTTTTTGGCGTAGAGGAAGCCTCGCTCCCGGAAGAGGGCCGGGGTGAACTCGGCCAAGAGGGCCTCCACCCCCTCCAGGAGGGCCCGCCCCTCCCCCTGGGGGAGGAGGAGGGGAAAGGCTTCCTCTCCCAGGGGCAGGTAGACCAGCTCCTCCTTGGGAAAGGGGCGCCCTTCCAGATAGGCCAGGAGCCGCTTTCGCTTTCCCAGCCCGCTTGGGCCTACCAGGTAGCCGTGGCCTCCCTGACGGAAGGCGGCCTCGAGGGCCCTAAGGGCCCGCTCCTGGCCGAAAAAGGGAGGCGCGGGCTTGGGCGTCGTGGGCGGGGTGAACCAACGCAGATCGGGAACCCGCATCGGGTTCACTATACCCGGACGTATGCCCCCAAGGGCTTGGGGTAAACTACCCCACAAAGGAGGGATTTCATGGTCAAGGTGGAGGTTCTGGGCATGATCCTGGCGGGAGGGCAGGGGAGCCGCCTCTACCCCCTCACCGCCAAGCGGGCCAAGCCCGCGGTGCCCTTTGGGGCCAAGTACCGCATCATTGACTTCGTGCTCAACAATTTCGTGAACTCCGGCATCTACTCCATCTACGTCCTCACCCAGTTCAAGGCGCAGTCCCTCACCGAGCACATCCAGCGCTACTGGCGCTTCGGCGCTTTTCTGGAGGACCACTTCATCCTCCTGGTACCCGCCCAGATGTACCGCTACGAGGAGCTGGGTCCCGTTTGGTACCGCGGCACCGCCGACGCCATCTACCAGAACCTGCACCTGGTGCAAAACCACGCCCCCACTGCGGTAGCCATCTTTGGGGGGGACCACATCTTCAAGATGAACGTGCGCCACATGGTGGAGTACCACTACGAGAAGCGGGCGGACATCACCATCGCCGCCTACCCCGTGTCCGTGGCCGAGGCCTCCCGCTTCGGCGTCCTCCAGGTGGACGAGGAGTGGCGCATCACCGAGTTCCAGGAAAAGCCCAAAAGCCCCAAGCCCCTGCCCAACAAGCCCCACCTGGCCCTGGCCTCCATGGGCAATTACATCTTCTGCACCGAGGCCCTCTTTGAGCTCCTGGAGGCCGACGCCAGGGACGAGGCTTCCAGCCACGATTTCGGCAAGGACGTGATCCCCAAGGCCCTCAAGGAGGGTTACCGGGTCTTTGCCTACGACTTCCACCGCAACCCCATTCCCGGCCAGGAGGGCCCCAACCTCTACTGGCGGGACGTGGGCACCTTGGACGCCTACTTTGAGGCCAGTATGGACCTGGTCAAGGTCATTCCCGAGTTCGACCTTTTCAACCCCGAGTGGCCCCTCAGGACCGCCAACCTCTTCAGCCCCCCGGCCAAGTTCGTGCACGAAACGGGGGAAAGGGTGGGCCGGGCCCTCAACAGCCTCCTGGCCGGGGGGGTTATCGTGAGCGGGGGGACGGTGCGGGAGTCCGTCCTCTTCCGGCGGGTACGGGTGAACTCCTACAGCCTGGTGGAGCGCTCCGTCCTCTTTGACGACGTGGAGGTGGGCCGCTACTGCCGCATAAGGAACGCCATCATCGACAAGAACGTGAAGATCCCCCCTCACACCGAGATCGGCTACGACCTCGAGGCCGACCGCGCCCGGGGCTTCACCGTGACCCCGGAGGGCGTGGTGGTGGTGCCCAAGAGCTACCGCTTCTAGCCATGGACAAACACCCCGGGAAGCTCTTCTACCGGCTTTCCCGCCTTACCCCCGAGGATCAGCTCCCCCTAAAGCGCAAGCCCCGGGCCAAGGTCTACGCCAACCCCTTGGAGACCCAGGCCCTGCCCCCCTTGCGGGGGGAAGGGGGGCCGCCCCTTTTCCGGGCCCTGGCCCGCCTTTGGCCGGCCCTGCCCGAGGTGGGTTCCGCCCTGACCCTCAACGACCTCTCCCAGGTGCTCTTACCCTTGGCGGAGCGGGGCGGGGCGCGGGGCTTTCCCTCCGCGGGGGAGGCCTACCCCCTCGAGGCCTACCTGGTGGTGCGCCGGGTGGAGGGGGTCTTCCCCGGCCTTTACCACTACTTTCCCAAGGAGCACCAGCTTTTCCAGCTTGGGGGGAAGGTGGAGGACGAAGCCTGGAACGAAGCCCTCATGGGGCTTTCCCTGGAGCGGGCGGCGGCCTTGCTGGTGCTGACCCTGGTGCCGGAGCGGAGCGAGGCCTTGTTTGGCCTTAGGGGATACCGGTATGCTCTTTTGGAGGCGGGCTATGCTGCGGGCCTGGTCCTCCTTGCGGCCACGGGCCAAGGGCTTGGGGCTTATCCCGCGGAAACCTTTTACGACGAGGCGGTGGCCCGGCTGTTGCGGTTGCCCGAGGGCGAGTATCCCGCGGTGGTGGTCATCCTAGGGCGTTAAGCGCTGGAGGTATTCGGGGAAGCATTTATGGCGCACATTCTCTTGGTGGAGGACGACGCTCAGGTGGGGGATTTGGTTAGGCGCTACCTGGAAAAAGAGGGGTTGCGGGTGGTGTGGGTGCGCACCGGGCGGGAGGCCCTGGAGGAGGCCTGGCGGGAGAAACCGGACCTGGTGGTCCTGGACCGGGGCCTGCCGGACCTCGAGGGCCTGGAGGTCCTCAAGTCCTTGCGGGCCCTGGACCCGGTGCTCCCGGTTTTGCTCCTCACCGGCAAGGCCGACGAGGACAGCCGGGTGGAGGGCCTTTTGGAGGGGGCGGACGACTATTTGGGCAAGCCCTTCTCCCTGAAGGAACTCCTGGCCCGCATCCGGGCCCTGCTCCGCCGGGCGGGCAAGGAGGGTAGGCGGCGCTTTGGTCCTTTGGAGCTGGACCTCGAGGGGCGCAAGGCCTACCTGGAGGGGGAGCCCCTTAAGCTTTCCGCCACCGAGATGAACCTTCTCCTGGCCCTGGCCCAGACCCCGGGCCGGGTCTTCACCCGGGAGGAGCTTCTGGATCGGGTCTGGGGGCCAGAGTTCGAGGGCTCGGAAAGGGTGGTGGACGCCTACGTCCGCCTCCTGCGCAAGAAGCTCAAGGACGACCCCCATGCCCCCCGGTTCATCGAGACCGTGGTGGGCTTGGGCTACCGCTTCCTCGGGGAGTGATGGAGGCGGTCTTCGCCTACGGCACCCTGAAGCGGGGGGAGCGGAACCACCCCTTGGTGGAGGGGCGGGTGGTGAAGGCCTTGCCCGGGCACGTGGAGGGGTTTCGCCTGTACCACCTGAAGGAGGGGCCTAGCCGCCCCTACCCTTACCCGGGAATGGTTCCTGGGGAGGGGAGGGTGTACGGGGAGGTGCTCTTCCTGCCCGCGGAGGCCCTTTCCCTTCTGGACGAGCTGGAGGAGGAAGGGGTGGAGTACCGCCGGGTGCGGGTCCAGGTGGCCACCGAGGAAGGGCCCCTTGCCGTCTGGGCTTACCTGTACCTGGGAACGCTGGAGGGGGCGCTGCCCGTCCCCGGGGGGGTGTGGAGCGAGGCGGCCCCGGGGGTATGATGCCCCCATGCGGGTTCTCATGGTGGCCCCCGAGGCCTACCCCCTGGTGAAGGTGGGGGGGCTGGCCGACGTGGTGGGGGCCTTGCCCAAGGCCCTCAGGCCCCTGGGGGTGGAGGCAGCGGTTCTCCTGCCCTGGCACCGGGGCCTCGAGGCCCAAGGGGTGGGGGAGGTGGTCTACCGCTTCGCCGGCAAGGAGGCCCGGGCCCCCCTGGGGGAGCGGGTGGAGGGGGGGGTGCGCTTCCTCCTCCTGGGGGTGGAGGGGTTTGACCGGGAGCGGGTCTACGGCTACCCCGACGACGCCGAGCGCTACCTGCGCTTCGCCCTGGGGGCAGCGGAGGTGGCGCGGGGGTTTGACCTGGTCCACGCCCACGACTGGACCGCGGCCCTCCTGCCCCTTTTGGTGCCCACCGTCTACACCATCCACAACCTGGCCCACCAGGGTCTGGTGGACCCCCCACTCTTCTTCCACTGGACGGGGCTTCCTTGGAGCCTTTTTCACATGGAGGCCCTGGAGTTCTACGGCCAGGTGAACCTGATGAAGGGGGGCATCGTCTTCGCCAGGGCCGTTACCACGGTGAGCCCCTCGTATGCCGAGGAGATCCAGACCCCGGGGTTCGGCATGGGGCTGGATGGGGTCCTGAGGCGCCATAAGGGCAAGCTTTTCGGCATCCTCAACGGCCTGGATACCGAGGTCTTTGACCCGGCCCGGGACCCTTACCTCCCCACCCCCTACTCCCGGGAGGACCCCTCCGGCAAGGCCCAGGCCAAGGAAGCCCTACAGGAGCGCACCGGGCTTAGGGAACCCCTCCTCGCCTACGTGGGCCGGTTGGACGGGCAAAAGGGCCTGGACCTCATCCTGAAGGCGGTTCCCCGCTTGAAGGAGCTGGGCTTTTACCTGTTGGTCCAGGGGGTGGGGGACGAGGGCATAGCGCAGGCCCTCAGGCAGGTGGAGGAGGAAAATCCCGGCTTCGTGCGCTTTGTGGAAGCCTACGACGAGGCCTTGGCCCGCTTGGCCTATGCGGGGGCAGACGCCCTCTTGGTCCCCAGCCGCTTTGAGCCCTGTGGCCTGGTGCAGATGATCGCCCAGCGCTACGGCACCCCTCCCGTGGCCCGGGCGGTGGGGGGCTTGAAGGACACGGTGGAGGACGGAAGAACAGGGGTGCTTTTCCAGAGCTACCACCCGGAGGGTCTCCTTTACGGCGTCCTGCGCCTCTTCCGCCTGGGGGCGGAGGAGCTGGGCCTTAGGGGCATGGAGAAGGACTTCTCCTGGGGCAGGAGCGCCCCCCGGTACCTGGAGGTCTACCGCCGGGCCCTGGGCTAGGATGGGGGGGATGGTGCCGGAGCTGAAGGCCAAGGCCCTGGCCGGGGACCTCGAGGCCCAGGCCCTCCTTCACTTCCTCGGCCTCCTGCGGCGAAAGGACTACGCGGGGGCCCAGGCTTATGCGGAGGGGTTTTCCGGGGAGCTCCGGGAAAGGCTTTTGGAGGGGCTTGCCTTTTTGGCGGAGGACCCCGGGCGCCTGGAAGACCCCCTCTTTGCTGCGGAGAGGGAAGTGGTCCTCGGGGTGAAGGCGGTGGGGGAGGGGAGGCGGGAGGAGGCCGAGGCCCGCTTCCAGAAAGCGCTTTCCCTGGACCCCGAGCACCACCGGGCCCTCACCAACCTGGCCAACCTCTACCAGGAGCGGGGGGAGTTGGAGGCGGCGTTGGACCTCTACCAGAGGGCCCTGAAGCTGGCCCCAGAGGACCCCCTGGTCCACGAGAACCTGGCCGCCTTGTACAAGCGGAAGGGGGACCTGGACAAGATGGTGGCCCACATGAAGCGGGCCACCCGGCTCAAGATGCGCCCTTCCGCTCCCCTAGACCCCCTCACGGGCAAGGCCCAGCGCCGCCTGCGGGTGCCCCTTTGGGCCTGGGTTTTCCTCCTCACCCTCCTGGCTTACCTGCTTCTCAAGAAGCCCTAGGGCCTGGTCCAGGGCTTCCAGGGAGCGCCCCTCCGAGAGGAGGCGCCGCCAAAGCCGTCCCCCGGGCTGTCCCCGGAAGAGGTTCAGCATGTGCCGGAGCACGGCCCAGGGGGGCGTCCCCTGCTCCATCTCCTCCTCCAGGTAGGCCCGCATGCGCCGGGCCACCTCGAGGCGGCTTGGCCGCCGCTCCAGGCCGAACACCCGGCGGTCGGCTTCCGCCAGGACAAAGGGGTCCTCGTAGACTGCCCGGCCCATCATCACCCCGTCCACCCGCGCCAGGTGGGCCAGGGCTTCCTCCAGGGTGCGCACTCCCCCGTTCAGCACCAGGGTCAGGTGGGGGAAGTCCCGCTTGAGCTGGTGCACCCAGCCGTGCCGCAGGGGGGGCACCTCCCGGTTGGCCTTCGTGGAGAAGGCCAGGAGGGCGCTCCGGGCGTGGACGATGAACACCCTCACCCCGGCTTCGGCGAAGCGCTCCACCATGCGGGCCAGCTGGGGATAGGTTTCCTGGCCCTCGAGGCCCAGGCGCATCTTGGCGGAAACCGGCACCCGCACCGCCCCCACCATGGCCTTTAGGATCTCCGCTACCCGGTTGGGGTCTTGGAGGAGGCAGGCGCCGAAGCCGCCTTCCTGGGCCTTCTCCGAGGGGCAGCCCAGGTTCAGGTTCACCTCGTCGTAGCCCAAGGCTTCCCCAATGCGGGCGGCCTCCGCCAGGTCCTTGGGGTCCGAGCCCGCCAGCTGCAGGGCGATGGGGTGCTCCTCCGGGCGGAAGGCGAGGAGCCGCTTTCGGTTGCCCCGCAGCACCCCTTGGTCCACCACCATCTCGGTGTAGAGCCGCACCCCTCGGCTCACCTGGCGGACCAGGAAGCGGAAATGGCGGTCCGTGCGGTCCACCATGGGGGCCACGGAAAGGCGGAAGTCATTCATCAGCGTCTATAAGGATGATGTGCACGGGCACTGCTGGAAAATGTCGCTTCAGTCGCTCGATGTCGTAAACAAGTTGCTCACCATAAGCGACACCGGATGACATTTTTTATGGAGTGCGTGGGCGGGGACGATTTCCACGCCCACCTCTGCCTTACTTTCGTTGAAAAAATACTGGAACTTGGCCATGTCGTAAAACATAAAAGCGTATTTGCCGAACTGCACCTCTACTAAGACTTTGTCCTTAACAAAATCAATCTGTTTGTATGCGCCCTTGATGACTGGGTGCGAATTTCCTGGTAAGACAATATCGTAAAAATCCTTGAGTTCTCGAAACCCCTTTTCATGAAAGGCGTTTTTAAAGGCCCGATTCATTTCCTTGGGAGCATAAAGAAGCCTACCCTTTTTAGATTTTTCTTTGCTGACTTTCGCACGCGTAGCTTTAACACTCGCAATGACCTCATAAATTTCCCCCAGTATCCCTGGAAAGCGAATTTGAAGAATTTCTTTGCCCCCTAAGTGGGAATATTCGTAGGCGATTTTCATTGCGCCTCCGAGAAGAGAGGAGGAACCCAAACAGCCCTTAGATCGACAACCTTGGGGGGTATATAGACTGCCTTTCCCGACGGATCGTATACTTCTCTTTCCATGGGTCGGACTCGTAAGCGACCATCCCAAGCGTCGCGGAGGCGCTGCTTGGCGATAGTTACATAGTCGGGTAGGATCTCAGCCATAGCCCCCTTTCTTCTATGCATTAAAGCAGCAATTAATGTAGTTCCAGAGCCCCCAAAAGGATCCAAAACCCAGTCCTCTTCTTCCGTGAGAGCTAGCACGAAGCGTTCTACAAGCTCGACCGGGAACTGCGCTGGGTGGGCTGTCTTTTCTACGTGGTTGGCTTTCACATTTGGGAAAATCCACACGTCGCCAGGGTTCTTCCCAAGCGGATTGCTTGAGATTTGCCCTTTTTTGGGTCCTTTAAAGTGGCGCTTGTTGGGATACTTCTGTGGAACCCGCACTCTGTCCAAGTGGAAAGTGTATGTTTCGCTTTTGGTGAGCCACAGCGCTACCTCGTAACGTCCGGAGAAACGACGCTTTGCGTGAAGGCCGTGTTCGAAGGCCCAGACAATGCGGTTGCGAAGCTGTAAACCCTGTCGCTTGAAGATGGGATAGAGGAGAATATCCAGAGGCAGTATCTCGCCGTTCTCCACGTAGTTACCCACCTGCCACACCAAGCTTCCGGTGGGCTTGATGATACGCACGGCTTCCTGGATTACCCGCTCCTGCCACGAGAGGTAGGCTTCAAGGTCGGTGCGATCCTCATAAGGCTTGCCGATGTTGTAAGGAGGCGAGGTGATTACGAGGGCTATGGAGGCGTCAGGTACTTGCGCCAATAACTCCAGGCAATCTCCCGAGTAAATAACAGCGTGCGCATCAGGGTCAAATGTATCCTTGACGACCAGCTCCATCCCCACACTCATTTTACTTCCTCTTGAAGAACTTCCTCTGGCTCTTTTAGCCTGGGCATTCGGAAGCTGATATCCTCCCACTCCCCCTCCTCCACCACCTCAAGCCCCGGGTTCTTGGCCTTCAGGAGGGCCACCAGCTCCTCCACCAGGTCCTCGGGGGTGCTGGCGGCGGAGGTGACGCCCGCGCTCCTGGCCCCCAGGAGCCACTCCTCCTTTAGGTCCTTGGCGGTCTCCAGCCGGTAGGCCCTTCCCGTGAGGCTTTGGGCCAGTTCCAAAAGGCGCATGCCGTTGGAGGAGTGGGGGCTGGTGAGAACCAGAAAGAGGTCCACCTTGGGGGCGATGCGCTTCACCGCTTCCTGGCGGTTTTGGGTGGCGTAGCAGAGGTCCTTTCGGGAGGGAACCACCAGCTTGGGAAAGCGCCTTTTCAGGATCTCGATGGTGGCCAGGGTGTCGTCCACGCTCAAGGTGGTCTGGGTGAGGACTACCACCCTCTCCGGGTCCGGCACCTCCACGGTGTTGGGATCGGCCAGGCGGGGATCCTTGCCCACATGGGTGTGCACCGCCACCAGGAGGGTCCGGTCCGGGGCTTCCCCGTAGGTGCCCTTCACCTCCTGGTGATCGGCAGAGTCCCCCACCAGAAGGATCCAGTACCCCTCCTGGGCATAGCGCCTTGCTTCGCTGTGCACCTTGGTCACCAGGGGGCAGGTGGCGTCCAGGACCCTCAGGCCCATCTCCGCCGCCTGGCGGCGCACCGCCGGGGGGTGGCCGTGGGCGGAAAAGACCAGGGTGCCCGCCAGGGGCCGCTCCCGGCGGAGCGCTTCCACTTCCTTGAGGTCCTCCACAAAGTGCACCCCCTTGGCCCGGAGGCGCTCCACCACGGAGCGGTTGTGAACGATCTCGTGGTAGACCACAAGCTCCCCTTCCTCCTTCAGCGCCTCCGCCCAGCGCTCCACCGCCTCGATGGCCATCACCACCCCGGCGCAGAACCCCCGGGGCCGGGCCAGATAGAGGCGTTCAAGCCCCATGTCCATGCCCTCCATTCTAGGCCCCGGGCTTCCTTTCCTTGGTGGCCTGGGCTAGGAGTTCCTCGGCCAGCCGACGGGCGAAGGGGGTTCTGGCCCGCTCCAAGGCCTTCTTGGCGGTTTCCCGCCCCTTGCCCCTGGGGCGGAAGCCCTCCTGGGCCAGGGCCAGGAGGGCTAAGGCGGTGGCGGGGAAGGGGAGGCCTTCCTTTTCCAAAAGCCCTAGGCCCTCCCCGTAGCGGTGGAGGGCCTCCCGGTAGGCGCCTCCTAAGAGGGCTTGGCTTCCTTCCTGGAAGGCGCGGGCGGCTTGGATCAGCCCTTCCCCCTCCACTAGGGGTTCCCCTGCTTCCGCGGAAAGGTGGGCGGCCTCGAGGAGCCTCTCCAGGGCCAGGCTCCGCTCCGGTTCCGAAAGAAGGGGGGAATACGCCTCCTGGAACAAGGGGCCGAACCAGGAGAGGCGCAAGGGCTTTCCTAGCCGAAAGGTTTCCCCCCGGGCCTCCACCTCGTCCTTCAGGCGACGCAGGATGGACACCAGACGGGGAAAGCGGGCCCGCACCTCCTCCCGCTTGGCTTCTCCCCGCAGGGCAAGGAAGAAGAGAAAAGCCAGGGCTTCATCCATGAGGGTTCCTCTCAGCCGACTGGAGGTCAATCCCTCCAGGCCTCCACTTCCTTGTACTGCACCAAGGCGGCGAAGAGGGGAGAGGGCCCTTCGGTTACGGCGAACTTCACGTCCACCAGAACCACGTTCTCGGGGAGGTCTTGGACGAAGCGGTTGAGCCTTTCTTGAAATATGTCGGGATCGTTCCCGGTGATGACCTTGAAGCGCACGCCCTGCATGGTCCCATTATGCCTGGCGTTCCACCAAGGCGGCGAGGAGGCCTTGGAGGAGGCTCGCGGCTTCCCCGTTGGGCAAGCTTTCCAAGGCGGGAAGCAGGGCCTTTTGGCCCTCGGCCAGCAGGCGGTGGGCCACCTCCTTGGCCCAGGCCACGGCCCCGGAGTCCAAGAGCCTCTCCCAAAGCCAGCGCACCTCGGCCTCGGGTTTGGCCTCCCGGGGCAAGCGGAGGAGGGCTTCCGCCCTCACCCGGTCCTCCGCGGGGGCTTCCCGCAAAAAGCGGAGCAGGATGAGGGTGCGCTTGCCCTCGTAGAGGTCCCCTGCCCGCTCTTTGCCGTAGGCCTCGCTGCCTTCCAGGTTGAGGACGTCGTCCACGATCTGGAAGGCGACCCCCAGCTTGAGCCCCGCCTCCTCGTAGAGGGCCGGAGGTGTTTTACCCGCCAGCAAGGCCCCAAGCCTCAGGGGGGCCACGGCGGTGTAGTAAGCGGCCTTGTGCTCCACCATGCGGAAGTAGTCCTCGGGGGTGAGGTCCAGGCGACCCGAAAGGGTCCAAAGGAGGTCCAGGTGCTGCCCGTAGGCGGTGCGGCGCACCACCTCGTAGAACTCCCCCAGAACGGCGGGCTCCAGAAGCCCCTCCTGCACGCCCCGCCACAGGAGGCCCCACATCTCCCCGTGGAGGGCGTCCCCCGCGTTCAGGGCCAGGGGCATAGGGTAGAGGCGGTGCAAGGCCGGGCGGTTTCGGCGCTCCTCGGAGCCGTCCTCTATGTCGTCGTGTACCAGGACCCAGTTTTGGAAAAGCTCCAGGGCAGTCCCCGCCAGCAAAGCGGCTTCCCAAGGGGCTCCGTGGGCCAGGCCGGCGTAGACCGCAAGCAGGCCCCGGAGCATCTTGCCCCCGCGGGCGGGGTAGTCCCGCAGGAGGGCCTGGTACTGGGGGTCCGGGTGGGAGAGGTGGGCGAGAAGGCGAGCGTGAAGGGCACTTTTCACTTCTTCGGGCGGCGGCGTCATGCTATACACTTTAGGCCATGCGCGGCTACGCCTTGGGCCTCCTGGCCCTCAACCTGCTCACCCTCCTTTGGGGCACCACCTTCGTGGTGGTGAAGGGGGCGGTGGCGGAGATGGCCCCAAGCCTTCTGGTCCTCCTCCGCTTTTTCTTGGCCAGCCTCTTCTTCCTGCCCTGGACTTTTCGCCTGCCCAAGGGGGTGTGGGGCCCGGGGCTGGAGCTGGCCTTCTGGCTCCTTTTGGGCTACGCCTCTCAGGCCGTGGGCCTCATGTACACCTCGGCGAGCCGAAGCGCTTTCATCACTGCTCTAAACGTGGTCTTCGTGCCCCTTCTCCTGAGCGTGGCGGGCCGGCGGCTGGGTCCGGTGTGGCTGGCCGCTTTTTTGGCCTTCCTGGGGGTGGGGCTCCTCTCCTACGATTCCCGCCAGCCCCCCCTCAACGTGGGGGACCTCTGGACCCTGCTCACCGCCCTCACCTACGCCCTCTACATCGTGCGCCTCGAGGTCCACGCCAAGGTCTTTCCCTCCTTGCCCCTTACTGCGGTGCAGGTCTTCGGCACTGCTTTGCTGGCCCTTCCCTGGGCCCTTTGGGAGGGAGTTTTCCTGGAAGGGGTGCCCTGGGGGGCGGTGCTTTACCTGGGGGTGGCGGCCACCGCCCTCACCACTTGGCTCCAGACCTGGGGGCAGAAGTACGTTCCCGCCCCCCAGGCCGCCATCCTCTACACCCTGGAGCCTGTGTGGGCCACCCTCTTTGCCTTTCTTGTCCTGGGGGAAAGGCTCGGAATAACGGGGTTCTTGGGAGCCGTCCTGGTGGTCTTGGCCACTTTGCAGGCTATCCGCCGATCCCCAACATGACCCGTTTCCTTAGGGTGGGCAGGGTGTTGCCGAAGGCGGGCTTGCGGTTGGTGGCGATGAGGATGGCGTCCACCAGGGCCTCCACCGGCTCTTCGGCGGCGAAGGCCCAGGAGATGTCCATCTCCAGGTCGGTGAGCAGGCAAGGCCGGAGCTTTTTGTCGGAAGTGAGGCGAAGCCGGGAGCAGTTGCTGCAAAAGGGCTCGGTGACGGGGTTGATGAACCCCAGGGTGCCCACCGCCCCCGGGATTCGGAAGACCCGGGCTGGGGAGGTAGGGTCGTGGGGGACGGGCTCCAGGGTGCCGAAGACCGCCTCGATGCGGGCCCGGATCTCCTTCCCGGACACGAAACGGCGGCGGTACTCCTCGGGGTCGGAGTTGTCCAGGTGCATGTACTCGATGTAGCGCACGTGCAAAGGGCGCTCCAGGGAGAGGCGGGCCAGGGGCACCACCTCCTCCTCGTTCATCCCCCGGATGATCACGGCGTTGAGCTTTACCGGGTGGAGGCCCAGCTCCAAGGCGGTTTCTATGGCCTCCAGCACCCGCTCCACCTTCCCGCCCCGGGTGATGCGGGTGAAGACCTCGGGGGTGATGGCGTCCAAGGAGATGTTCACCCGGTTGAGGCCCGCCTGGACCAGCTCCTTGGCCCGCTTGGCAAAGAGCAGGCCATTGGTGGTGATGGCCACGTCCTCAATGCCCTCCTTGCTCCGCGCCCGTTCAATCATCTGGGGTAGCTCCTTGCGCACCAAGGGTTCCCCGCCGGTGAAGCGCACCGCGGAAAGGCCCAGAAGAGAGGCGGCCTCGAGGAAGTGATCCACTTCCTGCACCGTTAGCGTGCCTGGGGGCTCGGCCATCTCCAGGCCCAGGGGGTGGCAGTAAAGGCAGTGCAGGTTGCACCGGGGGGTAACGGAGATGCGAAGGTCTTTGATAATACGCCCGTAGTTGTCCAGTAGCTTCATGCCCTTTCCCCCTTTGGGCCACCCTACTACGGCCTAAGCTAAAGGGCAAGGGAGGAAAAAACAAAGCCCCCAGGCTAATGCCTGGGGGCTGGAGGTGGAGCGGGAGACGGGACTTGAACCCGCGACCCCGACCTTGGCAAGGTCGTGCTCTACCAACTGAGCTACTCCCGCACGCGCCACACGCGGCGCGTAGAAAAAATCCCCCGCACCGACCTACTCTCCCAGGACCCTGCGGTCCCAGTACCATCGGCGCTGGCGCGTTTCACTTCCGTGTTCGGAATGGGAACGGGTGGTTCCACGCCGCTATGGGCACGGGGGATTCTCATGTTTTGCCTTTCAAAATCCCACGCCGCCCAAAAGCGGCAGGGGATCCCAGCTGGGGTGGACATCAGTGCAAAAAGGGTCAAGACCTCGGACGATTGGGACCGGTCAGCTCAACGCCTCACGGCGCTTACACCCCCGGCCCATCCACCGGGTCGTCTTCCCGGGTCCTTACCGGCTAAAGCCGTGGGAGGCCTCATCTTGGGGCAGGTTTCCCGCTTAGATGCTTTCAGCGGTTATCCCTCCCGCACATGGCTACCCAGCTTATGCCCCTGGAGGGACAGCTGGGAAACCAGAGGTGCGTCCCTTCCGGTCCTCTCGTACTAGGAAGAGCCCCCCTCAAGCCTCCTGCGCCCGTGGCGGATAGAGACCGAACTGTCTCACGACGTTCTGAACCCAGCTCGCGTGCCGCTTTAATGGGCGAACAGCCCAACCCTTGGGACCTTCTTCAGCCCCAGGATGCGACGAGCCGACATCGAGGTGCCAAACCTCCCCGCCGCTGTGGACGCTCGGGGGAGATCAGCCTGTTATCCCCGGGGTAACTTTTATCCGTTGATCGATGGCCCTTCCACACGGGACCACCGGTTCACTAGGCCCGGCTTTCGCCCCTGCTCGGCTTGCAGGCCTCACAGTCAGGCTCCCTTCTACCCTTGCGCTCTCCGGCGGATTTCCGTCCCGCCTGAGGGAACCTTTGGGCGCCTCCGTTACCTTTTAGGAGGCGACCACCCCAGTCAAACTGCCCGCCAAGCGCTGTCCCCAATCCCTTGGGTTAGGCCCCCAGCCGCATCAGGGTGGTATTTCACCGGCGCCTCCACCGCCCCCGAAAGGGCGGCTTCACAGGCTCCCACCTATCCTACGCAGACGCGACCAAGAGCCAACACCAGGCTGCAGTAAAGCTCCACGGGGTCTTTTCGTCCTGCCACGGGTAGGCCGCATCTTCACGGCCAGTTCAATTTCACCGGGTCCCTCGCCGAGACAGCGCTCCGGTCGTTACGCTTTTCGTGCAGGTCGGAACTTACCCGACAAGGAATTTCGCTACCTTAGGACCGTTATAGTTACGGCCGCCGTTCACCGGGGCTTCGGTTCAGGGCTTGCACCCCTCCCCTTGACCTTCCGGCACCGGGCAAGCGTCGCTCCCTATACCTCCTCTTACGAGTTCGCAGAGAGCTGTGTTTTTGGTAAACAGTCGCCAGAGCCTATTCACTGCGGCTCGCCAAAGGCGAGCACCCCTTCTCCCGAAGTTACGGGGCTAACTTGCAAAGTTCCTTGGCGAGGGTTATCCCGCGCGCCTGAGTGCTCTCGCACCCGCCCACCTGTGTCGGTTTGCGGTACGGGTTCCCATGGGTTGTGCTTAGAGGCTTTTCTTGGCTCCCTGGCTTCGGAGGGTTGTCACCCTCACGGGCTTCCCCACCACGCAGAGCTCGCGGGAGGCGGATTTGCCTACCTCCCACCCTGCGCTTCTGGCCGGGCTCAGCCATGGCTCCGGTCCCCCTAGCCTAGAGCGTCCCCCCATCGCACCCATGGGAAGGGCCGGAATATTAACCGGCTGCCCTTCGGCTACGCCTCTCGGCCTCACCTTAGGCCCCGCCTAACCCTACGCTGACGACCATTGCGTAGGAACCCTTGGGCTTACGGCGACAGGGATTCTCACCCTGTTTATCGTTACTCATGCCGGCATTCGCACTTCCCTTACCTCCAGCCGCCCTCGCGGACGACCTTCGTCGGCATCGGGAACGCTCCCCTACCGCCTGAGGGTTAAACCCCCAGACCCGCAGCTTCGGCGCTGGGCTTAAGCCCCGATCATTTTCGGCGCAGCGTCACTCGACCAGTGAGCTATTACGCACTCTTTAAAGGATGGCTGCTTCTAAGCCAACCTCCTGGCTGTCTCAGCAACGCCACATCCTTTCCCACTTAGCCCAGACTTCGGGACCTTAGCTGGCGGTCTCGGTTGTTCCCGCGCTTGGACACGGACGTTATCGCTCGCGCCCTCACTCCCAGGCTCCACCTGGGACCCTTCGGAGTTTGACAGGGTTTGGTAGGCTGGTGGGCCCCCTAGCCCTATCAGTGCTCTACAGGCCCCAGTCAGCACCTGAGGCTGACCCTAAAGTCATTTCGGGGAGAACCAGCTATCTCCGGGTTCGGTTAGCTTTTCACTCCTAACCCCAGCTCATCCGAGGGGTTTGCATCCCCCACCGGTTCGGGCCTCCACTGGGTTTCACCCCAGCTTCACCCTGGCCAGGGCTAGCTCACCCGGTTTCGGGTCCACGGCCGCGGACTGCGCGGGCCGCACGCGGCCCGCCTTCGCCCTCTTCGGACTCGGTTTCCCTACGCCTCCGCCTCAACGGCTTAAGCTCGCCCACGACCGTGAGTCGCCGGCTCATGCTTCAATAGGCACGCCGCAACCCCCAAAGGGGCCGCGACTGCTTGTAAGCCCACGGTTTCAGGCTCTATTTCACTCCCCTCCCGGGGTTCTTTTCACCTTTCCCTCACGGTACTGGTTCACTATCGGTCACCCGGAGTACTTAGCCTTAGGCGGTGGTCCGCCCAGATTCCCCCATGGCTCCACGAACCACAGGGTACTCGGGTACCCTCACCTATCCCCTCACCTTTCGCCTACAGGGCTTTCACCTTCTCTGGCGCCCCTTCCCAGAGGCTTCGGCTAGGCTAGGGATTCGGTATCCGAGGGCCCCACAACCCCGCCCGGACAAGCCGAACGGTTTGGGCTCTTCCCCTTTCGCTCGCCGCTACTCAGGGAGTCGCTTTCGCTTTCCTCTCCTCTGGGTACTGAGATGTTTCAGTTCCCCAGGTTCCCCCCGCTCAAAGAGCGGTGACCCGTGTTCCCACGGGCCGGGTTCCCCCATTCGGACATCCAGGGATCAACGCCCGCTACCGGCTCCCCCTGGCTTATCGCAGGTAGCCACGTCCTTCATCGGCTCGGGTGCCAAGGCATCCACCGTGGGCCCTTAGCATCTTGACCCTTCAAGGTCGCGCTCATCACGCAACCCTCGGCTCCTATTTCTCCACCCCAGCTTTCAAGATCCCCCGCCACCATCCAGGCAGCGCAAAGAAAAAACTACCAGACACCCCGCACCATGTCAAGAGGGGGTGGGCCTCCGCCTCGGAACTGAGGGTAGACTTGAGGGCATGAGGAAGCTCTTGGCGCGGCTTTTACTGAACACCCTCGCCCTTTGGTTGGTAAGCCTCCTGTATCGGGGGGTTTCCTTCGCCCCCGGCGCAGGGCTGGCCGACTACCTGGTGGCTGGTGCCATTTGGGGAGTGGCCAATGCGTTCCTGCGGCCTTTATTCCTCTTTCTCACCCTTCCCTTGAACCTCCTGACCCTAGGGCTTTTCACCCTGGTGGTGAACGGGGTGGTGCTGTACCTGGTGGCGCAAGCCACCGCCCTGCAGGTCCAGGGGTTCGCGGGGGCCTTTTGGGGAGCCCTGATTCTCTCCCTGGTGAGCCTCGTCCTCAATTGGCTTTTGCGCGACTGAAGCCCTTCCCCAACGGAGCGGGGAGGCCCAGGGCCTCAGCGAACGGTGAGCACTGGTCCCACCGCATGGCGCACCACGTACTCCGTGGTGCTTCCCAGGACCAACCTCCGGACAGGCGCACCCAAGACCAGAAGGTCCGAGGGGCTTTGCAGGGCCAACAGGTGCTCCGCCGCATCCCCGGTGAAGGCCAGAGCCTCCACCCTGATCCCCTGGTCCTGAAGGTAGGTTTCCGCCTCGAGGGCCCACGCCCCCGCCTGCACCGGGTCCTCATGCACGCTCACCACCCGCACAGGAAGGGAAAGGGGTCCCGCCAAGGAGGCCAGGGCGTGCAGGGCCCGCACCGCGCTCTCGGAAGCGTTGTACCCCAGAATGGCACCCTCGAGCTCCACGTAGTCGGTAGGCGCCACCAGCACCGGCGTGGGAGACGCGCGAAGCACCCGGTCCACGGTGCTACCCAACCCGGCAAAACTCCCCCCATGGGCCTCCCCGCTTCTTCCCATGACCAAGAGGTCTGCGGACCGGGCATGGCGCAGGATGACCTCGTGGGGCAAGCCGGTTTCCATGTGGAGCTCCACGGCTATTCCTGCCTCCTCTGCGCTCTTACCGATGCGCTCCAGGATGGCCTCCCCTTTGGCGGTCAGGGCCTTCTCCAGCTCCTCACGGTAGACGGGCAAGGGAATGGTGAGGGCACCCAGGTCCAAAAGCTCCGGCACCCGCATCAGGCGCGCATCTCGAACGTAAAGCGCC
Source organism: Thermus caliditerrae (assembly GCF_021462525.1). Lineage (GTDB taxonomy): Bacteria > Deinococcota > Deinococci > Deinococcales > Thermaceae > Thermus > Thermus caliditerrae. The sequence continues at coordinate 17,520 of NZ_JAKEDT010000013.1, read as the reverse complement.
AGCAGCTTGGCGGAAAGCTTGTAGGCCAACCATTCGGCCAATACCTCTGCCCCCCGTGCCTGCGGCGAGCCATCCGTGGCCAAAAGGATCCTCATGGGTTTATCTTACGCCCGGGAGGGCACGGCTCCTCGGACCGAACGCGCCAAGATCCAGGCGGGAAAAAGCAACACTCCCAGGACCAGCAGAACGGGCATCACCCCAAAGACCTCGATCAGGTGGCCAATGGGCGCATAAAAGAGCCCCGCAAACCCCCAGGTAAAGCCCATGAGCAGGCCCGACACCGTAGCCGTCTGGCCAGGTTCCAGTTCCTGGGCCATTGCCACGGCCACGGGAATGCCCGCGTTCATCAGCGCCCCGGTAAGGGCCAGGAACACGAGGTACAAGGGATTCTCCGCAGGGAAGAAGAGGAGGGCCAGGTAAAGGGGAAGCCCAAAGGTAAGGGTGCCCACCAAAACCGCTTTCCGTCCCCAGCGGTCGGAGAGGGTGCCCCCCAAGAAAGCCCCCAGGGTGGCGGAAAAGCTGTAGGTGGACAGGCTCACGGCCGTGTAGGCATCGGTGATCCCCCTCTGGGCAAACCAGTAGGGCAAGGTGGTGGAGAAGCTCATGAAGACTAAGCTCCGCAGGGTGGCCATGCCCCAGAGCCGGGCCACATCTCCCCGAAAGACCCGGAGGAAGTCCCGCCACCCGGCAGGCCGCCCCTGCCGGCGCACGGGGGGAAGGCGCAGGAGGACCAAAGCCGGAAGCAACGCCAGGGGGGTGAGCCAAAAGAGGCCCTTCAGGCCCCAAGCCCCTACCGTGAAGAGAGCCACCACCGGCCCCAGGGAAAGGCCTAAGTAGCCTGCAGAGCCGAAGAAGGAGAGCCAGAACCCTCTACGGTTCCCCGGGGCCAGCTCCCCCACCAGGCTGGCCCCGGAAGCGTGGAAAAGGGCTGATCCCAGACCGGCGAGCCCCAGGACCAAGAGCAGCCCCTCAAAGCGGGGCCAGAGGCCCAAAGAACCCATCCCCAGGGCCACCAACACCGGTCCTAAGGCGGCGAGGACCCTCCGGTCCATTCGGTCCGCCACCAAGCCGGCCAGAGGCTGCAGGAGGCTTCCCGTGAGGGAGTACACAGACACCAGAAGACCCACCGTGCCCAAGCCCACCCCGAAGTGGGCCATGAGTTTGGGAAGAAGGGGGGTGAGGAAGTTGGAGAAGAGGTCGTTTACCGCGTGGAGCCAGGCCAGGAGAAGGGGCAACACCCTCCCATCGTAAACCCTGCTCTCACCGGGTGTGTGCTAAAATCCCTTCGTGCTTAGGGCTTTCCGGAAGGCCAAAAGAAAAATGGCGCGCCCGAGAGGACTCGAACCTCTGACCTTCGGCTCCGGAGGCCGACGCTCTATCCAGCTGAGCTACGGGCGCACTCAGCGGAAAGCATGGTAGCACGCACAGGAGGAGGCGGTCAAGTGTTCGGTATCAACAAAAAAGCCATCACCATCCTCTTCGGTCTATTGGCCTTGGCCTTCGCCGTGGGGGCCATCCTCCTCTTCACCCCCCAGGCGGGACAGCAAGCCCGGGGAAAACCCGTGCTGTGGGTGAACGGGAAAGCGGTCTACGAGCTGGACCTGCTCCGGCTTCAGGGGAACGACCCCCTATACGCGGCCAACCCTCAGGGGCTCCTGAAGGTATTGGTGGATACCCACTTCCTGGAGCAGGTGATCCTCACCGAGGCCCTCAAGCAGGACGCTGCCCGGGTCCGGGTGGGCAGCGCCGAGGTGCGCAAGGAGCTGGACCGCATCAAGGATCAGTTCGGGCTTAAGGAGAAGAAGGCCTACGAGCAGTTTCTCAACCAGGTGGGCTACACCGACGCCCAGCTCCGCGCAGAGATTAAAACCCAACTCCAGATCCAAAAGCGCCTGGAGCAAGTCCGCTCCGCGGCCAAGCCGACCCCGGAGGAGGTGCGGTTTTACTTTGAGGTCCACCAGGACAGCTATAAGGGCGAAGCCCGGGTAAAGGCCCGACAGATCGTGTTGGACGACAAAAAGCTGGCCGAGGAGATCCTGGCCAAGGCCAGGGCCGGGGAGGACTTCGCCGCCTTGGCCAAGCAGCACTCCAAGGTGGGCGCCGAGCAGGGAGGGGCCCTGGGGGCGGCACCGGGCGAGAGCACGCCCAAGCCCGTCACCAGGGTGGTCTTCCCCGAGAAAGTGGCGGAGGCGGTCTTCGCCCTGAAGGGGCCGGGCCTGGTGGGGCCGGTGGAAGCAGGCGGGCGCTACTACCTGGTGCAGGTGGAGGAACACTTGCCTGCCAAAACCCCCTCCTTTGAGGAGGTGAAGGACCAGGTGGAGAAGGACGCCCAAGAGGCCAAGGGCAACGGGGCCCTGGAAACCTACCTCGAGGACCTCCGCAAGAAGGCCCAGGTGCGCTTCGCCGAGGGCGTCTCGTACACCTACAAGAACCCCCCTGTCGCTAAGGTGAACGAAAAGGAGATCCTTCTCGCCCAAGTCCTGCAGCCGGTGTTTGCCAACCAGCAGACCGCCGCCCTCATCCAGCAGGGACTGGGCGAGCTAGCGGTGCAGTTCTTCCTGCCCCAGACCCTGGAAAGCCTAGTCGACCGCGAGCTCCTGGTGGAGGCCGCCAAGAAGAGCGGCAAGCCCTTCATCGGCAGCAAGGACGAGGTGGCCCAGGCTTACCTCCTGTACGAGACCCGGGACATCAGCGCCACCGAGGAGGAGGCGCGGAAGTTCTACGCGGAAAACCCTGCCCTCTTCACCGTGCCCGCCAGCGCCGAGGTGGTGGGGGTGGTCTTCAAGGCGGAGGCCAAGGCCAAGGCCTTCCGGGAAGCCGCCCTCAAGGGCGGGGACCTCCAGGCCCTGGCCAAGGCCCAGGAGGGCACGGTCACCGAGTACGGCACCGTGAACCCCAACCAGCTCCCCGCCGTCTTGGACCGCCTGGTCTTCAAGGTCAAGGAAACCTTCCCCAAGGGCCCCTTGGGCGAGGTAAGCGAGGTGGTAAAGCTGGAGGACGGCACCTTTGCCGTGCTCCTCGTCAAGAACCGGCAACCGGAGGTGCTGAAGCCCTTCGCCCAGGTGGTGGAGGAGGCCAAGCAGGGGGTCATCAACAAGAAGCGCCAGGCCAAGGCGCAGACCCTTATCCAGGAGCTCCGCAAGGCGGCCAAGGTGGAAAACCGCCTGAGCCAGGTGCTGGCGGAGCTCACCCCCAAGACCGAGGAGAAGCCCCAGGAAACCAAGCCCCAAGAGCAGGCGCCTGCCAAGCCCTAGCCCAAGGGAAACCCCGGGGGCCCTGGTCCAAGGTGGCCGGGGCCCCTTGGGGTTTTTAAGATGGGACCATGGACCTCCTCAAGCTCCTTACCCTCTACTACGAGGAACGCCCGAACCCGGAAGACCCCCTCCAGCGGGTGGCCTTCGGCACCAGCGGCCACCGGGGTACAAGCCTCAAGGGCACCTTCACCGAGGCCCACGTCCTGGCCATAGCCCAAGCCATTGCCGACTTGCGGGGCTCTTGGGGGGCCACGGGACCCCTCTTCCTGGCCAAGGACACCCACGCCCTCTCCGAGCCCGCCTGGGCCACGGCCCTTTCGGTCTTCGCCGCCAATGACCTTGAGGTACGCATCGCCGCGGACGGGGGCCCCACACCCACCCCCCTGGTCTCCCTGGCCATCCTGGAACACAATGCCCAGCACCCGGCCAAGGCCGACGGGGTCCTCCTCACCCCCAGCCACAACCCCCCCGAGGACGGGGGCTTCAAGTACAACCCCCCCACAGGCGGCCCCGCGGACACCCGCATCACCAAGACCATAGAGGAAAGGGCCAACGCCCTCCTTGCGGAAGGGCTAAAGGGAGTGAAGCACCTCCCCCTTCGGGAGGCCCTGAAAAGGGCCAAGCCCTTTGACTACGTGGGGCTTTATGTGGGAAAAATCCGGGAGGCGGTGGACCTCGAGGCCATCCGGGCCTCTGGCCTACGCCTTGGGGTGGACCCTTTAGGAGGAGCGAGCCTAAGGGTGTGGGAGCGGCTGGCCGAGGCCTACCGGTTAAACCTGGAGGTGGTAAACCCCACCCTAGACCCCGCCTTCCGCTTCATGCCCCCTGACCACGACGGCAAGATCCGCATGGACTGCTCCAGCCCCTACGCCATGGCGGGTCTGCTGGCGCTAAAGGAAGGCTTTGACCTGGCCATCGGCAACGACCCCGATGCCGACCGCCACGGCATCGTGACCAAGAGGGGCCTCATGAACCCCAACCATTACCTGGCCGCTGCCGTCCACCATCTCTACACCACCCGCACCTGGCCGGGGGCTAAGGTGGGCAAGACCGCCGTCACCAGCGCCCTTCTGGACCGGGTGGCCCAGGCCTTGGGCCGGGAGGTGTACGAGACCCCCGTGGGCTTCAAGTACTTTGTGGAGGGGCTTTTGGAAGGCTGGCTCGGCTTCGGGGGCGAAGAGAGCGCTGGAGCGAGCTTCCTCCGCTTTGACGGCAGGCCCTTCTCCACCGACAAGGACGGCCTCCTTCTGGGCCTTTTGGCGGCGGAAATGACGGCCAAGCGGGGGCAAGCCCCGGACGAGCTCTACGAGGAGCTGGCCCAGACCCTGGGCCGCCCCTACTACGCCCGCAAGGACCTCCCCATCTCTCCCGAGGCCAAGGCCAAGCTGGCCCGCCTCTCCCCCGAGGACGTGGAGGCAAAGGAGCTGGCAGAGGAACCCATCCTGGCCATCCTCACCCGGGCCCCGGGAAACGGGGAGCCCCTGGGAGGCCTCAAGGTGGTCACCCAAAGCGCCTGGTTCGCCGCCCGGCCCAGCGGCACCGAGGACGTGGCCAAGGTCTACGCGGAAAGCTTCAAGGGAGAAGCCCACCTGCAGGAGGTGCTGGAGGCGGCCATGGCCCTGGTGCGCCGGGCCCTTGCCTGATGCTTGTCCAGATTGGCCTCCCCAACGCCTCTCGCATTGACACCCCCCAAAACCCCGCATTAAGATGCGGCGGGCTGCATCCTAAGGCGTTGACAAAGGAGGCCGCGCATGGGAGTGCTGATAACCTTATCCCGGTGGATAGACGCCCTCACGGAAGGGGTGGGACGGCTGGTGGTGTGGCTGGTCCTCCTGGTGGCCCTGCTTTCCGCAGGCAACGCCGTTATGCGCTACGGCTTCAATTACAGCTCCAACGCCTACCTCGAGGCCCAGTGGTACATGTTCAGCCTCATCTTCCTCCTGGGGGGGGCCTACGCCCTGAAGCACAACGCCCACGTGCGCATCGACCTCGTCTTCGGCCGCTTCTCTAAGCGCACCCAGGCCTGGATCGACATCATAGGCACGGTGCTCTTCCTCCTGCCCATGGCCATAGGGGTCATCTACCTCTCCTGGGACTGGGCGAAAGGCTCCTTCCTCGGGCAGGAGATGTCTCCCGACGTAGGCGGTCTTCCCCGCTGGCCCATCAAGCTGGCCCTGCCCCTGGGCTTTGCCCTTTTGGCGCTTCAGGGCCTCTCTGAGCTCATTAAGCGCATCGCCTACCTCACGGGGCATATGCAACTGGTGGAGGAGGAAGGGGAGGTGAGGGAGTGAACCTGGAAAGCCTCATGCCCCCCCTGATGTTCCTGGCCCTCATTGTCTTCCTGCTCTCCGGGTACCCGGTGGCCTTCTCCCTGGGAGCAGTGGGCATCGTGTTCGGTTTTTTGGGGATAGCCCTGGACATCTTCCCCGCCCCTCTCCTACGGGCCATGCCCGACCGCATCTTCGGCATCATGTCCAACCAGCTCCTCCTGGCCATCCCCTTCTTCACCTTCATGGGCATCATCCTGGAGAAAAGCGGGCTGGCTGAGGACCTCCTGGACACCATGGGCAAGCTCTTCGGCCCCTTAAGGGGAGGGCTTGGCCTGAGCGTGGTCTTCGTGGGGGCCATCCTGGCGGCCACCACGGGGGTGGTGGCCGCCAGCGTCATGGCCATGGGGCTCATCTCCTTGCCCATCATGCTCAAGTACGGCTACAACCCCCGCTTCGCCAGCGGGGTGATCCTGGGCTCCGCCACCTTGGCCCAGATCATCCCCCCCAGCGTGGTGCTCATCGTCTTGGCGGATCAGCTGGGGGTGAGCGTGGGGGACATGTATAAAGCGGCCCTGATCCCCGCCGGGCTCACCGTGGGCTTCTACTTCCTTTACGTGATCTACGTGGCCCTCTTCCGCCCCAGGTGGGCCCCAGCCCTACCCCTGGAAGCCCGCCCCGATGCGGGCAAGGAGGCCCAGACGGCCTTTGCCCTCCTCTCGTACCTCTTGGTGGGAACCGGGGCCTATGCCGTGGGCCGCTTCCTCCCCTCCTGGGCGGAGTGGCTGGAAGTGCTGGTGGCTCTAGCCCTTTGGACCCTGGTCCTTCTGCCCTGGATCCGCAGAAACCGCCTCCTGCAACGGGCGCTCCTCTCCATGGTGCCTCCCCTGGTCCTCATCTTCCTGGTGCTGGGCACGGTGCTCATCGGCCTGGCCACCCCCACGGAGGCCGGGGCTATGGGGGTGGTGGGGGCCCTGATCCTGGCAGCCCTGAACCGCAGGCTCTCCTTCCCCGTGCTCTACGGGGCCATGGAGGGCACGGCCAAACTCACCGCCTTCGTCATCTTCATTCTCATCGGCTCTACCCTTTTCAGCCTGGTCTTCCGTGGCGTGGACGGGGACCTTTGGGTGGAAGGCTTCCTCACGGGCCTTCCAGGGGGTGAGGTGGGTTTCATCCTCTTCGTGATGGTTCTGGTCTTCCTCCTGGGCTTTTTCATCGACTTCTTTGAGATCGCCTTCATCGCCCTGCCCCTCCTGGCCATCGGCGCCGAGGCGCTCAACATCGACAAGCTGTGGTTCGGCCTCCTGGTGGGGGTGAACCTGCAGACCTCCTTCCTCACCCCGCCCTTCGGCTTCGCCCTCTTCTATCTGCGGAACGTGGCCCCCCGGGAGGTGAAGACCGGGGACATCTATCTAGGAGGCATCCCCTTCATCGGCCTCCAGCTCCTGGTCCTGGTCCTGGTCTACTTCCTGCGGGATCCCATCCTGCGCTTTGTAAATGGCCTAGGGGGCTGAAGGGGCAAGCTTAAGGGCCCGGGGCTTTGCGCCCCGGGCCCCTTGGATTTCCCCTACACCGCGGGGAAGGCGAACTGCTCGTAGCCCAGCTCCGCCACCCCGAACCAGCGGTACTGCTCCTCGCGGAACTTCTTCCAGGCGGTGTAAACCTTCTTGTAGAGGGCGTTCTTGGCCGCTTCTTCCTCGTAGAGTTCAAAAGCCGCCTTCTGCGCTGCCTTCAGAACGTCGGCGGGGAACTTCCTGAGGCGGACCCCGCTCTGCAACAAGGTCTGCAGGGCCTTGGGGTTTTGCGCGTCGTAGCGGGCTACCATGCTGAGGTTGGCCTCAGCAGCAGCCACCTCAAAGGCCTGCTGGTACTCCTTGGGGAGTTTCTGCCACTCCTTGAGGTTCACGATGAAGACCAGGGCAGGGCCGGGCTCCCACCAGCCGGGGTAGTAGTAGTACTTGGCCACCTTGTAAAAGCCCAGCTTCAGGTCATCGTAGGGACCCACCCATTCGGCAGCGTCCACGGTGCCGCGCTCCAGGGCAGGGTAGATATCGCCCCCCGCCAGGGTTTGCGGCACCACCCCGAGCCGGCTCATCACCACGCCGCCCAGGCCGGGAATGCGCATCTTGAGGCCCTTGAGGTCCTCCACGCTCTTGATCTCCTTGCGGAACCAGCCGCCCATCTGGGCACCCGTGTTCCCCCCAGGGAACTGGATCAAGCCGTAATCCGCATAGAGGGGCCGGGTGGCCTCGAGGCCCCCGCCGTGGTAAAACCATGCGTTTTGCTGGCGGGCAGTGAGGCCAAAGGGCAGAGCGGTGTCGAAGGCAAAGGCGGGGTTCTTGCCCACGTAGTAGTAGCTGGCGGTATGACCCACCTCCACCGTGCCCTGCTGCACCGCGTCCAGCACTTGCAAGCCGGGCACGATCTCCCCCGCCTGGTAAGGGCGGATCTGGAAGCGGCCGCCGGTGAGGGCGGAAACCCGCTCCGCCAGCACCTCCGCCGCCCCATAGATAGTGTCCAGGCTCTTGGGGAAGCTAGAGGCCAGCCGCCACCTCACGCTGGGCTGGGCCTGGGCAAAGACCGGGCCGAAGGCCGCGCTGGCCGCCACGCCGATACCCGCCTTCTTCAAAAAGTCCCGTCTTTTCATGAACAACCTCCTGACCACCCGCGTCCAGGGTAGGCTCAGAGGGAGTATACCGATAGACAGATAAAGTATGCAAGCCATACCCCGGGGGCCACCGCACCCCCGGGGCAAGAAGCGACGTCTAGAGGGCAGGGAAGGCGAACTGCTCGTAGCCCAGCTCCGCCACCCCGAACCAGCGGTACTGCTCTTCGCGGAACTTCTTCCAGGCGGTGTAGACCTTCCTGTAGGTGGCGTCCTTGGCGGATTCTTCCTCAAACCACTCGAAGGCCGCCTTCTGCGCCGCCTTAAGGACCTCGGCGGGCCACTTCCTGAGGCGAACCCCGTTCTTGATGAGGCGCTGGAGAGCTGCAGCGTTCAGCTGGTCGTACTTGGCCTGCATGGTGAGGTTCACCTCCGAAGCCGCCACCTCAATGGCCTGCTGATACTCCTTGGGAAGCTTCTGCCACTCCTTCAGGTTCACGTAGAGGGTGAGCTGGGTTCCAGGCTCATGCCAGCCGGGGTAGTAATAGTACTTGGCCACCTTGTAGAAGCCCAGCTTCTCGTCGTCGTAGGGGCCCACCCACTCGGTGGCGTCAATGGCGCCGCGCTCCAGGGCAGGGTAGATGTCGCCGCCCGCCAGCACCTGGGGCACCACCCCGAGGCGGCTCATCACCTGGCCGCCGGGGCCAGGGATGCGCATCTTGAGGCCCTTCAGGTCCGCCAGGCCCTTGATCTCCTTGCGGAACCAGCCGCCCATCTGCACCCCCGTATTGCCCGCGGGGAACTGGATGATGCCGAAATCGGCGAAGATGGGCCGGAAGAGGCCAATGCCGCCCCCATGGTACATCCAGGCGTTCTGCTGGCGGTAGGTGAGGCCGAAAGGCACCCCCGCGTCAAAGGCCAGGGCTTGGCTCTTGCCCACGTAGTAGTAGCTGGCGGTCTGGCCCATCTCCACGGTACCTTGTTGTACCGCGTCCAGCACCTGTAACCCGGGCACGATCTCCCCCGCCTGGTAGACGCGGATCTGCAACTTGCCTCCCGTGAGCTCCGCCACCCTTTGAGCAAACTCCTCGGCCCCGCCGAAAAGCGTGTCTAGGCTTTTGGGAAAGCTACTGGTAAGGCGCCACCTCACCGTGGGCTGGGCCTGGGCAAAGACCGGGCCGAACGCTGCGCTGGCCGCTACGCCAATACCCGCCTTCCTTAAGAAGTCTCTCCGCTTCATTGTTGACCTCCTTCGTGGTCCGGGGGGATTATACCCCGGGTCCGGATGGGGGGCGCAAGCCCCCTTCCCCCTTCCCGCAGGCCCTAGCGCACGTAAAAGTACGTTTCCGCGACATGAGGATGGAGGGCCCTCGAGGCCTCCAGGTACACCCGGAGCCGGGCGTCCCAGTCGGTGAAGAAACCCTCCAACCGCAAAGCACCGGGCTCGGTGTCGGTGTAGATGGCCCGCACCCGGTGAAGGCCCCGGGGCGGGGTAAGGGTGTAGCGGTAAGCTCCTGGAGGAAGCACGTGCGTGCCCCGGACCAGGTAGAAGCGGTCCAGCTCGTAGGTGCGCCTGTCCGGATCCACCACCACCAGGCTGACCCAGCCTGGGCTCTCCAGGGTGAGGAAGAAGCGGATATCCTCCCCCACGAAGTAGGTGGCCCCCACTCCCCGGTCGGGCTCAAAGCGCAGGATGGCCGGGGTGAGGTCCAGGCGGTAGGTGAGGGAAACCCCCTCGAGGGTCACGGTGCAGGCGGAAAACAGGCCCGCCAGGAGCACGACAAGAAGCCGCATGGACACCTCCGCTTTCCAGCTTAGCCCGAAAGCTACCTAAGGCCCTTCAGGAAACCTTAAGGCCGCCTGGGCCACAGGGGCGTAGCGCCTGCGATGGACGGAAGAAGGCCCCAGGCGGGCCAGGGCCTCCTGATGCTCCGGGGTGCCATAGCCCTTGTGCCGGGCAAAGCCGTAGCCTGGGTAAAGGGCATCCAGCTCCACCATGAGCCCGTCCCGGTGCACCTTGGCCAGGATGCTGGCCGCGGCCACGCTGGGGCTATGTTGGTCCGCCTTGGGAGGAGCCAGAAGGGGCGAGGCGGTGGCCACCTGGAGGTAGTCGGTGACCAGGGCCTCAGGAGGAGGGTGCAAGAGGGCCAAGGCCCTTTGGGCCGCCAAAAGGGTGGCCCTCAGGGGCCCCAGGCGGTCCACCTCCGCCACCTCCGCCACCCCCAGGGCCGAGGCCAGGGCCACCCGGCGCACCTCCTCCGCCAAGCGCTCCCGTTCCCTGGGGCTTAGGAGCTTGGAATCCCGAAAAGGGTAGCGCCCGGGAGGCAGGATCACCGCCCCCACCACGATGGGGCCCGCCCAGGCCCCCCGGCCAGCCTCGTCTATCCCGGCCACAAGGAGGCCCTTCCGCCAAAAGGGAGTTTCCAAAGGCTCCACCCCTAGCCTCCTCCCCTATGCTAAAGGCCATGAAGGCCCGCGTCACCTGCCCCCTGGACTGCCCCGACGCCTGCAGCCTCCTCCTCACCCTGGAAGAGGGGAGGCTGGCCCGGGTGGAGGGCGACCCCCGCCACCCGGTCACCCGGGGCTTCGCCTGCGCCAAGACCTACCGCTACCCGGAAAGGGCGAAGGCGCGCCTCCTCTACCCCATGCGCCGGGTGGGGCGGAAGGGGGAGGGCCGTTTTGAAAGGATTTCCTGGGAGGAGGCCTTAGGGGCAATCGCCGAACAGCTCAAGGCCATCCTGGACGCCCACGGGGGCGAGGCGGTGCTGCCCTACCACTACGCGGGCACCATGGGCCTGGTGGAGAACCAGCACCCCTTGGCCTTCTTCCGGGCCATCGGGGCCAGCGAGCTAGAGGAAACCATCTGCTCCACCGCGGGGAGCGCCGCCTGGGAGATGACCTACGGGCCCCGCCTGGCCCCAGACCTCGAGGACATCCCCCAGGCCCGCCACATCCTCCTCTGGGGCATCAACAGCCTCTCCACCAACAGCCACCTCACCCCCTTCCTCAAGGAGGCCAGGCGCCGGGGGGCCAAGGTGGTCCACGTGGACCCCTACGAAAACCCCACGAGCCGCTTCGCCCATGAGCACCTCAAGCTCCGCCCCGGCACCGACGCCGCCTTGGCCTACGCCCTCGCCCACGTGCTCTTCCGGGAAGGCTGGGTGGACCGGGCCTACCTGGAGGAAGCGGCCACAGGGGTGGAGGCCTTCCAGGAGGAGGCGGCGAGGTGGACGCCCAAGAGGGCCAGCGCCCTCACCGGGGTGCCGGAGGAGGCCATAGAACGGCTGGCCCGGGAGCTGGGAGAGGCGAAGCGGGTCTTCGTAAGGGTGGGCTACGGCATGACCCGCCACCCCGGCGGGGGCAACGCCCTAAGGGCGGTGATCCTCCTTCCCGCCCTCCTAGGGGCCTGGCGCTACCCGGGGTGCGGGGCCATGCTCTCCACCAGCGGGGCCTTTCCCCTAAACAAGCGTTTCCTGGGGGGAAGGCACCTCCTGGAAGGAATGCGCCCCCACGAGGGCTATTTCCGGCCCAACCCCCAGGCGCGCCGGGTGAACATGAACCAGCTGGCCAGCGCCCTCACCCGCCTGGATCCCCCCATAAGGGCCCTCTTCGTCTTCAACTCCAACCCTCTGGTGGTGGCCCCGGACACGGGGAGGGTGAAGGAGGGCTTATTGCGGGAGGACCTCTTCACCGTGGTCCTGGAGCAGGTGATGACGGAAACCGCCCGCTACGCGGACTACCTCCTCCCCGCCACCCTCTTCTACGAGCACCCGGACCTCTACACCAGCTACGGCCACTACTACCTCTCCTGGAACGAGCCCCTGGTCCCCCCAGAAGGGGAAGCCAAGCCCAACACCTGGGTCTTCCGGGAGCTGGCGCGGCGGCTTGGCCTAAAGGAGCCCACCCTCTACTGGGAGGCGGAAGACGTGGCCAGGAGCCTCCTGGACACCGACCACCCCTACCTAGAGGGGATCACCCTGGAGCGGCTCAAGCGGGAGGGCTTCGTGAAGCTCCACCTCCCCAAGCCCTTCCTGCCCTTCGCCCAAGGCCCCGTGCGCTTCAGCCCCCCGCCGGAGGTCATCCCCACCGAGCCCCTGCCGGACTACCCCCTGATCCTCCTCACCCCCCCCGCCCACCGCTTCCTCAACACCACCTACGGGAACGTGCGGGAACTGGTGGAAGCGGAAGGGGGGGAGCCCGTCCTCCTCATCCACCCCCTGGACGCGGAGGCCCGGGGGGTGACGGACGGCAGCCTGGTCTACCTCCGCTCCCCCCAGGGCCAGGTGGTGCGCAAGGCCAGGGTGACGGAGGCCCCCATCCCGGGGACGGTGGTCCTCGAGGGCACCTGGTGGGAGAAGTGGGCCCCGGACGGCAAGGGGGTGAACCACCTCACCTCGGAAAGGCTCACCGACCTGGGGGGCGGGAGCACCTTCCACTCCACCCCGGTGGAGGTGGAGCCCCTCCGCCTGGCCTGATCATGGAAACCCTGGTGCTGGTAAACCTCTTCCACGAGCTGGCCCTGAAGGGCCAAAACCGCCCTCTCTTCTTTAAAAGAGCCAAGGACCACGTGCAGCGGGCCCTCAAGGGCACGGGGGCCAGGTTGGAGGCCAAGTGGCCCATGGCCCTCCTCTTCCGCCTGCCCGCGCCCGCCTGGCCCGAGGCCAGGGCGCGCCTTAAGGACACGTTGGGCGTGGAGAGCTTCGCCCGGGTGCTGCGCACGGCGGCGGACCTCGAGGCCCTGAAGTCCGCCCTGGCGCAGATCCTCCCCGAGGAGCGCTTCCAGAGCTTCCGCATCACCGCCCAGCGCTCCGACAAGGGCTTCCCCTTCCCCTCCCCGGAGGTAGAGCAAGTCTTAGGAGCCTTCGTGAAGGAAAGGACTGGCGCCCAGGTGCGGCTCAAGGGAGCGGAGAGAGAGTTCCGGGTGCGCATCCTGCCCCAGGCCGCCCTCTTGGAGCTGGAGCGCCACCCGGGACCCGGGGGGCTTCCCCCAGGGGTTTCCGGGAAGGTGGTGGCCTTGCTTTCCGGCGGGGTCGACTCCCCCGTGGCCGCCTACCGCCTTATGCGCCGGGGAGCGGAAGTGGCCCTGGTGCACTTCCACCCCTTCCCCCTCCTCTCCGGGCAGAGCCGGGAGAAGGCCAAGGCTATCGCCGAGCGCCTGGTGCGCTTCCAGCACCGCATCACCCTCCACCTGGTTCCCTTCAGTGAGGTGCAGCGGCAGATCATCCTCGAGGCCCCCAAGGCCTACCGGGTGGTCCTCTACCGCCGCTACATGCTCCGCATCGCCGAGGCCATTGCCAAGGAGGAGGGGGCCCTGGCCTTGGTCACCGGGGACAGCCTGGGCCAGGTGGCCTCGCAGACCCTGGAAAATCTTCATGTGGTTAACCAGGCCGCCACCCTCCCCGTCTTCCGCCCCCTCATCGGCTTCCACAAGGAGGAGATCAAAGCCGAGGCCTTGCGCATCGGCACCTACCCCCTTTCCATCCTTCCCGACGAGGAATGCTGCACCCTTTTCGCCCCCAAGCACCCCGTGACCCAAGCCCAGCTCCCCGTGGTGCTGGAGGTGGAAAGCCGCCTCTCCACCGACGAGCTCATCGCCCTGGCCCTTAAGGACCGGGAGGTGGTGCGCTACGCCTGGCCGGGGCAAAAACCCCTACCAGAGGCTCAGGAGAAGGCCCCTATAATGGAGCATGGACCTCTTCACGGCTAAAGCCCTCCTGGAGAGGGGCGAAACCACTCCCTTGGCCCTTTTGGAGGAAGCCTTGGAAAGGGCCCGGGCCTTCCAGGACCGCAACGCCTTGGCTTACCTGGACGAGGAGGGGGCAAGGCGGGAAGCCCAAAGGCTTACGGAGGAGCTTAGGCGGGGAGCGGTGCGGGGACCCCTCCACGGCCTGCCCCTCACGGTGAAGGACCTCTTTCCCGTGAAGGGCATGCCCACCCGCGCGGGCACCCAAGCCCCCCTCCCCCCCTTGCCCGAGGAGGCGGCGGCGGTGCACCGCCTGAGGGAGGCGGGCGCCCTCCTCTTCGCCAAAACCAACATGCACGAGGTGGCCCTGGGCATCACCGGGGAAAACCCCTGGACAGGCCCGGTGAAAAACGCCATCGACCCCACCCGTCAGGCGGGGGGCTCTAGCGGCGGAAGCGCCGTGGCTGTGGCCTTGGGGATCGGCCTCGCCTCCTTGGGCACGGACACCGGGGGGTCCATCCGCATCCCTGCCGCCTTCAACGGGGTGGTGGGCTTCAAGCCCTCCTTCGGCCGGGTGAGCCTGGAGGGGGCCCTGCCCCTTTCCCGCTCCACCGACCATGCGGGGCCCATCGCCAAGACGGTGCGGGATGCCCACTTCCTCACGGAGATCCTGGCCGGGGAAAGCATCCCCCTCGAGGGCCCGCAAAACCCCACCTTCGGCGTGCCCCTGGACTTCCTGGAGGGGAGGCTTGGGGTAGGGGTGCGGAAGGCCTTTTCCCGCCTCCTGGAAGACCTGCCCGGCCTTCGGGCCGAGGTGAGGGAGGTTTCCCTCCCCCTCCCCGGGGTCTACGAGGTCTACACCCGCCTGGTGCGCTACGAGGCGGCCCGCATCCACGAAAAGGCCCTAAGGGAGCACCCCGAGGGTTTCTCGCCTCAGGTGCGGGAGGCCCTCTTGGCGGGGCTTGCCCTCACGGAGAAGGACTACCGGGATGCGGTGGCGGAACGGGAGGCCCTGCGCCTTCAGCTGGTGAAGGCCCTAAGGGGCGTGGATGCCCTCCTCCTCCCCGCCCAGCCCCTCCCCGCGCCCCCCTTGGGCACGGAGGAGGTGGAGCTGGAATCGGGGAAGAAGAGCCACCGGGAGGCCTTCATCACCCTCACCCTGCCCTTTAGCCTCCTGGGGGTGCCCACCCTAACCCTGCCCTTCGCCCGGGTGGAGGGGATGCCCGTGGGGCTCCAGGTGGTGGGGCCCTACGCCGAGGACGGGCGGGTCCTGGCCATCGGAGGGTGGCTCGAGGCCCGGCTCCGGCTCTAAAGGGAGCCTCCGGGGGCGGCGGGTCGCTACCCCCGGAGGAAGCCAGCTAGCTCTAGCGAGGGACGTAAGGAGGCAAGGGGTTCTTGGCCTTCATGAGAAAAGCCTCACTCCCCGTAGATCCCACCACGTAGACCTCACCTTTAGGACCCAGAGCCAAGGCGTACGTCAGGTTGTCGTCGTCCGTACCGGACTGGAGCACGGAACGAAGCTCGCCCTTGGAGGAATATTCCAGAACAAACACATCCGCCCCGCCCGCGCCTATGTAGCCCGGAAGGTTCCCCGTCGCCGAATCCGCCAGGTACACCTGGCCCCCTGGGGCTACAGCCACATAGGCCGAGCCCGTGATAACCCCTTCGCCCTCCACGACACCTACACCAAACTCTTGCACCCAGAGTCTCTCCCCTCTGCCATCCAGCTTCAGGAGGAAGGCTTTGGTGCCTAGACCCTTATTCAAAAAGCTCCCTTTGGTGGTGCCGCCCACGTAAATCCCCGTGGCATCCACCGCCACGGACTGACCGCGGTCGTCCCTCTCCGTTCCGTACTGCCGCGCCCAAACCCTATTCCCCCGAAGGTCAAACTTCACCAAGAAAACGTCTTCGCCCCCGTAACCGCGCTGGCCAGGAAAGACCGAGTCGGTGGTGCCCACCAGGTAGACAAAGCCGTCGCTCCCCACCGCCAACCCGAGGGTCACATCCCCACCCGGGGAACCTCCCTGGCGGGTCCAGAGGAGGTTGCCATCGCCATCCAGCTTGGCCAAGAAGTAGTCCCGGTCCCCGGCGTTTCTCTGGCCGGGGAAGGCACCATAGGTGAAGCCCCCCACGTACAAGTTGCCCTGCCTGTCCACACCCAGTCCCGTCACCTTGTCCCAAAAGGGGGTGCCGTACTGCTTCGCAAAGATGCGCTTACCCTCGGGCGTGAACTTGACCACGAAGAAGTCCCAGTCCCCTCGGCTGGCTCCGCCCAAGGAGCCCAAGGTGTGCCCCGCGGCGTAGACGTTCCCAACCTTATCCACCGTTACGGCGAATATACCGTCCGCCTGAGAAGTGCCGAATTGCTTAAGCCAGAGGAGTTTCCCCGAAGGATCGAAACGAGCCAAGAAGGCGTCCTCCCCGCCCTGGTGCACCTGACCGGGCAGAGTTCCGGAGGTGTACCCCCCCCACGTACACGTAGCCCTTGGGGTCCACGGCTACCGATGTCGCATTGGTTTCTGGGACGAAGAAGAAAACGGGCGTGGCTCCCCAGGTCTTGACCCAGTACGTCCCATACCAGCCCTTGGCCGGGGACGGAGGTGGCGGGGGCGGAGGGGGCGGTGTGGCAGGAGCCGTAACCTGGGCCAAGTAGTTAAGCACCAGACCCGTCACCACCCAGCTGGCCTCATCCTCCACCTGAACGAGATACACGCCGTCAGGCCCCAGGCCATAAAGGTAGGTCCCCAATAGGAAAAAGTCCGTCCAAAGCACGCCTGGGCGGTGGACGATCACCACCGGCGAGGCGGGTTCCGCTATATCCAGGAGGTAAAGCCCCGCCTCGGCAAGGACGTACAAGCGGTTGCCCACCCGGTTCAGGTACCAGGCGGAAAAGCCCGGAAGCCCTGTCACGTAGACGAGCTCGGCGGGCGCCTTGTAGCGGTACACCCGCAGGCCGCTCCCACCCCCGAGGTAGAGGAAGTCCTGGTGCCAAACCAGGGAGAAGACAGGCTCTTTGAGGACCAAGCGGATCCCCTGGGCGCCCTGCCCGATCGCCAGAGCCCAAAGCCCAGAAGCGCCTCCAAAGTACAGGTACCCCTGCCGCTCCCCTATGGAGTAGATGGGACCCGCTTCCCGGCGCCAGAGGACAGACAAAGCCGGCCCCTTCCACACCACCGCGACCACACCCTCTGCGGTACCCAAGTAAAGAACGTCTCGTACAAACAAAAGGCTGTAAACCGCCTTATCCCGCAAATAAACCCTCTGCTCCAGGCTCCCTGGCCCCTTCACCCGGAATACCCTTACCCCATCGGCACAGCCCACGTAGAGCAAATCCCCCACCAGCTGGAGGGCATAGGCCACAAAGCCCTTGACGTGAGCCACCAGCTTGGGATTCTTGGGATCGGTAAGGTCCATGACCTTCAGCCCGTCCCGGGTGGCCAAGTAGCTGATCTTTCCCGAGACCACGGAGGCATAGGCGCCGAACTTTTGCGCAAAACGGGGGTTCTCCACCCGCTCCACCGCCGGGACTTGTTCGCTGGAAGCCATTAGCGGCAGATCGGGCAGGCGCAGGGCGTAAACAAAAGCGCCTGCGGGAGAAACGACCCAGAGGCTCTCTGGGGAGAGGAAGAGGCTCGTGTAGACCAGGGCCAGACTTGACCGTTATACCGCATAGAGCCCCAGGAACCTGAGGGCGGAGAGGGGATGGAAGGA